>JARIGQ010000008.1 GCA_029288775.1 Candidatus Nomurabacteria bacterium | reverse complement strand
GGAAGCATCCGTTGAAACTTGCCAAACCTTCACCTTTGCGGGAACAAGGGAGCAAAGGAATGCTCTGGATGAGGTCTACCCCAAGATCTCTAAGGAGTACAACATCAAGTTTTCCGAGGAAGACCGTTCCGAGCCACAGCTCTATGGCGGCGGCACGTTCACTCGTGGTTGGCATCAGATGCAGGTCTTCGATCCGGACTTTCAGCCGTTCGACTGATCCAGTCCAGATACTTATGAAGCCGCCGATGAGGCGGTTTCTTGTTGTAAATGGGTTCGAACTTCGCCCATAGCCCAAGCCAAATTACGTGAGTTATGACTTCCGACCGTGAAAGTCCATGCTAGACTTTACTCATGGCAATCAAACATCTCTTTCACGGGTGGCACTTAGAGAAGGAAGTAAAGTTTTTTAGAACTCCTGTCGGAATTTTTCTCCTTGGAGGATTCTTGGGGACATTGTCACCGAGCCCTGCTGACGCCATCCACTTTTGGTTGCAGAATCATGTTCTCAATAATCCGACCTTGAGCCATACAACCAAGGCTTTACTACAGGTCATCGATTGGTATTTTTTGGATAGCGCTTATTTTTTGGTGCTCATTGTCATTGCTTACTCCTTACATATTCGCAAAGTTTCGGTAGTGAAAAGAGTGACCTTAATCGGAGGAGTCCTTGGTGTTGGAGTGGCAATAGGTATTCTTGCACAAGTATTTTTGCAATAGGGAAGTAAATGAGAGCTGTTGTAACTATTTCCTAGAGAGCTAGAAACTTGAAAAAGTTTCTAGCTGTAACAAGCGTGTGCAAAAGAAATATAAATATATCTAAAGTCATATTTCATTCCCTCTTTCGCCATATACTATACTAAGTCACAACTAAGTCACATGCCACAACCCATTTTAGAGGTACAGGGGATAAATGTTTATTATGGAGCGCACCATGCGGTGCAAGGAATTAGCTTTGCTATACACCCAGGAGAAATTTTTGGTTTATTGGGGCCAAACGGAGCAGGAAAGACCAGTACCTTAAGTGTGATTGAAGGACTCCTTGCACCCCAATCTGGGACAGTAACCATAGTAGGCCACTCTCTTAACGAGAACCCGATGTATTCAAAAGCAAACATGGGTGTACAGTTGCAGTCGACAAGTTTTCAGGCGGATCTTACGGTTCGGGAAATCATTACTCTTTATGCAGGTTTGTATGGGGTAGCTACTCCTCCCGGATATGTAGAAGGTTTACTTCAGGAAATTAATTTAGCAGATGCAAAGAATAAACGTTTTGGTCAGCTTTCAGGAGGTCAGCAGCAACGAGTTTCTCTTCTTATTGCCATTATCCATAATCCTCCACTTGTTCTTCTTGACGAGCCTACAACTGGCCTTGACCCTCAATCGCGCCGACAACTGTGGGATAGAATAGAGAAAATTAAAGAAACGGGTCGCAGCATTCTTCTTACGACACATTCCATGGAAGAAGCGGAGGCGATGTGTGACAGGGTGGCAATCATTGATCATGGACGAATTATTGCCATTGATAGCCCGGAACGATTCATTGAAGACTACAAAGAAGATCCTAGGGTAAAGGCTGTCTCTCGTGGGTCGCGAATCACGCTTGAAGATGTTTTTATCGGGCTAACAGGGCGCGAAGTACGCGGCTAAGCTTATGGATACAAGAAAACATTTACCATCACGAAGATCAGTCTTCCTTTCTCTTTTTAACGCTGACTTGCGTATTTTGTGGCGCAATCGTCGTTCTTCTATTATGGCAACACTGGTTCCGCTTATTATCTTGATTTCTTGGAAGGGGGTTGTAATTACTATGGGTGGTCCGTTTGCAATGGCTTCATGTATTACTATTGGATTAATCGCTGTAGGTCTTATGGGATACGCAAATGCAACCGCAAATGCCCGGGAAAAAGGAATTTTTCAACGTCTGCGTGTTACGCCGGCAGGGGCATTTGAAATTATTGCTAGCAGAATTGCGGTGCAGCTTTTTCAGATGGCTATCATGACTAGTATTCTTTTTATAGCCGCCTACTTCATTGACCACATCGTTCTTTCTATGGGTGGATATATTATCGGGTTATTCGCCTCGCTTCTTTGTGGGGCTGTATTTCTCAGTCTTGGGCTTGCGATTGTCGCGCTTATAGCAAGCGCTGAAACAGTAAATGCTGTCGCTCGATTTGTTTACATAGCTCTGGTAGTGGTAGGAGCAATTGGTGAACTTGGCGTGTTAGGAGATATGGCTAAAAAAATCATACAGTGGTCTCCTTACGGATCGGTAAAAACTCTATTGCTGGCAGCAATGCAACCTAGCACCTGGGATACCAGAACAACAGAAGCTCTCGTTATTTCTTTCATTTATTGTTTTGTTTTTACTTTGATTGGAATGCGATGGTTCAAGTGGAGTTCAAACTAATAAAAGGATTTCGTTAATTTTTTTCAACAGATTTTATTACAAGAAATGAGGCTCACGGCCATTTATAGGGAGATTAGGGTACATATAAAAACCACCTGCATGTGCAGGTGGTTTTTATAAGAAGTTTGTTATTGATTTGTCACAAACGTCATGTTTGGATTCCACACGCTTACATTTCCTTTGAGATCTGTTGAAACGATCACATAGTAGTACTGCGTGTTGGGATGAAGCCCAGAGATGGTAACTTGCTGAGCGTTGCGAGCAACGTTGTCATTCGCGGCTACCCATCCATTCGTTGAACCAAAGCCAACCGAATTAATGTCTCCCTCGTTCATAGTAACTGGATTGGTATTATAGAATATCTTTGCCGTTGCCATTTCGTCAGTATTCCATGAGAATGTCGCCGTCGTATTGGTAAGATTCTTGGAAACTGAATAGATTGCAGGGCCTGATACGTCTCCCATTGTCCATCCGCCTGAATTGATAAGATCATTGATTTTATCTCGAGTAAGTGGACCGACGCGGCCAACAGTACTTAAGCCGTACTGAGCCTGGAAGCGCTCTACACTTGATTTGGTAAGGCTACCAAAGTAACCAGTAACTTTTCCTTCCGGATAAATGGAAGCATTATCCTTGAAGAATGTCTGGAGATTGGTGACGTCTCCATTTGTCTCGCCCATGTCGAGCTGAGAATTAATAGGGTAATAAGCGAAAGCCTGTGAAGCGAGTGCTGCAGAAACGAGAACAGAAAGCGTGGCAATTGTGCCAGCATGTATTTTTTTCATAGTGTGATTGTAAAGGCAAAGCCTTGTTGGGTAAGAGTAAACTTGTCCCTTTATTCCCGTAGAGCGCGTATATAAGTGCGCAGAGATTCTGAAAATATCGAGATTACGAAGATATTTTGATTATAAATATTTGAACAATGGAAGTAGAGCGTTTGAAGGTCTCCACGAGAGATGAAGGATATTCAACGTCCTTCAGGTGTAATAAAATTATACAATACTTTTTTTATAAAATCAAGTTTTCTAAAGGACAACATTTCCATTTCGCGTAAAACGCTTACAGCATATATACTTTCTTCTATGACTATTAACCCTTGGATCAATTTTAATGGCAATGCGGAAGAAGCTTTTATGTTTTATCAATCCGTACTCGGCGGAGAGATAGTAGACGTTGTTCGCTTCAAAGAAATTACTCAATCCAATTTTCATCTCAAAGAAGAAGAGAAGGAGAAGTTAATGCAAATCACACTGAATATAGGAGGTGCGATGATTACTGGTAATGATGTGCCTTCATTTTTAGGAACCGTAAGCGAGCAGGAAAATAGAAGTAAAATCCGTATTCTGACAGAAAGTAAAGAAGAAGCAGAAAAAGTATTTAACGGGCTTTCTGCGGGAGGAAATGTAGAAGGACCTTTAGAAGAAGGACCAGGAAGAACCTATTTTGGCACATTTCGAGACAAATACGGCATTGAATGGATCGTAGAGTATAAACCAAGCGTATAAACAGGGAGCGGTAAAAAGACCTACCACTCAAGAAGAAAGAAGCTCATTTCCTGATCGTCTTTTATAGTGTAAATACTATTAGTTATACTTTATTTATGCACTCACATACCGCGCTTTTGGTTATGGATATTCAGCCAGCTATTATTGATAATGCACAAGATAAGGATGCTTTTTTAGCTCGTACAGAAAAAGCGATTGCAACAGCTCGTTCCAAAGGTGTTCGTGTGATTTTTGTTGTAGTCGGATTCCGAGAAGGCTACCCGGAAGCACCCATTGCTACCAATAAAGTCTTCGGCCATCTACGTGAAAGAAACCCAAGCGTCATGGTACACCCTCAACCGCTTATTGAAATACAGGAACATGATATTGTGGTAGTGAAAAAACGAGTAAGTGCCTTTGCTGGAAGCGACTTGGACATTATTTTGCGCGCCCAACAGATTACAGATATCGTAGTCACCGGGATTATGACAAGCGGAGTGGTTCTTTCCACGGTACGAGAAGCCGCTGATAAAGATTACAATATTACTGTCCTTTCTGATTTGTGTGCGGATCCGAAGCCTGATGTCCATCAAATCCTTATGGAGAAAGTATTCCCATGGCAGGCTGAAGTCACCACTTCGGAGGAATGGATGGCTTCAATCGGGTAACATCATGCGCAAGCATGTAAGTAAAACTTTTTCCTATACCAGAAATTTCAAAAAGATAGATTTTCGCCGGCATCCTGAACTTTACGAAATAGGCAGAGGAGAACAGGGGGTGCTTTTGGTTGAGCCTTATAAATCGGAAATACTTCCTTATTGGAGATTTAAAACGGAAGCAATTGCTCGCGTTTCTGCTTCCAAAATTTTGGAACTTTTTTTCATGTACAAAAAGCAAAAAGACTTTGTAGGTATGGATATGGCTCGTAAATTTCTGCAAATGGGATACACCCGAGCTAGACGCTATGCTAATCATCCAAGTGGCAGGAAATATGTTTCCAATCCTCAAAAAGCAACCACAAAAGTCGCGGAAATAAGAATGCGAAAAGCCAAGCTTCCTCAAGACTCTACCTGGAATGACAATGAAAAAGCTAAAGCAGCGCGGGTATTTTACAGTGCTTATCTCCAAGCAAAAAACGATGCGCTTTATATAAAGATGAAAGAAACCTGGGGTGCTGCATCCTGAAAGATTGAACTTTTTCCTCTCGTCACGTTGTATATGAGAAAAGAGCCCATGCATGCAAAAAGAAAAGGATTCGTGCCATTTAGATCAGCTTCTCGTCAAGAAGGGAGTACTGCTAAATTGAAAGCTAGGGCGGATAAGAAAAGAGAACCCAAAGAAGAGTAAAAGTTGACACTGTGAATAGATATGGGCTTTTTTGTCTTGATTTGCTATACTAAGGGGGTAACCATAAATATATGCCATCAAAAGTAAATCCAGCACTCATGAAGCCTATGAACATTAGCGATGAGCTAGCTGTCGTTGTCGGAAAGGGGCCAATGTCTCGCGGAGAAGTTGTTAAGAAGCTCTGGGAGTACATCAAGAAGAATAATCTTCAGGACGAAAAGAACAAGCGCAACATCAACGCTGACGACCATCTCAAGAAGGTATTCGGGGGGAAGTCTCAGGTGAATATGTTTGAAATGACTAAGCTCGTTTCTGCTCATCTCTCCTAATCTCAATACTCTACAAAGAAAATCGCACGCTCAGTGCGATTTTCTTTTTTATACAAAAGAGAACCGCGCAACGGGAGTTGCGCGGGGTTCGTCAACGCTGTCCAGGGGGCAGCAACTGGTCGAGCTCATTTCTAAGCCTTTCGATGTCTTCTTGGGTTGCAAGGAAAGGAATATCCCGGTTCTTGTCCTTCCATGCATTCATCACATCTTCTTGTGCCCGAACAGAGTTATTGAGGCACATTCTGGTGAGGATTTCATTTGCTTCGGCCCGATTAGAAAATACCCCGCTTTCGGTTTGGTTTCGAAAGATGAAGCAGAACTTCGGCCCCTTTTCCAACATCTTGATACGGCACTCGGTGGACAGGGGTTGTGTGTCTCCGTGACTATGAACAGCCCTTTGAATGGCGGACATTGTAGATCTCCTTCCTGATTGCTTGTGGTACTGCCATCTATAACTGTATACCTTTCACAATTGCTGTCAATTATTTTGATGATAATAAGCCTAAGATTGTTCCATCAGCTTCGTTTGTATTCTGACCCGAGGCTACCTGCGCGCGACTTAAAGAGGTTCGACTGGTAATGCGCTTGTTTCTAATAATGATTTTTTCGGCAAGAATATCACGCGTATCATGATTGTAAGAGCCAAAAATATATACGCTTTCACCATTTTTAAGAGAAGAAAGCGATGTTTCATCACCATTTCCGAGGTATACCGTCGTGCTTGCGTCTAAAAGGATAGGAATGGTGAGACCTTGAATATCAATAGCGAAATCACTGCGATTCAAATCCAAATTTTCTACTATTGCTGATCTGAATTTTGCATTCTCATCAATCTTCACTTCATTTTGTGCGGAAAGGTGACCAATGGGAATAAGTAACATAAACCCGGCCAGAACCGAAGCTGATAGTAATGTGGCATTTGCAAAAGTCCTTTCCATAATCGTATATACCTCTGTGACGCAAAAGGTTCCTGAACCTTACAAGTAAGGCTTTTTTCACACTTTTTCCACTTTTTAGGTCTGCAGGCACAGATACACATACGCTCCAATAG
Source organism: Candidatus Nomurabacteria bacterium (assembly GCA_029288775.1). GTDB lineage: Bacteria > Patescibacteriota > Minisyncoccia > Phycocordibacterales > UBA5272 > UBA11704. The sequence continues at coordinate 25,155 of JARIGQ010000008.1, read as the reverse complement.
TACCCATAAGGAGGATTCCTAGAGTAAACAATTTTGTCATGTGTCTCATTAGCTTTGATGACGACACCGCAACGCAGGCCTGACATACCGGTCGTACTAAAAAATACACGGAAGTTAGAAGAGTGAGGATTTAGCTTTTTAGCATCAACCTAAAAGTGTACAAACGTCAAATAAAGAAGCACTGTTGAGATTATTCTGTAAGCGTTTTCCAAACCGAAAAAGTTCTTCACAATAACACACTTTTTTTACTTGCACGATGCCAAAGCGCGGGTCTATACTGCGTAGACTAATCGCTTACCAATCTACACACTACTATGGAAGGATCATCATTTAACACACCAAAGTTTGAAACTGATCTTACCAATTTTGATCCTTCTAATCTTATTAAGATCATGCCAGAAGAAATGAAGGAACGCGAACATTACTCCGTAAGTGTCAAAGATAGCCGTATGGAAGAGCAAACTGATACAGCAATTAAGCGCGCACTCATTCTAGCGCAGCTCTTAGACGGCGCAGTTGTGCGTTCGGCCACTCTTCCCGGCTCCATAGAAGCCCGCTCATAAATCTTGACGAAACATGCTTAGCATGAGAGAGTGAAGTTATAGAACCTCGGTTTTTCCTCATTTCTAGCAGAAATCTAGCAGAAAAACCTTATAGTATGGCCCTTATTACCCGCATCCGCACTATTTTGGAAAATTCCAAATTAACCTTCGAAGAAGCTCGAGCTTTCGAAGCTGGCCTCGTTATGCTTACGAAAGAAGAACAGGAGCAGTTTGCTGATCTTATAGCTGAAGACCCAGAACTCATTTATCCTCTTTATATTAATTTTAAAGCAAAACTGCGCGCTATTCATGGAACCAAAGAAGAATGGGCAGAAGCTGTAGAAACAGAAATTGTCCAACTTGAAGAATTTATCAATAAGCGTAAAGTAGGGGATGAAATCAAATAAACCGCCCGCTTGGGCGGTTTTGCTTTTCCACCCTTTCCCTGTGCTTCATGGGGTATACTAAGCACATGAACGAGCTCACCGAGAGCCTATCGCTTATCTTCGCCCGCAAAGACAGCAGGCGAATGATTATACTTTCCACGCTCTTTTTCTTTCTCATGCTTCTTGCTGCACAAAACGGAAAAAGTGCCGGACAGTTACTTACCTTTACAGCACTTTCTTTTCCGGAGCGTTGTACTCTTTTTTTAAAAACTTTCTTTGATATTCAAGATACTTTTACTGCTTCGACACTCATTCTTGCAATTTTAGGATCCTTCTTCGGAGGAATAAATCTTTCTATGGCATATACCTATATGCGTATGCGAGGAGAAATTATTCTTAAAAGTGGATTGTATAGCGGGTTAGGTATGTTGATTGCTTTTTTGGGTATTGGTTGTGCAGCCTGCGGTACCGCACTTCTTTCAGTGCTCCTTGGCTTTTTTGGATTCTCAACCATGCTGAATGTACTTCCGTATAAAGGGGAAGAAATTGGTTATATCGGTCTGCTTATTCTTTTTATTGCAACCTATGCACTTTCAAAGAAAGTAGCTGCACCAGGTACATGTTAGACTTTTTCTATGGCCGGCCATTCCTCCAAATCTCCTAAAGGCGCATTCGGGTTAGCTATTCTTGGACTTGTGGTCTTGGGCTTTGCTGTCCTTTATCAATACTTTGGATTAACTTTCCTTAATACCCCACAAAAAGGAGGAGTAGAAAATGATATTGGTACCTACTATAAAGTGACAAAAGTAACAGACGGAGACACAATTCATGTAGCTATCGACGGTACCGACACTGTGGTTCGTCTCATCGGCATCAATACTCCCGAAACCGTAGATCCACGACGTCCCGTAGAATGCTTCGGTGTAGAAGCATCTCAAGAAATGAAAGACCTGGCAGCTGGAAAAAGCGTACGCTTGGAATATGACGACTCGCAAGCGCTTCACGATACCTACGGACGACTTCTCGCGTACGTGTATTTGGAGGATGGAGAAATGCTCAATCGAAAAATGGTAGCCGAAGGATATGCTTACGAATACACCTACATGACTCCTTACAAATATCAAAAGGAATTTCGTGGATTGCAAAATCTTGCGCGTGTTTCCAAACGAGGACTATGGAATCCAAACGCTTGTCCACAAAACTAATTCTATGGAGCTTATACAATATCTTCTTGGAAAATTAGTGCGCCTTGTGCTTATTTTAGGTCTAGCGGTGTTTGTAGTTTGGTTGGCCAAGCTCGCATATCCAAATCTTTCTCTTACAAAAGTAATGCCTCAAGGCATATTCTCTTTTGATTTCCTTCCGTCCCCACGCAATTATGGAGGTCTCTTATCTCCTAAAACCGCAGAGCCGACCGTCTTTAACGGATACGGAGATATTAAAAAAGATGATACTCCAAGTACGTTGGTTTCTTATACGTATAATGGTCAGCAGGTTACAACTGATAGATACAATTTCATCCGAAATCTATCTGTCTACGAAGGAGGGACCATCGGCTATGGATTTACCTTTTATGGAGAAGCTCGATCTGATATGTTTAGAAATAGTATTTTCACTATTCTTATACTCGATGCAAAAGGAAATGTAGTATCACAAACCGATGCTATTGATCTTCATACGTGGTCAACGCCGGGATTTGAGCGCTTTCAAGCGACTATACAGACCAAGCTTCCTCCTGGAGCGTGTTCCCTGGTTTTTTTGGGAGGATATTCGCCAATTCGAGTGACAATGCCCGTACAGTGTAGATAAAACAAAAGCGCCCCGCAGGGGGCGCTTGCCGTTTCCAGCATTAATCGTCGTTTCGCGCAGCAGCGTCTTTGCCGATGCGACGAGGCCGAACAGGTCGTACGGGCTTTCGAGCGCTCGCTTGTATCATCCGTCGACGAAGTTCACGAGCCATTTCTGAAGTCGTTCGATGTCCTTTGGAATAGACATCTTCATAGATGGCTGGCCCGAATACTTCGATTACTTCTATTTTGAAAGCTTTTGGGGAGGAAATGAGTCCTTCAATTCGAACCACATCATCCCACGTTGGATAAGCCATCCGTACTCCTTACGTTGTTGGTGTTGATTGTTTTTCTGCCTCGACCATCTTGCGGAGTGTCATAAGGACACTGTCGCGATCCTTCGCTGCCTCCATCAGCTCATCGTAAATCACAGATCCTACCAGCTTATGGAGATCTATGAAGAACTTGCCGTCGCCCACACGATGGAGATGCTTGAAATCATCTTCCGTGATGTCTTTGAGTTTTTTCATTTCACTACCTTTTTAAGAACAGTAGAAGTTCATACTAATACACCCCACCAAAAAAGAAAAGCGCACTAGGCGCTTTTACTGTGCGCTATCGGATCCAAAGCCGGCAAACGGCACGAATGATATGTCATCCGAAGCATAAGACGATACATCCGCTCTCCCGGTAGCACGGCAGGAGCATAGAAGTGGAGCTCCTCCATGATCGATTGGTACAACATCTCCGAAACAAGTTCGTTATAGGCTTTTTCCTGGCTCGCAAGCTGAAAAAAAGCACTACGTTTTTGTTTCTTGAGTGCGGCGCAGCGACCTTCGAATGCTTTTGCGTCTTTAGGAAGCGACCTGTAGCTATCGTACCCCAACTGCTGAGCGATTAAGTTTTTATCTTTATTGAATCGCTCCGCGCGGGCCTCTTTAGTGGGAGGTTGGGGTTCGTTACGGTTGCGAAGCCGAAACGCTACAAGACACAGTACAAACTGGTATCCCACCTCGACTTCCTGGGGCTCCAAAATCCTTTCACGCTTGATTTCGTTTGTCCTCATATCCATGGAATCCTCCTCGTTTTGAATGCACACTCAAAAAACATAATACAACATAATTGTATTATGGTCAATTATCGAGAAGAGGTTAGGTCAAGCGAATCTGTACACCGCTTTCATCTTCAGGAGGACGCTTGGAATTAATTTCGATCCCATGTTTAGCCATATACTCTTTGAGTTCTTTATCCGTAAATCCTGCCTCCATACCGGCTTGGAATATGTGACTATATGCAAGTCCGGTTACTGTTTTTGTACCTTGTGGGAAAAAATTATGGAAAAAGCTCTCTGGATCCAAACCGAGATTTAATTGCTTTTCAGGTGACGGATTAAAGCCAAACCCGTTCATTGTTATGCTACAAGACGATCAATCACTGCCTTTACAACCGCTCCATCTGCAGTATCACCAAGCTCTTTCATCATTTGCCCAACAAACATGCCTTTCTTTGCAGGATCAATAGGGGATTCTGCAAGTTTTGCCTTAACACGCGCTTCGATATCAGCTTCGGACATTTGTGCCGGAAGCATGGCTTCGATGATAGAAAGTTCAGCTTTTTCTGACTCCGCTAAGTCTTCGCGTCCACCGGCGGTGAACTGATCGATGGAATCCTTGCGCTGCTTTGCCATACGCTTGATAACCTTCATACAATCTTCATCTGAAAGAGGGTCAGTCGGTGGGCGTCCTTGGGAGACGAGTTCATTGGTAAATGCTGCAGAAATAAGGCGAAGCACTTGAAGCTTGTCCATTTCCTTGGCCATCATTGCAGCCTTGATTTCGGCTTTGATTTTGTCTTGCATAGTATGAAAAGTATAACATGTAGGGCACATAAAATATTAAAGCCCCCGTTTATGGCGGGGGCCTCTGGCTTGCGCCAGGCGAGGAGGGTTGATCGGAGTCCGGTGCGGGCCTCCGGGCGGCGGCGTGCGCGAGGTTTGTTACCTGCGCCGCGGCGCCTGCCGGCGGCCGCCCAGGTTCAGCTGCAGCCGAGGATCTTGCCGGGCTTGCCCGGGTGGTCGGCGCCGGCGATGCCCGGCTTGTTGCGCATGCCGCGGCGCGCGTGGCCGGCGGTGGTGCCCTGGTCGTGGAAGAAGAAGTCGGCGGCCTTGTTGGGGTGGATGCACAGGCTCGGCTTCGTGCCGGGCGGGCTGCTGGTGCGGATCTTCATGAGCGTTCTCCTTGAAACAGTGGAAAGGACGTGCGTTGAGCGTCTCAGCCGGAATGGCATTGACAGTAACCAGTATAGCATACCCTATATACCTTGTCAAGTACCTAAAAACGTGGCCAAATTATGGCAGCATTTTAGTTAAAAGTTGGGAGATAACAGAAGAGAGCGATAAACTATAATCGAAAAAGCTTTACACTCTTAACTCTTAACTAAAAACTGTTTGATATACTTATCAAACATATGTCTCCTACGATTCTTATCGCTATTTTCGGCTCCATTATTACCGTTCTTCTCATTATTATTCTTCTTCGCAGTGGAAATGCTAAAAAAGAAGAAGGTGAAGACCAGACTTTCCTTATTCTGCAAGACCAACTTGATCGTCTCAATCGAACTATGGACGAACGACTTCATCGTTCATCTTCTGAGATCAACCAGGCGCTTCGTCATCAAGGATCAGATACCCAACGTCTCATCCAGGACATCACGCGCGAACTTACCGAAGTAAAGGAGTCCAATAAGCAGGTATTCTCCATCACTGAGCAGCTGCAAAATCTCGAAAAAGTGCTCAAGCATCAAAAGCAGCGGGGAAACTTAGGCGAAGCGCAATTGGGCCTCATCTTGGACAATATTTTGCCAGCTGGAGCCTATGAAATGCAGTATCAGTTCAAGAATGGCGAAGTAGTGGACGCCATCATTCGTACCAAAGAAGGCATCATTCCCATCGACTCCAAGTTTTCCTTGGATAACTACAATCGCATCATCAACGAGAAGGATGAACTGGAACGCGAACGCCTAGAAAATGAATTCCGTAAAGACTTGAAACTGCGTATCGACGAAACCTCCAAATACATTCGTCCGGAAGAAGACACGCTTCCTTTTGCTTTCATGTTCATCCCAGCCGAAGGAATCTACTATGATCTTCTCGTGAACGAAGTAGGGTCGGTGAAAGTGAATACCCGAAGCCTGATTGATTACGCCTATAAGGATAAGAATGTGATTATCGTATCGCCGACGACATTTTATGCATATCTCCATTCGGTGCTGCATGGATTTCGAGCGTTTAAAATTGAAGAAAGCGCAAAGGGGATTCAGAAGCGTGTAGAAGAACTAGCAAAGCATTTGGCAGCATACGAAGACTATATGAAAAAGCTAGGGAACACACTTGGTACAAGTGTGAATCACTACAATACGGCGTATAAGGAATTGAAGAAGGTGGATAAGGACGTACTTAAGATCTCAGGGGAAACAGCAAACATTGAGCCGCTTATTCTTGATAAGCCCATACTTGATGAAGATTAAAAGGAAAGCCCGCCATACAGGCGGGCAAAGGGAACGTGGCTACTGATCCCAGTCAGCGCGTGGTCCAAGGACTTCTCGATCCCAGATCTCTTCGAGCCAACCACGCCTCTTGGGCTTGGGTAGAGGTTTCAGCTTGAGCCGCTTTTTGTGAGAGTACAAGGCAGCATATACGACTACTACCAAAGCTACCGCGCCCACCACCCAGAAGGCAAGTTCCTGGAGGGTTGCCGAACTCGAAAGTCCGCTAAAATCTACTTCGTTCATAGGTTGTCTCCCAATGAGCTATTGTTGCCACCCATTCTACAACGCCATAAAAATCCGTCAATAGTATACTCTTGCAGAAAATGTGGAAATACTGTATAATTCTCCCACTATGTCATTCGCAGTTATTCAAACAGGTGGGAAGCAGTACAAGGTCGCAGTCGGCGACGAAATTGCCGTTGAGAAAATCAAAGGTGATTACAAGGTGGGAGACAAGATTACCATCGAGTCTGTCATCATGAAAGACGACGGTACAGCTACCACGCTCGGCGCTCCATTTATCACCGGCGCAACGGTTGAAGCCACCATCACCGAATCAGGTAAGCTTGATAAGGTCTATGTGGTAAAGTATCGACCAAAGTCTCGCTACCACAAGCGAAACGGTCATCGTCAGCCGTACATGGCACTCAAGATCGACGCGATCAACTAAATAAAACCGCCTCGAAGGCGGTTTTATTTTTTATTTTACTGTCTTCGTTCAAATGCAGAGGTAAACGTACTACGGTCGACGTATTCAAGCTCAAGTCCGCTTGAAAGCCCGCGAGCAAGGTGCGAAAGCTTCACTGTATCGATACCTACGATTTGCTTTACGGTGCGTTCTACATATTCGGTAGTAGTGTCACCTAAATCGGTCACAGGAAGCGCAAAAATGACTTCAGCAAGCGTGCTTGCTTCAATACTGGTATGGATACGAGCCACCAGTTCACGTATACGAATAAGTTCGGAAGGTTTTTCCGTAAGAGGAGGGATAAGTCCACCTAAAATAAAATACACACCCGTGTAGGATCCAGTCTTTTCGATGGCGTCCATGTCGAGTTCCTTTTCGACAATCATAAGCACACTTTGATCGCGTGAAGTATCTTCACAAATATCACATTGCGTACGAGTACTGGAAGGATTCTTGTCTCCGAAATAACGAAAACATGATTCGCATTGCTTGCCAGTAAACTTGAGCTCTTCGAGTGCTTTTATTAATTGCTCTTTAAAGTGAGAATGTTCGCGAAGTAGATAATAGACAAAACGCTTGGCCTGCTTTGGTCCAATGCCAGGAAAGCGCATAAAAAGTTCCGCGAGTCTGTCGGTAGCGTTCATAACGTCTCGTCAGTATAGCAAAAAGAAAATGCCGCCCGGAGGCGGCATTTGCGGAACTTCACGGTCACCCGCGAGAGCTTCGCCGAAAGGCGAGAGCATTCTCGTGGAAGCCTTGCAGCTTGTAGAGCATGGTTTGCACCGTACTCTTGTTCCCAGACGGACTGCCGACTTGCTGGTAGGCAGCAGCGAACACAGGATACTTGGCGAAGACTTGATCTTCAGCCTTGTTCTTGTATTCAGCCAGGTCCATGTCCTTCTGCCGGGCGGCAGCGAGCGTGGCCATCTCTGTGGGGTACTGATCCCACAACCGCTTCATGGCATCGCGCCACTTGACGTAGGCGGCGGTGTCTTCGGCTTCGACCTTGTCGACGACGCCCTTCACCCAGTTTTCGCAGGCCTGCTTCTGCTTGTCTTGGTCCTCATCGGACGATGGCGCCCTGAGGCAGGGAGAACTAGAGAAGAACGTCATCTGACGCAGCTCGGCCGCACCTGGGACAGAAGTCATGGACTTGTTGGCCAGCTCGGTCTCCAGCTGTTTAACCTTCTTCTGCGCAACCTTGGCCTCGTCGGCCCAGGTCTTGGCATCCTTCTCTTCGAAGGTGTCGGCGCCGCAAGCGGCAAGGAGTACGCTCACCAGGACGGCGAGCAAAAAACGGAAAATCATGAGAAACCCTCTTTGTGGAATGAGCGCGCATCACGGATGTGACACACTAGATAGCAAACTACTACTATTTATATGTTTTGTCAACTAAAACTCGGGAGCCACAGTTGGAAGAGAAAAATCGCCAAATTCTGACTTCTCCACTGAGAGGAAGGAAGTCTTTTTGTCGTCGAAGAATAGCTCAATCACACCCGTTGGTCCGTTACGATGCTTTTCGATCAAGATCTCCACAATATTCTTCTTATCGGTATTTTCACCATACTTGTCTTCACGATGAATGAACATCACCACGTCGGCATCCTGTTCAATGGAACCCGAGTCACGAAGGTCAGAGAGACGAGGGCGACCGCCACGGGATTCTACCGCACGCGAGAGCTGGGAAAGAGCAATCACTGGTACATTGAATTCCTTGGCAAGACCTTTCAAGGAGCGAGAAATTTCCGTCACTTGATTTACCATATTATCGTAACTCTTGGCGGTGTTCATGAGCTGAAGGTAGTCCACAATTACAAGGCCTATTGGCTTTTCAGTATGCAAACGGCGAAGTACCGAGCGCATATTAAGAATAGTATTGGCGGGGGTATCATCAATATACAAAGGAGCCTTCATGAGTTCGTGCATTCCTTGTTGAAGGCGAGCAAATTCTTCATCGAGCGATAATTTAGCTGTACGGAGCTTCCATGAATCCACTTGCGATTGAGCAGAAAGCATACGATCTACCAGCTGTTCCTTGCTCATTTCCAAAGAAAAGATAGCGACCGGGATGTCATGCTTTACCGCAGCATGACGAGCGAAGTCGAGCATGAGAGATGACTTACCAACGGATGGTCGAGCGGCGAGAATAATAAGATCAGATTTTTGAAAACCAGAGAGTTTATTATCTAAATCTTTGAATCCGGATGGTACACCGCGAAGTTCCCCACTATTTTCTGACATCTTCTCAATACGAGACCAAGTCTCTTCAATCATTTCCTGAAAGGCAATCAGACGACCGGATCCGGAACCTTTTGTAGTGATTTCGTATACGCGACGTTCTGCTTCTTCAAGAATAGATTCCAGGGTGTCGGATTCATCATACGAAATTTCAGCAATATGCGTACTTGCTTCGATGAGCTTACGCAACAACTCTTTGCGGCGCACGATTTGCGCATAGTACTTGATATTGGCCGCCGAACCGACCAAGCCAAGCAATTCAGAAAGGTACGCCGCTCCTCCTATAGAATCAAATTCCTTTCGTTGTTTAAGTTCCGCAGAAACCGTCAAAATATCAACCGGCTCCTTGCGATTAACCAAATTATCTACCACTTCATAAATAATCTGATGCTTGGCAGCGTAAAAACTTTCTGCAGAAACAAGGTCTGCAATTTCAAACATTGATTCAGAGGAGAGAAGAAGAGATCCAAGCAATGCCTTTTCTGCTTCAAGGTCTTGCGGAGGGATACGAGGCCCGCGAAGCGGATCGCTTGGGATGGAAGACTCTCCGCGGCGCTCATAGGAATATTTGCGCTTTGGCTTGTCATTACCTTTAGCGATCTGGTTGAGGGGGATCATGCAAATGAGTGTAGCAAAAAGAGGGGAGCTTGCCACAAATCATAAGCCATGGTGATGTACCTTTTTTGGTGGACAAAAAGTGGATAGCCTGTAAAATACGTAGTGCCACTGCTTCTTGGCTACTCGGGCCTTGATTTCTTCACAGTGGTACTTCCACCCCCTCGGCACACGGAGACCCGTTCCGCCGAGGGGCTTTTTATTGCGAAAGTACTTGTCCGTCCTCAGTATCTTTTACCGTGTAGCCTTTTCTTACAATCTCATCGCGAATACGATCTGACTCTGCAAAATCCCTATTAGCACGAGCTTGTGCCCGTGCATCAAGAAGCGCCTGCATTTCAGGGGTAATAATAACTTCAACTTTCTTTATCTTTTCCAATCCTAGTCCAAGCACAGCATCAAAAGAAATAAGCGTACGATAGCGATCTTCATAACTATCGTCATAATCCTTGAGCATATTCCAGACCACGGCAAGCGCTCGAGGCGTGTTGAGATCCTCATACATAGCTTCTTTAAAGGCTTCTCTATAACTTTCTAGTATGGTACCACCCTTAGTTGCGTTAGATTTACAAAAATCAACAAGCTTTCCATATGCAACCGACGCTGCATCTAGAGCTTCGTAGGAAAATTGCAACTCTTTTCTATACTGTGCAGTTAAGAGAAAATAGCGATAGGCGAGAGGGTTATATCCTTCATTGCACAATTTAGAAAGCGTAAGAAAATCTCCGGAAGATTTGGACATTTTACCCGTTTGATCGAGTAAATGGTTATTGTGCATCCAGTAGTTTACAAACACATGCCCTGTAGCAGCCTCTGACTGTGCTATTTCATTAGTGTGATGTACAGGAATATGCTCTATACCACCTGTATGAATGTCAAAACGCTGGCCAAGGTACTTCATCGCCATGGCAGAACATTCGATATGCCATCCCGGAAAACCGATTCCCCATGGCGACTCCCATTCCATTTGACGTTGTGCATCTTTCGGCGAGAATTTCCACAATGCAAAATCAGTCACATTTTTCTTTTCGATGTTTTCTTCTACACGTGCGCCTGATTTTAATCCTTCAATATCAAGGTGGGCAAATTCGGCATACGCTGTAAACTTAGAAGTGTCAAAATATACACCATCCGAAATGATATAAGTGTAACCTTTTGCTTCCAGTTTTTTTACAAGTTCTATCTGTTCTTGTATATGATCCGTAGCACGCGGGAAGAGATATTCACTTACGTCCACATTAAGTGCACTTAAATCTTTAAAATACGCGTCCGTATACATCTTTGCCACTTCCCACACTGATTTTCCTTCACGAGCCGCACCTTTTTCCATTTTATCCTCACCTTGATCACTATCAGATGTAAGATGCCCGACATCAGTAATGTTGATGACATGTCTTACTTCATAGCCGGCATACTCAAGCGTGCGGTGAAGCGTGTCGGCAAACACAGCTGCACGCATATTGCCAATATGTTGATAGTGATACACCGTGGGACCGCACGAATAAATGCTCACTTTGGCATGATTGAGCGCTTTGAAGTCTTCAATGGTGCGCGAGCTCGTGTTATAAACGCGAATCTTATCCGTCATAAAATGAGAATTATATTACTTTCATTCTAGCATAGGTGCGGTATACTAAGCGTAATATGCAATCACACATTCATGTACATTCCAAAAAACACAAACTAAAGCTCGCGTCCGGAGCGCTATTGCTCATAGCGGTACTCTTTGGAGGTGGAGTACTTGTTGGTGCAGCCATGACCAGCAAAGTATCCCGTACAGATGGCACTTTCGATAGCACGCTTTTAAGCGAAGTCCAATCTGCTCTCAATGAGAAATTCATCTTTTGGAAGGCGTCTTCCACGCTTCCCACAGATAAGGAATTGGAATACGGCATGATAGAAGGTTATGTGAGCTCGTACAAAGATCCTTACACTGTCTTTTTCCCTCCACAGCAAGCTAAGAGCTTCCAAGAAAATGTACAAGGATCATTTGGTGGCGTAGGAATGAACGTGGGCATGAAAGATAATGTGATTGTTGTCATTTCGCCGCTCAAAGAATCACCAGCGGAAAAAGCAGGCATCAAAGCGGGGGATATTATTGTGGGGGTAAACGGCACCTCAACCGTAGGGATGAGTTCGGATGAAGCGGTTAATCTTATCCGTGGCGAAATTGGTACCAAAGTGAAAATCACTGTTATTCATCCAGGAGCCAAAGCAACGAGTGACATTACCATTACTCGGGCTCAAATCAGTATTCCAACAATTGACACCGAAACGATTCAAGGAGCCTTTGTAATTCATCTTTACAGCTTTACTGCAGAATCTCCAAACCTTTTCCGTGATGCACTTAATAAGTTCATCCAATCTGGCTCAAAGTACCTCGTTATCGACCTACGTGGTAATCCAGGAGGATATCTCGATGCTGCAGTTTCCATTGCAAGTTATTTCCTTCCAGAAGGAGCGGTGGTCGTGAGTGAACACACCGGCAAAGATGAAACTATTGTTAATCATCGAAGTTTTGGCTATCAAGGTGTACCAGCAGGCACGAAAGTTGCAGTGCTTGTGAACGGCGGATCAGCTTCGGCGTCCGAAATTCTTGCAGGAGCGCTTAAGGATCAAGGAGTAGCTAAAATATTAGGAGAAAAGTCTTTCGGTAAGGGATCGGTACAGGAGCTCGTCAACCTCAGTGACGGATCCTCGCTTAAGGTAACCATTGCTAAGTGGTACACCCCAAACGGCGTCAATATTTCAGAAAGCGGCATTAAGCCAGATACCGAGATTCCGTCAGCGACGACAACTCCATCACTAGGAAAGGATAACAAACCTATCGACACCCAGCTTCAAAAAGCAGTTTCTATTCTAGAAGGAAAGAACTAGCAAAAGCCCGTAAGCGACAGCATGTATCAGCCATTCTGCAGGCTTTAAGCTTAAGGAGAAGAGGTTGTGAGATGTGATGAGACTACGCTGAGTTCTTCTCAGCAGGCGGAAATCAACCGCCAATTTCAAGAGCACTGGAAAGAGATCCTTCCAGTGGGAGTAGTGCTTCCTGAAGGCATAGACGTCACGCTTAAAGCATGCAAACTCTTGAGTGCTAGTCACCCTGCTTTTTCAAGGGTGGAGATGTTTGCAATGCTTTTCGGAATTAATCCGCAAGGTAATGAAGAAACACTCACCAAATTGTGCGTCAGCTGGAATGACCGCCTTACCGCCATCCTATTACGGCAGTATGTGCACGACCACTAACTCCGAAAACCGCTCTCTTGCACGCTCAAGGAAGGAGCGGTTTTTACGTGTGTATAAAGCCTCCTCCTCTTCGGAGAAACACGTTAAACTAGGTCTTATATGGAACCACAAAACCCAAATCAAAACGAAGAACAACACATATCAGAAAATAGTACTGCCACTCCTGCACCTGTGGAAGAAACTCATATACCAGAACCTACACCTCAACCAACCCCTATGCCGACACCAGAAATGCCTGTCTCAGCAGAGGTTCCAATTGCATCTTCAATGCCTGCCATGGAAACTATGCCACAACCTGCTGCAGCTCCCTCTGCAATTCCGCCACTCCCTACACCTCCGACTCCGACTGCTTCAGCTAGCAGTATGGGGTTGCTTGTAGGGGTAATTGTCATTGTTTTACTGGTAGCAGGGATTGGAGGAGGGTATTACTATTACATGATGCAAAGCACTATTCCCATGCCTGCTCAAAATACTAGTCAGTCGCCGACCACAGACAATGCTATGCCTGTACAGCAGATGGGTATTAATCCTGATGCAATGGGTACAGCATCCACTACTGAGAACGCTTCATCAAGCCAAGACAATATGGGAGATAAAGCTCCAACGGGGCGATAATCCTGTAGATGCAAACAAAAAGCGGTCTTTGACCGCTTTTTGTTTGCCACGTATAATCAACTCATGAAAATAATTCTTTTGCGTGATATGGCGCGTCTTGGCAAACGCGGAGAAGTTAAAGAAGTGGCGGAAGGTTATGCCATGAATGTGCTCATCAAAAAAGGCGATGCAGTGCAGGCTACTCCAGGAGAACTTGCAAAATGGAAGTCGAAACAAGATGCTAAAGAACACAAGAAATTGGTAGCTACCAATACTTTTGCACAACTCATAGATACGCTTCACAAAAACCCGATTGTAATCACTGGCAAAAAAGCGGATCAAAAAGGGCAACTCTTTGCCTCGATCAAAGAAACAGATATTGCTGACGCAATTTACAATAGTGTGAAGATCTCGGTGGATCCAAAGCAAATCCTGCTTGCCAACCCCATCAAGACAACGGGTGAACATCAGATCTCACTTAAACAAGGAGAACATAAAGAAACCATTACTCTTGCAGTAAAATAAAAACCACCCCTAAGGGGTGGTTTTTATTTATTCTACGTTAGCTACCTTCTTGCGCTTAGTCGTTCCATCAAGATGCTTCATGCGCTTCTCTGAAAAGTTTACCTTTCCATCTTTGAGAGCGAAAAGCGTATGATCGCGTCCAAGTCCTACATTCTTACCCGGAAGAATCTTGGTTCCGCGCTGGCGGACGATAATAGCACCTGAAGTGGCCATTTCTCCAGCATAGAGCTTAGTACCGAGATACTTTGGCTTGCTGTCTGTTAGGTTTTTTGCGGTTCCGGCCGCCTTTCTTGTTGCCATAGACTATACTAAATGATTATGGTCTTCAGCATACCAGAAATCGGGAAGAAAATCAATAGTAAGCTCTCTTTCTACGATTGTCTGGCTTTTTGCTTACTTGCAGCCTTCGGTGCAGGGCTGGCAGTATTTCTTCACTACAAAGCACTTGAAAAGCGCCTTCCTGTTCTCTACAAAGAATCTCGGGCTCAAGTACTAGATGCAACTACCCACGCTTTACCATTTGGCAGCAAGAAAGGTAAGACCTATACCTATTCCTGGTGTAAGGGGAGTAGTCCAATTAAACAAGCAAATAAAATCTATTTTACGAGTGACGCTGAAGCCATCGCCTCAGGTCGTACCCTTTCCAAACTCTGTGTGAAATAAAAAAATCCCCCAAGCTGTGAGGCCTGGGGGAGGAACATGCCAGTCGCGGGACGGAGGGCCGGACCAGCTCACCCCGGAGGAGGAGGGGACTCAGAGGAGTCGGGGTGATTGGCTTTTAATGGTAACAGAAGCTCTCATAGTTGTCAACACTTTTCTCTTCTATCCACATATTTTTTTGAGAATGCTTTATATACTTAAGATATGGCAAAAGGAAATCATAGAGAGCGCAAAGAAAAGAAAAAGCCGAAGAAGGAAAAAACGGCTCTTAAGTAAGCAATTCAAAAGCCGGACCTCGTAAGAGGTCCGGCTTTGCCGTTTATGTTAAAATAGCCAAATTATGATTCTCACCCATCGACTACAAGAAGCAATTAACGAAGCATCGCGTCTTCATCGCGATCAAATTCGCAAAGATGCAGAACGTACGCCCTATATTTCTCATGTGGTAGGCGTTATGATCCTCCTCTCATCCGCCACCCATGACGAAGATGTACTTATTGCTGGACTGCTTCATGATGCGCTCGAAGATGTGAAAGACTACACCCCAGAAGCACTCGAAAAGAAGTTTGGTACCCGAGTAAAGGAAATTGTTATGGGCGTGACCGAAACATCAAAACTTGAAGGCAAACTTCATACGCCATGGAAAGAAGTAAAGCTTGCCTATTTGGAAACTTTACGCAGCGCACCAGAAGAAAGTGTGCTTGTTTCCTTGGCGGACAAGATTCAAAATACACGGAGTTTGATAGAGATGATAGAAGCACACAAAGGGGGAAACATTCCTCATTTTAACTCTGGATCAGAAGAACGTATATGGTTCCATCAAGAAGTGCTCACACTAGGGGAAGAAAGACTTGGAGAAGATCATACATTGGTAGAGGAATTGCGTCTGGAAATAGAAGAAATGAAACGTGTTCTAGAAAAGTATTCATAATACTAACAGAATACACACTGTTTCGTGTGTGACGTATACTATCCTTATGTCGTCGACATACGAAGAGCGCTATAAGGCATTGAATGCTGCCCAGAAAAAAGCAGTCGATACAATCGACGGCCCTGTAATGGTCATTGCAGGCCCCGGATCAGGGAAGACAGAGCTCCTTTCGCTTCGTGTGGGAAATATTTTGAAACAAGGTACTGCAAAAGCATCAAATATTCTTCTCCTTACGTTTACAGAAACTGCCGCTCGCAACATGCGCGAGCGCTTAGAGTCAATCATTGGTACGGACGCTTACCGCGTTGCCATCTATACTTTTCATGGATTTTGTACGGATATTATTGGACGCTATCCAGAATACTTTTATGAAGCGCACAGCTTTCGTCCGGCAAGCGATCTTGTGCGCAATGAACTCCTAGAAGATATATTTTGGCGCTTGCCACACGGCCACCCATTTGGGAAAAAGCATCCTGAGCTTGGATATTCCTATCTTCGTGAAGTTCGTTCCAAAATTACTGACATCAAAAAAGGTGGCTTAGATCCCATCCGCTTCCGCGAGCTTGTACAAGAGAATGAAAAAGCACTTGAGAAGCTCAATAGTCTCCTTGAAACATATCTACCAGAACGCATCGGAAAAGATGCCATTGCTTCCTGCACACGACTTAAAGATGCCCTCCTTGCAGCCAACACAAGTCTGGGGAATTCTTATGCACGCTATTTGGAGGAGGCTATCACTTCCTGTGAAGAAGAAGGGAAAACCCAACCGCTCACGGCCTGGAAAAGTACATTTACCGGGAAAAGTGAAGAAGGGAAACGTATATTCAAAGACACCGCACATATTGCGCGACTCCTTTTCTTGGCAGACATGTACGAAAAGTATCAAGAGGGACTTCATACTCGCGGACTTTATGACTTCGAAGACATGATCCTCCAGGTCGTGCATGCCTTTGCTACCTACACACCACTTCGCACAGATATCGAGGAGCAATATCAATACATCATGGTAGATGAGTTTCAAGATACCAACAAAGCCCAGCTTGCGCTTGTAAAAGCAATATCAAGCCATACGGTTCATGAAGGACATCCCAATGTCTGCGTTGTAGGAGATGATGACCAGGCGGTATACAAATTCCAAGGGGCGGATATTTCGAACATTCATACGTTCAAAACGCTCTATGATGACGTCACAACGATTGTACTTACGGAGAATTATCGTTCAACCGCGCAAGTGCTTGATTTTGCACGTAGCATTATTCTACAAGGAGAAGAGCGACTCGAGAAGCTTTTTCCGGAAATTCAAAAAGAACTTGTTTCCAAAAATACCACACTTCCACCAGGGGATATTCATCAGGTTTCCTTTTCTACTCCCGAAGAAGAGTATGGCTACATTGCAACAGAAGTCCGTGCACTCTTAGACAAAGGCATAGAACCGCATGAAATAGCTCTCATTGCACGAAAACATAAGCAACTCACCGGTCTATTGCCATCGCTTGATAAACTACATGTTCCTTATACCTATACTCGAAAAGAAAATGTATTCGACGAGCTTCATGTCAAAGAATTGATCACCATATGCCGACTGCTTGCAACCATAGGAGCCAAAGAATTTGAACGCGATGATCTGCTTCCAGAAATTCTTGCCTTTCCTTTTTGGAAGCTCAACCGCATCGAGATCTGGAGAGTTGCTGAACATGCCAAACGAGAAAATACCACATGGTTGGATGCCATGCTTGCTTCTCCTGACAAACACATTGTGCATATTGCGCATTTCCTGATAGAAGTTGGCATTATCGCCCAAACGGCGCCGCTTGAAATCGTGCTCGACATGCTTATCGGAAGCAAGGAAGCAATTCTTACGCCTGAAGACGAGTATGACGACGGAATGTTTGAGCCCCATATTCCTACACTTTCATCGGAATTTAGTTCACCCTATAAGGAATACTATTTCGGAAAGGACGCACTCAAAGAGCATCCAAGCACGTACATCCATTTTCTTTCGTCGCTTCGTGTATTTATGCAAGCACTTCGAGAATATAAAGATGGAGTAATGCTTCGTATTCATGATGTCGGGCCATTTGTCGATCGACATATCGAATACGATATTCCACTCATCAATGAAACACCTTTTGCACACAATGAAAATTCAGTACAGATTCTCACTTCACATAAAGCAAAAGGACTTGAATTCGAATACGTTTTTATTATTTCTGCCAATGACAGCATTTGGGCGGGTCGTGGTGTGCCCAAGAAAATCGCTTTTCCAAAAAACCTTTCACTAGAAACCGAAGGCGATACCGAAGACGATTTCCTTCGTCTGTTCTATGTGGCTATCACGCGCGCAAAGCACACGATCTATGTCACTCATCATGCAAGCCCGCTTCGCTTCCTTGCACATCCCAATGTTCCAGATTACAAAAAAACAGGGACTGCGCCACTCCCAGAGCTCCTCATGGAAAATCTCCAAGTGCATCATATTCCTCCATTTGCTCACGACGAAAAAGCACTTCTTCAAAAGGTGGTGGAAGGGTATCAGCTCTCTCCCACCCATCTTACTAACTTCTTGGACATCACCAAAGGCGGTCCGATGCGCTTTCTTGAACAAAATCTCCTTCGCTTCCCGCAATCCAAAAATGTTTCCAGTG
The DNA here is from genome assembly GCA_029288775.1 of Candidatus Nomurabacteria bacterium. GTDB lineage: Bacteria > Patescibacteriota > Minisyncoccia > Phycocordibacterales > UBA5272 > UBA11704. The sequence goes on along the minus strand of JARIGQ010000008.1, from coordinate 6,755 downwards.
TCTTTGGTACGGCCATTCACAAAGCAATTGAAGACGCCCATGTACTACTCCGGGAAAAAGGAATGCTTCCACAATTAGAAGACCTCATGACATCCTTTACAAAAGAACTCAAGCGCGGACGTCTTCTTACAATAGATGAGGACAAACAACAAAAGCGAGGTGAAAAAGTCCTGGAACACTATTACGAGTACGCTAAAACCAAGATGAAAAAAGAACATCTTGTAGAACTTAATTTCAAACACCAGGGAGTGCAGGTGGACGGTGCTTTACTTACTGGAAAGATAGACAAAGTAGTACAAGAAGACGATGGGGCGTGGACTGTGGTTGATTTCAAAACAGGAAAAGGGGTAAGCTCTTGGGATGATGGGGATACAGAGGAGTATATGAAGGTCAAACTTCATAACTATCGCTATCAGCTCATGATGTATAAATTGCTAGTGGAGCATTCGCGGGATTATAGTGGTCACATAGTAAACAAAGGGATACTCGAATTCGTCGAAGAAGAAGATGGTGAAGGTATTGTAGAAATTACTTTGCCTTTTGATGGACAAAGCGAAGTCGAACTTGAGCGCTTCAAGCGCCTCGTATGTGCGGTATACAAAAAAATCGTAACGCTTGATCTTACACTTGATACAACGGCCTACGAAGAAAGTTTGGAAGGTATTGTAACCTTTGAAGATGATCTGATCGCAGGAAGAATATAAAACAAAAAACAGCGCCCGCAGGCGCTGTGGGAGGTTCTTCAACCTCCAATCACGGAAAACCATGACTGTTGCGGTACCGAAACCTTGTCCTGCTTTTGCCATTCCTGGTGAAGCAGGAAAATAAATTCAGGGACGTTACCCTCATAGAGGGCATAGAGGTCAGAGCTCGGTCGTCGCAAGAGTTCGGAAAGACGGCCGTAGCCGCGAGCCGCGAACTTGTGAGCCAAACCGATTGGCATCAGCTCTACAGTTTCGCCACACGTCCAGTAGTCATATTGATTGGCTTTTTCCTGGAAGTCCTTCAGAATGTGCTCGATTTTTTCTCTGGTATTCGAATCAGTCGAAAGGTCGGAAGCCTTCAGAACTTCTTCCAGCGTAGACATGATCCGTTTTCGGATTTCTTTTTCTTCAAGGGAGTGCTTTGGTCCCTTGGTACGAAATTTAGTTTTGGAAAACACACCGGCTCCTTCTTGTAAGAACAACCTATCTATACTTGCATACGAAAAGAAAAAAGGAAAGTCACGCGAAAAAACAGCGCCTGCGGGCGCTGTTTGGGTGTCAGATAGAAATGGGTGACGCAGAAACACGCTGCTGTTCTTCCATCTCCCGCACCGCTTCCCGCAGTATCGCATGAAGTATGCGATACACGATTGGCACCTCAGAAATTCCGATTGACTTGAAGTGAAACTTAAGTGCGCTGTATTTCCTATACGCGAACATCTTCACTTCAAGCAAGTGGAACTGCGCCAGCATGTGCTGCACCTTCTTTTGATCGGCGGGGTTGAAATGACCGACAAAGATTGCCTGATCAAGTTGGAGAACTTCCTTTATCGGAATTCTCGCATCCTGCAGTTGATTCTGAATACGAATCAACGCCGCTTCTGCGTACAGTTTTTCATTGGTATCCAGATTGTTGTTTTTACGCAACAAAGCAAGATGCTGAGGCAGTCGAGCACTCACCGCAAAAGCCAACATGGCTTCTTCCGGAGGGCGTGCCGGGATCGAGTGTCTGCTCATTCTTCCTCCCCACAAAGAACATCGACATATGATTCACCTGTAAGGTTAATTGTACCATTTTTAAATGTTAAAGTCAATGAAATCCTCTAGTGCAATACAAAGAAAAAGCCGCGCTTGCGCGCGGCTTGGCGACCACTGGGGTCAGTCGGGAAGGAGGAACTTCAGATGCGTCGCGTCGAAGAGTTTGTGCTCCTCACACAGACCGAGCAATCTCACCACTTCCACCTTGTTGGGTGGGCTGGAAAGCTGCAATACCGTGCGCACGTGATAACGGGCCAACATCTGAGGCACGACATCGTTTACGCATAAATCCAGGAGCCTCGGATCAGCCGGACCAACGCCGCTCTTGAGACGACGCTCGACATCCTGCCAACGAACGAACGCCTCCTTCAAGACAAAGCGTTCTTCTCTCGAACAACGGTCTTGCGCAACGTAATCCTGAAGCGCTTCAAATGCGGATTGGAAGAGCAATCGCACGAGAAGGCGTTCGGCGGACCCATCACCCGGAAGAGAAGTAAGGCTTCTCCGCGGCATCGAAAACATTGCTTCCATTTCTATGACTCCCTTAATCGAACAACAATGGGACTTACATCCTGCAACATTATTAAAATAAAGTCAAGTATCACTTTTGTCAACTACTCATACAGCAAAAAACCCCGCTCGAAAGAGCGGGGTTGAACCAGACACCAAGGAGGCATCTGGAGGGAGGCAACTTGTTCAGCGCATGAGACTGCGCCCGTGGCGGATGATCCACCAGCTAGACACGTTGAAGCGTAAGCTATGCGGAATGAGCTCGACACCCCACACGTCCATGATGAAGAGCGGTGCCGCGACGAGCACGATACGGGAAGCCGCATCACAGACGAACATGAAAAACTTCACGTCCGTGCCGTATCGCTGAGCCATGAGCAGCGCCAGATGCAGCATGACGCGCATCAGGAGCTCGAAACCGGCGAAGGCGAGGATGAGAAGTGTCGTGATGCCGATCTCCTTCTTCACCTTCTGGTAGAAGCTGCTCCGGTAGATCTGCCGCATGCCAACCAGTGCGAGCACGGGGGCAGGGGCGGCAAAGCCCAATTCATTCATTAGAAACATAGTTGGTCTCCCAAAAATAAAACAACTAAACGGCCATCATTATGGCATAATTTTTATATACTGTCAATCTTAAGGAAAGAACGGACAATAAAAAAAAAGCCCCCGCGAATGCGGGGGCTTGAACGTCTTTCGACGATGGCAACTACGGGCCGCGAAGCGCCGTAGCGGAGGACGATCAGGACTCGTAGACCGTGAACGCGCGACGCACCGGCCGGCGCAGTTCGATGATCTTGATCGCGAAGAGGATCGAGATCAGACCGGAAACGACGAGCGCCAAGGCTCCGACGATCATGTGGCCTGCTACGAAGCTGGCGTAGCTGGCAGTCGAGAAAGCCGTGAAGGCAACCAGGCCAAGGCCAATGGTTTTGACCATCTCGCTTGCGACCACCATGCTCAGCCAGGCACCGAAGTCAACATCGTAGCTCTTGGTCTTCTTCTGCCACGCCGAGTAGATCGCGAAGACCCAGTAGGTGAGGCACACCAGGCCCGTCAGCACGCCGGCGATTATGCGCGCCGTGCCGACTTCAATCTGCGGAACGCAGATGAGCGACATCGCCGACATGAAGAAGGCGCAAAAGGTCACGAGAAGCGGCTGCATGCGGATGACGCGGGGTTGGACAGTCATGGAAATCTCCTTGGAAAGGGGTTTCTGGGTTGAAAAGGTACTACAGATCTAACTCTTATAATATAGCATATTTATATTAATTTGTCAAGTAAAACATAAAAGGGAAATATAAGAAAAAACAAAAGAAAAACGCAGCTTTCGCTGCGTTTTCATTCGAGGAGCGGTGAGGGGTTGTCAGTACCGGGAACTTCAAACGGAAGGAATTCTGGAGTGGCAGGGTAACGCATTAACCAGAACTTTTCCGAATGATCAACGGCCTGCATTGGTACATCAAAATGATGCCCCGTATAACAACAATGCCGTTTACCCGGCAAAAGCCTTTCTCCACACTGCACACAAACCATGAGCGTAATCATCGGCTCCGACTCCTCCTCTATAGGAGCCACTTGTGTATTCTGTTTAAAGACAACGCACCAGGCGCCAATGACAAGAATCAAAAACAAAAGGGCGCCTAAGACCAGCAGCCCAATCAGCTCATTCTCTGAAAGGTCCACAGGTCTCTCCAAATGTACGTATATCTATACGGTACAGTATCCATACAAAGTGTCAATGAGTGTTACACTTAGTATATCTATGACAGACAAGTACACCGCCGTCTGGGTATCGCACTCATCTATGGGAGACTTTCTCAAGTGTCCACGACTATACTATCTCCACAATGTCTATAAAGATCCTGCCACCGGTCGCAAGATGTCTATCGTCACACCGCATATGGCGCTTGGCACGGCGGTCCATTGCGTCCTTGAAGACTTGGCGAATTATCCATCCGAAGAGAGATTCGATCGCGACCTACGCGCGAGATTTGAAGAAGAGTGGATGAAGGTTTCAGGACTCAAAGGCGGATTCACAAGCGTTGAGCAAGAAGAAGAATTCAAAATGCGCGGCAAGGAAATGATCAACAACGTGATCAAAGACCACAAGTTCTTGGTGAACAAGCGCGTGAAGCTGCCAAAGGAAAAGATGAATCCCAATTTCTTTCTCTCCGAAGAAGACAACATCATTTTAAACGGCCAAGTGGACTGGATTGAGTTTTTGCCGGATGAGACGCTTCATATCGTAGACTTCAAGACGGGCAAGCGTGAAGAATCCGAAAGCTCGCTTCAGCTTCCTATCTATCTATTGCTGTGTAACAAACTGCGCCCACAATGGAAAGTGTCCAAAGCAAGCTATTGGTATTTGGAAAGTGACAAGATAGTAGAGAAGGAATTGCCGGATGCAGAAACTGCATACGCGCACGTCTACGACGTCGCGCGACAGGTCAAAGAAGCCCGCGAAAAAGGGGAGTTCCACTGTCCAAAGGGTCCATATGATTGGGAAACAGCTCAAGGCGGCTGCATCAACTGCCGCCCGTATGAAAAGATTCTTCAGTGGAAACAAGGCAAGCTCGATGACGACTCCGTCGTATCCATTGGCGTAGGTGGATTCAATCAGGATATGTATGTAATGAAATAATAAGGTAATGAAATGATTTAAAGCCGATGCTACACTTACTCCATGAACAACGCAATCAATACTATGTCGCAATATGCCGACTATATCAAACCAACTTGGGCGCCACCGTCATGGCTCTTTGGACCAGTGTGGAGCGTGCTCTATACCATTATCGCTATCAGCTTCGGGTATATCTTTTACCGATACTACATAAAGAAATTAAAAGAGGGGGTTGTGCTTCCGTTTGCGCTTAACCTCATCTTCAACGCTCTTTATACGCCGATTATGTTTGGACTGGGCAATATGGTTCTTGCTGCGATAGATATTTTCCTTGTGTGGATCACTATTGTTTGGTTCATGAAAGTGGTATGGAAGAAATACAGATGGATAGCGTATGCCAATATGCCCTATCTTCTCTGGGTATCGTTTGCAACCGTCCTTCAACTTACCATTTTGTATCTGAATAGATAAGTAACTTAATTGAACAAAAACAACCTTTTATTTTAAGTCTGTTTCATATAGCAGGATTGTAAAGGGAGTTATTGGGGTATTTTGTAGATGCTACACTTAGAACTATGCCTCCAACACCAGCACAATCGCCAGATCAGAAGGTACATGAATTTGAGCGCTATTTTACTCAAAGTGCCTTTGCACAAAAAGATATTGATCTTCTGATTTCACTTGTCCGAAACTTCAAGCGAGGTGTCGTTACCATTTATTGGAATGGGGAACCTCGGAAAAATATTGATACCAGTAAAACAGGCAACGCTGGAGAGCTTGCAACCCTTCTTATGCAAGAAATTGACGCATTTCTTATTTCAGGACTAACTGCAGAAGAATACAATAAAAACATTGAGCCCACATTTACATTTACAGACGGAATCATACAGTAAAGAATATGAAAACGATTGTTGTGCACGACAAAATGCAGAATGGGTATACCTACACATTGAATGAAGCAGTGGGTAAAAATTTCCATCCGGATTTTAAACCAGATCTTACACCACAAGAAATGCTTGAGCTTGGTGTGTTCGGCGGCAAATATATGACAGATTGCAAAGAAGAATTTCCAAAAGCTTGGTTTACAAACGCCAAGCTTTGCCCAGAGAAACATGATGCGAAAATAAATTTTTTTGGCGTAAATGCATCACAACCACTTTCCGTGTGGAAGAAAAACGGTTGGATATGGAAAGACGATCCGCGAGGATGGTTTCAGTGGTATTGCAGATATTACATGGGACGCAGATGCGAAGATGATGAGCGACAAATTAAGCGCTGGAAAAACATGGTGCGCCATATTGCGCAAATTAAAAATAAATGTCGAGTGGGAGACTTTTCCTGCAACACACGCCAGCGACAAGCACTCCTTCATTGGGCATACGATTCGCGTAAGTTCTAATTGACATGTATCACCTCTCTTAGTAGTATCTGATGCATTCGTTCATTATGTGAATAGAGAGGAAGTTCATGGATATTCGTGATAAACACATGCTCGTCGACTGGATGAAACAACTCCAGCTTGCCATGGCAAGCGCCCGAGCACGCTACACCCAAGAGCTTCGTGAAACCTGCAAGAAAGGGGATCGAACACGAGAAGAGCTCTACAAACTCATTCCAGAAAACATGGAAGCGTATATAAGGCATCATGGAGTATTTCACCATCTTCTCGAACATGGCTCATGCGCTATCCCAGCCTTCAATCCACCCGCTTTGGAAAAGGACATGTTCACCCTGAGAGAAGAGCTCCAGAGGCTCAAGGGGGCATGGAAGGGGATGATTGCGGTGGAGTGGAGCCCTCCTCGCTTCGAGACCCCTCCCACTGTGATGTTCGTTCTTGCGCCAACCGAAGAGAAGTAAGTGGGTAGTGCGCGGCAAAGCAAAGC
>JARIGQ010000005.1 GCA_029288775.1 Candidatus Nomurabacteria bacterium | reverse complement strand
CTGGAACTGCCGGAAACGGAATTGCAAACGCCAACACAGCAGCTTCAAACGCTGCAACAAACGTTGCGTCTGACTTCAACGGTGCAGGTACTCAGGAAGGTGCTGCAGGAACATGTACTACAGCGCTTACGACGTGTATCTTTGATTTAGTGCCGGAGAATTAAGGGTATTAAGTTACGGATGATAGTCATCTCAAAAAGAGACCTTCAAAGGTCTCTTTTTGTTCGTTTGTAAACAGAATTATGCGCACAATTACATGCTGTGAAGTATAGTAATTTTTGCTCCTAGTAAATTAAGGCGTTCTGCTATATCCGCATAACCTCGTGTTATGGAATATACATTTCTCAGGAGAGATGTACCTTCGGCTGCCAGCATGGTAATAAGAATAATCGCAGAAGGTCGCAGAGCGGGGGGAGAAACAATTTGGCCTCCTTTTAGTTTGCTTGGGCCTGTGATAAGGGCTCGGTGAGGGTCAAGTAATTTTATCTCTGCCCCCAATCGGTTAAGTTCGGTGAAATAAATGGCTCGATTTTCCCATGTCCAGTCATGAATAAGTGTTTGTCCTTCTGCCATGAGTGCAATAGGAACAAAGAAGGGGAGATTGTCGTTATTTATCCCCGGAAAAGGTTGAGCGTGTATTTTGTCGTGAGAAGCTTTTAACTTAGATGGCAGTATCGTAATATCTACCAGACGTGTACGGCCGTTATGGGAAAGGTACTCCTTGGAAAGCTTAAATCGCTGGCCCATCCGTTTTAGTTTTTCAAGTTCAAGCTCAAGAAAGTCTAGGGGCGCGCGGGTGATGATCAGGGTAGATTTGGTTACAATTGCGGCAGCGATGAAAAACATGCTTTCGATCGGATCTTCACTGTTCCAATGTTCAATATGCATATCAATCTCTTCTTTTCCGTGAACAATAAGGGTAGTTGTTCCTATTCCCTCTATTTTTACTCCATAACGTTCAAGGAGGAAACAAACATCTTGGACTTGGTAGTTAGGAGGAGCGAACTTAATGACAGTTTTCCCTGGAATTCGCGCTGCAGCAAGGAGTGCAGTAATTGCACCGGTGTCGGACGCTTCATATAAGGGAATGGTCGCTCCCGTCTTAAGACGAGAATGATTTACTACATAGTCATGCTCTTTGGTTACTACTGAGACACCCAAATATTCTAGGGCATATTTATGGCTTGCTACTGTTCGTTCGCCCATTTTACATCCGCCAGAATGGGGGAGATGAAAGTTTTCTGCATAATGAATGAATGCTCCTGCAAAGGTAAACGAACGAATTCGTGCAGCAACATCTTTATTCATTTTGGAAAAGGAGAGTTTTTTACCAGGGGTAATTTCAAGCGCGGTATCATTGTGCACCCATTTAATTTTGACACCAACACTCTCAAGAAGTTCTTTATAGCGATACACTTCTTCAATATGAGGAATGCCACGAAGTACTGTTGTTCCATTGTTTATAAGTGCTGCCACCATCATATTTACTGCACCATTTTTTGAAGTGTTGGTGGCTATGCTTCCTGATAACTTCCTCCCTCCTTCAACCTGAAAATCGATTGAGCTATTAAGTGAAAGAATGGGGCGCTTGAGCACGTCACTCATTTTTGAGAGCTGTTCGATCGTAATGTTTTGATTTCCATGTTCAATACGTGCGATCGCGCTCTGAGTAGTCTTCATCATTTTTGCGAATTCTTCTTGGGTTAATCCACGACCTTCGCGAAGATGTTTAATAAAATGCCCTATCTTTTCTGTCTGTGAAGACTGCTTCATATATTTAAAAAGTATATAGCACATATGCTATATGCTCAAGAAAAGATGGGGATTATGTAGCATTTCTATGCCAATGACCAAAAAAGGGACCAAAAAAACCGCAACCAAGAAGACTTCTTCGTTAAAAGCAAAAAAGAAAGTAGCAAAAGTAATGCACGAATATAAAGAAGGAACGCTTCATTCTAGGTCAAAGAAGGGACCACAAGTAAAGTCGCGCAAACAGGCTGTCGCCATTGCTTTAAGTGAGGCAGGAGTTTCTAATAGGAAGAAGCGAAGTTCTTCAAAAGCTAGGCGAAAAAGCTGATTACGGTAAAGAAGGCCACTCCTCCCATGCAGAGGGCGGTAAACCAGCCTAGGACATTACTTAGGGTAGAATTAGTCTTATCGCCCAGGATAGCCTTATTGTTGGCCAAAAGTAGAATAATTACTACAAGCGGTGCTGCTAATATGCCATTAGCCGCAGCTGAGTAGTAGAGCATGCTCATCGCATCTATGTGAAGTACGTTTACCAGAGCTCCTGCGAGCATGGAAATGATAATAACGTAGTAGAACGCTCTTGCTTGAGAAAAGGCAAGCCCCAACCCTTCTTTCATTCCTTGAGCTTCAGCGAGGGCATACCCAGCCGAACCTGCGAGTGTAGGGACAGCCAGTAGTCCTGTGCCTACGATACCAAGCGCAAAAAGAATAACGGAGAAATTACCGGCAAACGGCCGCAAAGCCTCTGCCATTTGGGTTGCGGAAGCAACACCGGTAATACCTTGTTCATGAAGCGTAGCTGACGCTGTAATGATGATAAAGAAGGTGATGAGCTGTGAAGCAACCATGCCAATCACAGTATCTGCTCGCATTTGAGCTATATCAGCTTTTGTTATTTTAGGTGTTCCTCGTCCAAAGAATCTCAATTTTTTATGAGAAAGTTCTTCTTCAACTTCTTCGCTTGCTTGCCAGAAGAAGAGGTAAGGGGAAATCGTGGTTCCTAGCATTGCAGTTATATTGAGCAAGTAGGTCTTATTCCATTCTATATGTGGGGTGATAAGTGCGCTAAAAATCTCTCCCCACGCGTGGTGTATGGTAAATGCCGTAATAATGTATGCTCCTATGGAAAGAGCTAACCATTTCAGCATTTTTACATATGTTGCGTAGGGAATATAGACAGTAGTGAGTACTGTAAAAAGGGTAAGTGCGATAAGTCCTAAGCCAAATGTAAGATGAGGAAATACCAAATTCATGGACGTCGCCATTGCTCCCAGATCGGCACCGATATTGACTGTGTTTGCAATAAAGAGAAGAAGTACTGCAAAGTAAAGAAGTGTGCGGGAATAATGAGACTTAATCACACCAGCCAAACCCTTTCCGGTTACCATGCCGATACGGCCACACATTTCCTGTACGGCAATCATAAAAGGAATAGAGTAGAGGGCAAGCCACAATTGACCCAGACCAAACATGACGCCGGTTTGGGCATAGGTTGCAATACCCGAAGGATCATCATCAGCAATACCAGTAATAAGCCCTGGACCCAAGGATTTTTTGATGCGCGATATATAGCTTTGCATACGTTAAGTATAACGCTTAGGCAAGCTGGTGGGCGACTAAGTTTTGATAGACGGGGGATAAGCCCAGCAGTTCTTCATGAGTCCCTATGTTTACGATATGGCCTTTATTCATGACAATAATTTGGTCGGCATGTCGTACAGTGGATAATCGATGGGCAATAATGAGCGCGGTTTTTCCTTTGGAGACAGCGTTAATTGCTTCCATAACATAGCGTTCATTCTCCGAATCTAGCGCAGATGTTGCTTCATCAAAAATAAGAATATCAGGATTTTTAATCATGGCACGGGCAATACCGACGCGCTGACGCTCACCGCCTGAAAGTTTTATTCCGCGTTCCCCGACAATTGTGTCGAGCCCCTCGTTTCCTAAACGATGGTAGAACTGGTCAATACGCGCCAAACGAGTTACTTCTTCAAGATATGACATGGCTTGTGGTCGCTTGTCGTCGGCTGCTGCAATAAGCATATTCTCTCTGATTGTGTCATCCATAAGATCAACATGCTGTTCTACATAACCAATTCGTGCGCGCAGATAGTCTGCATCTATATCGTGTAGTTCAGTCTCTCCGATTCGTATGCTTCCTATGTGATACTCATAGGCACGCATTAGAAGTTTGACTATGGTACTTTTTCCTGAACCAGATGGCCCTACGAAGGCAGTAGTTTTGTGCGCTGGAATGGTAAAGCTCAGGTCTTGGAGTACGGGACCTCCTGAGGAATAGGAAAAGGAAAGTCCGCGGACCGAAATAGTCTGACTAAGATCAACACCCTTGGCTCCATGCTCATCAAAAGAAGGGGCTTTCTGCAGTACGTGAACATATTGTTCAAGTTCTGCATAGCGTAAAGGAAACTCACGGACTGCGTTTGAAAGATTCGATACGGACCAAAAAATGTGGGAAGACACTGACCATACTACGTACATTGCTGCAATGGAAACAGTTCCATGAAAAGCAAGGAGTCCAGCAAGTAACAGGGCTGTGTTTTGAGTAAAATCGGAAAAAAGACCTTTTCGGGTTTGATGGTGTATGGAGACCAGGTCGCTGTATTTTCCAAAGTCTGCAAACTCACGGCGTTTACCCAAGTATTTCTTGAGAAAGAAGTCTTTTCTTCCTAATAGTTTAATAAGATGCAGGTGAGTGAAAGCTTCGGTACGAGATCTCGCTTGTTCATTCCAGTTGTCACGATTTTTCTTAATAATGGGTTGATAAAAAAGAAAGAAGCGGTGTATCCAGAGGGCTAAGATTATAGAAAAAGAAAGCGTGAGGATTCCCAAAAGGGGGCTGTACAAGAACATAGTGGCAAGTGCAATCGTCAAATAGGCAATGTTAGGAAGAATGTCATTGATATATGCTTTGACTATTGTTTCGGCGGCTCCTTCCCCACGGATAATAACTTGCTGCTTGAGCGCTGAATGGTCCTCGCTGTGTTGCTGTGGTGTAAGCGAAAGAATGCGGGTAAGGGATATTTCCTGCAGGTGTTGAGAGATATCGGAATCAAGGTATTTTCCAGCGGTATAGTTTTTATAAAAAGTAAGACAGGACTGGATCAGGGCCCCTGAAAAAAGTGCGGCCACTGCACGTAAAAAGGAGTGGAAGTTTCGTTCGGAAATCGCGCTAAAGACATGCCCGCTTAGCATAGTTATACCCACCGCAAACCCTGCCAAGACAAAGGAGAGAAAGATTTGAATAAAGAAGCGTTTATGGAAGGGTTGTAGTAAGTTCCAAGCCTCGTGAGTGAGAGCGCTATAGCGATACATGGCCTAAAGCGTATCAAATCAGATAGAAAAAAACAGTCTATCGTTTGTACCTTTATTTTGGTACACTGAATAATAACGTAAGTAGAAGGAAAGCCTGGAAGGTTTCTTTTTACGATAACTGATGAGCGACCAAGTTTTGATAGACAGGGGAAGTCTGCATCAGTTCTTCATGCGTTCCTTCGCCAACAACGTGACCTTTGTCCATGACGATGATTTTATCCGCATTGCGTACGGTTGAAAGACGATGGGCAATGATGATGGTTGTTTTACCTTGAGAAACATCATGTATGGCTTCCATGACATACTTTTCATTTTCTGAATCAAGGGAGGAAGTTGCTTCGTCAAAAATAAGGATCTCTGGATCTTTAATGATGGCCCGCGCAATACCTACGCGCTGACGCTCTCCGCCTGAGAGTTTGATGCCACGCTCACCGACAACTGTATCGAATTTCTTTTCCCCGAGGCGATGATAGAACTGATCGATACGAGCCTGTTTAGCGATGGTTTCTAAAAGTTTCTCGCTGTCTACTCGGTCTGACTTTTTGACTCCTGCCAGAATATTTTCTCCGATAGTATCGTCAAATAAGTCTACATGTTGTTCTACATAACCTATGTGTTGACGCAAGAACTTTGCGTCAATTGTTTTTAATTCATTATTTCCAATCTTAATGGAACCATCGCTATAGTCATATGCTCTAATGAGAAGTCGGGTGATTGTTGATTTACCTGAGCCTGAAATACCGACAAATGCAGTAGTTTTCCCTTGGGGTATAAGAAGGGAAATGTTTTCAAAAAGTTTTGAATCACCGTGAGGATAAGAAAACGTAAGGTTGGTTATGTTTATATCTCCTGTAAGATTTATTTTTTTACCATCTTCCTTAAATAGTGGTTCTTTATCTATGACATCAAGATATTTTTCAAGTTCTGCAAATCGTATGGGAAGTTGTCGAATAGCTTGGATAATGTTTGTGATCTGTCCGTTGGCTTCGCTTATGTATGACCATATAGCATAAATACTTCCTACACTTAATGAGCCTAAATAAGCAAGATACACCACGACAAGCGAACTGACTGCACGGGAAGTATTGAAAAATGCTACGCGCTTGTTCCCGTGTCGTAAGCTCATATTGTACACAAACTTTTTATAGTCTCTCATTTCTTGGCGGTTGGCTAGATAACGCTCAAGATATAAATCTTCGGCACCTAACGTCTTAATAAGACTTAAATGTTGGAAAGATTCCATGCGGATCTTTCTCTGGCGATCAGAATTCTCTATATCTTTTCTTAAAAATTGACGGTGGTACTTTGCGAAATAATTTGTCCATATAATTACAAAAATAAGTGAGATAAGAGACCATAGCGCCACAGTTTTCGAGTAGAATGAAATAGCAATTATTGCAAAAAGGATCTGCGTAAAAGTTGGCAGTAATGTCAGAACAAGTGTAGTAATAATCGTCTCCACTGCATTTTCACCTCGATTGATAACTTGTTCTTTGATGGCGGAATGATCTTCGGTGTATTGTGAAATATTAAGTTTAAAAATTTTTTTAAATGAATATTCTTCTAGATATTGTTGGATAGTAAATTCAAGTTTATTTTGGGAATGCGAGTCAGAGAGATAGGATATATAAATTCGTATGAGCGTTGAAATGAGAACGAAGAGTACAATTTCTCCTGCAAAATAAAACTGTCTGTGCACAATACTATCTAAAACTCGTGCCGAGAGATAGATGGTAAATACGTTTATTGCTTGCTGAACTATTGTACCTACAAGTTGTATATAAAAATCTACATGGAAAGGCTTTAAGAGTTTCCATAGTCTAAGTATGAGAGAAAAAAACTTCTTCATACAATAGGCCTGATAAAGTAGTTGTTACGCATGAATATGAAGATAGATATCTTCAAGTGCGCGCACGGCGTCGCCGGCGGCGATGTTGTTTTGGTGGTAGAGCACATCGGTACAATCACCGGCTGCCCAAATACCTTGTACGGAAGTCTCTTGCGTGCGCGGATCAATCTTGATCGTCTTAAGTTCGGTCATATCAACGACACCTTCGGCAAATGATGTTGCTGGAATTGGGCCAATTTCCACGAAAACCGCCGACACGGGAAGGGTAATATCTTCGTTCGTGTCTGTTTTTGTATAGGTGATTGATTCCACAAATGTCGAGCCTTTGATTTCTTTTGGTGTAGCGTTTACGACGAGAGTGAAATTGGGACGAGCTTTTAATTTTTCAACGGTGATTGCATCCGCACGTGGTTCACTGCGCGAAAGAAGCGTGACTGATTTACAGTAAGCAAGCAATTGTGCTGCAGATTCAAATCCTGCGTTTCCACCACCCACAACCACTACATCCATGCCACCAAAGAGCGGTCCGTCACATGAAGCACAGTATGTGATGCCCTTGTTTTCATATTCATGAGCACCCGGAACATCAAGTTTCTTTCGTGAAGAGCCGGTAGCAATGAGAATCGTTTTTGAGGTGTAGGTATTTTTATCTGTGGTAAGGGTAAAGTTGCCATCCGTCCCTGAAATTCCTGTGACAGATTCTCCTTCTATAACAGAAAGAGTCTCTCCCTTATATTCCATGACATGCGTTTTAAAGGATTCAGCAAGTTTTGCTCCATGAATGTGTGGTGTGCCTATCCAATTCTGGATGTCTTCGGACACTATAGATTGGCCGCCCCATTCTTTGGCGATAAGGAGGGTTTTAAGTTGCTTGCGTGCTGCATAGACCGAAGCCGCTGTTCCGGCAGGACCGGCGCCAATAATAATAAGGTCAAAAGTAGGGTTCATAGGCTTCAATTATAGCACGCGCTTCTGGGTATATTTTATGGTATAGTGGGGCTATGCCACAGATGGATGTAACTGAATTTCTTAAGACTCAGGACGGGCCAAAAAGCCTCACTGAACTTGCTTTGCCTTTAGTAGCTCAATTGAATAGCTTCTGCTCTGAGCAGGGGTTAGTGGGAATAGTGCAGGCTGATCTTATTTGTATACGATGCAGCACAAGTGATATATATGATGCGCGTCGGAAAGATTTGGAAATGAAGAATAAGTTTATTTTCCAGTCTATCGTTTCCGGGCGACGAGTGAGCGCTATCGGTCTCATGGAACCACTGCTTACAGTAGTGGGTGATATTGGTTGTCTTGAACTCTGCGATCAAAAGCCTGACCATTCGCAAGATGACAGGATTTCGCATATTACCCTGGTCTCTTCTGCTTACGAGGAGGTGATGTCTAAGCTTAAAGCAGGGGGAGTTGCCATAGAAGAAACAGTGCGTCCGCATTATACGTCCGCGGATATTATTCTCCCGTCGGGGTTTACTATTCGTCTTGCAAAAGAAAAGTTAATCGAAAAGATTAAACGAGAGGAAATGCTATAATTGACAAAAATAGTATAAATTGTAGTATAAGAACACCCATGCAATCCCGCATGGGTGTTCTTTTAGGAGATTGCAATGAGTAGACGTTTCGTTCCGAAGGTGGCCTACCTCAGGTATTTGATTCACAATTATGAAGGTAAGCTATGTGTCATTCCGGACTACTGGAAAGACCTGTACGACTTCATGAAAGTGCCAGACGTGTTCATTCATCCAGCGAACGAGTTTCCGTTGTCTGACCTGTCCCGGTGAGATGTGTATCCGGAGGGTTACGTGAGGTGGAAGGTGAAAAAGAACAACTTTATCGAGATTAGTGTCAATTCTGAAAATCCCCGCTACCAAAGGTTCTATCTTCTCCAGCCTGGCTGTTCCATTAAAGTTACGCCCAAGAAGTAAGCCATACCGCATTACCATAGCACCGGAACACTGTTCAAAGCATATATTTGCAATCAGGATATTTCATATAAGTGCTTTCAAAATATGGAAGCCACATGAAAGTAAGAGAGTTCTTATATAAGTTCTCATGATTGCATAAACAAAACTGCTTCATCAATATAATTGATGAAGCAGTTTTAAGTATGTGGAATTACTTCTTGCGGCGAAGAAATGGAGGTAATGCTTCCCACTCATCTTCCTCTTCGTCATCATCGAACTTGAAAACAGATTTTCGACGGTCGCCAGTTGCTGGAACCTTACTTGCTTCTTCTGCTGGTTTCATCTCATGATCGATGCGGCGCTCATCGCCTACAGCAACGGCATCATCGGCATCTAAAATGGCTTCTTTGATAGTTTCTTTCTTCTCAATTCTTGGTTCAGGAATCACTGATTCTTCGGGTGTCTTTTCTAGAAGGGGCGCACTTGTATGTGGTCGCGTAGAGAAGCCAGTAGGGAAGCCAGTTGCGATTACTGTTACTTTAACTTCATCTTTTTTAAGAGCTGCATCAGAGGCGATACCAAAGATAATCTTTGCATCCTTGTCTACAGATTCGGTAATAATCTTCGCTGCTTCCTGTACTTCGAGCATACCCAAATCTTCTGCTCCGTAAATTGCAAACAGTACACCCTTTGCTCCATGAATAGAAACATCAAGAAGCGGGGAGTTGATAGCTGCAGTCGCCGCTTCGCGTGCACGGTTTTCGCCAGTGCCGCGACCTACACCCATAAGCGCAGTGCCTGAATCTTTGAGAATTCGCTTGATATCTGCAAAGTCGAGGTTGATGGTTCCCGCAGTACGGATAATATCTGCAATACCTTCTACGGCTTGCTTGAGTACTTCGTCACACATTTCAAACGCTTGCTTTACAGATGTGTTCTTATCGATCACAGAAAGAAGACGGTCGTTTGGAATGACGATAAGCGCGTCCACTTCCTTTTCGAGATCTTCGAGTCCGCGTTCAGCAAGCTTCATGCGTGATGCGCCTTCAAAGAAGAACGGCTTGGTAACTACACCCACGGTTAGAATACCTTCGTTTTTTGCAATGGATGCAACCACCGGCGCTGCTCCGGTACATGTTCCGCCACCCATACCTCCAGCGATAAAGACCATATCTGCTCCTTTGATAACATCCTGAACTTCTTCGCGAGTTTCTTCGGCTGAGCGCTTGCCAATTTCCGGGTCCATGCCTGCTCCTAATCCTTTGGTGAGATTTTTACCGATATGAATTTTCTTTTCGGCAAGTGAATGATGCAAGTCTTGCGTATCCGTGTTCATGGCGATGAACTCAACTCCTTGGAGTTTTGAGTTGATCATGTGATTGAGTGCGCCTTTTCCTGATCCACCGATTCCGATGACTTTGATGCGGGCGAAGCTTTCGATTTCTGGGTTAACTTTTGGCATGGAAAATGAATAGTTTTACTATGTACTAACTATACACGTTCAAAGGAGTCGTTGCAAACGGTCTTATTTTAGCTTTTTTTCCTAAAAAGCCTTATCAATTAAGGCAAAAATTGGACAATAAAATTCTTGACACGATGCCAAAATGCTGTCATCAGTTCTTGGAAGGCTTCTTTTTCATTTCCTTGTGGAGCAAGGAAGGTGAGTCCATACACGCGAGCCCAACCAGCATCACGAAGTGAATCTCCGGTGAGGCGAACAAGTTCATTTGATGCGATCTTGATAGGAAGCTTGAGTTCAGAGCGAAATACGATTTCAAGACGAGGAACAAGAGATGATGATCCGCATACGACTACTCCCGCAGGAAGAAGTTCGCGACGATGAATGCGATCAAGTTCTTTGCTTAATTTCACGCACATGTCTTCAAGACGGGCTTCAATAATTTCTTCCACTCGACGCTTGGAATGCATTGGCCCTTTACCTAATTTTATTTCTTCTGCATCTTCAAGAGTGACTTTGAGACCAAGTGCGATGTCTTTGGTGATGTCATCTCCGCCAACAGGAATGGTTGAAACCAGGAGCGGAACATTATTTTCATATACAAGAAGGGATGTGACGCCTGCACCGATATTTACCAAAGCAACGCCTGCAACCTTTTGCTTCTTTGTAAGAAGGGGAATGCTTTCTGCAATTGGTCCTGCTACGATATCGGTTACTTTCACTTGCGCCTTCTCAAGGGTTTTCTTGAGCGTATTCATGAACCCTTGCGGGTAAGTGACAAAGAGGGTTTTTACTTCCAATTTATTTCCACGCATGCCGATAATATCGCCCGGAACATCGGCTCCATCCAATTTGTATTTCATCGGAATGGTATGCACAACTGCTTTGTTTCTAATATCCGGTACTCCCTTGTTGGCGTCTTTGATGGCGTTTTCAATATCCAAATCAGTGACGGTAGCATCGCCGCGCGAAACTTGGGCGTGACCCGAAGCGTGACTTGAGCTTAGTCCGGTAGCGCCAAGCGAAATAAGCGTATGAAGCGTATCGTGCCCAGATTCTTCTTCGAGAGTGGCAATTGCATCTACAACGGCGTTTGAAACTTCGTCCGTATCAGAAATGTTACCGCGCTCAATGCCTTCAATAGATTTCTTGTAGCTTGCGATTACAGACGGATACCGTAGGCCTTCTTCGTAGATACATCCAACTGCCCGCAAGCTTCCGCTTCCGATATCGATACCGACAATCATGTCATGAGGATTCCGTGCCACAAATTATGTACGCTTATAAAAAGCATTTACGAGCTTCTCTTCTAGCCCTTCCATTGTACTACCATGCTCATGCCCTTTCAAATGAAGGCAACCGTGAACGAGGAGAAGGTGGAGGAATTTATCGTAGGACATATTGAATTTCGCGGCATCTTTGCGAGCAGTAGAAAGGGAAATATAGATTTCTCCCATATGTTCGGAAAGGGGAAAGGAAAGAATATTAGTCGGGTAGCCTTTATCCCGGTACGATTTATTTTTTTCTTGGGATTCTTTGGGTGTGCAGAAGGTAATGGTGAGGTCGTAGTCTTTACCAAGAATCTTCTCCTTAATAGACAAAAATGGAATCGCCGGGAGCGTTCCATTTTTGCGGATGACTGTTAAGTTTTTCTTTTCAAGAATTGCCATACGTACAGTTTACTAAAGATTCCAATCGCGTTTAGATGCAAGGCGCGGGAGAAGTTTCGTTGGAGACGTAGATAGAACTACGTTAACTGAGAAACTTGGCTCCTGCAATGCCGCAGATGAATGCGAGGTGATTCTTTAGCGTCGCTTCTTCTTTTCGATAAGCTTGCCCATACGCTTCGCAAGTTCGTACTTTTCCTTACCAGCAAGCTTCTTCAATTTTGCACGCTTTACTTTAAGTTCTGAAAGGGAGCGATCGCTATAACGGAGCGAGCGAACGCGAGGAAGCACTCCTGATTCCTGAACGCGCTTTTGGAAGCGGCGCACGAGTGAAAGAGCGTTTTCGTTCGAGTTCTTTTTTACTTCAACGTTTGTTGGCATAGTGGGCTCTATTCTACTATAAATTTTAAGGAAAGACAAGAGAAACAAAAAGGCCCGCCTAGGGCGGGGTCTTGGGGAACGTTTGGGGTGGTTGGGCGGCAGATCGTTATACAGGCTAAGCAGAAATTCGCGACGCCCATCATCTGGTATGAATGGCCAGTACTTCAGAAATTCATCGTAGGCTTCGATTGCTTCTTGAAGAAGCTTTTTGCCATGGTCTGAAAGTCCGAGGTACACGCCCGGGTTTTGCCACCTCCAATCGAAAAGCGCCTCCCTTGTGTCTTGTTCGCGGTAGAGGGCTCGTTGCCCCTTGTTGTCCCACCAACACGCTATCAAGAGCGTGCCTGCAATAGAGACGATTGCTAGCCAAAAGGTCATCTTTCTCCTCCATATCAAAAAGAGCTAAAAACAATTCTAGCTCTTTTTGATATTCGGTCAATCTACTTCAAATGCTTAATGTAATCTGAGAGTGCGTCGATCTTTACGGTGTCCTGCGAGTGCGTCTTCATGTCGCGTACGATCACTGTATTATCCATCGCTTCTTTCTGGCCGAAGATGATACAGTAGGGGATTTCCATTTTCTCTGCAATGGCAAGTTGTGCGCCGAGAGAGTCTTTGGTAACTGACTGATGTACCGGAATGCGTGCCTTACGCAATACTTCCATAATGCAGAGACTCTTTAATTTCGCTTCAAAGCCAAGTTGAATGAAATATACCTTTGGAGGCTTCATGATGCGCGGCATCAGTGACTTACATTCAGGGAACATCATGATACGCTCGATGCCAAGGCCTGTTCCGACGGCAGGAACATCTTTTTTAGACCCCATCATTTTGGCAAGCTCATAGCGTCCGCCGCCAGTGATGGTGATTTCTTTCTCTTTGCCGCTTTCGTCTACATCTACTTTGATTACCTCAAATACAGTGCGTGCATAGTAGTCGAATCCGCGCACGAGCGAATTATTGATGCGGTACTGTATACCCATTTCTTCCAAGTACTGAAGCACTTCCTTGAAGTGGTTGCGCGCATCATTAGAAAGGTATGCCAAAGAAGACGGAGCGTTTTCCTTGTATGGCTGACATTGCTCTTGTTTGCAATCCAAAAGGCGAAGCGGGTTGGTCTTGATGCGCTCGTGACAATCCTTGCAGAGATGTTCGAGATGCTTCTTGTAGTAATTGGTAAGCTCTTTGATAAACGCGGGACGGGTTTCCTTGTCTCCCATGGAGTTGATATCGACTATAAGATCGGTGAATCCGAATTCCTCAAGAATGGTGGTAAGGGTGCGAATGATAAGCGCGTCGGCAATTGATTTGGTCGAACCAATAATTTCCAAGTTGAATTGTCTGAACTGTCGAAGTCGTCCGCGTTGTGGATTCTCATGGCGAAATACCGGCCCGTATGAGTAGAGCATCACTGGCTGCGGGAGATTCATCATGCCGTGTTCTAGGTAGGCACGCATAATCGAGGCTGTATATTCCGGACGTACCGCAATCCGCTCGCCGCCTTTGGTGCGGAAGGTGTACATTTCCTTGTCGATGACATCCGTTCCTTCTCCAATTGCTGAAACGAACACTTCTTCGCGTTCAAGGACAGGGGTTTCTATGGGCTTGAATCCATAGTACACGGCGACTTCCTGTGCTTTTTCAAATAGTCCTTGATACGCATAATATTGCTCATCTATGACATCATGCATTCCTTTGAGCGAGGTTGGCGTTTCTTTCTTGTTTCCGTCAGTCTTTAGTTTTTTCGCATCGTCGTTCATG
Organism: Candidatus Nomurabacteria bacterium; assembly: GCA_029288775.1. Lineage (GTDB taxonomy): Bacteria > Patescibacteriota > Minisyncoccia > Phycocordibacterales > UBA5272 > UBA11704. The sequence goes on along the minus strand of JARIGQ010000005.1, from coordinate 30,142 downwards.
GCAATAATAATTTATTTCGTATAAGTGAAGCGTCCCGGTTCGTAGGAAGCTACAGAAAGTGGATAGAGGCGGAAAAGAACCTGTCCGCGCATGGAGCTTGCATCAAGCGGACCCCAATCGCGCGAATCATAGCTTTGTGTACGGTTGTCACCCATCATAAAGTAATGATGGTCATCGAGCGTCACGTCCACATCCTTAGTTGTGTCTTTGGAGGTTACAAAACTTTCATCGATCTGGAACCCTTCTGGATGCGTTTTGTTGTAAATGGTAGTAACACCATTGTGTACTACCACGCGTTCTCCCGGAAGTCCGATAACGCGCTTGATAAGATACTTCCCGGTATAAGGATTCGTATCGCCTTCGTAGAGGCGGAAGATAGCAACATCTCCTCGGTGTGGTGCATGCAGACGGTAGGAGAGTTTATCAACAAGAAGAAATTCCTTGTTATGAAAAGTAGGGAGCATGGATCCTCCGTCGACAATGAATGGCTGTACCAAAAATGTCTGAGTAAGTTTTACAATAACCACAACAGTGACCACCCATAAGAGGAGTGAAGAGGGCTGCTCATCTTGTTCGAGAATATGAAGATTAACGAGAGCCTTTCGCCAAAAAGGGAATACGGTCGCAAGCAAAAGAAGAACAATAAGAACAGCAATGATGCCGAAGACGGTGAGAGCTATCGGATTGGTAGAAATATCAGACAGCGAACTGAGCACCTGATTCGAGAGTGAGTCAAACATTGCTTTAGAGTATATAGATTCGTTTGGTACAGCGCAACAAAGGCACGATTTTACTATTGAGTACTGTTTCTGAATTACGTCAAAAATGAGAAATTGGAAATTTGTATCAGGTCAAGTAGACTTGGTATATGGTCTATACACTTGTTCCGCTTGGAAATCCGGGAAGTCATTATGCTCAGACTCGTCACAATGCTGCGCGCATTGTATGTGAACTGCTACGCGACCAACTTTCTTCTCTAGAAAATGTTGAACTTTTTGTTCCTACTACATATATGAATGAATCCGGTAGAGCTGTTGCAGAGTATTTTCGTTATCATGAAGGACGCGAACTCATCGTGATGTACGATGATAAGGATCTTCCGTTAGGAAAGATGCGTATTTCTCATGACAGGGGAGACGGCGGACATAATGGTGTTAAAAGCGTTATTGAGTCCCTTGGAACGCGTGAATTTACGCGCATTCGTATCGGCATTGCCCCAGAAAATGTTGATGGGAAAGACATCAAGCCTCCTCATGGAGAAGAAGTACAACGCTACGTAATGGGGAAGTTTAGTGAAGATGAAGTGACGAAGCTTCGCGAGCTTGCACCAAAAGTAGTGGGAGCAATTCAGATGATTACAGATAAAGGATTTGGAAAAGCTATGGAAGTCTATAATGTGTAAAACAGATGAAGAAAGCGCCCTCGTATGAGGGCGCTTTGCGATGATCCAGGAGCCGCTTACCGCTTGATCTGTGCTAGACCAAGCTCTGTTGCCTTGCGAAGAATGGTTTCTTTGGCGAGATGGAGCTGGTCTTCTATGAGGGCAAGCTCTTTTTCTTCCTCGGAAGTCTTTTCTTCCTTGGCGGTGAGTTGGGCGTATCTGAGCACCATTTTTTTATGAGTGTTATTTTCCATGTGGGTACTCCTTTCTTATTTCATAGTAACATGAAGCTTATAAAAAGTCAATAATGCAAATTTGGCATAGGCCGGTCGTCCTCCCTGCTGAAGTTCTCTCATCCATTCCGCATCTTTTTCTTTCTTAACTAATTCTCGAGAAAGTGCATTGATAGAGTCAATAAGGGCATTATGAAGATTATGTCGTCGTTCATCGGTTTCATGAATAGCTTCCGCATCTTCTTGCGTATCTTCTCCTTTCTCTCGCTTTTCTGAAAGCTCAATCTGTTCAATCATCATTGAGTAAACGTCATGCGCATAACGATGTACATATTTGATCACACTGAGACGGAGTTGTTCCAATATCTCATCACCTTCACAAAGTTTTTGCAGTTCTAAAGGGGAGATGGCAGGTTCTAGGTTTCCATACCCACTTTCTTCTAATTGAGAAAAGACTGCATTGTCATCAAATTCATGAAACATAATAGCTACAGTGTATATGACAAAACAAAAACACGGAACGTGTCCGTGTTTTTGGTAGTAGCTATTTTACTTCACAAACGAAAGCGTCATGCGCTCTTCGCTTGGATCAAACAGGGTGATAGTAAACTTCGAACTCTTTCCAAGAGAAAGGGTGTTGCGAAGCTTGGTTTCATCACCAAAGTCCGATACATGCACAAGTCCTGCAACTCCTTCTTCGATAGAAACGAGCGCTCCGTGCTTGTTGAACTTGATAACAACTCCTTCAACTTCATCACCCTTCTTGTACTTGTTCGCAGCTTCCTTCCAAGGGTTTTCCTTGAGCGCCTTAAGTGAAAGCGAAATTTTGCCGTCCTTGATCTCAATAATCTTGGCACGTACGCGATCACCAACTTTCGCATGCTGCTTGGTATCCTCTACAAGACCCCAGTCGATTTCTGACTTGTGTACGAGTCCTTCAACGCCATCTGAGAGCTTCACGAAAATGCCAAACTCTACGACGCCAGTTACTGTACCTTCAACTTCATCACCGACAGTGTACGTACCAGTAGCGACTTCCTTGGAAACGCGTTCCCCACCATCCTTTTCGGAGAAAATAAGTTTGCCTTCCTTTGGAATAGCAGAAATGATGGTAACGGAAATACGCTTACCGATAAGCTTCTTGAGCTCGCGCATGATCTTATCCTTATCGCCGTCTTCTACGCGAGGATAGTTTTCTTCCTTGAGCTGGGAAGCAGGAAGGAATCCTGAAATACCCTGCCAGTCGATAATGAGCCCGCCCTTGTTAGCGTCTTTGATGACAAGGTCGAGAATGCGCTTCTCGCGAATAGCAGCTTCAGCGTCATTCCACATAAGCGCCTGACGAGCTTCCTTAAGCGAGAGTTCGACATAGCCATCGCGATTTTCGCGCATGATGACCTTAGCTGAAATCAAGTCACCAATATTGATGCGCTTGATAACATCACGAGCATTCATGAACTCAACACCATAAATAATACCGGTGCCGGCAATCCCTAGGTCGACATACAGTGCCGCCTTTTCAATTGCGACGACTGTTCCTTCGACGATATCTTCTTCCTTCACCATTCCCGGAATGGTTGCTGTTGTAGTTGTATCTGTTGTCATTAAAAATTAAAGGCCCCACACGAGGCGGGGCTACCACTTCGGTCCGGTTTCTCTACTCCGTCACCTCTAAGCGGGTGATTTCTGTACAGGGTTACGCCGGAACGGTATCTATTAAATAGATGTGCATAATCCTACCACGAACCAAGTTAGGAGTCTAGAGTTAGGAAGTTAGGAGGGGGATACAAACAATTCGCCCCCGCACGAAAGTGCGGGGGCTGGGATCAGTGGTGATCCTTCTTCCTCGGTTTGCGACCGTGGAAGCCGTGGCTGTCGTGCGCCACGTATTGCGGCGCACGGTCGCATGTGCGCCGCGTCATGTGGCCTCCTTTCGAGTTGGTCTTGGGAGTGGTCTCGATGCCTCCGAACATTTTATCGAAGGGCTCCTTGCGGAGCTCCTTCGTGTGCTGGTAGGGGTCGCGGATCATGTCGAGCCAGCCGCTGTCACACCGGTCATCGAACGTGTTCTGGTCGATGGGGCGGGAGTTCATCCGCGCGCGGTCCTGCTTGCGCAGGCGGCTCATGAGGGATTCGGCGCGGAGCGCCGGGATCATCTTCGTGCCCCCGAACTGGGTACGCACGGTAATGGTGTCCTCGACCTTCTTGCCATTTGCGATGGCGAAGAGGGTGCTGGTGGAGACCGTCACGCGACGGTCTCTTTGGGGTGCGGGTTCATAGCTCACGATGAGCTCGGAACCGTTACCTTCGGGAATCACGCGGTGCACTTGGCACATAGTCTTTTCTCCTCTTGTAAATGGGGTTTTTGAAGCCCCGGACTGGTTATATATAATATATCATATTTTTGTTAAATTGTCAAGTATTCATGTACGTTTAATTACTCCAGATTTTCCATGAGAACTAACTCACGCAGCGCGACGGCGCGAGTGGGAGATGATTTTCTAGTAAGAAAATACAGCGTTTAGTTCGATGGAAAATCTAAAAAGAAGAATGTATTTAAAAAGCATTTCAAATTTGCTATAATTCGGCTTATGATTATTACCTATTTCGGGCGTCAGCACTTCAAGTTGCAAGTTGGTGATACTACCTTTGCGCTCAATCCCGTATCAAAGGATGGAAAGGGAAAGGTTGCCAAATATGGGGCGGACGTGTGCTTTATTACGACTAATCATCCAGATTACAACGGTCGGGAGCAGACCGAACATGGGGGTAAGGTACCTTTTGTTATTGCAGGCGCTGGAGAGTATGAAGTAAAGGATGTATTCATTAAAGGCTTTGGCACGGAAACCGAACTTACAGAAGGCAAGGACAAGAAGAAGTTTCAGAATACAAGCTATTGTTTTACCTTTGATGGTATTCGTATTACGTTCCTAGGGGCGCTTTCTCATATGCTTGAACCGCATCATAAGGAAATTATCGATGAGACAGATGTGCTTTTTATTCCGGTTGGTCATGATGGATTCCTTTTGAACGCTTATGATGCACATAAGCTTGCAGTTTCTCTTGAGCCAAAGCTTGTGATTCCGATGGATTACGATGAGCAGTCGCTTCCTATTTTCCTCAAGGAATCTGGTGCGGAAAAGGTAGAACCGGTAGAAAAGCTTACGATTAAACGAAAAGACATTGAAGGAAAACTTGGAGAGGTTGTACTCTTCCACGAAATGTAACACATACATTGCGAAGCTACTTAATCAGCGCGCATTTTTCTGAGAAGCCATAGTTCGAGCCTGTGGTGTTGATGAAAGATGCGCGTTTTCTCGCATCTTTCATCAATTTCTAATTTACTAAATTCCATGCATTTAATTTTCTTTTCCGCTGTATACTTGCGACATGAAGATTACGTGGAAGCATTTTACGCTTAAACACTATATTCGATACGTACGCAGACAAAACAAGCATCTGCAACATATGCACGCTTTTGTGTTTGCAGGAACAATTACCGGATTATTGGCGACATTCATTATGTATACGGATTACGGCTTTTGGCATGAACGGTATGATTCGGACGAAGTCATTGCCGCGAAAAAAGAAGCTGAAGTTAAGCTCGCTTCTCCTGGTGCTACTTTCACTGATTTTTTTTCGGAAGCTAAAGTTCGCCTAAGTGCAATAGGCACTTCAAACCTCTTGGAAGGCAAGGAAACGTACGTGAATACTGGGGAATCTGACGCTTCGACAAGCCAAAAATAAGCTCGCAAAAAGGGGCGTTTTATGGTATAATAAGCAGATACCTATCTATTCCTATCTATGGCTAAAAAGACCGCTCCAGAGAACGCATCAAATGAAGAAATGGCTCCGCGCGCAGGAACAAGTACCGGTCTTCTTCCGGTAAATATTTCCAAGGAAATGAAGGATGCCTATCTCGACTATGCGATGTCGGTAATCACTTCACGTGCCTTGCCGGATGCTCGCGATGGTTTGAAGCCGGTACATCGTCGTATTCTTTTTTCGATGAATAATCTCGGGCTTACCGCTGGAGCAAAGTTCCGCAAGTCTGCAACAGTGGTGGGAGACGTGCTCGGTAACTATCACCCGCATGGTGATGCGTCTGTATACGATGCGATGGTGAAAGCTGCACAGGATTTTTCATTTCGCTATCCGCTTATCTTAGGCCAGGGAAACTTTGGTTCCATCGATGGTGATGGGGCAGCGGCAATGCGTTATACGGAAGCCAAGATGTCTCGTGTTTCCATGGAAATGATGCGCGATATTGAAAAAGATACCGTGCAAATGGTGCCAAATTATGATGGATCTAAGAAAGAGCCATCCGTGCTTCCAACTGCGGTACCGAATCTTCTGCTTAACGGAACACTTGGTATTGCCGTAGGTATGGCAACGAACATTCCGCCGCATAATCTCACGGAAGTGATCGATGCTACTGCTCATTTGATAGACAATCCGCATGCAACAACTGAAGAACTTTGTGAATATGTAAAAGGTCCAGATTTTCCGCTCGGTGGAGTTGCGTTTGGCCAGAGCGACATTCGTATGGCATATGCATCGGGGCGCGGCGGTGTTGTCGTGCGTGGTGAAGCAGAAATTACCGAAACGAAGAATGGCCAATTTCAAATTATCGTTACTTCGCTTCCATTTCGTGTATTGAAGAGTAATCTTATCGAAAACATTGCCGACCTGGTGCGCGATAAAAAAATCGACGGCATCAAAGGGCTTCGTGATGAATCTACCAAGGATATTCGCGTGGTAATTGATTTGAAATCCGGTGCACAACCCCAGAAGGTGCTCAATTATTTGTATAAGCATACTGAGCTTGAGTCTACGTTCCACTACAACTTGGTGGCGCTTGTAGACGGTGTGCCGCAAACACTTTCTCTTAAGGGTGCTCTTGAGTCATTTATTGGTCATCGCAAGGAAGTGGTTCGCCGTCGTACTGAATATGATCTTAAACGTGCGCTTGAAAAGGAGCATATTCTACTTGGTCTTAAGAAGGCTCTTGATCATATTGATGAAATTATTCAAACCATCAAGAAATCAAAGGATACGCCGGATGCGCATGCACAATTGGTAAAGAAATTTGCGTTTTCTGATATTCAAGCAACCGCTATTCTTGAAATGAAGCTTCAGCGTTTGGCAGGTCTTGAGCGCAAGAAGATTGAAGATGATTTGAAGGCGGTTCAGGAACTCATTGCAGAATTAAAGAGTATTCTCGCTTCGGAAAAGAAAATGCTCACGATTATCAAAGGTGAACTTGCGGATATCAAGGAACGCTATGGTGATGAACGCCGCACCAAGATCGTTAAGCACAAAGCAAAGGAATTTAATCCTGAAGATTTGATTGCGGACAAGGAAGAAGTGCTGGTGTACACATCGGGCGGGTATGTGAAGCGTACCGATCCTGGAGAATTCCGTACCCAGAAGCGCGGAGGCGTGGGTGTGGTTGATATGAATACGAAAGAAGAAGATTTCGTAACCATGTCACTTACAACCTCTACACATAGTGACCTTCTTTTCTTTACTGATAAAGGTAAGGCATATCAGATCAAGATGTATGATCTTCCGGAAGGGAAACGTGCAACGCGCGGTAAGTCGATAATGAACTTTTTACAACTTATTGATGGTGAGAAGGTGACTTCCATCCTTCCGATGGCGAAGGATGTAAAAGCAATGGCCGGGCTTTCGCTTATGATGATTACCAAGGATGGTACCGTGAAGAAGTCTTCAGCAGAGAGTTTTAAGGATGTGCGCCGAAATGGGCTCATTGCAATTCGTCTTGAAGAAAAAGATGAACTACTTGCGGCGCTCTTTGTAACAGGAGAAGATAATGTGATTCTTACCACTCAGAATGGTCAGTCTATTCGTTTCAACCATACAGATGTTCGCGAAATGGGACGTACTGCAGCGGGAGTGATTGGTATGAAGTTAGATAAGGGTGATGTCATTGTGGCAGCAGATAAGATTCCAGAAGGAACCAAAGGGGCAGAGCTTCTTGTGGTGACAGCAAATGGATACGGTAAGCGTACGAAGCTTTCTGAATACAAGACGCAAAAGCGTGGAGGGTCTGGTATTAAGACAGTGAAGGTAACTACCAAGACTGGTCCGCTTATGGTTGCTCGTGTGGTCACTGAACATGATGCTGAACTTCTCGCGGTCTCTAAAGAGTCTCAAGTGATTCGTACTGAAGTATCTTCCATTCCAACACTTGGCCGTGATACGCAGGGGGTGCGCGTGATGAAGATGAGGGAGGGAGATTCGGTGGCATCTTTCAATTTACTTTAATTGATAGCTAACAAGTATGTATTTCGTATGACAAAAGAGGAGTGTACACTCCTCTTTTGTCATATTATTGTTACACTTTAGACAATGAGAAAGTTATTCCTTTCACTTGCGCTCCTTGCGCCTGTCTCGGCATATGCGGCAAGCTCGTTTTCATTTAAGACAATTGCTAATTCTTTTTCATCCGTTATCGTCAATAGCGTGATGGGGCTTTTGATTGTTGGTGCAGCGGCAGCATTTTTTTTCGGCATCGCCCGATACATTTTTGGATATAGAACAGGAGATGCAAATACAATTAAAGAAGGTAATACTTTTATTTTGTGGGGCGGTGTTTCGCTTTTTATTATGATGTCCTTTTGGGGGATTATCACGTTTGTACAAGGACAATTTGGCCTTGGTGGCGATATTCGAATTCCATCTTCATCGCTTAAGAGCTCATATGGTCTTCTTTCATCTCCTCAAACTGCAGCTAACGGAAGTACGGGAGTGCGATCTGCGCTTGGTGGAACGGCTCAGAGTGTTTCCCAGAATACTGGGCAAAGCGTAACAAAAAGCATAGCGAAAAGTGTTGCAGCAAAGCCCGAAAAGAAAGAAGATACTTCAGGGGTGTGTGAACCGGATGCTGATGGTACTACCTATTATGAAGATCCAAAGAATCCAAGCGAATGTCTACCGAGCTCTCCGTGTGCTCCCGGATATGATTTTGATGCGGGACAAGACATGTGTATAAAAAATCAGAATCCCGCCTCTGATTACGATACATGTATGATGAATAGCGGCAATGCAGACGAGTGTGCTCAGGCATTCGGCGCACCGGATACTACTTTTAATGCCGATACTAATGGAGATGGGCAAGTGAATGTATATGATGATACAAGTATGCCAACCGAAGCGGATGTTCCTGGCCTTCCAGTAGATGATGCTGGTCAGGACTCGTCGGAAAATGATTCGGGAATGGTTGCAAAGTGTCCGATATTTGTTTGTGGTCATTAATTTCTTGCTAGACTATAGGTACTATGTTTTTAACTCCTGATCATCTTGTGCGCGAACTTAATCTAAAGCCCGGCGATCGTGTCGCAGATATTGGGTGTGGTACAGGAGCTTACACAATAGTGCTTGCCCGCGAGGTAGGTGATATCGGCCAGGTATATGCTGTTGATGTACACCGTGAGATGCTTTCAACACTTGCCGGCACGCTTGAACGACAGAAGCTTTTGAATGTGGAAATGGTGTGGGCCGATATTGAAAAGGGAATTCCAATTGATGCGTACAGTTTGGATGCGGTAGTGATGTCTAATGTTTTCTTTCAGCTCGACAATATAGATAAGGCGCTTACGTATGTCGCGAAAATTTTGAAGCCAGAAGGGGAGTTGTTGGTTGTAGACTGGACTCGTTCGCATGAAGGTATTGGTCCTCATCCTCATCATGTGGTCTCGGAGGAGCAAGCGGAAGCCTATATACAAAAGCATGGTTTTAGAATAGAAAGACGTCTTCCTGCTGGGGATTATCACTACGCACTTCTCGCCATTTCGGTATAAACTGCAGCTATGTTACGTACTATCTTACTCGGCGCTGGGGTGTTTGCCGCACTTCTGTCTATTCTCATATTCTCGGGCAAGATTCCGCTTGGTGATAAAAGCTCGCAAGCAACGGGAGAAGTGGTGATATGGGGCACTATTGATGACGCGGCAATGAATAGGATTCTCAGTGAATACAATCCCAAAGTTAAGACGTTTCGCGCAAGCTATAAGCAAATTCCGGAAGCTCAGTTCAATCAAACATTACTTGAAGCGCTTGCCAACGGTACAGGACCCGATCTCATCATGGTGCCACATCAATATATATTGGCGAATGCTTCTCGATTGTATCCTTTCCCATCAAGTTCACTTACCCAAAAGGCATATAACGATTTGTATGTTGATGGAGGATCTGTTTTCCTCGTGCCGCAAGGGGCACTTGCGCTTCCGGTGAGTATTGATCCGCTTGTGCTGTATTACAATCGTACTATTTTGTCACAGCATGGAATTGCTAACCCTCCACAGTATTGGGATGAGCTAGTGAATATGGTTCCTAAGCTTACCATTTCTCGCAATGGGCAATTTGATCTCTCTGCTATTTCGCTCGGAGCACCAAATACGCCTCACGGTAAAGAGATTCTTATGTCTACGGTGCTTCAGCTTGGGCAGTTGCCGGTATTTACGCAATATAGCGCTACGGATGGCTCATCGCAGCAGCTTGTTCTTGCTAATAACCCAACTACCACCGACGGAACCATTCTTCCGCTTACTACTGCAGCGCGATTCTTTAGTCAGTTTGCAGACCCAACCAAGAATACGTATACCTGGAGTCAGTTTGGAGGGGACGCTTTAGATCAATTTGTGGCACTCAAGTCTGCTATGTATATAGGTTATGCAAGCGAATACGCGACGCTTCAAGCAAAAAATCCAACCGCTGATATTCAACTAGCTACGCTTCCGCAAACAAGAGGGTATAACACATTTGCTATGACAGGAGAGATGTATGGTATTGCTACCCTTAAAACGAGTAACAATTTGGTCACCGCGCTTACTGTAGAAAGCCAGTTTGCAAGTCCAGGAATTGCACCCGCGCTTTCGGGGCTCGTTGGAGCGCTTCCCGCATTGCGATCCTACGCCTCTACCCAAGGATTATCTGAAGTACTTGCCAAGAGCATGCTAGTGGCGCGTCCATGGTATGACAGTTTTCCTACCCAGTCGGAGTCGCTTATTGAGACTATGATGGGAGATATTATAAGCGGACGTATGGGGGCTGCGGATGCAGCGGCCACTTTTGTGTCTCGTCTTCAGGACCTGTATACTCCGATCTAATATGAAAAAGCTTCTTCTGGTATCACTTTGTGCACTATCACTCCACAGCAGTTTTGCTGCCGATACGAGCCAGTTTGAAAATGTGGATACAATGGGAAACCCTACTCAAACATCTATATCAGGAGACGATTTGTGTGGTGGGCAGAAAGAATGTACTACGGGCGATTTGCAGAATTTGTTTAAGCGGGTGATTCCTCCGGTGATTGAGGTTTCAATGGTTTTGGGTGTGGGGGCTATGCTCTTACTTCTCTTGAACGCAAAGTGGCAGGAAGTAAACGGTAACGCGGGTGCACTTGCAGAAGCAAGGAAGAAAATGGGTCAGGCGATCATTGGTTTTTGTATGCTCGTTGCTATCATTTCTGGACTTTATCTTACCGCCCTTAAAACGCTTGGGGTAGATGTTAAATTTCTAAATATTCTCAATTTCTTTTCTATAGAATTTATTCCGCATGCTTATGCTGCGAACATGTTGCCTAATACTACGACAAGCACCAATGTTTTTGATCTCATTATCAATTTGTTCAATTTGTTCATGCGCTTCTTCGTGTATCCGGGAGTTATTTTCTTCTGGGTGCTTTCAGGATTTAAATTTATTTCTTCGCAAGGTAATCCTGAAGGTTTGAAAACTGCTCGCGGATGGCTGTGGACGACGCTTATCGTTACGGTGGTTGTTTTCACCTTTCAAGCTTTTCTGCTTGCAGCAAAGGGTACCGTAACCAATATTGTCGGAGATCAGTCCGCTCAAACATCTACGGCGAATCAAGGTGGAAATACTGGACTACAAGGAGCTGCTCAAAATGGCGGACAATCTTCTCCTCAATCTTCTACCCAATCGAATTGTCCAGCAACAGGTGGTTCACCTGGGACGTGTTGTCAAAAAGGAGGGTATTATGGACAATTTGATGTTAATGGTGTCTGCGTAGTGGGAGGAATGAGATAGGGGAAAAGCCCGCTAGCCCACATAGACGCTTTAGAGTACACTTAGCTACAACATGAACAAGACCTATATACGCATCGGCATGGCATTTATCGGAGGGGCGCTTTTAATGGCTGGAATTGCTTCCGCGCAGACTCCTACCGTTGTAGGAGCGGGAGGGTCTATCACAGGTGGTATTAATCAAGTGGGGGGAATTATAGACCTCTTCACCAAAAGCATTGTGGTGCGATTGATTTACCTGTTTACCACCTTAGGTATGGCAGCATTCTTCTTTGGGTTGGTGCAGTTTATTTGGGCTTCTCGAGAAGGGGATTCAACCAAGATGACCAACGGTAAGAATTTCATGCTTTGGAGCATGGTTGCACTGTTTGTGATGTTTTCAATATGGGGTATCGTCAATTACGCACAAACCCTCTTTGGAGTGACAAGCAATAATATTATTGTTCCAAAAGTTATTATTGATGGACAAGCAGTAGGAGGTGGAACTAACCCAAGTGGACTTCAGGTGGGCGCAAACTCATCGGCACCAACGGTGCAAATGTGGTCATGTAATGGGGTTGCATATTCTACACAAGCGGCTGCTCAGCAAGCGTGTGCAAATAGTACTACTCAACCAACCCCTCCTTCTTCCACTGGGGGTGCTTCTAGTGTGAGCGGTGGAGCAGTAGGAGCTGACTGTACCTCTAATGGTGAGTGTGGTTCCGGTTTAATTTGTAAAAACTTTACCTGTCAATCATCAAATACTTCAACTACAGGATCAGGTGGAAGCGGGGCGGATTGTACTTCTAACAACGAATGTAGTGCCGGTCTTACCTGTCAAAACTTTACATGTAAATAGGTTTAAGAAGAGGTATTGACGGAATTATATTTAAGATGTAGTGTGGAGGTTAGAGCCTATTTCGGGTACTCTTCTTTTTCAGTTGTAAAGGAATGTTGTGCATAGACAGAGCAACGACGATGCACTAAGTCCTGGCGCGAAAGCGTTCATGGATAAAATGCATAATCTTGCAGGCAGGCCTTCCCAGGCCTTGCCTGTGCGAACGCCAGTCGCGCAAGCGGCTAAGTCTGCGAGACCTTCGGTCTCGTCTTCGTCAACAGTCAACAAACTTCAAGGGATAAACATGGCAACTTCAAAGGCTTGGGAGAAGTTTTCTGGGGTTCTCCTGATTCTTACCGGCCTAGTGTGTGCAGGAGGGTCGGTATGGTGGTATACCCACGATACTCCCACTAATCGAACTCTTCTCGAGAGGGAATGGACCGATGGAGAAACCAAGAAAACGTTAGCGAAAGAGTGTACCAAACAGTTGGAGCTCATTGCTGACATCGTCGAAAAAGGCGGTAGCCCCCCTCAAGCAACATCTTGTGGGCAAGGACAAGCTCCTACGTCTTTTGGAGGTGTGGTGACGCATGAGCCGAAAGTCATCACGCTCACTGGTCCTGCAGAAAAGGTTTTTGTCGACTCGGCACAAAACATCAAGCGGATCACGGGCGGGGACTACAAGATCTTCGTCGAGAACAGTAGTAACGTCGCGTGGACTTCCGGGTACGTTGCCGAAGCGTCTCCCATGTCGGTCGACGACTTCCTTTCTGGTCTGAGACGTGTGCATTCGCGTGGTCACACCGGTCATCGCGTGCATATTGAAGTTAAACCCGGATCAACTATCAATATCGAAACCTAAGAGAAAGGGGTAAACATGTCTGCAGAAGAAAAGCCCGCCGGTGGGGACAAGGGCGGCAAGAAGAGTGGCGGCCTCCTCAATGCTTGGGGCTACAGCATTCTTCTCATTGTCCTTGTCATGGTCAACATCATTGGCATGTTGACGGGACAGATTGGTGGTTTTCTCCAGATGTTGAAGTTCAATGGCGGGGTCATCATGGCCGGTGCTGCACTGTTCTTCATCGCCAAGGGGCTTGGCGCCTTCAAGAAGGGCGGTGACCACCACTAGCACTTTGTGGTGCGCACCACGTTAAAAAGCCGTTCGTACACGATACGTACAAGGGAGGTTCTCACCTCTCGCATCATCGGATTTCCGCTGATGCGGGTCCGAGAACCTCCTTTTCCTTTTCCACATATGTGCATGCTATTCCTTGCAATGGCATGGGGGAGCGTTATACTTTCTATATAATCCTATATTTATGAAAAAAGCTTTATTTGTATTATCAACAACACTCTCTAGCTTGGCACTTGCCGCAGCTCAGGTTACTGGCAGTGTGTCAATTGGTTTCGGTAATGGTGCAGGTGTTGGTCAAGTAGCACAGCAGGGACAGGTCAATGGTGGTGCATTGCTTAGCCTTTTGGCCCTTGCTCAAGAAATTGTAAGTCGTCTAGTGCCATTTGCTATTGGTCTTGCCGTGCTTGCATTCTTCTGGTTCCTTATTCAGTTTATTTTCAATCCTGGAGATGGTGAAGAGCGTACTAAGAAGCTTCATGGTATGGGCTACTCAGTGCTCGCGCTCTTCCTCATGGTTTCTATTTGGGGAATCATCGGACTTTTCGGTTCAATCTTAGGAATTGGCCAAGGAGGGTCAGTTCCTGTTCCAAGTATTCCGCGCCCATAAGCTTTCTTTCATATACACAAAAGCCGCCCTCTGTAAGGCGGCTTTTGTTTTCTCGTGTATACTTTACTCTATACTCTTTCATTTTTCCTTATGAACTCAGGTGATCAACTTTTATCAAAAATAATGACGGAAATCTTTACGCCTCTGTATCAGGTGGCAGTAGGTATTTCTATTCTTTATTTTCTCTATGGAGTAGCGAAGTATGTGGTGGACCTTAATAATCCAGAGAAGAAGACCGATGGACGAAGTCATCTCTTGTGGGGAATGTTCGGACTGCTCATCATTCTTTCTGTAGGAGGCATTTTCAATTTCTTTAGCGGTATGGCAACGTGGTTTCAATAGCGAGGCTTTCCTGCTAGAATCGAAGAACTATGGCTGATACGCAATTGATGGAGAAAATCGTGAGTTTATGCAAGCGACGGGGATTCATTTACCCAGGTTCAGAAATTTATGGAGGCCTTGCGGGAACCTATGACTACGGTCCGCTTGGTGTCGCACTTAAAAAAGCCATTCAGCAGTCCTGGTGGCAGCATTTTGTAACTACAAGGGAAGATATGTATGGCATCGATGCGGCGATTCTTATGAACCCACGTGCGTGGGAAGCCTCTGGGCATGTATCTGGATTTTCTGATCCGCTTGTGGAATGTCCAAAGTGTCATAAGCGCTTCCGTGCCGATCATATTGAAACTGTTGATGGTGCAAAGCATTGTCCGGATGATGGCACCGTGCTTGGGGAAGCGCGGCAGTTTAATATGATGTTTAAGACGCAAGTAGGAGCTACGGAAGACCCGACGTCTATTTCTTACCTTCGCCCCGAAACGGCAGGAGGCATGTTTGTTAACTTTAAAAATGTGGTGGATAGTTTCCATCCCAAGCTTCCATTTGGACTAGCACAAATAGGGAAGGCGTTTCGAAATGAAATTGCTCCGCGGGACTTCGTATTTCGTCTTCGCGAGCTTGAGCAAATGGAAATCGAATATTTCTGTCATCCATCAAAATGGGAAGAAGCGTTTGAGCATCTTCGTCAGCAATTTAATATGTGGCTCCTCTCTATTGGGCTGCCTAAGGAGAAGATTCATGAGGTTGAAATAGGGGATGGGGACCGAGCGCATTATTCCAAGCGTACGATTGATTTTGAATTTGATTTTCCAATCGGACAGAAGGAGTTGGCTGGGCTTGCATACCGAACTGATTTTGATCTCAAGCAACATAGCGAGTATTCGAAGACTGATCTTTCCTATTTTGATGAGGAAACCAAGGAACGCTTTATTCCGCATTGTATTGAGCCTTCTGTTGGAGTGGAACGAGCGCTTCTGGCCGTGCTAACAAGCGCGTATCGCGAAGAAGATGTAGAAGGAGAAATACGCACTGTGCTTTCTTTTAAACCTTCTGTTGCACCTATTCAGGTTGCCGTGCTCCCTCTTTCCAAAAAAGATGAGCTTGCAAAGCCTGCACGCGATATAGCAAATACGCTTCGTAGAATTGCTCGCGTTTCGTACGACGAGACGCAGTCCATCGGTAAGCGCTATCGTCGTCAGGATGAAATCGGTACGCCATACTGCGTGACGGTTGATTTCGATACGCTGACGGATCAGGCGGTGACAGTGCGAGACCGAGATACGATGCAGCAGGAACGTATTGCGATCGCTGATTTGTCTTCCTATTTCCAAGGAAAACTGGCCTAAAGGGAAGTTGCGTAAAGCGCCAAAATACTGTATAATTCCAAAACTATGGCAAAAGGACAGGATAATCTCATCCAGCTCAAAAACAAGGAGACCGGCGAAGTCTACTGGACTTCAAAGAACAAGAAGTTAGTTACTCGCAAGATCGAGCTCAAGAAATATTCTAAGAAGTTACGCAAGCATATAACCTTCAAGGAAACGAAGAAGTAGTATGGATAAGCAAAAACCGCGCATCTGCGCGGTTTTTGCTTTGGCGGGCCCACGAGGAATCGAACCTCGACCAACGGATTTGGAGGCCGTTGTTCTACCACTAAACTATAGGCCCGTGTCAAACGATTCTAACATAAAATGTACTATTTGGTATGTCTTAAAAAGAAAACGCGGCTTTCGGCCGCGGAGGGGTTTGTGATAGTCAGATCGTGCGCTCTTCGGGGTTAAAGGGCGGATTGTTAATTGCAAGGAGAACAACAGTCGCGGTTTCTATCAGCCAGTAATAGCTGTGCTTCCGGGGAATAAAGAGAGTGTCTCCGCTGCTTAGTGGAAGTTTTCTGTCCATTTTTATACTGCAGTAGAAGATGGTGCCGGAAAGTACGGTGACGACCATGTCCGAATCCAAAGAAGAAAAGTCTTGGGCTGGATAACGAGGAAGGTCCAGCTTGGTCATCTTGATGCGGGCAACACTCAGGTATTGTGAGGGTACGGAAATCTCAAGTATTTCAAACCCTGGCACAACTTGTGCCATCTCCCCATCTGCATACGAAACTATTTCCATGAGAGCCCTTTCGGTTAATGTGCATAAACAAATGCAATTCTACTCTGATCGGTTCTTTTTGCAATTAGGTTATAATTTTTAGCTTTCCACTAGTAACTAACAACTATCAACGCTAAACTAGCTTTATGGACAAAAAACTTCGCATAGGCATTAATGGTTTTGGGCGTATTGGTAGAGCTTTTTTCAAAGTCGCTTCCGCACGTGATGATATGGAAGTAGTGGCGGTAAATGATCTTGGTGATATTCATAATCTTGCTTACTTGCTTCAATATGACACGGTGTACAAAGTATCTTCGTTTGATGTGACAGCCGAAATACATGAAGCAGGAGCCGAGGGAAAATCTGAACAGTATTTGCTCACAACAGGATCTCATGAAGCAAAGGTGCGCGTGTTCCAAGAAAAGGATCCCGCTGTCATTCCATGGGGAAGCTTGGACGTAGATGTGGTGGTTGAGTCTACAGGATTGTTTACCGCGTACGATAAAGCTTCTGCTCACTTAAAAGGCGGAGCGAAAGCAGTAGTGATTTCTGCGCCTGCAAAAACAGGGGAAGACGCTTCGGTAAAGGGAGAGACCATTTTACTTGGAGTAAATGAGGAAAAGTTTGGAACATGCCAGGTGACCTCCAACGCTTCCTGTACAACGAACGCTTCATCCCCAGTAATTGCGATTATGGATGAATCTATCGGTATCGAAAAAGCAATTCTTAATACGGTGCACTCATATACCGCTTCGCAGTCTATCGTTGATGGTCCAAATAAAAAGGATTTCCGTGAAGGTCGCGCAGCAGCACAAAATATCGTACCATCATCTACCGGGGCTGCTATTGCTGTAACGAAAGCTTTTACCTCACTGGAAGGATTGTTTGATGGTATTTCTATTCGCGTGCCTACTCCTGCTGGATCGATTGCAGATATTACGTTTATCTCTAAGCGACCGACAACTGCCGAAGAAGTAAATAATATCTTAAAGAAGGCATCGGAGGATGCACGCTGGGAAGGTATTTTCCAGGCGACAGAAGAAGAACTTGTATCAAGCGATGTTATTGGACTTCCATTTGCATCCATTGCTGACCTTAAGATGACGCGTGTTGTAGGAGGGAATTTGGTGAAGATCATGGCATGGTATGACAATGAAATGGGATATACACATACACTTGTGGAGCATGTAGCTAAGGCAGGAAAGAGCATAAAATAACCCATCTGCTTTGTTGGAAAGGAATGTTACTCGTTACCGTACGTTTTGGGTATGTCTCTTCATAAAATTCCTTTCCGCCGCGCATCTGAACTATTTTCTGCTCTTTCGGAATACTATATACTCATATTATGACTATCTATCTTGCAACCGACCACGCAGGCTTCGAATTAAAGGAAGCTATTAAGACTTATTTGGAAGAAAAGGCTGAATATGAAGTGTATGATTGCGGCGCGCTCACTTTAGAGGAAGGGGATGATTATCCTCATTATATGGCTCGTGCAGCTGAAAAGGTTCAGTATGATGCACAACACGATCCATCGCTTGCAATTATTTTTGGAGGCTCAGGGGTCGGAGAAGCAATTGTTGCCAACCGCTTTGCTCATGTGCGAGCTGTTGTGTATGCAGGTGGTCCGCTTGATGTGATCAAAGTCTCACGCGAACATAATGACACCAATGTGCTTTCGATCGGGGCGCGGTTTGTTACGGAAAATGAGGCTAAGCAGGCTGTCGACCTCTTTCTCACTACTTCTTTTTCTCATGCGGAGCGACATGTGGATCGGATTATTCAAATTGAAGAGGTAAGCTCCCAGTAACATGACCATTACTCCCGCAATTTTGCCACATACGTTTGAAGAAATTATTGAAAAGCTTACGCGGGTGGAAGGTTTAACTCCCCATATACAAATTGATTTATGTGATGGAGTCTTTGGACGTGAAAAGACTTGGCTTCCTCAAGGGAACGAAACTCTTCCTTCTTCGTTTTCGTATGAGTTCGATATTATGACTGTTGATTGGAAGTTGTATGTCATGCGAGCAATCATGATTGGTGCTACATGTGTGGTTGCCCACGTGGATGCGATGACAGAAGCAGATATGGATGAGCTTGTTTCCCTGGTATCACAGCGCCGAGTAGGCTTGGGTATTGCTATTTCCAATGATAAAACGGTGGAAGTACATGCTGATATGGTGCGCAAGGCACGGAGCTTATACGATAAAGTCTATATTCAGGTTATGGGCATTCAAAAAGTGGGAGAGCAGGGACAGGAATTCGATGGAGGTGCCGTTGAACGTGTTCGACAGCTTAAACAGCAGTTTGGAGATATGAGGGTGCAAGTGGACGGTGGCATGATACCTGAAACCGCAGCGCAAGTCGTGAGTGCAGGTGCTGAAACGATAGTGTCAGGTTCCTATATTTTCAACGGCGAAGATCCAAGCGGGGCAATTGGACGATTATCACAAGTAGAAGTTACTATATAGTGTTTGTATCTTACTGGTAACTAGAGGTGAGTGACTATATACTATCTTCATGCACTCGCTTACTGATGTTGAAGTAAAAGCGCTTACTCTGCGTGCCGAAGATATACGAGAAAGTATCGTGAAGATGCTTGTAGAAGCCGGATCGGGACATACCGCCGGGCCACTTGGTATGGCTGATATTTTTACCGCGCTTTATTTTCGAGTGCTTAATCATAATCCGCGACATCCGGAATGGGTGCAGCGTGACCGCGTGATTCTTTCTAATGGTCACATTGTGCCTGTTTTGTACGCGACCATGGCGCATGCAGGCTATTTTTCTATCTCAGAATTAAAGACGCTTCGTCGATTTGGTTCACGTCTACAAGGACATCCTCATCGTGAGTCATTACCAGGCCTTGAGACCTCATCGGGACCTCTGGGGTGTGGTCTTTCCCAAGCCGTCGGTATGGCGCTTATGGACAGATTAGAAGGTCATAAGCCGGATCGTTACTTTTATTGCATTATGGGCGATGGGGAAATAAATGAAGGCCAGGTGTGGGAGTCGTTTCTCCTTTTGAATAAGTATCGTCTCACCAAAGTGATTCCGATCATTGATCGTAATACCATTCAAATCGATGGATACACCGAAGATGTGCTCCCGCTTGAATCTCTTAAGGAGAAAATGGAGGCTTTCAATTTTCATGTAATTGAAATCGACGGACATGATTTTCGCGATATTGTGCGGGCTATCGGTGCAGCAAAAAGTTCTCTCGATAAACCAACAGTCATTATTGCCCATACTATTCCAGGAAAGGGTGTAACTGCCTTTGAAGGTGATTACCGTTGGCATGGCAAATCTCCAAGTGAGGAAGAAGGAAGAAAAGCATTGCGGGAGCTGCGCACACTTAAAGGTAAAGTGCTCCATGGAGAAGCCTAAGTTATGCTACGACCAACATTATTTACAATCAAAGAAGAAGAACGACCAACTCGAGATGGTTTTGGAGAGGGTCTTGTGCATGCCTCCGATGAACGAGGAAATATCGTTGCGCTTTGTGCTGATCTTACAGAAAGTGTACGCATGGATGGATTTCGGGAAAAATACCCCAATCGCTTTTTTGAGGTGGGAATCACCGAGCAGGCAATGTCTGGTCTTGCTTCCGGTATGGCTGCGATGGGCTATATTCCATTCATGGCTTCGTATGCGATGTTTTCTCCGGGTCGTAACTGGGAGCAGATCAGGACGACAATTGCCTATAACAATCAACCAGTAAAAATTATAGGAGCGCACGCCGGAGTGTCTGTCGGGCCTGATGGAGCAACCCATCAAGCACTTGAAGATGTGGCAATCATGCGAAGTATTCCGAATATGGAAGTGTATGTGCCGTGTGATGCAATTGAAGCTCGAGAAATTACCAAACACATTGCTTCAACAAACAAACCGGCCTACCTGCGTCTCACGCGAGAGAAGACACCACTCATGTTGCCAGATGATTATGAATGGAAAGGGGGCAAGGCATACATTGTGCATGTTCCAAAACACAAATATGGGGGCGAGTTTGCGATTTCTGTGGGTCTTATTGCATGCGGGCCTATTCTGTATGAAGCCTTGAAAGCTGCCAAAGAATTGGAAAAGGAAAATATTGGTGTAACTGTTGTGAATATGCCACAGATAAAGCCGCTTGATACGGGGTTTCTCTTGCGTTTCGCAAAGGAACAGCGCGCAGTTGTTACTTTGGAAGAAGCGCAGGCGAGCGGAGGGTTGGGAAGCGCGGTTTCCGAATATTTGAGCGAACATTTGCCTAAGAAAATAGTTCGTATTGGCGTTGAAGATCGCTTTGGTCAATCAGGGAAGCCGTCCGAGCTTTACGATGAGTACGGATTGAGCGCCAAGCACATAGTAGAAAAAATAAAGAGCGCAGTAAGCTAGATTCCTTGTAAGAACAACACTAATTAGAGTATTCTCAAATCGTATTCTGCGGGTGCTTTTTTGAGATAGTTTTCTACCGCTTCTTCTGTGAGAAGTCCTTCTTGAGCGCCAATATGTTGAACCACGTTCATGGAATTAATAGGGGCACGTTTAATTGCGTAAATTGCATCATATCCCTTGCATAAGTAGGCCACAAAGGTGGAAAAGAAAGCATCGCCTGCACCTGTGCGTTCAAGCGGAGGAGCGATATCGGGATAAATAGGCATATTGAAGTACGTGTGGTCGTGCTTCATGTATGCGCCTTGATGGCCATCGGTAATAATAATGGTGCTTGGTCCCATACTCTCCAATCCATCAAGCAAAGGCTTGATTTCATGTTCATCGCTACTGAGAAGTTCTTGAGCTTCCTCCTTATTCATGCAAACGACATCCGTAATCTTGTAGAGTTCGGCGAGTTCGTGCTTCATGGCTAACTGAAATGTTCCAGGCTGAAAGGCAATATGGATATTTGGATGTGTTTTTTTATATTCGACAAGTTCAAAATGAAGCTCTCGCGCATGTTCGCCAAGGGAAGAAAGGTACACCCAGGTAGGGGATCCAATATCTGGAAGCTTGCTTTCAAATGCCGAATGTTTGATAAGAATGGTGCGATCGTCCCCATACCAAAGCACATAATGGTAATTGGTTGGTAGATTCTGACGCGAAATAAATTGCGTACTTACGCGCTCTGTTGCGAGTCGTTCCAAACATTCATTGCCGTGCTCGTCTGTCCCTAAGAACGTGACAAGCGCACTTGCTACGCCCAGGCGTGCGGCGGAAACGGCGGCATTTGCGCTATTTCCTACGGCAGGGATGACAGTAACCGCCTCAAAGGGCACTTTTGCGCCGTACGGAATACAGAGTTCTGCCCCTTTTGCCGATTCTTGTACATGGGCATGTTCAAGTCTAATAAAGGCATCAATGACGGTATCGCCAATTGCGACCAAGTTACCTGGTTGTTCCATGTCCTCATTGTACTATGCGCTTTGAGGTATACTATGTTGATATGATGCATCTAACGCCACAAGGGGACACTTACATAGATACGATTCTTGCTTATAAGGAAAAGGGAAAAGCCCTCGCTCATTTCAATGTTTCCAATTTGGATCAGGCGCGCGCTATTTGCGAGGTTGCGCAAGAATTGGATCAGCCAGTTATTATTGGCGTTTCTGAAGGCGAACGTGAATATATGGGAGTGACTATGGTGCGTAAGGTGATTGATGAACTTAATCAGGAATATGCTGTTCCGATTTTTTTGAATGCCGACCATACATATTCTCTTCCAAAAGTTATGGAGGCAATCGAAGCGGGGTATGATAGCGTGATTGTCGATGGTGCCAAATTGCCCTATGAAGAAAATGTAGCTCTTGTAAAAGCTGCGGTAGATGCGGTGCGTCTCTATGAAGAAAAGACAGGAAAACGCGTGCTGGTAGAAGCCGAGCTTGGGTATATCGGCCAGTCATCATCGTTAAATGCAACCCTTCCTGAAGGAGTAAGTGAAGCGAATCTTACTACCGTAGAACAAGCCAAGGATTTTGTAATTAGAACCGGTATTGATATGTTCGCTCCAGCAATTGGCAATGTTCACGGCATGCTCACTGATGCACCAGAGCCAAAGCTTCACATTGATCGTCTGCAGGAAATTAGAAAAGTAATCGATGTGCCTATGGTGCTTCATGGGGCTAGTGGTAATACCGATGAAGATTTGAAAGCGGCAATTGATGCGGGGATTACGATTGTGCATATTAACACGGAAATTCGCAAAGCTTTTCGAGATGGTGAGATGGAATTTTTAGCGGAGCATCCAAATGAAGTTGCGCCATACAAATTCGGTAAGGAAGGACAGGAAAAGATGAAGGAAGTTGTGCGTGCGAAGATGAAGTTGTACATGCAGTAACATGTTTAGCCCTGATCGACTTGAAGGAGATAAGGGTGATGCAGAGGTGGCTGCACCTCAAGCTCAACCAACTGAGCTTGAGCTTCGGCGCCGCGAACAGGAATTGAAAGCGCGCTACGAAGATCCCCGCCGAAAAGTAGAAGCACAGAAGGTTTGGAATAAACGCAAAGAAATCCGCGAACAAGAGAAAGTGCGCAAAGAAAAACTGCAAGCACTCCTTCAATCAACTGAAGATCAAACAGTCTCCTATGTTGAAAGTAGTGTTGCTCCACTTATGAAAGAGCACACTGAAATTACCACTCGTTTTGATACGTTTTCATCAAAAGAACAAGCATTACAGCAAGAACAGCAAGGACGAAATTTTTTTCAAAAATTAAAGTACAAAGTAGTGCACGATCCGATTGCTGATGAATTGAAGAAGGTGGCACTGCAAAAAGAAGCAGAGGCACAAGCTCTTGCATCTCAGGAAGAAAAGATAAAAGAATTGAAACAAAGAGCTCAAGCAAACCTTGCGCACAGGAAGGAAGACCTACAAGGAAACGACGTCGAAGGGCAAAAGATATATGAGAGTGCTAAGAAAGCCTTATTAGAAAAAACGCGCACTAGTAATAAAAATTCTCGCGAAGCGATTCGTAATACTTTTCTTTCTATGGAAAAAGGAGAGCTTGATATTGCAAAGCTCGCAAAGGAATCAAATGCTGTCGTGGTCCATACCATTCCACTTGATGGATGGCATATGGGAAGCACGTCTATGAATAATGAGGAAGCCAATACTAACAAGCTAACAGCCAAGGAAAAGACGGATATTATTTTGACTAAGCAGCCGGATCTGTCTGCTTCAGTGCTTAGCGTAGAGACACGCGCGGGGCAGGACATGTTCTATCCTTTCGGCTATATTTTAGATGGCAAGCTTATTGCGTCCTATGACAAAGATGAAGGGACAGTTGCCTCTGGAGACGCTCGTCACCGCAAGGAAGAATTTCACGGTACGCTCCAAAAAGATGCAAAAGGCGAGTTTGCCCGCGTTGCGGAAACCGATGCGATACGGAGAGCTAGCACGCAGCACAATGAATCTATAGTTCATAAACCAGAGATTAAAGGCATTCTTTTGGATGAAGCTGCGATAGCTCAAGGAGAATCTTATTTTCCGGGAGATGAAGTAAGAGAAATGTTTGCCTCAAAGGAAGAAGAGGAGAAGAAAATGCCGGAGTACAAGAAATTGTATGGCGATTCCATCATTAATTCCTCGGAAGAAATCAGAAACGATATGGGTATTGAGCCAAAGACATTATTCGTCACCAGAAAAAGAACAGGACTCCAGAAGGCAATCGAGTATGCAAAGCAAACTCATCCTGAACTTCCTATCTATGTCAGAAAAGTAGATGGCATATATACAATAGATGGTAAAAAGGTAACCGCCGAGGATATTTATGCATAATGTTCAAGAAGCATATTTTCAAAAGTATAGTTTTTCTGGCTAAAAAGCAAAATTCTTTTTCTTCAAGCTGAGCGTGATATGCTAGTGTGATGTCACACGATTACAACAAGGAAGCGATGGAATTGCATGCTCTTCATCACGGAAAAATAGAAACCAAAGTTAAGGTTCCTATGGAAAATAGAGACGATCTCTCTCGCGCATATACGCCAGGTATTGCCGAGATCTCGCGTGAGATCGGACGTGATCCGTCGCTTGCGCGCGAGTATACAATTAAGCGAAATACGGTTGCGATTGTATCTGATGGTTCTGCAATTTTAGGACTCGGCAATCTTGGTGCGCTTGCTGCAATTCCGGTGATGGAGGGGAAGGCTGCAATACTTAAGAGTTTTGCTGGAGTGGATGCTTTTCCAATTTGTTTGGATACTCAGGATACAGAAGAAATCATTAAAGCAGTGAAGCAGATTGCGCCTGTTTTTGGTGCGGTTAATCTCGAAGATATTCAAGCGCCAAAGTGTTTTGAAATTGAAGAACGTTTGCGTAAGGAGCTTTCTATTCCGGTTATGCATGACGATCAGTGGGGGACGGCAACAGTTGTACTTGCGGGCATCATTAATGCACTCAAAGTAACAGGACGCGAGGGGAAGGATATTAAAATCGTTGTAAATGGCGTTGGGGCCGCCGGAGTATCAACCTCACGCCTTCTCCTTGCGTACGGATTTCTAAATATACTTTTTTGTGACAGCAAGGGAATCATTCATGCAGGACGGGCAGACCTCACTAAAGAAAAGCAGGAACTTCTCAAAGCTTCGGTTGCAAATGCTTCTGAAGGGCAGCTTGCAGATGCGGTTAAAGATGCTGATATTTTCGTAGGTGTATCAAAAGCGGGGGCACTTACTTCTGAGATGGTTGCCACCATGCGCAAGGATCCGATTGTGTTTGCACTTGCAAATCCGATTCCTGAGATTATGCCAGATGTAGCTCGCGAAGCAGGTGTTGCCGTGATTGCAACAGGTCGTAGTGACTTTCCAAATCAGCTCAACAATTCGCTTATTTTTCCGGGATTATTTAAAGGAGCGCTTGCAAAAGGTATCAAGCAATTTGAGATTACGACGTTTACCAAAGCTGCGCTTGCGCTTGCGGGTCATGTCAAAAATCCAGATCAAGAAAATATTCTACCGACAATGTTTGATAAGGAGTTGGTGGATGTGATTGCTTCGACGGTTGAGTAAGTTCAAATAAAAGAAATGACCCCGAAAAAGGGGTCATTTTTTCTTGGTTATTGCCGAATGGAGTTTAGTGCCTGGCCAGCGCTCGAGCGCGAACTTGTATTCCTCAGCTTCCGGACATGTACCTTTGCGGACATGTCCCCGAATGAGTTCGGTGCGGCGCCTGCGAAGTTCGTCTTGGGCAATTGCTTTTTCTTGGCCGTCGATTAGGAAGATTGCCTGGCTTCCTTGGGTGAATCCTCGAAAGCGGACCATCTTTCCTCCTTTTTCTTTCCACGATTGCCAGAAAAGCCAAAGCCGTCCGTATCACGCACGCAGTACATGGCGGCACCAACAAGGAGAAGCGCGAACGCGCCTACTCCCATAAGAACATGTAATAGGTTCATAGAGTTCCTCCTTCTTTGACTATCCTACAGCTTTTTTGATACTTGTCCATTGTGTTCAGTATTTCGAGCTAACCTCTTCAGATTGTGTTAGGATACTTTTATGTCTTTTTCGTTTGAGATTACAAAAAAATCAGAAGAAGCACCTCTTGCGCGTACTGGTATCATTCATACTCCTCACGGAGATATTCATACCCCCGCTTTTATTACGGTAGGGACCAAGGCGACTGTAAAAGCGCTCACCTCTGAACAAGTAAAGGATGCTGTGGGTGCTCAAGCGGTGCTTGCCAATACCTATCATCTTTATTTGGAGCCTGGAGATGAGATCGTACAGAAGCACGGTGGATTTTCAAAGATGATGGGGTGGTCGGGTCCATCTTTTACCGATTCCGGAGGGTTTCAAGTATTTTCACTTGGCCAAGCGCTCGGTCACGGAGTATCCAAGATTGCTACATCTGAAGAAATTTCTCGTGCCGAAGTGGAGCTGAGTATACGGGATGAAAAAGAAGCTCAGAATGAAAGCGTTCATGAAAAGCTCGCTAAGATCGATGAAGATGGTGTGACATTCAAGTCAGTGATTGATGGGTCTGAGCATCGCTTCACTCCGGAACGAAGCATGCAGATACAACACAACTTAGGTGCGGATATCTTTTTTGCATTTGATGAATGTACGAGTCCGCTTGCGCCGATTGCATATCAAAGAGAAGCGATGGACCGTACCCACAGATGGGCAAAGCGAAGCTTGGATGAGCACAAAAGATTGGGAGCCTCGGCGGCAACCGGCGAAGTACAAGCGCTCTATGGCGTGGTGCAAGGTGGTGCGTATGAGGAACTTCGTCGTGAATCCGCGCGAACACTTGGCGCGATGGAGTTTGATGGCTATGGGATTGGCGGAAGCTTTACAAAAGATGACATGGCAACTGCCGTTAAATGGGTGTGTGAAGAATTACCAGAGGGAAAACCTCGTCATCTACTTGGAATTGGAGAACCCATAGATATGTTGTTGGCCATCGAAAATGGAATTGATACATTTGATTGCGTTGCGCCCACGCGTATTGGACGCAATGGTTCACTCTATACACTCGATGGTCGTATCAATATCACGAATGCAAAATACAGGGAAGACATGTCGCCGGTATCGGATGATCCTTCATGGTATACGCATCAGTTTACAAAAAGTTATCTCTCTCATCTTTTCCGTGCAGATGAAATGCTTGCCGGTACGATTGCTTCTATTCATAATCTGAAATTTCTAACGACCCTGGTTGATACTGCACGCGTCGCTTTGGAAGAGGGAAGGTTTATGGAGTTTAAGGAAAACTTTATTAAACGTTACTACACACTTTAGGATACTCTTCTTCCCGGCCACCTCCCTAAGAAAGGAAGCGAGTTGTGTGGTATAATTGTTTATTAGCCATGTCAAGGAGAAGCGAAGGAACATTTCAAATAAAAGGATTTACGCCGGCAGGAGATCAGCCGAAGGCTATTTCCGCCTTGGTTGAAGGACTTCAAAAAGGTCTTGATAAACAAACCCTTTTGGGTGCTACTGGTACGGGAAAGACGTTTACGATTGCAAACGTGATTCAGCATATGCAAAAACCAACGCTTGTTATTGCGCATAACAAAACACTTGCCGCGCAACTTGCCCAAGAGTTTCGTACTTTCTTTCCAGACGCGGCAGTGCACTATTTCGTGTCCTACTACGACTATTATCAGCCGGAAGCATATATGCCGGTCACAGATACGTATATCGAAAAGGATGCACAGATCAATGAAGAAATCGATCGTTTACGTCATGCGTCCACTCAGGCGCTTCTTACTCGCAAGGATACCATCATTGTTGCTTCTGTTTCGTGTATTTACGGTCTCGGTAGTCCAAAGGATTATGAGCGGGAGAATATGCGTATCTCAGTTGGGGATAAGGCAACTAAAGTTGATTTGATGCAGAAGTTCGTCAATATTTATTATGAACGTACGAATGCTGATCTTTCACCCGGTACCTTTCGTGCACTAGGAAATCGTATTGACATCATGCCCATTTCGGAGACGATCATGCTTCAGATAGAAATTGCTGGAGGTAAGGTTTCTCACTTGCAAACAGTAGATCCTGTATCCATGAAAGTGCTTTCTGTGGTGGATGATTATTTTATTTTCCCAGCGAAGCACTTTATTTCCGATGTGCCTACTCGCGAGCGCGCAATACAAACCATTGAAGCGGAACTCAAGGAACGCCTTCTAGAACTTGACCATGATGGCAAAATTTTGGAAGCAGAACGCTTGAAGCGTCGCACCCGCTATGATGTTGCCATGATTCGCGAGGTTGGTTTTTGCCAGGGTATTGAAAACTACTCACGCCATCTTTCGGGTAAGCAGCCAGGTGAAGCACCAGACACGCTTTTGGAATATTTTCCACATACCGCAGATGGCAAGCCGGATTTTCTTACAGTTATCGATGAATCTCACGTAACACTTCCGCAGCTCCATGGTATGTATGCAGGAGATCAATCGCGCAAACAAACGCTTGTGGAATACGGTTTTCGCCTACCTTCGGCTAAGGACAACCGTCCGCTTCGCTATGAAGAGTTCGAGACGCGTGTTGCACAAACTATTTATGTTTCGGCAACGCCGGGTGAATATGAGCGCAAGGAATCAGCTCAGGTGGTGGAACAGATTATTCGTCCTACTGGATTACTCGATCCGCGTCTTGAATTAAAGCCAGTTGAAGAAAAAGGCGGCTATGAAGGGCAGGTGCATCATTTCATTAAAGAGGCAGTTGCAGATATTAAGAAGGGTGGTCGCGTGATTGCAACTACACTTACCAAGAAGATGGCAGAAAACTTGTCCGAGTACTTGAAGGAACAGGGAGTGAAAGCGGAATATTTACACAGCGACATTAAGACAATAGAACGCATTCAAATTCTTACCAATTTTCGTAAAGGAGGGTTTGATTGTTTGGTCGGAGTGAACCTGCTTCGTGAAGGATTGGATCTCCCGGAAGTGACCCTTATCGGTATTTTGGATGCGGATAAGGAAGGGTTTTTACGCTCCGAAACTTCACTCATTCAGACTATTGGGCGCGCGGCGCGAAACGTTAATGGTCGTGTAATTTTGTATGCGGATGTGATGACCGGCAGTTTGCAGCGAGCGATTGACGAAACGAATCGTCGCCGTACGATTCAAGAGAATTACAACAAAGAGCATGATATTACACCAACTACGATTCAGAAAAATATCAAGGATATTACCGAAGAGTTGCAAAGCGAGCATGCAAAAGCGGTCAACATGGAACTCTCGATTGACGAAAAGCTCTTTAAGAAAAATCCAGACAAGCTTATTAAGCTTAAGGAAAAAGCAATGAAAGAAGCGGTGAAGATTTTGGACTTTGAAACTGCGGCAATTTTGCGTGATGAGCTTACGGTGCTTAAGGAAAAGCTTTCGAAAACAGAGAAATAGGCTTTACAATCGCTTTTTTGCGTGTTTTTGCGCGCTTTAGGGAGAAGAGTATACTTTGGGCATTATGGAAAGCATCAAAACATACAAGGCTATTTTATTAAGCGTGCTAGGGCTCATTATCGTGGTTGCAGGATCGTTTATGTACATGAGACATCACAAGACCAAAGCTCCTCAGGCAATGGTTAAGTCTACTTCAACTACGATGATAAGCGGAAAGGTGACTCGAATATTTGAGGGAGAAAATGATTTGGTTTACAGCATGGACGTACCAGCTACGGCAACATCCACGCTTTCCATGGATGACGCGCTTGTTACGATTAAGAATAATGATGTACTTTTTGCGGCAGTGTATATGAGTTATGAAGGTGCGCGTGGCTATTCGTCTGCTGATTACATCCAGAATATAATCGCAAAGTCTGTTCCAACGGTTATGGTTACAGGTACGACGTCTCTTGGAGGGGTAACGTGGACGCTTGCTGAAGGAGGAAATAGCGAATGGCATGTAGGGCAGGTAGGCAATGGGGCATGGCTTATGGTGGTGGAGAACAAGAAATCGCTTCATGATCAAGTAGTGACAATGCTTGAGAGTCTTACCACAAAGTAACTTTTAAGTAGTAAAGAAAAAGCCGGCGTATACGCCGGCTTTTTC
>JARIGQ010000014.1 GCA_029288775.1 Candidatus Nomurabacteria bacterium | reverse complement strand
CGACGCGACTTTTTCCTTAAAAACTATATTCGCTTGCGTAATCAATAATATCGTCAGATTCCCGCACCACAGTATTGGCCGATGTATCTACAAGAAAAGGCATAGTGCGAGCTTGATGTGCTTGAACCTCTTTGAGATAGTCAGGATTTTTAATATTCCGTTCTTCATACACAACCGAACCTTCCAAAAAAGCTTTCTTCACCTTCTCGCAATACTGACAATTGTCCTTGGTATATAAAATAAGCATGGCAATACGTTTTTTAAAGTGTTAGTGTTAGCATACCATGAAGGAAAGTTATAAAGTCATCGTCGTCGCCGGACCTACCGCAAGCGGGAAGAGTGACTTTGCTGTGGAGCTTGCCCATAAAGTAAATGGAGAAATTATTTCTGCAGATTCCCGACAAGTCTATAAAGGCTTGGATATTGGGACCGGAAAGATTACCACCGAAGAGATGAAAGGTATTCCGCATCACATGCTTGATGTAGTTGATGTAGGAGAAGACTTTTCTGTTGCAGAATACGCACGCCTCGCGCGACCGATTCTAGAAGACGTCCTCGCTCGTGGCAAAACCCCGATCATTTGTGGCGGTACCGGCCAATATATCGACGCGCTCATGTATGATGTCGCCACTCCACCGGTGCCTCCAAACAAAACCCTGCGCCAAGAACTTGAAGAAAAAGACGTAGACGAACTCTATCGTGAACTGGCAGAGAAAGACCCCTACCGCGCAGATACAGTCGATAGATATAACAAAGTTCGCCTCATTCGGGCGCTTGAGATTGTGCATGAACTTGGCTTCGTGCCAGTTTTACATGAACCAAAACTTCTCTATGACACAGAGCTCTACCTTCTTCAGCCTACGCGAGCATTATTGCGAGAAAGAATTGCTGCACGTTTGGAAAAGCGACTGAACATAGGCATGATAGAGGAAGTAAAACAGCTGATGGAAAAAGGATTTGATTCCTTACATATGAAGCGCTTTGGTTTAGAATATGAAACTATTGGCAAATACCTTGAAGGCGCACTTTCCGAAGAAGACATGAAGCAGGAACTTATCACCAAAACCATGCAATATGCAAAGCGACAAGACACGTGGAACAAAAGATACCTCCCTTTTGCCACCATTATCCAAGTAGAATAAGCCATTCTTTTTTGCTATAATTGCTTGTAATGTCAAACTACTTCGTAACCATTGGCTTGGAAATCCACGCCGAACTTCACACCGCATCTAAAATGTGGTGCGGATGCAAAAACGAACCCCTTGCAGAGAAACCAAATACAAATGTCTGCGAGGTGTGTATGGCTCACCCGGGCACACTTCCTGTTACCAATAAAGATGCCATCAAAAAAGTAATTCAAGTGGGTCTTGCAGTAAACGCCACCATCGCAGACTTTACTGAGTTTGATCGCAAGAATTACTTCTATCCAGATATTCCAAAAGGATATCAGCTTTCGCAATACAAACTCCCTATCGTTTCTGGGGGATCAATTAACAATTGGCCACTCACCCGCGTACACCTTGAAGAAGATACTGCCAAGTCATCGCACGATAATGATGGCTATACGCTTGTGGACTACAATCGCGCGGGAGTGCCGCTCATGGAGCTCGTAACTGATCCGGTAACGTATCCTTCCAAAGAGGAAGCTGCAGAAAAATCAGGTGCATTTGCGCGTGAACTTCAGCGTATCCTTCGCTATATCGGGGCCTCAGAAGCAAATATGGAAAAAGGAGAAATGCGCGTGGAAGCGAACATCTCCGTATCTACAGATAAGAACGTCTTCGGTACTAAATGCGAAGTAAAAAATCTTAACTCTTTTAGGTCCGTTGAAGAAGCTATCAAGTATGAAGTAGACCGCCATATTGATCTCATTGAGCGCGGAGAAAAAGTGGTACAGGAAACTCGCGGATGGGACGAAACCAAGATGGAAACTTTCTCACAGCGTAAAAAAGAAAATGCCCACGACTATCGCTACTTCCCTGATCCAGATCTTCCAAAGCTGTACCTTTCAGAACTCTTCAATAACGAAGAATTAAAAGCTGCACTCCCTGAACTTCCAGCCGCACGTCGCACACGCTATGAATCATATGGTTTGCAAAAAAATTACGTTGATACACTTCTTGCCGATCCAAAACTAGCTATCTATTATGATACGATAATTTTCAAAGAACTGTCTCTTCCTTTACCGAACGAAACAAGTATCTTTAACGGTAAAGAATTTTCAGTATGCGCCGCAAACTACTTACTCTCTGATGCTATGGGGTTACTTGCGAAAGATTCCCTTCTTACCCTTCCGGACCCGTACACCTTCCAGGCATTTATATCTTTAATTATGCGTGGTGATATTTCTTCACGAGGAGCAAAAGATTTATTGCCAACTCTCATGAAATCTCAACAGGAGCTCACATTTGAACAAATTACAGAGCTTGCTGAAGAAAAAGGTTTGATTCAGAAAAATGATCCTGAGGTTCTCAAAGCTATCGTATCTGAAATCATTGCAGAAAATCCAAAGCAAGTAGAAGACTACAAGTCCGGGAAGGAATCCATGTTCATGTATTTCGTTGGTCAGTGCATGAAAAAATCCAAAGGTGCAGGAAATCCAAGTCTCTTCCAAGAATTACTCAAGGAAGCTCTCAAATAACGCATGCTTGCGCGACTCAGCAAACCCACCAAAGATCTGCTCTATGCATGCTTTATTGTCGCACTTTTGTATGGAGTAACTCACAATCCAATGACCCACCCCATGCCAAAACCCACCCCTGGCAATTGGAGTATTCAATACATGCAGCATCCGCTTCTATTTGGTTTTGCCGGACACAACTATCTTGCCTTGCGCGATGAACATGGAGCTATCATAGAAGAGCTTCATGGACTGGCAACCGATCCTGTAACGGGAGATTGGAAATACATAGGCTCCGAGAATACTGATCAACTTCATGTATGGCAATTTGATAGCTCACATTATATTTCAGAAAAATCATTTCCTGGCATCATCTTAGCGCAAGGAAGCAAAGAAAATATAGAGGCGCTGTGGTCTGCTGCCGAATCCTGCATTGAACCGATTAACGCCAAACATATCCCTTACCCACCATACGGATTCAGTATTAAAAACGAAACGATTAATTCCAACTCGGTAGCATATACGCTCGCCTCGTGTATGAAACTAGATGTCCGTCACGTCGGTATTTTCACCCCGGGAAGTGCTGTTAATCTGTTGCCCTAAGAATCTTAATAAGGGTATCTCCGAATGACTTAACCGAAAGGTCATCAAAAAGCGACAAGGCAATGGGGTCCTGTTTCGAAACTTTGGCCAGTTCCTTGAGCTTTTGTGCACATGTTGCTTCATCGACAGTATCAATCTTCGATAAAATCACAACCTCTTTGCGATCAAGCAGTGTTTTGTCATATTTCCCGAGCTCATCTCGAATAGTTGAATACACTTGGCCTACGTTTTCATTTTCTGCTGATACGAGATGAAGAAGAATACGTGTACGCGTAATATGACGAAGGAACTTATGCCCCAAACCTTTTCCTTCGCTTGCCCCTTCAATAAGCCCTGGAATATCGGCAAGGACATAACCATAATAAGCACCCAGATTCGGCTCAAGAGTGGTAAAGGGGTAATCGCCTACTTTTGCAGACGCATTAGTGAGTGCATTAATAAGTGAACTTTTACCAGCATTTGGAAGACCGATGATACCTACATCCGCAATAAGACGAAGTTCGATATCAAACGTAGCGAACTCACCCGGAGCACCTTTGGTAAATTCTTCCGGTGTACGATTGGTAGAAGACTTAAATTTCTCATTACCCAGCCCACCCTCACCTCCACGAAGGACCAAAATTGCCTCGCCTTCAGTGAGACATTCATACGTCGTATCGTATTCGCGATTATGAATCACTGCTCCAAGCGGAATGGGTAAATAAAGATCCTCGCCATTGGAACCGTGCATGCTGCGCTTCTGTCCGGCTTCACCACCTTCTGCTTCCCAATCAGTCTTATGCTTATATTGAGCAAGTGCAGCAATATCACGCACCACTTTGAAGTACACATTACCACCCTTACCACCATCACCTCCAGCTGGCCCTCCATACGGAATACCCTTCTCGCGCCGCCAGCGAACTACGCCGTCACCGCCTTTTCCGGCCCGTATCGTAAGGGTAATGGAGTCGATTAACATGGCACACATAGTACCATATTTCTAAGACTTTTTCAAGGGCTCGCTATAGTGTAATATTGAAATAGACGTATCGTCATTATCCATAACGCATATAATTGACTACTATGAAAAAAATCTTTCTCATGCTTTCCTTTCTAGGGCTTACAATTACCGGACTTGGTACGGCAAGCGCGCAGTATACAACCAATACCTACTACTATCAGCGTCCGTATTATGGCAATTCATCCTACGTAAGTTATGGAAGTGGAGTAGGTTCCTACACAATTGGATGTGTGACGCATTATTACAATACCTCCACAGGCGCAGAAATCTCCACTCAAAATATTTGCACCACTTACAATCAACCAACAAGTTATTACTACACCACCTATCCAGCCACCACTTACTATCCAACTACGTATACCTACCCGACAACGCAATACTATACCTATGGATACAATAATGGCTCCTGGTACCCGGGATATTCGAGCAGCATTTTCAGCAACACCTATACCAACTATAGCGGTTACCAAAATTATCTAAACTGCTCGTACAACATGTACGGACAGTACATCTGCTACTAAAACATAGTAAAGTAAGTACATACAAGTAACCCAGTAGATTTCAGTATGCTCAGTAAACAAAAGCGCCCTTCAGGCGCTTTTGTTTACTTAATTACTGTATGTACTTAATCTACTAAGCCCACTGCCTTAGTAATTTCGCAATCTCTCTGCTTTGTCGTGAGAACGAATTTTCTCATGCACCTTGGCTTCGATCTGACGAATACGTTCGCGAGTGACACCAAATTCTGCACCTACTTCTTCAAGCGTATGCATGACGCCGTCGAATTCTCCGAGACCATTTCGCATCTCTACAATCTTGCGTTCCTTTGGAGAAAGATCATCAAGAATTTCATTGATCTGATCTGCCAGAATACGATGAGATGCTTCCTGATCTGGAGAAAGAATCTTATCATCCGCAATAAATTCTCCAAGCGTTGACTTATCATCATCATCTCCAATTGGTTTTTCGAGCGACACAGTATCTTGATTGATATTTTCAATGATATGCACCTTATCAACATCAACACCCATTTCTACCGCAATCTCTTCTGCAAGCGGATCTCGTCCAAGATCTTGAGAAAGACGACGCACCACCTGCTTGTACTTGGCAATAGTTTCTACCATGTGCACCGGAATACGAATCGTACGAGACTGATCGGCAAGCGCACGAGTAATAGCCTGGCGAATCCACCAGGTAGCATACGTTGAGAATTTAAATCCTTTCGTAAAGTCGAATTTCTCCACTGCTTTAAACAACCCCAGGTTTCCTTCCTGAATAAGGTCAAGTAGTGTGAGATCACTTGATCGTCCCACATACTTCTTGGCGATAGATACCACAAGACGAAGGTTTGCTTTTGCAAGAAGTGCACCTGCTTCCATGTCTCCTTTGGCGATACGCTTTGCAAGCTCGCGTTCATCATCTCCTGAAATGAGAGGGTACTGACCAATTTCGCGAAGATACATCTGAATTGAGTCATGAGTAGAATCGCTTCCCGCAAGCTTACCTTCTTCATCCATGTCGAGAAGATTTCCACCTTCAAGTACATCAACTCCTGCACCTTCTAATTTCTGATAGAGTTCTTCCAAAAAAACGATATCTGTTTCAATCGTCGGGAAATACCGCATGATTTCGTCATACGTGATAAAACCGCGTTCCTTCCCCTTCTGGAGTAGTTCCGCTTCATTTTGTTCCCGTGTCGTTACTTTTTTTGGTTTTTCCGGAGCACGTGGCTTGGATGGACCAGTTTTAATGGTAAACGCCTTTGGTTTATATTTTGGTTTTGCTTCAACCTTCGGAGCAGCCTTTACAGCTTTCGGAGATTTCTTGGCAGCAGCTGTCGGTTTCGCTGCCTTCTTGGCTATGACTTTAGTTTTCTTCGCAGATGCCTTCTTGGCTGGCGTGCTCTTTTTTGCACTTGCCTTTGTTTTTGTTTTTTTGGCCGCGCTTTTGGTCGCGACTTTTTTCGGTGAACTCTTTTTTTGTGAAGATCCTCTCTTCGCCATACTGTGACGTGTACCCGCGATTATACTACAATTTTTATCCTCTGTCCACAGTTATTCCCCTTTTTTCTTAAGTTCCCACAACTGCTGAGCGGCAATAAGAGCATCATCATCGCTTCCTTTGGCTTGCGTGAGGAGCACTGAATGCCGTTCTTTGGCAAGCTCTGCTTTATAACTTGCTATCAAATCTTTGAAGAATACATCCTTATTTCCTGAGAGCTTTTCTTCTAACTTAAACATTTCTTCCTGAAGAATAGCTTCTGGAAATTGTGAAGCATCGATGCGTAAAGCAAGGTATTCCGCATCATCTTTTCTTCCATACAATGAAACAAAAGCTACCAGCTCTTTTGCAAGCCTTTCCTTACTCGGAACAGCAAGCGTTGCTTCCTGCTGTTTACTTTCCGGAGAAACAAGTGCGCCTCGTGAAAGTTCTTCCATGAGTGTCGTTTCGGGAATGCGGGATGCGTCACTTATCACTTTGATAAAATGCGCGCGATCTACGGGAGACTGAACTGCGCGGACAAATGGCAATACTTCCGAGACAATGCGCCGGCCTTGCAGGCGGGTATCTGATTCTTCTGCAAGTACCATGGCGAGCATTACCTGTATGATATGACGGCGTTTTTCGATGATTTCTTTCCAACGTTCAGGATGTTCCTTAATGAGGTCCGCCGGATCTTTGGTATCGAGCCCTGAAAGCGCGTATACATCCAATCCTCCAAGAAGGCAGAGCATGGCCGTCTTCTTAAGCGCGCTTTGACCAGCCGAGTCCGCATCAAAGGAAAGAATAACTGTATCACAAAAGCGCTTGATAAGATTAATGTGCTCATCGGTAAATGCTGTTCCCGAAACGGCAACCGTATTGTGTACCCCCGCTTGATAACTCATACAAAGATCCATTTGCCCTTCTACAACGACCACTTCCTTACAGTGTGCCATTTCCTTCTTGGCTGTGTCATAACCGAAAAGAATCTTTGACTTATGGTAGAGAGGCGTTTCAGGTGTATTAACATACTTCCCTTGCGCAACAGTAGGATCTACAAAAGCAGGCAAGATACGGCCCGAGTATCCAACTGTCGCTCCGGACACATTTCTAATCGGAAACATCACGCGTCCGCGAAAACGATCATACCAGCCTTTCTCAGTCTTAATCATGAGCCCGGCCTGTTCCATTTCTTCTTCGCGATATCCTTTTGATGCCAAAAAGATGAACAGGTCGCGCCATTCGTTTTTCGCATACCCAATGTGGAAGGTTCTGATTGTTTCTTCCGTTAACCCACGCTCCAGCAGGTATTGCATGGCTTCGGGAGATGCCTGCAAATTCTTTTCGAAGTGTTCGGTTGCATCCTTAAGCAGCGCGATGAGACGCGACTCTTCTTTATTGCGCTCGCTATCCTGAAGCGATACTCCGGCACGATCAGCTAAAATCTTGAGCGCTTCAAAAAACGGAATGTTCTCAATTTTTTCAACAAAGGTAAAAATATCTCCATGTGCTTGGCAGCCGAAACAATGAAAATTCTTACGCTCAGGAGATACATAAAAAGACGGCGTGCGCTCATTATGGAAAGGACAGCGGGCGCGGAGCTGACTGCCTGACTTTTCTAATCGCACATAAGTCGAGACCACATCGACAATGGAGAGATTTTCCTTGATCTGGTCTTTAGGATTCATACCCCCATTTTACCATGCAAGCAAAAACCCCGCCGGGGCGGGGTTTTAAAGCAAGCGAAGCCTTTGGGCCTCGCGTTGAGCAATCCTCTTCCACATCTCCAGCCGCTTGCGATATGCGGGCTTTCGAAGTACCGAATATTCCAGTTCAATATAGTGATAATTGAACCAATCGAGCGACTGAAGTACTGGTCCGGAAAGAATACCGATTGGACGCGGATCAATCACAAAGGAAGCTACTCCATAAATCCTGCACCAGGCATGATCCTTAAAATAATTTCCCCACTTACACTTAAAAACTTCAAGTGTCATCTTGTGGAATTCTTCGGTACTAAGAAACTTCGCTCCTATTAAGATGTTTCGGGGACGAAGTTCCGGAAACACTGAGGCGAAGATTTCTGCTTGATCTTCGCAGTTGGGAAAACTCGGAATAAACCGGATCTTGCCCCCGTCCATAACCGGCGTCTCGAAGTATAGTTTATCTTCAATTGCATCGTAGAGCGTGCGAACACGCGCATACAGGTCGCGCACCGACAACGGCACATGCCAAGCATCCATCAGATTCATACGGTCTCCCAAAAAAGGACTTCGACTATCCTACACTATTTTCTACAAATGAAAAACCCGCGCCGAAACGCGGGGTTTCGTCGCGGGTGTGGAAACTTCAATCCACAAGAGCGGACCGTAGCACACTCATTTTGTAGAAAAGATGGGTGCCGTTTCCCAGTTCCTTCGTCATTTCATCATCCAAAATAAACTGGATGCCGTTAGCGCGAGACTCTTCGGTTAACACCTCAACAGCCTTTGCAATCTCCTTTTCAGAGACGAAGGCGTAGAAGCTGTACGGGATTCTACCGTCAGGTTGGCACCTCACGCCGTTGGTGCCATCAGCATTAGAGCCCCGTGTACTCCAGCACACCATCCGATAACTCGGATGAGGGACATTGTCCGTCAGCAACACCACTTGAAAGGCAATGCCTGCACGTACAAAGTTCCTTTGGGACTCCTGATAGTCTTTCAATTTCATGCCACGCTCCTTGTTTTCTAAAAGAATTTCTATTTGACGGGATTATTCCCACCATATAGGCTTAATATAATTATACTTTAACTTATTAAATTGTCAAGTATACCGACTTACAGAAAAACGCCTATTTCTAGGCGTTTTTCTGATTTTTTTAAATTCCCCTACACCGTCAGCCTTTTAAAAAATTGAATGAAATGCGACGGGAGAATTCGAGGATAGCGGTGAGACGTAGAAGTGGTACATTGAGCCCCGCCGGAGAATTCTCCCGAGCAGATCGTCAATCTTGT
Organism: Candidatus Nomurabacteria bacterium; assembly: GCA_029288775.1. Taxonomy (GTDB): domain Bacteria; phylum Patescibacteriota; class Minisyncoccia; order Phycocordibacterales; family UBA5272; genus UBA11704. Next base: position 25,940 of record JARIGQ010000014.1, on the reverse strand, counting down.
AGAAGGTTATTGATTCTCTTCCAACTTACCTCGAAGACCTGTTCCCGCAGGAATAAGTCGTCCGATGATCACGTTTTCCTTAAGACCGCGAAGCTCATCCATCTGTCCGCGAGTTGCAGCAGTGATAAGTACACGAGTCGTATTCTGGAATGACGCGCTGGAGAGCCATGAGTCAGTCGAGAGAGCAACATCGGTAATACCGAGCACCAAGTGACGACCCTTTGCTTCTGTCTGACCAAGTGCCTTCACGCGAGCGTTTTCCCCACGGAAGGTAGAGATTTCAACCACATCAGACTGCGTAAAGCGCGTGTCTCCTGGGTTTACAATCTTCACACGACCAAACATCTGCTTAATAATCACTTCAACGTGCTTACGAGTAATGGCTGCACCTTGGAGTTCGTATACCTTGTTAATTTCGGCCACGATGTATTCTTCAGCAACTTCCTTACCAGCATAGGTAAAGAGTTCTTCGATGTCCGCCGAACCATCTGTCATCATCTGCCCCTTAGCTACCTTGTCTCCAATCTTTACAAGTGGCTGGCGACGGAATGGTACGGTGTATTCGATTTGCTTACCACTCTTGTTACCCTTTGCCCCGTCATCATCTGCAAGAAGCACAATGATCTTTTCCTTACCTTCATCACGAATACCGATAACTTCACCGGACTCATGCGCAACAACTGCAGGATTCTTTGGAGCACGTCGTTCAAAGATTTCTTCAACACGAGGGAGACCCGAAGTAATGTCGGCTCCTGCCACACCTCCGGCGTGGAAGGTACGCATCGTAAGCTGAGTACCTGGTTCACCAATCGCTTGTGCCGCCACAATACCTACGGCTTCACCAAGATCCACTCGCTTGTTACGTCCCATATCAAGACCGTAACACTTCTGACAAATACCATGCATAGCCTGACAAGTAAGCGGAGAAAATACCTTCACTTCCTCTACACCCTGCTGTTCAATCGTAATTGCATCATCCTTAGTGACAAGATGATTCTTCTTGAAGAGGACTTCGCCATTAGAAACGATGTCTTCTGCAAGTACACGTCCACGAACATTCTTAGAAATTGGCACTTCGATACCGAGAGCATTTGACTTGCTTACTACCTTGGACTCCTTGGTACCACAATCAACCTCCGTAATGATAGCGTCCTGCGCCACATCCACGAGACGTCGCGTAAGGTATCCGGCCTGCGCTGTTTTAAGCGCGGTGTCAGAGTTACCTTTGCGGGCACCGTAGGTGGTAATGAAGTACTCAAGCGGAGTAAGACCTTCCTTATATGATGAGATAACCGGGAAGTCGATGTTACGTCCTGAGTTGTTCACGATAATACCCTTCATACCGGCCATCTGAATCACCTGAGCCATAGTACCGCGGGCACCAGAGGTAATAAGGTCGTAGAGTGAACCATGCTTTTCGATTGAGTTTGGAAGAATCTTTTCGATACGAGAACGAATATCCTGCCATACTTCGATAGTACGCGTATAACGCTCTTCATCAGAAAGAAGACCTTCCTGATAATCCGCTTCTACACGCGCTGCAATGTCCCACCCTTCCTGAATAAGCGCTTCCTTTTCTTCAGGAATAGTCACGGCATCGAGATTCCATGTCGTACCAGAAACGGTTGCATACTTGTACCCGAAACTCTTGATCTTATCGATCACCTTAGGTGCCGTTTCAAGACCATACGTAAGGATTACCTGATCGATGATTGAGTTCATCTTCTTGATAGTCACTTCGTCATTGATGTACGGGAAGTCAGATGGGAATACTGAGTTAAAGAGAAGACGTCCGATAGTTGTCTCAAATGGCTTACCTTCAAACGAAGCGTACTTTGGTTTGTCAGCATTTGCCATTACCCAGACCTTAGCGCGGAACGACACCATGCCGAAGTCATACGCGGTGATTGCTTCATTTGGAGACGCGAAGTATTTACCTTCACCCTTTTCTCCCGGAATCTCTTTGGTCATCCAATACACACCAAGCACCATATCCATGCGAGGGTTCACAATAGAGTCACCAGAACCTGGACGAAGAAGGTTGCGATTTGCAGCCATCAATGTCTTCGCTTCTTCCTGAGCTGCTACTGAAAGCGGAAGGTGCACGGCCATCTGGTCACCGTCGAAGTCAGCGTTGAAGGCCTGACATACAAGCGGGTGAAGCTGAATAGCATTACCTTCAATAAGACGAGGGTTAAACGCCTGAATACCGAGGCGGTGAAGTGTTGGCGCACGGTTAAGAAGTACGAACTTACCTTCGATTACTTCTTCAAGAATTGCCCATACTTCTGGAATACCGTCTTCGATGAGCTTGTTTGCACCACGAATGTTGAACGCAAGTTCACGCTCAAGGAGCTTTGAAATTACAAATGGCTTGAAGAGTTCAAGTGCCATATGCTTTGGAAGACCACACTCATTAAGTGCAAGTGAAGGACCTACCACGATCACCGATCGCGCTGAGTAGTCCACACGCTTACCAAGCAAGTTTCCACGGAGAAGTCCTTGCTTACCCTTCAAGTTATCAGAAAGCGACTTAAGCTGACGCTTCTGCGACTGGCTCATCACCGCATCCTGTCCGTGACGAGCAGAGTTATCGATGAGGGCATCAACTGCTTCCTGAAGAATACGCTTTTCATTGCGCAAGATAACATCTGGCGCACCGATTTCCATAAGCTTCTTCAAGCGATTATTACGATTGATCACGCGACGATACAAATCGTTCACATCAGATGCTGCATAGCGACCTCCTTCAAGAGCAACCATAGGGCGAATGCCTGGTGGAATAACCGGGATTACTGTCATGAACATCCATTCCGGACGAATGCCTGCATTCTTAAATGCGCGTACAAGCGAGAGACGCTTTTCTGCCTTTTCTCGTTCAAGTGCACCAGCCTTTTCAAGTTGAAGCACGATACGCGCTTCAAGATCGGTAAGGTCAATGGTCTTGAAGATTTCATAAATCGCTTCCGCGCCGATGCCTGCTTCAAACATAGTGCCGTACTTCATCGCATAGCGGTGATACGTAAGCTCGTCAAAGATTTTCCAAGGCTTAATTTCCTCGATTTCCTTCTTAGTTGCGGTCAAAAGCTCGCGAAGTTTATCCTGGGTCTTTTCATCGGCTGCAGACTTTACCTTTGCCTTAAATTCCGAATCAAGATTAGCCAGGATTTCTTCCTTAGCAGCCTGATTAACCGACTTCACTACATACCCCGCAAAGTAAATCACCTTCTCGACATCAGATACTGGCTGGGCGAGAATATTTGCAATGCGAGACGGTACGGTACGAAGGAACCAAATGTGCGCAACAGGAGACGCAAGTTCAATATGACCCATGCGCTCGCGACGAACGATAGACTTGGTAACTTCTACTCCACATTTTTCACAGACAATATCCTTATAACGAATACGGCGGTATTTTCCACAGTAGCACTCATAATCCTTTTCTGGACCAAAGATACGCTCGTCAAAGAGACCATATCGTTCTGAACGTCCCGTTCGGTAGTTGATGGTTTCCGGCTTAGTAACTTCTCCAAACGACCATGATCGGATAGCTTCAGGTGAAGCAACCTTGATCGCAAGACCGTCAAAATTTTGTGTATCGATTGTTTTCATAGTTGTTGCAGTACCTTAGCTATTAATTGGTCGTCGATTCCCCGATAAGTTGCTCTTTCACGCTTTCGATCTTGCGTGGCGCAACATCAAGCGAGAGTCCACGAAGCGTATTCAACATCACCGTAAATGATGCAGGAGTATTTGGCTCCTTCACATCCTCACCCTTGATGATGGAATCAAACGCAGCTGAACGTCCCTGGATGTCGTCAGACTTAACTGTAAGCATTTCGCGGAGAATGTGTGCCGCACCGTAGCCTTCAAGTGCCCATACTTCCATTTCGCCAAAGCGCTGTCCTCCACCTTGTGCCTTTCCTCCAAGCGGCTGCTGAGTAATGAGCGAGTACGGACCAATGGAACGCATGTGAATCTTGTCTTCTACCATGTGGTGAAGTTTCATGATATACATCACACCCACGGCAGTTTCTTGTTCGAAAGCTTCGCCTGTACGTCCGTCAAAAAGTTGTACTGTTCCCTTTTCGTTGTACCCAGCCTTTACAAGCTCTTCCTTGATTTCCGCCTCATTTGCACCTTGGAATGATGGCACGATTGCCTGGTAACCGAGTGCATCCGCAGCAAGACCAAGATACATTTCGAAAATCTGACCAAGGTTCATACGTGATGGCACACCAAGCGGTGTAAGGATGATATCAATAGGAGTTCCATCCTTATCAAACGGCATTTCTTCTACAGGAAGAATCGTTGAGATCACACCCTTGTTTCCGTGGCGTCCAGCAAGCTTGTCACCTACTGAGATATTACGTACCTGTGCCACTTCAATATGGATGCGCTTGATAATACCTGATTCAAGCTGATCTCCGCGTTCACGTGAGAATACCTTTACACCAATAACACGTCCACGCTTTCCATGATCAAGGCGAAGTGACGAGTCCTTCACATCACGCACCTTTTCACCGAAGATTGAACGAAGGAGCCGTTCTTCCGGAGTAAGTTCAGTCTCACCCTTTGGTGTAATCTTACCTACCAAAATATCTCCGGGACGAACTTCTGCACCGATACGGATGATGCCTTCTTCATCAAGGTTCTTGAGCTTTGTTTCGCCCACGTTTGGAATATCATGCGTAGTCACTTCAGGCCCAAGCTTGGTATCGCGCACATTACACACGAACTCCTCAATGTGAATCGATGAGAACTTGCTTTCGCGCACCAAACGCTCCGAAAGGATGATAGCGTCTTCGTAGTTTGCCCCGTTCCAGCTCATGAACGCCACGCGAACGTTATGACCAAGCGCAATCTGACCATTATCAGAAGTTGCCGCATCCGCCATTACCTGTCCTTTCTTAACCTTATCTCCAAGAGAAACGATTGGTCGCTGATGGAAAAGATTGAAAGCGTTCGTGCGAGCGAAGTTAATGAGACTATATTCCTGTTCCTTCTTTTCACCTTTAACGACAATCTTCTTAGCGTCTACGTACTTAACTTCACCTGCTTCTTCAGCGATCACAAGACGACCGATGTGCTTTGCAGCTTCGCCCTCCATACCCGTTGCAACAAACGGCGCTTCTGGGCACATAAGCGGAACCGCCTGCTTCTGCATGTTCGAACCCATGAGTGCGCGAGTCGCGTCATCATGTTCGAGGAATGGAATCATGGAAGTTGCCACAGAGAATGCCTGATTGGTTGCAACGTCAATGAATTCAATTTCATTGCGTTCAACAAGTGCTGGCTGTCCCTGTACGCGAGCTTCGATCTTCTTTTCGGTCAATTTACCTTCCTCATCATAACGATTACCAGCATGAGCAATGATATGACGCTCTTCTTCCAGTGCGTTCATATACACCACTTCCTTGGTAATCTTTCCCTTTTCTACCTTTACGTACGGGGTTTCGATGATGCCGAAATCATTAATACGGGCATAATTGGAAAGACGAAGGATAAGACCGATGTTTGGACCTTCTGGAGTGTGAATCGGACATACACGTCCATAGTGACTCGTGTGTACGTCGCGTACTTCAAAGCCTGCACGTTCACGGGTAAGACCTCCGGGACCAAGAGCTGAAAGCGTACGAAGGTGTTCCACTTCCGCAAGCAAGTTTTCTTGGTTCATAAACTGGGAGAGCTGGTTGGTCGTGAAGAACTCCTTAATACGAGCCTGAAGCGGACGCTGATTGATGATAGCGATCGGAAGCGTCGTATCCGTATCGATTACCGACATCTTATCTTGAATGTTTCGCTTCATCTGCATCATACCGGTGCGTATCTTCTGTGCCATCATTTCACCCACATAACGCACACGACGAGAACCAAGGTGATCGATATCGTCTTCCTGGGCGTTTGGGTTATTGTTGAGTTCAACAACATGATTGATGATATCGATGAAATCCTCCTTAGAAAGCGTACGACGAGACGCGTCCTTGTCCTTTGGATCGATAGACTTGCCAAAACGTTTGTTAAAGCGGAAGCGACCTACCGGAGAAAGGTCATAGCGTTCCGCAGAAAGAATAGAATCAATGTGTTCCTTAGCGTTTTCCGGAGTAGCAAGATCACCATCACGAAGACGCTTGTAAATTTCAATGTAGGCATCATGAATCGTCTTCACTTCATCACGTTCAACCAAAGCAGCCATAAGCGGACCTGAAAGTTCATGTCCCGCAAATGCAGCCTTGATCTGATCGTCAGTATTCAATCCAAGTACACGAAGGAGCGCAATAATAGAGAACTTTCGCTTCTTATCGATACGTACGTAGATACCACCATCTGCTTCTGTACCAAGCTCAATCCATACACCACGAGATGGAATGATTTTAGCGCCGAAATAACGCTTTCCCTTGCTTTCTTCAGAGTCGAAAAAGACACCGAATGATCGGGCAAGCTGAGGAACTACTACACGTTCAACACCATTGATGATGAATGTGCCGTGAATGGTCATAAGCGGGAAGTCCGCCATGAAGATTTCCTGTTCCTTTACGGTATTTAAGATTTTGTTAGAAAGTTTTACACGCGCACGAAGAGGAGCTTCGTAGGTAAGTTTATTTTCCTTTGCGTACACTTCGTCATACTTTGGATTAGAGAGTTCAAATGAAATGAATTCAAGATCGAACTTCTTTTCAGAATAATCGCGAAGCGGAGAAAACTCGCGGAAAATTTCCACGATACCCTTTTCTGTAAGCTCCTTATAGGAAAGGATTTGATTTTCGACGAGGTTAGGTAGTTTGGTAAGAGGTTCTCGATATTTCGAGAAGGTTTTCTGCGGTCGTACAGTGGTGCGTGACTTTGGCATAAACGTAATTGGGCCAAAACGGGCGTCGTCTCGTTTTGGCTATAACTATATAAAATTGAGAAACCCTAATAATTTCGTTCTTTTCCTCTCCATTGCCTCTCAGACGGAACTCAATCAGTGGTCAATAGTGGGTGGATTATAACATAAGAACTTTCACAAGTAAAGGAATACATACTAGAAGGAAGAATTTTTATCCTGAACCTGTTTTAAAGGGCACCCCACTAGAAATATCTAACTCTATTTATCCCCTGGGTAAGAACCTACTTCGGCTATAAACTATAATGTATGAAATCCCTTATCGTACTTGCTCATCCTTCTCACAATGGTCATGCCCGCAAAATCGCTGAAGCCTATAAAAACGCAAAACAAGCAAAAGGTCATGAAGTAAAGCTCGTTGATTTGTATTCTCAAGAATATACCTGCGAACTTCTCTGTTTTGAAAATATTCGCGAAATGACGCCTCCTGCACTCCAGAAGACCTTTGAGGATCAAGTCACCTGGGCTGATGAAATTGTGATGGTGCACCCAATTTGGTGGGGACTTCCTCCTGCAGTAATGAAAAACTGGGTGGATCTTACCTTTTGGGTACATTTCGCGTACAAATACATGCCGGACGGCAAGGTGCAACCAATGCTTGAAGGAAAAATTGCCAAAATTTTTGCAACCGCTGGCGGACCATCATGGTGGTACCATTTACCAATACTTCCGCTTCGTCAATTCTGGATTACGACACTTTTCAATTTCGTAGGCATTGATGTTGTGGATTTTAAAATCTGCGGCAACTTAGACAAGTGGCGAGGAGAAAGAGCTGACCGACATTTCGAAAGATTCCTAAGTGAAATCAAGGCTTTAGCATAATTGACTACCCACGTTGTTATCGCTAGGCTAATAAAGATGCTCATTGAGCAGAAAGGATAGCAAATGATTTCAGGACCCGTTATAGCCTATTCATTAGGTGGAGCTCTGGGCGCTGCGATGATCCTCGTTTTTTTCACAGGAAAATGGTGGATCCGTGTAGGGATTGGAGCTTTTCTCGGAATGGCTCTCATCGCCGCCCTCTAGATCTCCGCCTCCGTGCAAAAGCCGCGTTCATGCGGCTTTTCTTTATATAGATACTATATATAGTTTTTCACCACCTTAAAATCCTCCAAAAGCACCGATTTATTTTTTGGATTGTACAGTGCTGCCGCGGGATGATACAGCGGTAAAAGCGTTACCTTTCCATAAGAAAGTTTCCCCATATATACCTTACCGTGCATCGTACCTATCGTATCAAGCTCGTCTTCGATACCCACCAATGTAAAAACGTATTTCATACTGATGCGTCCCAAAAGTACAATAACCTGTGGCTTGATGATCTCTAACTGCTTATCCAAATATGGTCCATACAACGCAATCTCTTGAGGAGTAGGATCTCGATTCTCCGGCGGTCTATCTTTGACCACACTTGTGATGAAGACTTCCTCGCGGGTAAGTCCAATAGAAGCCAGCATTTCACTTAAAAATTTCCCAGATCTCCCGCAAAATGGCTTACCAGTTTCTGCTTCTGTCTTACCTGGTGCCTCTCCTACAAAAAACACTTTAGCCGCAAGCGAACCCTCGCCCATCACGGGAAGATAGTTATTTTCTTTTCGAAAAGCATACAGTGGCAAATCAATACGCGCCAAAACCTCCTCTTCCAACTGTTTCATCTTTGCTTCCTTATTCATACAAACAGAGAAAAAGAATGGAGCGTCGAGATACACCCATTATTTCTTCGGAGTAGTCATCGAAGGAGGCAACATTCTATCGCCATGATTAAACTTATACTCCCAATAGTACATCTTGATGACTTCATTGGCGTTAGGAATAAGGAGGTTAATAAAACATACCCCAAGAGCAAACCCAATCACAATGCCAACAAACAAATTCCAGCCGTTTACTTTCTTTACAAAATGCTTGAGCTCAGTTTTCATATCTCCAAAGTATAGCAAAAGAAACCGCCTAGACTTAGGCGGTTTCTTTTGTATGTTTATAGTACTGAGGGTTCTTTAAAAATCTAAAGAGAAAATAGAGTTAGATGCGCGAAGCTTAGAGGTTTTTCGACTGAAACGTAGTTTAGATGCTACGTTGAAAGAGAAAAACTTTATAGCGACAAGGCAGATGAGGCTAATTTGTCTTTAGATAATTGAGAATAGTATCTGCGTCCGACACCTCAAATGGATCTGTTGGGCACAAATCCATAAATCCCGGTTCTGCAAACAGCTTCTTAATGACACCGTCCTCAACAAGCATCGAATAACGCCAGGAGCGGTGACCGAATCCAAGATTGCTCTTATCCACGAGCATTCCCATACCTTTCGTAAAATCTCCATTTCCATCTGGAAGCATGAACACATGAGCAAGACCAAGCTTCTGCTTCCACTGATACATGACGAATGCATCGTTTACCGAAAGACAAATCACTTCATCTACTCCAAGCGCTTTGAATTCTTCATACTTCGCATCGTACCCTGGAGCATGCGTTGACGAACACGTCGGAGTAAACGCACCCGGAAGACCAAAGAGTACAACCTTCTTCCCTTTGAAGATGTCGTCAGTGGTAAGGTCTTGCCAACGGAACGGATTGTCTCCGCCTACGGACTCATCGCGAACACGAGTCTTAAAGGTAACCTGTGGAACCTTATCCCCTTCTTTTAAATAGTTCATAGTTGAAATTAGCTAGTTACTAGTAATACAAAATCACTGTACGGTAGACATTTACTATACCCCAGACGACGCTTCCTTGCAAAACATAACTCCGTTCCTAGAGTATACTTTTAATATGAAAAAGAAAGCGGCGCTAGGGAAAAGCTTTAGTGAACGCGTCGTAGAAATAGCGCTTTCCATTCCAAAAGGAAGAGTAACTACCTATGGTCGTATCGCTCGGGCTGCAGGTGCTGGCCCTATAGCGTCTCAAAGTGTCACATCTATCCTAAGCAAAGCGTGGATCGCGGGACACAAAGACATTCCTTTCCATCGCATCGTCTATGCTGATGGTCACATCTGGGTAAGCGACGAATACAAAGCAAAACGAATGAAGCTCTACAAAGAAGAAAAGATCGAAGTAGACGAAAAAGGAAAGATCAAAAACTTTGAGGAGAAGCTATTTGAATTCCGATAGACTTTTTTCTTTAAAAGGTATAGTCTATTTCCAGATTCACAAGGAGAACTTTCATGTCCACCCTTTCTGAAGAACAGGCAATTGAAGAAATTGCAAGCCGTGTCAATTGCAGGAGCACACGCTACACAATGAAGGAGTTCCAGAAGCTGAAAGCTTTCCTGGAAGGAAACAAACAACATTTCATTTTCGAGATGGATGGCGGAATGGCGGGACTTAACCTTTGCGTGTATCGACATCCGACATATCCTTTAACTCCTCCCCAAGAAGTGACAACAATCCATGGAGACAGGCTCCCTGAAGTTTTAGGCAAGAGGCTGGAGGATCAATTTCGTCAACTAAGTCCTTTCAGCCACGAAGAGAAAAATGTTTATTTTCTCCGCCGATATCGTTTGAAAAAGTCACAGCATTTCGGCTACTACCACTACTGACACGAAAGCGCCTCATTGAGGCGCCTTTGTTTTGAATTTATCGTTAGTTATTTTAGAGGAGATACGCGGCGCGGAGTGCGTGCGAGGAGACGTAGATATATTCCTACGTTGACGAGCACGCGAGGCTCCGCAACAAAGTAGCTCGCTAAAATTACTAATGATTACCGATTAGGTACGAAGGTAAGTGCGTAGCCTAGCTTGGTCCCTCGTCCTGTTCGTCCAATACGGTGAATGTAGGTTTCGTAGTTGTTTGGAATATCGTAGTTCACGACAAGCGAGATGTCAGAGATATCAAGTCCGCGAGCAGCAACGTCCGTTGCAATCACAACTTGTACACGGCCCGTTTCCAGTGACTTCACCGCACGTTCGCGTTCGCGGTTGTGCATATCACCATGAAGCCCAAGTGCGTTAAATCCACGAGCCTTGAGTTCCTCGGCAAGCTTATCTACGTGACGCTTCATTTCGCGGAAGATAAGTACCTTCTTCGCTTCTGGACGAACCAAAATATCATGAAGTGCTTCGAGCTTTTCCGCATCAGTGTTTGCACGGATAACGTCCTGGATTACTGATGACGCTGTATCACGACTCTTGATAGAAATCGTTACAGGATCCTTCAAGAAATCATTCACGAGGCGCTTAATCTCAGGCGAAAATGTCGCCGAGAAGAAGAGTCCTTGCTTTGATTCTGGCATGAGACCAAGAATAAGACGCATATCATCGATAAATCCCATATCAAGCATGCGATCCGCTTCGTCAAGGACGATAGAATCGAAATACTTCATATTAATCTTGCCGCGTTCGATAAGATCCTTCACGCGACCTGGCGTACCGATAACCGCATGCACACCGAGTTCAAGTTCCTTGATCTGGCGCATGATTGGCGCACCACCCACACATGAAACTGAAAAGAGTTTCATGCCTCGAGTAAAGTTGATGAACTCTGCTTCTACCTGAAGGGCAAGTTCGCGAGTAGGACAAAGCACCATGAACTTCTGATCTTTGTTTGCCACAAGCTTGTTAATAAGCGGAATAAGAAAGGCTGCAGTCTTACCGGTTCCGGTGGAAGCGATACCAACAACATCTTTACCTTGAAGCACCACAGGAATAGCCTGATCCTGAATAGGAGATGGCTTAATGAGTCCCTTTGCGGTTAAGTTCGCGGAAAGTAATTCTGCAATGCCAAAATCGGTGAACACGTGTTCCGCTACATAATCCGTAGCTTCAGATACGGCAGCATCTTTATTGATAAAAAGCTTCTCATCGATATAATCCTTACGAAATCCTTTCTTGGGATTAAATGGCTTTGGAGAACCTCCACGAGAGCTGAAACGACCACGAGAACCTCCTCCACGCCCTCCACGATCGGAAGAGAAGGAACGTCCGCGAGATGGACGATCAGAATTAAAACGTGAACGAGAATGTGATCGCTCCGAAGTATCGGACGATCCACCAGTAGTGATGGTATACATATGTAATCTTAAGTTAATTATTTGCGCTTACCTGCCGTAAAGAGTGGAAGGTTTATATGGCTAACCACAACGCGTCAAATCAGAATTAACCTATCGCCTGACTACACATGGATATCCATAAAGGAAATAATATTTCTATTTTAGCAGACATGCTAGCGAATGTCAAGGTTTTATATTTCAAAAATACTTCTTTTTTAACCTAAACCTTAAAACCAAACACTATCTTTTCTTGCTAGAAAAGTAGTTCACTCTCGCGCCGTCGCGCTCCGAGAGTTGGTTCAAAGGTTCAGGTGGGAGTATGGAATACACAAAAGAAAAACCCGCCGAACTGCGCGAGCTTTTCGCGTGTCGAGCGGGTGAATCTTCAAATTGGTGACCGATCCCAAAAGCAAAGACCCTGTTTAGGAAATTCTTCTCCTAAGGCTCTCTCAATAATTGCTTTTATCTCTTCTGGGGTGGACACACCAAGGGAGTCACTTCCCCAGTTGTACTTGGGGCCACTCAAAAGATACACCACTCGTCCGGCGGCTACGATATCTGACTTGTCTTTTGGAGGGATGCATTTTTCAGAACCCTTCCATTGGGAAACTTTTTTAAAAAGTTCTAGGTGTGTACCACTATCACTACAGAAGAGATCACCCTGAGAAGACAGAAACCATAGGAGACCTATGTCAGCATCCCGGAAACTATCCACAAACTTTTGCTCAATCTGGATCATGATCGTTTCCTCTTACATGGGATCAAACTTTAAAAGGGCTACGGAGTTAATCGCATCATTTATATTATGTCACATATTTATATAAAAGTCAAGTTAAAAAGCTTTTATTTTACAAGCTTTATAGCGCACTCATGACCATAAGGGTCCTTCAAAAAGGAGTAAATCGCCCATCCGCATTCTTTGACCATTTCTTCTATTTTCTCTCGCTGAGTGATATCAAATTCCAAATAAAGTGCTCCGCCATCTTTTAGGAATTCCTTAGCCTGCTTTAATACTTCTGTGTGGTAATAAAATCCATCTTCCTTATCAAAAAAGGAGAGCGGGTCTTCGCTAGATAATTCCTTCATCACTTCTTCTTTCATAGATTGCGGCACATACGGTGGAACTGCGAAGATGCAATCGTAGGTTCCTTGTGCACCTTGCCACGTATCACCTGTCAGCACTCGTGTGCGAAGTTTCTTGATATTGTTTTTTGCAATCGAGATCTCTATCTGCTCCTTCAATTTCGGATCAAGTTCAATAAAATCCATTGTACTTTCAGGAAGATTTTTCAGTACCGCAAGGCCTACACACCCGGAACCTGAAAACAAATCCAAACATCGAAGCACGTATTCGCGCCGGGTTGCTTTGATGTCTTCAATTGCATCTTTTACCCATCGTTCTGTTTCCGGTCGCGGAATCATAGGACGAAATGAAAGATCTATCTTTGCTCCCGCAAACTCTACACCTCCTAACAAATATTCTAGCGATTCCCCTTCCGTCATCTTACGGATATCTTCCAAAAGCTCAGGAGTTTCTTTTCCTCCGTACTTCTCCTTGCGCAAGCGCGCTACTTTATCTTCAAACTTCATACTACCGGCGCACGCGATCTAAAATATGCACAGCCCTAGCCTTACAAGCCTCGTCACAAAATACCGGACCTGCATCTCCCGTACAATCGTCACAAATAAGAAACAACATATTACATTCAGCATTCGAACAATTCTGATAGCTTTCAGTTGTACTATTGCAGAGTTTGCACTTCCCTACAATCTCACGCTTGCCGCCAAAGTCCATTGTCATACGATCGTCAAAGGTAAAGAGCGTGCCCTTGAAATACCCTTCGGGATATTTTTCCATATAGGTATGCATACCCCCATCGAGCTGATACACATTTTCAAAACCTTCATGAAGAAGGTAGGCGGACATTTTTTCACAACGAATACCCCCGGTACATACCGTGATTATTTTCTTATCTTTATGGATTCGTAACTTTTCAACTTTTTCCGGAAGCTCGCGTGAGGCGTTCATACCAGGATCAATGGAATTAGCAAAATGTCCTGATGCGTATTCATATGAGTTGCGCATATCAACCACTACAAAATCATCCTTCTTCTCGTAGAGCGAATGAAGTTCATCCGGTGTAATGTGCGGTGCCGTTTTAACGCGCGGGTCTACTTCTTGCGGGAACTTGGTGCCGACAATTTCATTGCGGAATTTCACAGAAAGCTTTCTGAATGCCGCTCCCGTACCAGGACTTCGTTTTATTTGTACATCGCTGAATCGGGAATCTTCCTTCCATTCTTGAACGAAAGCTTCTGTTGCTTCAAGTGTTCCTTCCAAAGTCGCATTGATACCCTCTTCAGCAATGAGAGCGCGCCCTAGCAATGCGTGCTTTTCACACAGCGCACGAAACTGCACCACATAGTCTTGTGGCTGTTCGATAGTAACGTATTTGTAAAAGAGAAGCACTTGATACCCCATAGTATTTGGATTCTAGCAAAAAAGAAGCACTTTTTGAATCACTGCTTAAGGACCACGATAATCATTACAAAAAAGAGTGTCATCACAAGCGGGGGCGGAGCAAAGGATAAAGCAATCAGCACCCACCAAGGAAATGGTGTGAGAAGCTTCCCGATAAGCACAAGAGAAATTTTTGGCATTACAAAAGACGTGACGGAAGTTACCTCTGAAAATCCGCTTAACCAACCCCAAAGCGCAGCAAAGCCAAATCCGATTCCGGCACTTATTCTCATGATAAAAGTAAGCGTCCAGAAAAACGCCTCCTTAAGATTCGAAAGCATTATGCAAGCTCCATAGATTCCCCCGTCTTAAGTGCCGCGTATCGATGAAACAATGTATGAACAGTAGTACGAATGTCCTGCACAAAATCATCGGTCAGATAGAAGGGCCGCTCTTTGCCGAAAGCAGAAAAAAGATTATCCGCCCCTTCCAAGATACGAGCATTCGTTACTGACTCATCATACACAGCATGTAGAATGCCGGCCACTTTTTCCAATTCCTCAGAGTGCGTTGTAGGGTCCTCGTCATTGTAAAGACCAAGCGCTTTGTCGACCGCAAAGTGCACCAAATCATGCTTAAGATACGACTTTGTTTCAAGGTCATATAAACCATTATTGAAATGGGTTTGGGAGATCTTGGTGATGATCATGAAGATATCATCATATCATAGGGCCATGGTACACTGGAGAAATTATTTTAATTTCCTGTACGCATGGCTCAATCGTTTTCTGTAAAAAAGTACCTCTCCAAACTACACGCACATCAACTGCTTGCCGAATTGGCAAAAAAATATGAAACTGACTTCTTCTTTGAAATAAGCGAAGATACTCCCCGCAAGGTGTCCATCCAACTTATGGAGGATTCTATAAAATCAATGGAGACCGAAAAGCGTTTGGAAATAATCAAGGAGCTCTCTTACCTCGCTTCTATTACAAACGGACACAGCGCGTCATTGGGAAAGAAATTGCACAAAGAGCAGACAGGAAAAGCCTGTGAGCCTGAGATTGAGTGCATAAGCGACCAGGACTTCATGTTGTATTTCTATCTTCGCCATGAAGAAATCGCTTCCAAGCTCGCATTTCTCGCACCTTTTTATGCCTCAAAAAGTTATCTTTCTTACGAAGCCCTCAGTGTGGACAAAACACAGGCAGAGCTTGCGCTCACTGAGCTTTCACGCGAATTCACCCGTATTGCCAACAAAGATGACAATGCGACTGAACAGCACATGGAACATCTTTTTTTGGATGAGATCCTCTATATCTCTTCAACTTTCCATCAAGGCTATGATGTACACGAATCATTAAGTGAAGAAGGAACAGACCGCAAGCATATGACTCGGCAAGTAAAGTCTGTCCGTATCGCCTATTTACCAAAAGAAGAAATAGCTCTTATTTCCGGAACCGTAGATAAGCAGGAAAAACTTATCTATTTGGATACCTTCCTGCGCGTTGTTACCAAAGGCGGGTATGAAGGAAAAATAGAACGCTTTGATTTATCTCCTCTTAAAAACCTCGCCCATGATTTTACTTTGTTTAATAAAGGTACCCCTTTTATCAAAGCAACCATCAAATCAGTAACAGTGTCCTATGCAAACGGAAAAAAGACAATTCGTATTGCTTTACCTTCAGGTAAGGAATATACAGGACTTCAGTCGCTAGATGAAACATTAAACGAACTGGGGCTTAAAGAGCGATTCTCATCCTTTGATATAGTGAATATGACTTTTGGGTTTATATTCCAAAACAAAGACAAGCAAGATAAATCCGTCAATGTATCCTGCTCGCTTTCCCCAGTACGTTCCTCGTTATGTTCATTGTTCGAATATGAACGCTACACCAAAAGCATTCTCAAAAATGCTGGCATCTACCAAGGGTTCAAATTAACTGAGCAATAAGTTCGGTTTATACAAAACAAACTACTTCGATATTATTACCGTCTGCATCGTGTAAAAATGCGGCATAATAATTAGGAGCATACATTTCACGAATACCAGGGGCACCATTATCTGTAAAGCCTGCAGCTAATCCTTCGGCATGAAAAGCATCTACAGCTTCCTTATTGTCAGCCAGAAATGCCACATGTATATCTTTTGCAACCGTAGGATGATGTTCACTTGGGCTACCTAACCACAATTGAGATGCTCCTTGTTTCCCAAGACCCACATATCCTTCCCCTTCCATAACCACTGAAAGCCCAAGCGGCGCCAAAGCTTTCTTATACATTTCCTTTGTTTTTAAAATATCGCCTACAGTAAAACCAATGTGTACTAATGACATATAGAGATAGTATATATCAAAGGTAAGAGGTTGATAAGAACGCCGTCGTATGGTATGATATGCGGACTCTATAAAGAGTCATTTAGCGGAGTAGAGTAGAGGTAACTCACGAGGCTCATAACCTCGGGACGCTGGTTCGATTCCAGCCTCCGCAACAAGAAAACTACGTGACAGGTAATCTTAAGCGCCGCCCACGTAGTGTGGGCGGCGCTTAAGATTTTCAGTTGAATATGTCAGTGTAGCTCAGTTTATCCGAGTCGAAGTCCCATAAGGCTATATTCCTTCAGGCTTATGATTCTGTTAAAGTGAATGAATTGACGAATGTCAGTGTAGCTCAGTTGGTTAGAGCGAAGGACTCATAAGCCTTAGGTCGGTGGTTCGATCCCACCCACTGACACCCGTTTCGACGGATTCTAGTTTTTTGCTAGAATGGGTAAGTTAAGAAATATGCAGTGGTAGCTCAGCTGGTTAGAGCACCGCCCTGTCACGGCGGGGGTCGTGGGTTCAAATCCCATTCACTGCGCAAAAAGTAAAAACCGAGAACTCTTTTCTTCTCGGTTTTTACTTTTATCTAATTGCCTTCAATTCCCTAAATACCGACTCGTAAAGCGTAAATGCCCTCTTTGCTTCGCGTTCGGTCAATTGGAAATTCGATCCTTCGTGAGCAATGCGATTGCGCACCCCATGAGCGTCCCACGCCATTTGTACGGTCTTGAAACTGGCACTCTTAAGCATATCCGCCACTGTCTCCCCTGTGTACCCCTTAGCGCGCATTACCTCAAATAACATATTATCTGCTTCCAAAATGCCAATTCTCCAGAGCGCTTCGCTGTTAGATGACATATATCCTTGAATAATTGCAAAACGCGGATGCTCTTCGAAATCCTGAGAAGATGGAGGCGGTGCAGGTGCATCTTCAAAAACGGGCAGATTTGCAATGCCCGCTAGTATAGCATCGTGTTCATCTTCTACGACATGAAGGTCTCCGTGAGCACCGTGGTTGTCATGAGCAAAATGATGATCAAAATGATTGAGTCCGTCCAAAAATGTCCATAACCATCTCAACACCACATATACAAACACCAAGAGAATAGCGATAGCCGCAATGGACAGTAACGAAGTAAAAAGAGCAAGCACCGGATTTTGTACTGAAAAATGAATACCCTGAGATGCAGTATGAAGATCGAGCGCTTGAATATGACTTACATTATTGGGATCTAGCGGATAGGTATCCATTCCATCTGGAATACCGTCCCCGTCGGTATCACGATTATGTGGATCGGTTCCCAAAGCAGTTTCATACTTGTCCCCCACACCATCCCCATCCGAATCAACATCATTTTCCGCAATCGAACGCGTACCATCAAGCGGATAAGCATCCCTTCCATCAAGCACTAAGTCCCCATCGGTATCATTATTCAAAGGGTCTGTTCCCATGGCAAGCTCCTGTCCGTCTGGAATTCCATCCATATCAGTGTCGGGATTGTGAGGATCAAGATGATGAGCTAATTCATAACTATCCGGAACCCCATCCCCATCTGAGTCTTTTGGTCCAATACCAAACCAATCTCGCACATGATCCATAAGTGAATAATCTTCACTGTACCGCTCTTTTAATTGAGCCGGCGTGAGGTTGTAAGGATCATGTTCCTTACTATCCGTAATATCAGGATTACCGTCATGATCTGAATCCTTAAAAGAAATTCCCAATTTTTCCAAAAAACGCTGCCACAAGGAAACATGAACCTCTGCAGGAGGTACGGGTACATTCTGTTGTGTTGCAACATCAAGCCAGCCGCGATCACGTAACCCATCATAATCCGAAGCCGTGTGTGCTGCCAAATAGTCCTCCTGACTTTTATGAAGCACTACAAACAGCCACACATACTTGATCCACAGGAGACCGTCGTATACGCGATTGAACAAATAGTCTATCGACAGGGAGTACATTGCACTTCCTAGTATAGCTTTTCAAAGTCTTTGCCGATAGCAAAGAGTGTGGACTCTCCGAAATGTGGAGCAATTAGCTGAAGAGAAAGTGGTAAGTTTTCAGCAGTTTTTCCAGAAGGAATGGAAATAGCCGGGACACCGACAATATTAACGGGAACGGTAAAAATATCGGCTAAATACATTGCAAGTGGATCGTGTGCCTTCTCACCTATCTTAAACGCAGGGATTGGAGAAGTTGGCATGGCGACAACATCAACTTCTTCAAATACCTTTTCAAATTCCTGACGAAGCATTTCACGTACAAGGTTTGCCTTGTTGTAATAAGCATCATAATAACCCGATGAAAGCACATAGGTACCGAGCAAAATGCGACGACGAACCTCCGGACCAAATCCTTCCGTACGTGTCTTTAAATATCCTTTAATCATGCTTTCATCCTTAATGGACATACCGTAGCGAATACCATCGTAGCGCGCCAGATTGGAAGAAATCTCCGCAAACACCACCACGTAATATACAGAAAGAGATTTTTCCAAATGTTCCAATGAAACATCGACAATTTCATACCCCGCACCTTTGAGTTTTTCAATTGATGCTTCGAAATTTTTCAACACTTCTGCATCGACACCTTCACGCCTCACGAATGACCATGGCACACCAATTTTTTTCTTAAGCGTATGATTCTGTTCAGGAATATTCTTGACCGATGTGCTATCCAAGTCATCCGCTCCTTTAATAGCGTTGAAGACGATCTCTGCATCTTCTACCGAATTTGCAAATGGACCAATCTGATCAAGCGAACTACCCATCGCCATAAGGCCATAGCGTGACACCGTGCCGTATGTTGGCTTAAGCCCCACAATGCCACAAAATGATGCCGGCTGACGAATTGATCCTCCTGTATCCGATCCAAGAGCAATAAGTACTGCACCGTAGGCAACTGAAGCCGCAGATCCTCCCGAAGAGCCTCCAGCAACGCGAGTTGCATCATGCGGGTTCTTGGTGACGCCAAAAGCAGAATTCTCGGTGGATCCTCCCATCGCAAACTCGTCCATATTCGCTCGTCCGAGTAAAATCGCTCCAGCGTCTTTTAATTTCTTCACCACTGTTGCGTCATAGGTTGCAACATACTCTTCCAGAATCTTGGATGCTGCTGTCGCCTTTTCGCCACGTACGACGATATTGTCCTTAAGCACAACCGGAATGCCCGTGAGAGCAGTTGCGGTTCCACGAGCAAACATATCCTTTGCATGAGCAATTTGCGCATTAATAAGCGCATCTGAATAGAGCCCTAAAAGCGCGTGAATCTCACCATCTTTTTCAGTAATCGTCTTTTTAGCTTGGGACACGAGCGCTTCGACAGTTGTTGCGCCAGACACAAGCTCTCCATGTAGTTCAATAAGCGTCTTCATATTATTTTAAAACCTGAGCCACCTTTACATAACCATCTTCAGTTGCTGGCGCTTCACGGAGAAGTGCTTCCGTGTTTGACCCGGATGCATGCGTGACCACATCTTCTCGTACAATGTTGTAGTGTGTTCCTTTGATACGCTCAATATCACCTGAAACTTCATTAATTTCAGATACATATCCCAAAATTGCCTGCATATCAGCAAGCATCTTATCTTTTTCTTCCTCTTTCACCGTAATTCGCGCAAGCGCCGAAAGATTATCCAAATCCTCTCGAGTAAATGACATAGTTAGACTATTTTACCATATTAATCATCTCTTCTTCAGTAATGACTTTTGTACCGTATTTCTTAGCATCTTCACGCTTAGATCCACCCCCTTCACCCACCAAAAGATAATCAGTATTTTTGGAAACGCTTCCAGCAACTTTGCCCCCATACAATTCAATAAGATCCTTTGCTTCATCGCGAGAAAGAGTCGGAAGAGAGCCTGTAATAACAAACGTAAGCCCTGCGAGCTTCTGTGTTCCTTTTCTTTTTTCCTCTTCCACCTCCACTTCTCGTAACAGTTCTTCTAGCATATCCTGGTTGCTTTTGTTTTGGAAAAAATCCACAATCGATCGCGCAACTACTTCCCCTATTCCTTCAACAGCAATCAATTCTTCATACGTAGCATGAGAGATAGCACCAATAGTCTTAAAAGCTTTGGCAATATCTTTGGCTGTGGTCTCACCCACATGACGAATACCGAGACTGTACAAAAATCTTCCAAGCGACACCGTACGCGCAGTTTGTATGGAAGTGATGAGATTCTCAGCACTCTTCTCGCCAAATCCTTCAAGTCCGGCAATGTCTTCTTTCTTTAATGTAAATATAGAAGCCTGGTCCGTAATAAGTCCAAGTTCCCGAAATTCTTCCACAATCTTTTCCCCTAACCCTTCGATATTCATGCCTTTTTTAGAGACAAAATGAATGAGACCTTCCAAATGCTTGGCTGGGCAATCTGAATTCTTGCAATACCATGCAGCAGATTGATTCTTACCGACAGTTTCGCGCACAAGAACAGAATCACATTCTGGGCACTTTGTTGGCATCACAAATTCCTTCGCTCCTTTTGGGCGCAAATCCTTGAGCACATCAAAAATTTCCGGAATCACATCCCCAGCTTTGCGAAGTGACACCGTATCCCCCACTCGCACATCGAGCCGCTTGATTTCATCTTCATTATGAAGGGTGGCACGCTTCACAACAGATCCGGCCACAAGCACTGGTTCCAAATTAGCAATAGGAGTAATAGCTCCCGTACGACCTACTTGGCAAGAAATAGAAATGAGCTTTGTCGCTACCTCTTCTGCTGGAAACTTGTATGCAATACCTGCTCGGGGCGCTTTGGCGGTATAACCAAGCGCATCCCATAATTTTCGTTCATTTACCTTTATGACGACACCATCAATACCATAATCCTGAGCATTTCTTTTTTCCTTCCAAATATCATAAAAAGCCTGCACTTCTTTAAGTATCTTACATACCTTATGATCCTTATTTACCAAAAAACCAAAATCTAACAGCGTTTGTAATTCCTCTTCCTGAGAAGCAAAGTGACCACCTTCAATATCATATGCAAAGATTTGAATGTTGCGAGAAGCTACGATCTTGGGGTCAAGCTGACGAAGCGTTCCAGCAGCCAAATTGCGCGTATTGGCATATAATGGCAACCCTTCCTTTTCACGCTCTTTGTTAATGCGTGCCAAATCTTTCTTTTTCATCCAGGCTTCACCAATCACCGTGATGGAAACTTTTTCAGCAAGGACAAGTGGAATCGAACGTACGGTTTTGATATTTTCGGTAATATCCTCGCCCACTTCTCCATTTCCTCGCGTAGCAGCTCGAACAAGCGCACCGTCCCTGTACGTCATAATGACTTTAAGCCCGTCTATTTTCATTTCCGCAACATAGGTAGGACGCTCCTCTATCCCTTCTTTCTTCAAAAGATTAACATTACGCTCTTCCCATTCTGTAAGCTCCTCAAATGAAAAAACATTATCGAAGCTCCATTGGCGAATGTCGTGGGTTACCTTTTTGAATTTAGCAAGCGGCTCTCCTCCTACGCGATGAGTTGGAGAATATGGGGTATCAAATTCCGGATGCTCGCGTTCCAGACTATCAAGCTCACGCATAAGCGAATCATAGACTTCATCAGAAATCACTGGCGCATCGTGCACATGATACAAAACCCGATGCTTTTCGAGTTCTGCCCGTAACTCCTCTATTCGCTTCTGTATCTGCGCTTTATTCATGGATATAGCTTCAGTATAGCAAAAATCCCTTATTTTAAAGGCTTTACTGTACTTCGGTCGTATTGATAACAGCACGCTCTATGCGGTACTTGCTGGTAGTAGAACAGCTGGCAAATCCACGAGAAATGATTTGACGATACTTTGCTGTCTTATTAATGGTTATTTGCGCACAACGCGTAGTACCATCTCCCAAATCCATAGTCATGGAAAACGTAGTGGAGTAGATTTGATTTCCACTTCCATCCACTTGTCCAGCGAGCGGACTCACTGCATAATTACTCGTTCCTCCGAAAATATCCGACGTAGCGCATTTAATGTTGTTGAGCGAAAGAGCTGGCAAGCCATTATTGGCACGATTAGTATTAATCTTCGTAAGCACGTCTTGTGCGGTAATGGTGTTGGTGTATTGAAAAATACCCAACCCGGTATCTGGATCTATATAGGTGTCATCCACCATAAGGGCACACATCATACCATTATCTGCCGCATAGTAGGCAACCTGACTTAATCGGGAGAGGCGTGAAAAATAAATTTCCTTGGCAAGAATATATGAAATACCAGTAGAAATGGTAAGAATAATAATACACATCACAAGAGCAAGCGGGAGGATAAATCCTCGTGTTCGTTTAGGGAAATGAAAAGGGGTAGGTGCTTTCATATTATGCTCGGGCGTGGAGAAAATCTACGACCTTCACTTGGCGCTGATAGCCATTGGTTCGCGTAAAGGTTACTGTTGCCGTCACACGCAAATCATCATTGTAATTCTGCTCATTGGTGCCAGATCCGAAGGTTGGAATAGAAGTAATAGATACACTTCTATTGAAGTAGGTAGGTGTGTATCCCGCACCCGACCCATGAGCTCCAGTACATACGTAAAGTCCAGTACTTGTCTGAATCGAAAGTTTATTACAAGAAGCAAGATCGCTTCTGTACTTAGACGGAGTCGCGTCCTCATTTGTAGTCATATCAATATAATCATAGGAACATCCGAGCGCATTTTCGTTTGAAAAGCAGGACAGCGAACTTGAAGCATTCAATCGATTGCGGAATATCCTCCACGCAGCTTGCGAAGGTGATTCGGATCCAATTAGCGTACACACACTACCAGCTTCTTGCACACAGCGGATATACACTGAATCCTGCTGATGGTGCAACAATTCCACTGCTTCTTGTGCAAGATAGGTTGCCGTAAGTGTATCCTTGGTCACGCGAGCATATGAGGAAGCATTCGTCGCCACGGTAAGCGGGCCCAAAATTACCATGGTAATAATCATAGTTGCAACGAGCGTCTCAACAAGCGTGAACGCTTTGAAATGAGAATGTTGGCGGCGAGAAAAAAAATGAGTCATGGTTATTTATCCAAAACACGAGATGAGGCACTTGTTTGTATGGAAAATTGTACAGGCTTGGCAGTTATCTTTAAAGGAATAGTGGTTCCGGATAATACAATGGTTGTTATAGGCTGATTATAATCCACGGACGTATCATAAGAACTCTCATATCCTTTGGAAAAAAAGGCAAGCGTGCTTATCTTTACGTCCCCTGAAGTAATTTGAAAGGTTCGCGACGAAACTCCGTACGGGTATTCGCTTTTATACAAGACTCCGTTGGAAAGATAATAGGCTACCCTATCCTGAGTTTGATCAGTTGTTCCAGAGAGAGCAATACTTGGTCGAAACACAAGTACGTTACCTCCCGACGATGGACAAGAATTTCTTGTAGTTGGAACTACGGCTGGTACCGATCCGGTTCCGCACCAAAAGTTAGAACCGTACCGTATATCGCGAACCAATAATTCAACGGAAAGATTCACACCATCAAGCACGTTCTGCGTCTGTTCCAATTTTCCATTCACAGCTTGCGCAGAAAAGAGCGCGCCCGTGGCTATGGTGATTACGAACACAAAAATTGCCATCGCAACGAGAAGCTCAACCAGAGTAAATCCTCGCATCCCAGCCATCTTACCTGTGTTGTGACGGAGTAAATACATCATGATGAACTATTATCACACTTACCTACAACAATCGTAATTCTGCCGGAATTATATACTTGCACCGATCGAATATGCCCCGAGCGAGTATCTAGCGGTGCTCGCAATTCTATACACCCCGCTGAAGCAGATGAAGATGTAGCGTTATTAATATAAATGTGTGGTTCAGGATCCGGACGAGTAAAAGAAATCGTAAGCGAGGTAATGTTAGGGGTATTGTTTGTATTACAGGTAAAAGGAAAACCACTTCCCACACAGAGCTTTTTGACGATATATCCCGTAGGAAAAATGGATGTAGTTTTGGTTTCATTAATGGGGGAATTATCAAAAAGACCGTTGCCGACGGCAACCCCATTAGGCTTTGGAACTGAGCTATCTACCGTATCACCAAACAAAACAATTCTGTCAGGGGAACTTAAAGTAGCGTATACGCCATATCCACCTAGAGCGCTATTTAAGGAATCAATCGCACTTCCGCGTACTTGAGCTTCACGTACCAAAAGCGATGTCGTATGAGACACGTTGATAAGTGACAAGCGTGTCGCTGCTTCGGGATATTGTCCAAAGAAGATAAACGTAAGAATGGTAATAATAGTCATACTTACCATTAACTCAATGAGCGTAAAAGCGCCAATCCGTAAGGGCATCTTCATGTATGTAATAGTAACACTAAGCAAAGAGACCTGCTAAGGAAAAGATGGAAGTGTCTGTGAACAAAACAATCAGAAATGCAAGCACGATAAAGGGCACAAATGGGATAACGGAAGAATGCTTTTTGCCTTTCAATTTTTGTATCACCATCACACCAATACCGATAATGGCTCCCAACCACACAGCTACAAGCACCACCGCAAGCCCTTGCTCAATCCCAAAGAAAGCGCCAATTGCCATAAACAAAATCACATCCCCAAACCCGATTGCTCTTCCCTTAGAAAACATCCAGATAAGAAGAAAAGGTAAAGCGACTACGAGTGGACCGAGAAGTGTCGTTGCGGAAGGATCCGCCTGAAAACGCATTACAAGAAGCACAAACGCCAATGCTGAAAACCAAAGGAGATATGCTGTAGGTATGTACGTATGACGTAAATCATAGAGTGCAATTACTCCAAGCGTAATGAAAAGCATGGTGTAATACACAAGCCATCCTAGTGACGCTGGGAATGCTGCACCTAAGAGCATAAAGTGAAGCAGGAGAATAAAAATAATGCCAAACCCAATTTCAACAAAGAGCGCCTCTGCACCGAAAGGAACTTTGCAGTACCTGCACTTTCCCCGCAAGAAGAGATAGGAGAAAATAGGGACAAGGTCCGAGACGCGAAGTGCCTCTCCGCAGGAGAGGCACTTGCTTCTAGACTTGGCTATCGGAGCAACATTAAGCCGACTCACGATAACCTGCACAAAACTTCCGATAGCGGCACCGAGTATAAAGAATAGTGTATAGAGTAAAACTTCTACCACACTTCTACTAGTTCTCAGGTACTACGTCGTAGATACACGTCGTAAGCGCTGTAGTACATGTTCCTGCAGCACCTTCCTGAGTACCTGCACCGTTGAAGTCAGACGCAACGTTTGTTGCAGCGTTTGAAGCTGCTGTGTTGGCGTTTGCAATTCCGTTTCCGGCAGTTCCAG
>JARIGQ010000006.1 GCA_029288775.1 Candidatus Nomurabacteria bacterium | reverse complement strand
CTACGATATTACCTGCTGCGTCCTTGTACGTAACGTACATGTACTTGTCCTTGGCAACTGTAGTTGTAGCTGCGTTTGGAGGCAAGATCTGAAGGTACTTAGGTACAAGTCCGTCAATACTGATAGGATAGGTACCGGAGTAATCTTCGGAGTATTGTGAGAGTGCAGACTGAATGGCTTTTAAATCCGCAATCTTCTTTGCGTCACGTCCCTTCTTACGGGCCGCTTGCACAGGACCTGCAATAACCGTTGACAGGAGACCGATGATTGCAATCACAACGAGAAGTTCGATGAGAGTGAATCCTCTTGGTCTGAAACTAAACCCCACTTTTCTTCTAATCATACTTGTAATCGTTTATAAAATTATGCTACTCCTAAAGTATAGAGAGACGAGCATGAAGAAAAGATGAAGAAAATAGCTTATCCCCAGAATAAGCACTTACTTTAAAATGGGGAAAAACATACTAACTACTGTACCTTGCCCTTCTGTACTCGCAAGAGAAATGGTCCCTTTATGAAGGGTAACTAGTTCTTTAACCAAAGTAAGCCCAAGCCCCGATCCGTGCTTGCTGTAAGTTGGACTAAGATGTCCTCGAAAGAATGGATTAAAAATATGAGGCAAATCCTTGGCAGATATCCCTACTCCTGTATCTGAAATAGCTACTCTGCACTTTTTCCCCTCCTGAGAGGCGTAAATATGCACCTTTCCTCCTTCAGGGGTATACATTATTGCATTCTGGAGCACATTTATCATTATTTCTTCAAACGCCACACCGTTTCCCACTATACAAATAGTATGCGGCACTTCAGTCGTGATGGTAATTTTTTTAGAAAGAGCAAGTGATAAAAGTGAGCTTATTGCTTTTTCAATAGGAATCGCAATTACTAAAGGAGAAAAAGTGACACTTCTAGAAGAACTTGTACTGCTAGATATACGGAGAAGAGTGTTGATAACTTCGGACATATAATTGATTTGAGAGATATTACTTCGCAGAACAGTTTCAAGCTCTTCTTTACTAAGGCTTCGCTTCATACGAAGAGCAACTTCTGATTGGGTCTTCATGACAGACAAAGGAGTACGCAATTCATGGGAAGCATTCGCAATAAACCTTCTTTGTAATTCAATGATTTTGTTGATGGGTCGCAAACTTGAACTTGCAAGAACGTACATAATTCCCGCAACAACAATCCCAAAAAGGGTAAATACTTTATACTGTTGATATCTAAAGGATACAAGGGCTTCCCGGCGAGCGGCAACCACGCGTGAATCGAGGTCAGGTTGGTCGATGAGAATTTCTTGTATTACTCCTTCCACTATTTTTGTACGGTTGTATTCTATGGTCCTATCTGCAGCAATAACCATTACCAAAAACACAAACGCATAAAACAATACGAGCTGGACTCGCGCTTTTGTAAAAATACTAAATTTCGAAAACATATCCTACGCCGCGAATAGTTTTGATAAAGCTCCCATGCTTATTTCCTAATTTATTTCTAACGTTTTTAATATGCACGTCTACCGTATTACTAAATAACGTGTCATTCATATCCCACAATGTCGAATAGAGAGTATCCCGTGTAACCACCTGATTCTGCCGTCTCATGAGGCACTCTAAAAGCATAAATTCTTTTCTTGTCATTTCTATCTCCTCTCCTTTACAAAAAACTTTATGCTTAGCCACATCCAGAGAAATATCTCCCACCCTGAGGAGATCATTAATCTTTACAGTGGGTCGACGAAGAAGGGCCCGAATTCGCGCAAGTAATTCCTCAAATGAAAAAGGTTTGGTGACATAATCATCAGCTCCCGCATTTAAGGCATTAACCTTATCCTCAATTGCACCTCGAGCGGTAAGCATAAGAATGGGCACAGTTAAATGCAACTGCCGCACATAGGAACAAAGTTCTAAACCATCCACATGAGGAAGACTGATGTCGAGTATTACCAGATCGAAGGCGTCTTTATTTGAGGTAAGAAGGTTTTTAGCCTTGCCTCCATCAGAACATACGTCAACTACATACCCTTCATGTTTAAGGCCTTTCGCTATTACTTCAGCGAGCTCCCCTTCATCTTCTACCAAAAGAAGCTTCATATATTTAAGTATAGCAAAAGCCCGCTGCTAAGGCATTGAACACTTAGAAAAAGTATGGTATTATTGTGCAACTTGGTCCTATCGTCTAACGGTTAGGACGCGGCCCTTTCACGGCCGAAATCGGAGTTCGATTCTCCGTAGGATCACCAATGTAAAAAGAGCCTTAAAAGGCTCTTTTTACATTGGTGAAAGACCTCTATGATCAGGTTAGACACCCCATAAGTAAATTTGTATACTACGGTTCTTCGGGCGGTTAGCTCAGTTGGTAGAGCGCTACATTGACGTTGTAGATGTCAGAGGTTCGACTCCTCTATCGCCCACAAAAAGCAATTTATCTGGCATTCTACACTAAAATCGTAAGGAACTATTGCCATACATCGTCTTACTTGTGCTAGACATCCTTGTTAAGGAGCTTACACTACGATCATGGACAAACCATTGCGATCCGTTGGAATCATTATCATACTTATCCTTGCTGTAAGTGGTACAGGGTATTTTGCAGTAAAGAAAATAGCCCAAAACCCATGTAACCTTCCAAAAACATGGAGTATAGGAACTATCGATCGTAGGTTTACTATTTCCAAAGACATGGTGCAGGCGTATGCGGCTCAAGCAGCAAAAACATGGAATGATGCCTATGCTCCAAATCCCCTCCTCTCTTACCTAGCGCAAGGTGGGGACATTAGTATCAACTTTGTGTACGACGAACGCCAGCGCACTACCATTCAGAACGAAAAACTTAAACGTTCTATAGAAGAAGATAAAGACCAGCTTGATGATTTAAAACAAACTTTAGATAGCCTTAAGAGCGAGTACACGACTTTAGGTCAAACTATTGATGCTCGCACAAAAGCGTATACAGAACATTTAGCTACCCACAATAGCGAAGCAGGGTATTGGAACACACAAGGTGGTGCGCCGAATGCGGAATACCAACGCCTCCAACGAGAAGCTGCTGCACTCGAAACAGAACGGGCAGCAATCAATCGAGACATCGCACGCTACAACACACTTGGTCTTGCAATTCAAAATTATGGCAAAAGCCATAACCAAGTAGTGAGTACCATCAATCAAAAAATAGAAACACTCAACGAAACAGCTCTCAGGGAATTTGAAGAAGGAACCTATGATCCTTCAACAAATACTATTACCATTTACGAGTACTCAGATGACACATCGCTGAAACGTGTACTTACCCATGAATTAGGACACGCCATCGGCTTGCAACATGTAGACGATAAGCAAGCCATTATGTACGCAGTCAACGAAGGAACCAATCTTACTCTCACAGAAGCCGACAAAAAAGAACTCTTAAGAATTTGTCGTGAGCGGACTCCAGAAGCCATGCTTGAAAAGCTGAAAGCTACTCGTGATGGTATTTTTCACCACGCAGAATCGTCATTGCTCGGTACAGCTGTTCCAGCACAATAACGCGAACCAAAAGATGAGGAAAAACGAGTGTTGAAAGTTTCCATGTATAATTAGCACGTTTATGAACCTCAAGTGATACGCCGTAGGCGCCTCCTATAACTAATACCATACGACGAACTCCGTCTATCATACGATTTTCAATAAGCTCAGCTACTGCTTCGCTATGAAGCTCTGTCCCCCGCTCATCAAGCAACACAACATAATCCTCTGGCTTAATATAGCGAAGGAGTTTCTCCCCCTCCTTTTCTTTGTTCACATCGTGTGGTAAGGCAACCATCTCAAGCGGAGCGTACCTAAGCAATCGCAAAGAGAATTCTTTTCGTGCATCCTCAAATACCCCACTGGTTTCTTTTCCCACGCTTAAAATAAGGAGTTTCATCGTGATATACTCTACCGCATCAGGCTCTAGGCCGCAATCTTTATGAATCGGCGCCATATCACCCTTTCGCTTACCTGGCACGTGCTCATTGCCACTATTTGTATCCTTTGCATTGTGTTAAGCGCACTTACCTATGGAGGATATAGGCTCTATCAAAAAATCTCAACCACAGAAAGAATACAAACTGAACTTGTAACAGAACAAAATCGATTACAAAAACTTAAAGAGGAGGAGGCGAACAAACTCATTGCTGCGCAAGCACAAGAACTTAGTGTCACGAAAGAAGAATTGGAAAAAACAAAATCAGAAGCCGCACAAACGAATGCTCAAGTAAAAACCCTCAGCGCTTCTTTGGATGAACAGAGCAAGGAAGCAAAAGACACTGTCATCACCTCAAAAGATCTTACCCCGTACGTGACCGGAATTGTACAGATACTATGCTCATCTTCTGAAGGGATTGTGAGTGGCTCAGGTTCCCTTTTTACCTTTAAAGAAGTTACTCACGCCGTGCTTACTAACTACCATGTCGTCAAAGGAGCAGACCATTGCGCAGTCATCATGACCAACACTTCAAATGCCCAAACGGGTGTCTTTGCTCTCAAATCAGCTATTTATAGTTACAATTCCAACACCGATGAAGCAGTACTGGAAATTGGCGACCCCCTCTCCCCAGTAAGCGTACCTGCCGGGAATTATAATTATTCAATTTCCGATGTAAAAAAATGTACTTCTTTGGTGGCCGTTGGAACACCTGTTGTGATTATTGGGTTTCCAGCGTATGCTAAGCGAGACTCAACAGTAAATATTTCAACAATAGGTACCGTCAACAGTATTTTCCGAACAGCAACAAATGGAATCATTTCTGGCTATGATACTTCTCTTGGGGGTTCACCAAATTACTTCGTGTCAGCCAAGATCGATAATGGCAACTCTGGAGGAATAGCACTTGCCAAAGATGCTGGAGGATTATGTGCCCTTGGTCTTCCAACGTGGCTTTCGGTAGGAAACTATGAAACCCAAGGATTGGTTCAAAATATTGCAAACATACTTCCTTCCAAATAAAACGTATGATTCTTTTATCCATAGAAACAAGCTGCGACGAAACAGCAGTATCAATTATCAAACGGGTTCGCGGAAAACATATTCGCTTTGAAACCCTTTCCCATAAAGTACTTTCACAGGTCGATCTTCATGCTCAATACGGCGGAGTATTTCCAGCACTTGCCAAACGTGAGCACGCCAAAGCGCTTACCCAACTCATTGCAGAGGCATTACGCGAAGCTGAACTGTTAATAGAAAGAACTCATACTCATCATATCCCTCATAGTGAAAGGAAGAAGCTGGAGACGCTTTTGGTGCGGGAACCAGAAATGCTAACCGCTATGAAAGTACTGTTTGAAGGCATACAGAAACCAGCGATTGACGCCATAGCCGTAACAATGGGACCCGGCCTTGAACCAGCGCTATGGGTGGGCATAAATGGGGCTATAGCCTTGCATACCGTGTGGGACATTCCCCTTTACCCAATCAATCATATGGAAGGACATATAGTGGCCAGTGTCCTTTCTCACAAAGAGGGCACCTATGAAATACCTCAACTGACATTCCCCGCGTGTGCACTTCTTATTTCAGGAGGGCATACAGAAATTGTGCGGATTTCAAAATGGAGATCGTACAAAGTCATTGGTAAGACTAAAGATGATGCCGTAGGTGAAGCCTTTGATAAGGTCGCACGCCTCCTTGATCTCCCATACCCAGGTGGGCCAGAAATCTCACGTTTAGCAGAGCATGCTCGAAATGAAGGATTAGTTGTCGATGAAGACTTGCGCCTCCCCCGACCAATGATACACAGTGGAGACCTTCACTTTTCATTAAGCGGACTTAAGACCGCAGTACTCACTCGAGTAAACAAACGTAAACCATTAGATGAAAAAACAAAAAAGATGATTGCGCTTGAGTTTGAAAACGCTGTTACTGATGTGTTAGTTGCTAAAGTAAAACAAGCAATGTATGAAACTCGTGCTCATTCCTTGATTGTGGGCGGCGGCGTGAGTGCAAATACCCATATTCGCTTTGCCCTCAAAGAGCTTGCAGACAGCGAGAATTTTACATTATTTATACCTGATAGAGCACTCTCGACCGATAATGGACTTATGATTGCTTCAACCGGGCTTCTCCATATAGCCTGTGAAGAGAAGCCGAAAGTGAAGCTGATAGCGAATGGATCGTGGTCTATAGAAGACTGTTAAGGCAAAGAAAAAACCAAGGTCAACCTTGGTTTTTTCTTTGCCTCGCGAACCGTAGTGGTGAGCGGGGCATGCTCCAAAATAAATGCCTTATGTGAGCGCGGTCGCTCACCGCAACGAATCACGATGAGTACCTCTTTGAGTATAAATGCTCGCTCAGTAAGTTTCAAGCAATTCAATCTCCCCTATAAACGTAAAAGGCCACCGAGGTGACCTTTTGCGCAGGCATTCATTTATTTTGTGAGCATACCCATAAGCACTCACAAGATAAGTGTACGGCTATTTTGCCTTGCCTGCAAGGATTTGAGAAATGTAGGCATCAACCTGAGCTGCGTAGCTAGGATTCTCAGCTTTAAGTTCGTTCAAATAGGCAATTGCAGCAGTGGTTTGTTTCGTAGAGAGAAGCACAGAGAGTACATCAGGGTCGAAACTGACACTTCCACCCTTTGCACTTACCTCCTGGCGAATCTCCTGCCATTTGTTATCGTAAATTCCAGCAATGAGGGCAAGTTTAGCTGCATCCGTATAGAGTGGAGCACTTTCAAAGGTTTCTTTAGCTAGAGAGTACGCGTCGCTTGTCTTGTTTTCAAGCAAATATGCTCTTACTAAGTCCATGGAAATAAGCTGCTTATTTGGAGCAAGCTCATGCGCATGAGCGAGCACCTTCTCCGCAGATCCACCATCCCCCAATCCAAGGAAAAACATACCATAAATAGAAAGCATTCGTATGTCATCTTGATGCGACTCGTAAGAAGCAGCGACATCCGCCCGAGCAGCCTGAACAAGTCCATTAATCGCTTGAACAGTACGGGTTCTATCTTCTGTTGGAACATCGGAAGGAATTGTAATTTGAGCCATACGTACGGTTGTTTGTAGGAATTGCTCTCGCGCCTCTTCCGAACCAACCACGTGAGCAGCTATTGCCTTTTCAAAGGATGCCTGTTGAATAGCTATAGCATCTGGAACAGCCATTGTTTGCACAAGACGATTAATATCAAGCCCTTGTACGAGATTATGATTTACCTGTACGGGCTTCCATAGCATAAAGTAAGCACTCACAAGGAACACTATTCCAAGCGCCGGCGCATACAAACTATTCATAAGGTCCGAAGCTACAGCCTTACCTCCTTGAGCTTCTCCACGTGTGCCAGTCCTCCAAGCTACATACGCCAAGAGGAAGAAGAACATAATGTAACTTATAAGATTATCAAACACAAAGATATTGTGTACGAAGTATCCCGCCAACAGGCCCGTAAGGATAGCGCGTTCACGGACAGGCATTTCGCTTTTCTTTCTCCACATAAGCCACAGTGCTACGACATACAAGGAAAGATAGGAAAGGAGGCCAATGATTCCACCTGCAATGAGCCAGTCAAAGAACACGTCATGAGAGCGGTCATACCATGGTTCAAGATTCCACATCTTCTCCGGAATGAATTTTTCAGCGTAGATATTTGCAAAATTTTCCTGGCCATATCCGAGAAGCGGATGTTCCTTCCAGGCTTCGTAACTTATCTTCCAAATTGAAAGACGGCTCATTCCTGTAAGGTCATATGGGGAAATACTCGCGAAGCGGGCAAGTGTAGGCGATGATTGGATGAATGAAGTATTTTTGAAGGTAAATACAGATGCCACAAGCAGTACCATTACTACAAGCGCCCCTGCAACAGAGTTGCGTACGCGACCCTTTTCGTACAGACCAATAAGCCCAAGCGTTATAAACCCTCCAACAAGTAGACCGATCTGAGTTCCTCTCGTTCCCGTATAGAAAAGCGCGACGAGATTAAGTACCATAAGAAGCGGATATCCCCATTTTGCTCGCGCAAACTGTTCTTTCTCCCACATAAGCGCCAGAATAAAGATAAACATGAGACAGTACACAGCAAAGTAGGCTGAATTACCCAAAGTTGCATCGAGACGAAAATCACTCATGTGAATAGGAAACAGGTTGCCAAACTTAGCAGAAATGCCAGGCATAATCCTATGGAACACGTACCCTTGGGCACCAATGAGCTGACCAAAACCGAATACAAGGACAACAACGTTAGAGTACACAAACGCCTTCAATACGCGCGTATAATCCTTAAGCGAATGAAGCATCGCTGAGAGCACGACAAAGTATGCAAAGAGGTGGATATGTCCGAAGAATCCTTCCATGCGTTCAAAGTTACTCCAAAAACTTCTCCACGGATCAGCTCCAAAGATATCGGCAACAAGCAGCACAAGCATAAAGACACCGTAGGCAATAAGAAGCGGAGATTTCTTCCAATTGAGACGATAGGTAGGGTTTGCCAAAGCAAGTGCAACCCACGAGAAGAATGCAATCTCTACCAGGAACCTGAAAAGAAGGTTCTTGCCTGAAATGAAAGGAAAGTAGAAACCTGAAGTTCCCCAATTGACTATATCCAAAAAGTTTGGACACGCATCGCTAAGCACACGGCTTGGTTCTCCACAGCCACTCGCTACATAGAGAGCGATAAAAGGAATAACTAATAGACATCCCCACACGATATTCTTTAAAAATCTTTGCATGCTAATACTTTGAACGAATAATATCCTAAGTGTACCATGAAATAAAACCCCACCTTTCCCCTTGTACAGTGCTTAAAAAGGCAAAAAAGCTCCCTGGGTATTTGCAAGCATTTTTTTTAGATGTTCTACATCCACAAGCCCTTTAAGGGTGGATGAATTGCTCGCCATATAAATCATCATACGCAAATACATGACATCAGAACCATGAACAGCATCAACAAATTCGTGCTCATTTCCTTTGAAGGTATCAACCAAGGAAAGATCAAAGAATTGATCTCCATGCTCACTGAAGAGCGTTTGTAATTGCAAAGGCACTGTCACTAGCAGATCTTTTTCGAATCCCCCCTTATCGATCATGGAATTATAGATAGCTTTAGGATATGGTGGCGTAAAGCCAATCACAGTAATTCCTCTTTTTTTACACATATCCAACACCACAGAAAGTTTTTGCATGTTGGTTGCAAGCTCTTTATACCGCGGATCTTCGGATTGTAAGCTTTTCACTTGTAGTTCTTTTACTGTTTTCTGAATATCAGCCTGTACATCTTCCTGTAAACGCTGATTACTTTCGGACTGAGTGTATTTGTAACTGCCATCCGGCCGAAAACCATCCCCGTTGATAAGAGCTACCAATCCGACATTAGTAGTAGAAGCAGAAGCGTGCCGTAACTGTGAAAGGTTGAACTTGTGCGCCAGATAATCCAAATACATTCTTCGGGATGTAAGCGCAATCATATCAAATGAACGAACCGCAAAAGGCTCTTCAACTCGAAAATGTTTGGATTCAAACTTTTCAAAGAGGGTTTCATTATCAAGACCCAGAATAATTACTTTCACTTTTGTATCACTCGGTAGCTGCTGTACGAAGTAGGTTATGTCATCAAGTGACCGGCCAGCACCTCCCGCATTAGCAAAACTATCTGGGTCAATGAAGAATTCCTTGCGAATTTGAAATACACGAGAAGTTCCTAGAGCAACTATGGTGGGATTTTTATCCTGAACAAGTGCAATCTTGTATGGCACAAACGATGTCGGATTATAAGCAAACGACATAAGTGTCTTGGGAAACTTTTTTTGTATTTCGACCACATCAGATGCAGAAACATATTCTCTCCCAAAATACACAACAAGAGCAGGAAAAACAAAAAGAAGACTTAAAGGAAGCGAAAAGAGAATAATTTTTCTAAGGAAAAGCAGCATAGTTAGAATTGAAAATAGATAAATGACTGAGCGCCAAAGTATCCGAACATGAGAATAAAACTTGCAAGCAGGTAATACCACCCGTAGCGCAAAGCACGAGGTCGTGCGTCCAAAAAATAAAAAGTTTTCTTTGTTTCTTGCATATACTGGAAAACCTCCATGAGGATAATAGACAAAATGACTATATAAAACACGATATTTCCTGTGTGAGCGGTAAGAGTAGAAAGTAAGGCGCGTACTCCAAATCCACTATGAAAAGAAGACACCATAGTAGTAATAAACCACCATGCCTTTTCCACTGTTTCTGATCTAAAGAAAATAAAACTCAACGAAATAAGACAAAAGACAACAAGTGTCTGGAAAAAATGATGTAAAGTTTGCACCTTTTCTAAACGAAGCACAGCATGTAATTTCTTACGTGCTTTCTCCGTCACCGACCCCACTATCAAATATATCCCCTGCATAGCGCCAAATACAGCAAAGGTCCAATTAGCCCCATGCCACAATCCTATAAGCACAAAAGTTACAAAGAGGCTTATGTAGAGACGGCCTTTTGAAACCTTTCCGAAACCAAGCGCAAGCGGATAATACAAATAATCCCGCAACCAATTAGAAAGCGACATGTGCCATCTGCGCCAAAATTCTCCCACCGATCGTGAAGCGTATGGACGATTGAAATTTTCCGAAAGAGAATACCCCAGCATCATAGCCGAACCAATGGCAATATCGGAATACCCAGAAAAATCACAATAGAGTTGATAGGAAAAGAGTATGGCAATTGCAATCAGCGTCAGGCTTTCCTGAGGAAGATTGGCGTAGAGCGGATTAATAATCTGAGCCAATTGATCAGCTATGACCAATTTCTTGAAAAAGCCCCATAGCATCCTCTCTAAACCTCGCCGCGCCAAAGAGGCATCAAAAGTATGCACAGTGTTGAGTTGTGGAAGAAGGTGCTGAGGACGTTCAATTGGTCCAGCTACAAGCTGTGGGAAAAACATCACATACAAAGCATAGGTAAGATAGTTTTTTTCTGATACGTATTTTTTTCGATAGACCTCAATTACATAACTTAAGCTTTGAAAGACATGAAAAGAAAGTCCAAGCGGAAGCGCAATGGATAAAAGGAGTGGTGAATAATTCCAATGAATAACATGGGCAAGCAAAGCAATATTTTCATTAAGAAAATTAAAATATCTAAAGAATATGAGCGTGCCTAAGTTTGCAACTACACTTACAGCCAAGAATAGTTTTCTCTGAAGACCCTCGCGTTTTTCCAGAGCTTGAGCTAAGTAGAAATCCGCGGTGATAAGCGCAAACAGAATGAGAATGTATTTGGGTACAAACATCATGTAAAAAAAGCAGCTTGCAATAAGAAGAAGTACATTCTTGAATCGTGAAGGTACAAGATAATACGCTATAAAAACGGTAGGAAAGAAAACAGCAAATGAAAGAGAATTAAATAGCATACTGGTTATGAAACATCAGTCTCAGGAGCAATCAAAAAGGTAAGCTCATCTACATCCTTTGCTTTGTCAGAAATAAGATAAGAAATCTTCTCCGCGACTTCCGAAGCATTGGTGAGCGTTTTAGAAGGACTTGAGTTTTTTACTATTTCCACGAAAGCTTTCGGGATCACACTATTCATTCCCCCTGCCATGAACCCCGGAGCAACAGAATACACTCGCACATTGCTGGGGTTTAATTCTTCCTTGAGAGCTACGAGCATCCCTTGGAGAGCAAACTTGATAACACTATATGCTCCTCTAGCTTTAGTGTTGACGTTAGTTACTACATTAGCCGTCGTAACTCCCACAATCACCCCCATTTGATGTGCCTTAAGTTTCAAGGCACATGCCGAAAGAAAGTTGAAGCTGCCGAATATATTCACATCAAATTGCTCCTCTAAATCTTCCAAAGAAGAGAGATGAAGTTGCTTAAGTTTGGGAATGACACCCGCAGCGTGCACACACGCATAGATCTCGCCCATCTCTTTTTCTATAGAAGCGATAACATCTTCTACCTGCTCTCTTTCCTGTAAATCACACTTATAAGCATGATGCCCTTTCCCTACCAAGCTCCCGAGTTTCTCCGCGACAACTTCTTCCGAAGTAGAGTGGTATAACATTGCAACCTGCATACCTTCATGTGCAAGCTTTTTAGCAACTTCAAATCCTACATACCCCATGGCGCCAGAAATGACTGCGATTCTAGTGTGTACTTCGTCTTTGTTCATACTCTTTTACCCTAGTACCTGCACCTGCGCTTGACCCTGAGCAACCACTTCTTTGTCTCTTATAAAGACGATGTCTACAGAAAGAAGTTTAGTTGACTGACTTTTTGATATAAGCGTGCCCTCTACGTCAACCGTATCGCCAATGAATACAGGCTTTTTAAATATAAGCGTCTGGCTAAGATAGAGACATCTTTTGCCCGGCAAATACATACCAACCAAACAGGAACATAGAGCACCGAGAAACATTCCGTGTACGATGCGTTGCCCAAATTGGGTGGTCTGCGCATATGCCTCGTCCATATGGAGAGGGTTCATATCTCCACTTAAAAGAGCAAAAGCTTCCACATCTTTTTCGTGTATGGTGCGGCTAAAAGTAGCGGTTTCGCCAATCTGTAATGCTTCAAAAGAGACATCTCGTGCATTCATGCTACGAAGCGCGATGCTCTACTAGCTTGCGTAAATCTCCAAGCGTCTGCGCATTCATAACTTCATCCATAGTAAAGGAAATATTGAAATTCTTTTCAAGTTCCGCAACAAAGAGGAGATAGTTCATAGAGTCCCAATTCGGAATATCCTTTGAAGAAAGCTCATCTCGAATAGCTTCTTCCTTGATATTAAATAATTCTTGTACGATTTGATTGAATGTTTTCATAGAGTAAGCGTCATCCACGATGGAGACGGAATAGTAGTAGTGGTAGAGAGTTTTTGGTTAGTAAAATGCTTATCTATAAAAGTTTTAGCTGGGGGATTTTTTTCCGTTTCCTGATACTCCACCGTTATTTCTTCTACACCTTCTTTTTTTGCTTCTTCAAGCACATGGCTAAGAAGTGCAGTTTCAACTCCCCTATCAAACACTCGACAACTCATAAGAAGAGAACGGATATTCCACACCTTATCATTCTTTTCTACGAGCGCAAAAATAATCACTCCATAATCTCCAAACATGTCCTGGAGCCGGCCATGATATACATGGTGCCCCGAACTTGTCATGAATGCGGCTATTTCGTCTTCAGAAAAAGGCTGCTTTAAGGTGTTGAACTGATTTGTCTTTTCCGTCAGCTGGGAGAGCCGAGGCACGCAATCTGCTCGATCTTTATACAAGAACAGCTGTAGCCCTAGACTCTTAAGAAACTCTTCCTTATTTGGATGAGCTTTTTCTGCCTCCTTTCGCAAACGCTCCGTGACATAAAGGTTACCGCGCATCTTATCTTCGTCAGTAATCACTTTGGCTTCAAAGTAAGGCAACCCATGGAGAAAACGCGCATACTCACGAGGATTCGCAGGCAGTTCAGGAACTTCGACTTCCGGGACCAACGACCTCACTAGCGCGCGGTTGGTAGGGTCATCATCCAAAAACACCATGGAATCCAATCCAATATTGAGCTCTTCCGCAAGTTCACGAATATTGGAAGCCTTATCATTCCAATTGATCCTGGCTGCCGCAAAATGGTGTTCTTTAAGAATTTGATTGGGGTGGGTACGAATCACCTTCCACGCATCTTCCGGATTGTTGCGACTATTAATTGCCAAAATGATTCCGCGATCATAATGATCGAGAATAGCTTGTTGAAATGCGATAAAGCTATTTCCTGGGGCTTGCATAGAAAGCTGTATACCCTCTGGACCATCTTCACCTACAATCCCTCCCCACAAGGTATTATCCAGGTCAAGTACAAGGCATTTTTTCATAGCGATTTTCCTTTACGGTATCAT
The DNA here is from genome assembly GCA_029288775.1 of Candidatus Nomurabacteria bacterium. Lineage (GTDB taxonomy): Bacteria > Patescibacteriota > Minisyncoccia > Phycocordibacterales > UBA5272 > UBA11704. The sequence goes on along the minus strand of JARIGQ010000006.1, from coordinate 146,684 downwards.
AAAACTACCCCTACAGCAATTGCACAAGCATGGGTATCTGTATGGGAAATAGAAAGCGAAAGAGGTAACTTCTTTCCCTTATGAAAGGCGTCAGGTTTTCCTTGAGAATCACGAATAATAAGCACTTCCGCAAAAGGGTACTTGGATACACCTAGGGCTTTACTCACGGCTTCCTTTGCAGCAAACGTACCTGAAAGATGGGGTACAGGATCACTATAAGAAAAGCAATATGAAAGCTCCTCAGGAGAAAAAACTTTCTGTAAAAAAGGGTGTTCCTGATTAGCTTTAAAAGAAGAAAAACGGGAGTTTTCTACTAGATCTATTCCCGCCGCAGGAGCTTTGTTGTGAAAAAAGGAAAACATGGCAATGTGGTACACTGGAGTATATCCTATCTAGATTAAGCTCGCGGCTGTAGTATGCTTTTCAATTCCTTCGCTTTCTTAATCTTCTTCGTCCCAACATTCCTAGTTTTTTACACCACTCAAGGAATATATCGCCACCTTACCCTTTTTATTGCCAGTTGCATTTTCTATGCCTGGTTCATCCCTAAATATTTACTTGTTCTTTTTGTACTCATTCTCCTAGACTATAGTGCAGCACATGGTATTTCCCGCTCATCTCACCATCCTACCCGAAAGAAAATTATACTCGTTGCGGCACTCCTCAATACCTGTGCCGTACTTTTTATTTTTAAATACCATAATTTTTTCACTGACAATCTCAATTCTTTAGGATTTTCTTTTCACCACTGGGACATCATTCTACCAATAGGCCTCTCCTTTCACACCTTTCAAAGTCTTAGCTATGTCCTCGATGTCTATTGGAAAAAGATTCCCGCCGAGCGTAATCTGCTTATCTACGCAAATTATGTAATGATGTTCCCGCAACTCGTAGCCGGCCCCATAGAACGCGGGGCTCATCTTTTACCTCAACTTACATTACCTTTTAGTTACACCCCTCTTGAAGCTGATTTTATCATTGGCCTGAGCCGCTTTTTCTATGGGTTATTCAAAAAAATAGTTGTAGCGGACAGCATTGGATTATATGTGGATGCGGTCTACTCTCATTATGAACTGCATTCAGGTGCAACCCTTGCGCTTGCAACGCTTCTTTTTTCCCTCCAAATCTATGCCGATTTTTCTGGATACTCTGACATGGCAATCGGAATTGCGCGCACATTAGGACTTCGATTCAATGAAAATTTCCAGACACCTTATTTTTCAACCAGCATTACCGAATTCTGGAGAAGATGGCATATTTCACTCTCAAGCTGGTTAAAAGATTATCTGTACTATCCTCTCGTCCTTAACTTAGGAAGGATTTCAAAATACAAAATAGCCTTTAGTACATTCATTACTTTTACCTTGATAGGGCTGTGGCATGGAGCCAATTGGACCTTTATCATTTTTGGCATGCTTCATGGTTTCTATCTTGTAGTAGAGTTACTGGCAAAAGGAATATGGAAAAATCGTTCTTCCTTAACCAGGAACATACTACTACCCTTCCAAAGTCTTGCTGTATATTTCTTTGTTTCCCTAAGCTTTATTTTCTTCCGTTCAGCAACAGTTCATCAAGCGTTGTATATTCTTTCTAAGATAGTCCAAGACTTTTCCTTTCATACACTCTCCTTATTAGACACCACCACGTTTGGAACCATCCTCCTCACTGTATTCATGCTCATACTTTCGGAATGGTTTGTCTTTCGAAACTATTCTTTCGAGTCCATCTACGCACTACGTAAAGGATCTGTGTATCTTTCCGGCATAGCATGCATATGCCTGCTTTTCATTCTCGCTTTTGGACAAATTGGCGGAACCGGATTTATCTACTTCCAATTTTAATATGACCAAGATTTTTATTCATATCACTTTCATCTTTGCCTTGGTTCTCGTGAGTGACCGCGTGTTCACGCTACTCTTTATGCCTATATTTAATCGAACAATCTCCGGACAAAGTGGAGGGAGTATCAATTATGTCATCCAGCATCCGCACGAATACAATGTACTCATCCTGGGATCATCACGAGCAAAAAATAGCATAGATCCTGCTGCTTTATCTTTTCTTGGCAAGGGATATAACCTAGGTATTAATGGCTCAAAACCATTGAATGCACTCTTGGTACTCGATGTACTCCTTTCACATCACGTAGACCCACAGACACTCATCGTTCAAGCAGATTTGTTTGAACTTGGGCCTGATCAAAAAGACGACACCATAGAGCAACTTAAACGTATGTATCCCTACGATACTCCCCTTGTGCGATCATACGTAAACACAATGGGACCAGCAGAAATTTTTAAGTATTCATTTGGCTTATATCGATTCAACCGAAAAATTCTCAACATTACCTATAATTTTCTCAAACGAAACTCGCAAGGAGAGGAGACAGGCTTTGTCGGGCTTCCAAGCTCTCCAGAGAAACTGGATACCACTCCGCAATTTGCGAACTATCAGTATGACCCGAGCAGTCTTAATGCTCAGGCTCTGTTAAAGATTAAAGAGTTAGCCGACGCGCATCATATTCGCCTTATTGTTGTCTTTCCTCCGACATACCAAAACGTTGGCTACAACTCTACGGAACAAAAACGGCTTCGCGAAGATTTGTTTGCTCACGGAATTACGGAAGTGATAGATCTTTCCACCGTTGACGCTACACCCTCTCTTAAAAACGAAGAAAACTGGAGAGATAGTTTTCATCTAAGCGCAGCTGGTGCAGAGCGTTTTTCAAAGATACTCGCCTCTTTAATTAAACCATAAAGGAAACTCCTGCAGTGGTATACTGAGGGTACGCATGATTCCTAAAACGATACATTATTGCTGGTTTGGCAAGGGTGCTAAACCGCCCCTTGTCCTTACCTGTATTGAAAGCTGGAAACGCACCTGCCCTACTTTTGAAATTAAAGAATGGAATGAATCCAATTTTCCGATAGAAAACCACCCCTATGCCGATACCATGTATAGGCAGAAAAAGTGGGCATTCGTATCGGACTACGCGCGTTTATCTATCCTCAATGAACACGGGGGGTTTTATCTTGATACAGATATGCTTCTCCTTCAATCTCTAGAACAATGCAGAGCAGCTTCATGCTCTGTAGGAGAAGAATCAGAGGGTGTTTTAAATGCTGCCTATCTCGGAGCTGAAGCAGGCCACCCCTTCGTGCGCGCCTGTTTGGCATACTACGGTACAAATCCACAACCTGAGACAATTCCTCGCATCATGACCGCTATCTATCGGACTCTTTCTCCAGAACTACGGGCAAGCATTACCGTCTACCCCAAGCAGACATTTTATCCCTATGACATAGAAACTATTAAAAACTATAAAGGGCAGGCTCTTCCTACGGAGGTTATAGGAATCCATTTATGGAATTACTCGTGGGGACATCCGCTTAATAAGCTTTTTAAAAAGCTAGGTATTCATGCTTATGGCAAACGTATTGCTGAAATACTAGGCATTAAGGCATTTCTTAAAAAGCTCCTCGGCTTCATTTAATTATGCGGTTTTCTATTATCACTCCTACCTATAAACGCCCGCAAGAACTTGCGCGAGCAGTTGCTTCCGTGCAAGCTCAAACCTACAAAGATTGGGAACTTATTATAGTCAACGATTCACCTCAAGATGAAGGATATGCGGCATTTAGCGCTCATATTAATGATTCACGAATCCGCTATCATATCCATCGTACCAATCAAGGAGTTAATGCAGCACGGAACACAGGCCTTGATCATGTTTCGGCGGATTCAAAATGGATTATTTTTCTTGATGATGATGATTACTTTGCTCCGGATGCTCTAGAAATATTTGCAGAACTTATTACCACCCACCCTTCTTTGCAGTGGTTTGTTACCAATCGCGCTCTTAAAGATGGAACACCGCTTACGCGAGCAAACACTTCTGATAAGAAGTATTCGTACATTTGGGATTATCTTATCTTAAAACGTTTTCGCGGCGATGCTACCCACTGTATTCGCACCTCCCTCCTTCATAAACTGAGATTCTCGCGTTTCATTAAGCAAGGAGAAGAGTGGATCTTTTTCTATGAGCTTGCACTGACAAATAAGATGTTTTACCACGATCATAATTCCACCATAAGCGGAGGATATGACCATAATGGCCTGAATTTCAGAAAAAGGAGATTACAACAAAAGCTGGAAGATGCCGGTCTACTATTTACAGAAGGAGTACAGCGAGGACTATGGTATCATCCTACATTCTTCATATATATGTTGGGGCGCATAATTGTAACTTTCTACAAAGCAATTAGAAAAAAAGGCTAGAAATGCTAGTATCAAACCTGAAACCATGCAAACTCATCTAAAGCGCCTACGGAATCACCCAGGGTTTATCAGATACTCCAAAAACGTATCGTGGATGCTTTTTTCGCGTATATTTACAATGGGTGTCTCTTTCCTCACCACCCTCTATATCGCCCGCGTGCTTGGTCCTACCAATTTTGGAGAACTCGATTATGCTTTTGCTGTGATTGGTGTTTTTGCCCCCTTAGCCTCTCTGGGTATTGGAAATGTCCTTCAGCGTGAACTCATTAAGCACCCTGAAGAAGATAATTTGATCATGGGTACGGCTTTGCGCCTTAACTTCATACTAGCTATAGGTACCGTCTTTGTTGTAAGCATTGTTGCTTTCACCTCTTCTTCAGGATATCTTTCCAGTCTACTGATTCTTATTCTTTCTCTCACTTTTATACTAGGTGTCTTTCAGCTCCTTCAGCAGGAATTTTACGCGCGTGCAGAATCTAAAATCCCTTCCATCATCACCATGATCGTGTGGGTAATTATAAGCATAGGAAAAGTAGGTGTCCTTGTGAGCGGTAAAGGAGTGCTTTGGCTGGCAAGTATTAGTGTCCTAGAACAAGCACTCTATGCCATGCTTCTTCTTGTGGCATATAAAAAATACGGACGCAGAAGTATGAAAACCTGGAAATACTCATCTCGGTATACTCCTGTTATTTTAAAAACTGGGTTTGCGACTGCACTTGCAAGTTTCTTCACGCTTATTTATGCTCGTATCGATCAAATTTTTATTCGCCACATGATTGATGCATATGCTGTGGGGCTATACAGTTCCGGCGTTCGGCTAGTGGATATGTGGAACATAGTTCCTGGAATGCTTACAGGTGGGCTTTACCCGGCAATTCTTAATGCGCGACATGCTTCCCCAGCGTTATATCGTATTCGCATGTTTCGCCTTTTTATGGTGCTTCTTATTTCAGGAATTATTCTCGCCGGCCTTACTTCTTTTTTTGCTCCATTTCTTATGGAACATATATTTGGCCATGAATTTATTGCCGGCACAGCTTCCCTTCGAATATATGCATGGTCTATAGTAGGAACCTTTTTAGGAATTTATGTTATGAATATTCTTTTCACAGAAGATAATCGCTCCATGCTCATTATTACTAATGTTGTCCCCGCTGTGATCAATATAGCATTAAATCTATGGCTTATTCCTTATTATGGAATAGTTGGAGCCGCTTGGGCTACTGTCATAGCTTATACAATTACCCCTTTAGTTCCTTTCTGTTTTAAAGCTTCCCGAACACACTTACAAAACATATTTACCTCCCATCACCATGCTTAAAGAACTTCAAGGAAATAAAGGGCGCGAACGCTCAGGGGCAACAAATACCTATAAAGGGATTCCAATGTTTTGTGATCTCTTTCTCCATGAAAGGAGTTTTACTTACGTAGAAAAGGAAGCAAAAAATACCCGTATCCTTGTGTTGGGTTCCGGGAGTGGAGCATTTGATCAGAGACTTGTAGATCATGGATTCACCAATGTAACTTCAGTCGATTTCCGTCCCGATTTTTTCCGGGCTCAAGGTACAACATTTCTGGAACGTGATCTTAATTATAATTTTTCGGATATAGGAACCTATGACCTTATTATTGCAATTGAGCTTATAGAGCACCTGGAGAACCCTGCTCATTTTTTAAGAAATGTTTCCATGTGCTTAGCACCATCAGGAAAACTCATTGTAACTACACCTAATATAGAAAGCGGTCCCTCTCGTGCTTCCTTTTTTATCCAAAGCACTCTTTCTTTTTTCACCCAAGCAGATCTTATAGGCTCTGGACATATCACTCTTCTCCCGCAGCATATCTTTTTGTTTCATGTACACAATGCTGGATTGGTTGTACACAAACAAGATTATAACCGTAATGCGTGGGGTGCTCGTTTTTCGTCCAATCGTAATGAAATCTTTTCTACTCTCAAAACTTTTTCCCTACTCCGCGCTTTAAACGTTGTGCTCAAAACACTTCTCCTTATCCTTATCTCTCCCCTCACACTCCTTAAAAGGAGTAACGGTAACATTCATATCTATGTACTCCGAAAATCCTAATCCACTCGATCTCAATTCTGCCACACTTCCAGCACATCAGATTCCTCTTCGGAAACGACTTCCTTATTTTATCGGAAAGGCTGGTAACTTTTTTATTCGCTACCGAAACAATCTGCCATACCTCTTCAAATACGTAACTAGCATTCATCAAGGCGCCTATAAGGAACAAGTTACTTTTATGTCTGATGAGGAATTCGTGGAAGCGGCAAAATCACGCTCAACCCTTCGTCTTCAGGATGGAGAATTCACGCTTCTTTTAGGGACGCGTGATTTGGCATATGAAAAGAAAAATACGCAGCTTACTTCGATGTGGATGGAAGCTATTGAAAACTATAGTGATACCGCACCGTATATCTTAGGACTGCCACCCTATGTGGTAATTGATAATCGTACCCTCCACAAAGAAGGCTTCAAATATTTATGGATGCCAGCCAAAATACTCTACAGTATGTGGTTCCCGAAAAAGCCAAAATACTTCAATGGTTCCTATTTCTATATAGACAATACTTCTATACCCTTTATGCAGGCACTTTCCGACCAAAAAGATGTACTTCTTGTGTCTAATGCGGAAGTTATTAGACAGACACAACCCCATAGTGCTTATTTTTTCAAACACGCCCGTTCCTTTTCCAGCATAGAAACTCCAGAGAAAAATACGTTTGAAGTATACGATGCCACTATAAAGAATATAGAAAAGTACATTACTCCGCATACGGTTATCTTTATGGCCTGTGGCCCGGCTGGGAAAGCTATGATTTATGACCTTTCCAAAAAAGGTATTCTTGCTCATGATATAGGCCATGGACTTACTGGAGCCTACACCAAAGAAAGCCGAGAGCATTTTCTTAAATGGGATATCTTTGGGCCTCTGTATTATGCTACGATCAAAAAATAATATGTGGTCATCTCTTCACACAATAGTAATCAATCTCTCCCAAGACACCGAAAGAAAAGCATTCATGGAGAGCCAACTTACTCGCTACAAAATTCCGTTTACGGTACTTACAGCAGTGGACGGGAGAACCTTTGCCTTTAATGATGAATATGACGAGCAAAGAGCAATCAAAGAACATGGAAGGCCTCTTTCTGCTCCGGAAAAAGGATGCGCTCTATCTCATCGCAGGGCCCTGCAAGCGTTTCTTGATTCGGGTAAACCATATGGGCTTATTATGGAAGACGACGTAGTGCTTCACAATACCTTTGTCCCTGCCCTTGAATACACATTAGGTGCATCAAGTGAGTGGTCCTATGTTCAATTCAATTACGGTCCGGTAGGTATGCAAGGAATATACCTATGGTGGTTCCTGCTCAGAAAGAGCAAACCTGCCCTCCATAAACTCCCATTGCTTATCCTTAAAGGTATTGCAGCAAATATATTGAGCTTACTTTGGGGTGTTCGAAATATAGTGTGTATATGGATTGAGAAACAAAGACTAGCACGCCTGATGCGTGACCAATATCTAGCGGGATGTTATCTTGTAACCCGTGAAGCTGCGCAAGCCCTTATCAACCTCAATACTCCACTCACTTACACAGCAGACCGAGTACAAAATATTGCACGCCGAAGAAAAGTTATTCGAGAGCGTATATACGTCCCTCGCATTGTTCGTCAAAAAAGAGAAGATTTTGCTTCGTCCATTCAAAACGAACATTTTGGAAACAGTATTATTGCCGCTTAAATACGCACCGCAATTCCTTCTGGTACTGGACGTGTGTGATCAAATCCAGCGCGCAAGGCTTCTCCAATAAGGTTCATTTTTGCAAACGTCTCTCTCTGTAGCCCGATACGCATCACACCTAATACACATACGGCTATATACCATACCATTACCTGAATCTTAAGAAGAGCTGAATTCGCTTTTCCATACTTAAGTGAGACACGAACCCGATTGCGTGTCTCATAGTAAATCTTGGTTGAAGATACCGAAGGCGAGAATAATCCGGTTGATGTATGACTTCCACCATGAGTCATTTCCAAATCTTCCAGATGAGGTTCCATAAGCGCAAATGAAGGAAATCCGGCATCTATCACTCCCCACGAATACACAATGTCATCAAGATAGAGCCCCAGGCTTTCATCTGGAAGAGGAGCTTCCATAATAGCCTGTTTAGGAAGCAGAACCCCTGCATACGCCCATCCTCGCGAGGGAATAATAGGGAAAAATCGAGCAGGTTCATAAACACCATGAACATCTTTTATTCCAAGAAGCGATTTCAAAAAAACAATAATGATACGGGATGTAAAAATATTAAAATACCTGCGCGGGCGCGGTTCCGTCTCGGGGCGATAATGCACATCTGTTCCAGCCCAAAAAGAAGCACGACGAGCAAGTAATACCACCTTTTCCATCCCGATTACTTTACGTGCAAGCATGAACTGCTTACCGAAATTCTCACTTATAATCACATCGTCATCAGAAAGATATATAAAATCAACATCTTGTCCCTGCATGAAGCGTATACCAGCGGCAAATCCACCTGCAGAACCAATATTTTGCTTATGGGAGATAAGTTCTATCCTATCTCCATATAACTCAACTAATGCCCGGAGTTCGTCTTTTTGATACGAAGCATTGTCCACAACAACAAGCTTCGCTACCTGTACATCTTTAAGAATCGCTTCTATAGTCTTGGAGAGCAGATGTACGCGAGACCCGTATGTAACCACTACCGCCCCTATTCTGTTGTTGGTACTTACTTCCATGGCAATACGTGAACAAGTTTATCCTTGGCTATTTGACTCGCTCGTAAAAGCGAATCAAACGTTCCCGCATCCTCCCAGGCTCCCGAGAAAAGTTTTACATCAAGCTCATTAAGCTCATGAAATCTATTATGCAAGTCTACGATTTCGAGTTCACCGCGGGCACTAGGTATCACCTCTTTTGCAAATTGAACAACGCGCGAATCATAAACATACAATCCCGTAACCGCATAGTTACTTTTAGGAAACCTTGGCTTTTCTTCGATTGAAAGCACTTTACCTAAAGCATCAAAAGCTACTACTCCGAACCGCTCAGGGTCTACTACTTCTTTAGCAAAAATCCTTCCCCCTCTTTTAAAGCTCCTAACATCTTCACTGAAATCATCTTCAAAAATATTATCCCCTAAAATAAGTGCCACATTATCTTCACCTATAAACGATTCCCCTATAATGAATGCCTCCGCAAGACCTTTAGCCTCATCCTGCACAGCATAGGAAATATGCAGTCCAAACTCGCCCCCGTCTCCTAAGATGGCCTTGAACTGATCCTGGTGTTCCGTCATAGAGATAATAAGAATATCTTGTATGCCGGATCGAAAGAGAGTAGCGAGAGGATAAAAAATCATCTGTCTATCGTAGACAGGAAGCAGTTGTTTGGAGGTAATTTTAGTAAGCGGATAGAGACGAGTGCCCTTACCTCCGGCAAGAATAATGCCTTTCATGATTCAATGCTACTTTATCTTTTCCTTCTTGTCACGTCTACCGCCTAGGGAAGCTTGGCCTCTGGAGGAACTGAAGTTGACTTCACGTATCCTCCATAGAGCGCCTGAAAAATAAGCTTGATACGAGCACGGGTGGTCGCATTTATTCCAAACTTAACCAATCCTAAAAGGATAAGTCCAAGTATCCAAAGAATAATAGAAGAATGTAGCGCTACAAAGGATTGAGTACTATTTCTCAATGAAATACGAACCATATTACGAATGCGATAATACACTTTAAATGGCTTGGTATTTTTATTAAAAAGCCCAAGTACGTGGTCCCCTTCTTCAAAACTCATGTCCAAATCTCGAATAATAGGCCGATCGGATAGATAAGAACGATATCCATGTTCTAAAACCCCCCATGAGTACTCGACATCATCACCATAGAGCACCAATTCTTTATCGGGAAGCGGAGCAGCCCTAACCGCGGCCATAGGGAGAAAAGCTCCTCCGTACACAAATCCTTTAGTCGCTACTACTGACTGATATGTGCGTCGAGAATTCTTCCACATGCGCATTCTCCTCTTCTGAAAAAAAGACTTTATTTTGCTTATATTCCATACATCAAAAAAAGTGTACTTGAGCTCGGATGTATCTGTAGGTGAATGAAACACCTCTTCATTTTGAATGTCCGGACGATATCCACATACCATGTGACGTCCGGGAATTGATTTGTAGATGTGAATAAATGTAGACAAACCATTCTGCTCTAAAAGATTATCATCATCAAGCATCAGTACGTACTCGCACTCGATTTCACGGGCACGTTCCAGTCCTACCGCAAATCCGCCTGCCGAACCAATATTCTTTTCAATGCGAATCACTTCTAACGTCCCTTTATATTTCTCTTGTGCCGCTTGTAATTCTTTCTCTTGTACGGATCCATTATCTACTAACACAAAACGCTCTAGATGAATATCATGTATCACACCTTCTAGAACAACTGAAAGATACTTCCATCTTTCCCCATAAGTTACCGAAACAATAACAACTTTTCCCATATTATTTCTTACACATAGCTACAACAGCGCTTACAACTTCTGCTTCGGGAATATTAAACAAGCAAGCCATATACTCCTTAACTTTATATGGGATCATAGTACACTCACGTTCGTATGGATCGCATGTGCAGTCTTTTGTGGAGACAAGTTCCTTTCCATGCTCGTTATAATAAAAATGGAAAAAGTACACTCCTTTGATATTGAGGGTAACAGTGGGAACATGAAGCATATTAATAAAATGAGCATTTCCCGTATGAACCGTAACATTCCCTTTCGCTTTTGCATGGAGGGTAAGCAACTGCTGGGTGGTTGCACCTTCTGCAATAATCATATGGTCCCGAGGAATGGTTCCTAAACATTCTTCAATGAAAGGTTTATCCTGTGTTGCCCCTGTAAAAACAAAAGGTACACCGGGAAGCTCCATTCGAAGTTTGTAAAGAATACTACTCCATTTATCCGCCGGAAAACTTCTATCCGCATGAGAGGCGGCCACATGAAACACTACGTACGCTTCTTCTTTCAAACCATACCGATCGAGCAAAACTCTATCTTCTGCGTATGCTATATAGGGAGGACGATTCACTTCTGAATACCCCAAAAAAGAAAGCATACGATTTGCCTCCTGCCAAAACAAATTCTGATCTATCAGTGCCGGAATGTAGTTGCTTTTTCCCAAGAAATAGGATGAGCCTTTTCCTTTAGGAAAATTGCGCGAGCCTTCCAAATTAAATCCCACAAATCGGCTCCTCGTACAAAAGCGTATAAAGTAGGCAAATAGTTTATAATAACGCGGAACGACGATGGGGAGTACATTTACATAGATGCGAGGTATAAAAATACTTGAAAGCGCGAACCCTGCCATGGCAAGAATACCTCGAACACCTTTGAACTCTATATAGGAAATATGGTCGTAATAAGGAAGAGCAAAGTCGCGAAGAAAAGCATTCGGATGCTTCATGATAATTCGCGAAGGGATACCGGTGGATTCAAAAAAACGATTCGCAAAATCAATGAAGATTACATGATCCCCCACTGGGCCAGCAGAAAAGAAAACGAACTCCTTATACGATTTTTTCATGAGGTACCCATTTGCCCATGGCGGGAACATGTCCATAGTTTACATAGGGCATATGACCACCATAATAGTAAAGATAATACTTCGGAGACTGCCAGATTTTAGATTCATCTCCAGCGAACTCAAACTTATCCCCGACAAGGTCATTACGCACAAAAAACGCATTTCCTCCGATGAGATCACAACATACAAGTGTGTACCCTTTTTTCTTTCCAAGCTCAGTTAAGGTATGGAGAGATGACCCGAAGAAGTTGCTTCCATCCCACATAGTTACGGATTCATCCTGAAGAAAATGCATTCCTGGAGGGTATGCAGCATTATATTCGATCACAACCACACGTGGCTTCGTTGCAGCAAGTGCCTGCCATACATAATAGTCATTGCCGTCGATATCAATGGAGATAAGATCTATCTCATGTGGTATTGCAAGTTCATGGACGATGTCATTGATATTTTTTGATGTGACCATTTTTTTAGCCACTACAAGCATGTTATGTTCGATGGAGGTTTTAAAGAGCTTATTATACACAGCTGTATACTCTCCACCATCAATCCACCACCCATGCCAACCTTCAAGAAGGAGTACTATGGTATTATTTTCACTCCCTGAGCCTGCACCAAATTCGAAGAACGTTTTGGATGTGGTACCTATACGATGAAAAATTTCACGGATGATACCATCCTCTCCGTGCTGAGAATAGATTTTATGTTCAAAACGGTTAAGTGGATTTACAGCTTCCCTTTTGAGACGCTCAATTTCCTTGGCGCTTTCAAGATGCCACATATTGCGGGAATAGTTGAAAAACCACTGGAGACGCAGGTAATATTTGGTGAAAACCCCTCGCATAGTCTCCCCATTCTATCACTTTCTCCTAGTTTTCCCACCTTATTTTCCGAAGAGATTTTTCAAAAATTGAACCAGACGAGTATCCTTAGTACGAGGAGTTATTGGATTTATTACAGGAGAAGTACTAGCGAGCACAACACTTGTTGTTGCCACTCCTAATACCATTTTTTGTTTTACAATTGGCTTAAAAATACTTGCTACCTTTTTTACTGGCACAGAAAAAGATGAAGACGAAGTGACAAGTAAAGCCTCTGATTGCGGAGGTTCATACCGAGTAACTTCCGAAAGATCTGGGAAGAGAATTCTAACGGTAGTGGGGACAGATGCGTCTACATGTGCAAACCCCATAGCTGCGCCGGAAAAGCGAGTAATTGAATTGGCGGAAAGCAGTGTGTTTTTTGGGAAAGGATACCCCGCTCCGTTAATCGAAAGGATCCACCCTGAAAGATCAAGCTCATAAGGATTAGGATTTGAGATCTCTACATATGCTCCATATTTACCACTTCCAAATGAAGTAATAGCCATATCAGGAGGGACTACCCGCACAACCATACGCCCAATCCCTGATACATTTGCATTTACCCCTTGCACTTGAGCAATATATCTTCCCGGATAGACGTAGGTATACTTCGTCGAACTCCCGACAGCTTGACCTCCATCCCCAAATGCCCAGGTATACAAAAGATCAGAAAGTTGTTTTCCTTCGCGTGTTTGACTAAATACCGAAAACTCAGAGGAGGCTCCGGCTACAACCGTCTTTTCCGTGGGCATGTAGATAACAATATTAGGAGAAGGCGGGGTCATTTGCGGAAGCACCGTTTGAGTATCTGTTGTAGTAGCTGCGGATTCTCCTGAACTTGAAGAGGGTGTATCAGCCACTTGATTCTCTGCTCCTGGCGTGGGTGACCCTGTCGTATAACTTCCTCCTATATACGAATACGTAAATCCTTCTTTAGCTGCGGTATATGATGGGAGACTTGCAACCGTTGCGCCGTTTATTTTAATATCAATCGAAGTGACTCCACTGTTAACCAAAGAAATCGAAGCCTTAAAAAGAAGACCTCCGTATGAAGGATAATCTTGTAAAAACTTCGTAGCTCCCGACACTACAGAACCAATAATTGCAAACCCGCCTGGAGCAAGCGTTGTTCCGCCTTGAAGGGGTGTAGCCGCGACGGCTGTACCACCCTTTATGGAAACAGAAAGCGAAGTAAGGTCAACAGAAGAAGAGCTGTCATTGTAAAGCTCTATCCATTCGCGTCCTGAATCATCGCCAGTCGGATTAGACATCACTTCATTAATAATAAGAGCATGAGCCGAAGCTATTCCCGCTACACACAGGCATGCAATAAGGATGCTTTTCATATTTGCGTTGTGAAAAATGAAACCCTTGAAGTAATAAAGCTTATTCGTCTGCAATAAGCTTGCGAAGTACTTCTTCCGCTACCTCTCTTTGTACGCGCTCGTTCTCAGTTTCCATTTTCTGCTTTGGAACGGGAACAGGTTCGCCCCCCTTCTCCGCCATAGCTTTTGCAAGCGCATCCTTTAAACTCATTGCTGGCTTTTCATCAAATGTCGGTGAGGGCTCTTCTTTCGGAGTTCTTCTGTCCTCTCTCCTTCTATCCTCTCTCCTTCGTTCTTCGCGACGTTCTGGCTTTGCTTCTGCACGGCGAGGCGGACGAGCTTCCGGGAGCGGAGTATCATCTCTAATGGTACGTACCTTAAGAGTTGATCCTTCTGGCTCCTTTAGTTTCTTCTCTTCTTTGAAAGAAGAATAGAACTTACTCACTTCTTCACTCACCGCAAAAACTGGCTTTCCATAAGTAGCCCGAGAATGCGCAATGATTGCTTGAGCATATGACATGGCCGGACGCTCCATAGGAGGTAGCATGGTGGCCGAAAATGGTTTGGATCCTACTCCATCAATCATAAGTCGCATATACACCTGATACGCAGATAGATTCACAATGTCATCCATCGTAAAGACAGGTGCGAACTCCTTCTCAAATGCTGTGGCATCAGTTGCTCCTACGCGGAAGGTAATCATGGTCCCTACGTTACCAAACACCGCCGCTTTTACCTCATCCTCCATCTGTTCAATATACTGATGAGCAACGGTGAGTGCTAGATTGTACTTGCGAGACTCGGAAAGAATGGAAGCAAAAGATTCATTGGCGAAGTTCTGAAATTCGTCCACATAAAAATAAAAAGGTGGAAGTTTTTCAAGTTCATACGGACCAGCATCAGCACGCGACATAGCCGCCAAATAAATTTTCGTAATCAAAAGCGACCCGATAAGATCCGCATTCCCCTCGCCTACTTTACCTTTGGAAAGATTCACAATAAGAATCTTTTTGTTATCCATAATGTCACGCAAGTCAAAAGACGTCCGCTCTTGCCCAATAATATTACGGATGAGTGGATTGGAAATAAATTGCCCAATCTTGTTTTGAATACCAGGAGCTGCTTCCTGCTGATACTTGTCTCCCGCTTTTGCATATTCGTCTTCCCAAAATGACCGTACCGAAGGATCCTGCACATTAGAGACGATGAACTTACGGTATTCCTTGTCATTTAACATGCGATTTACCCCCAAGAGAGATTGTCCTTCGTTTTCCAAAAGCGAAAGAATAATATTATTGAGAATGTATTGAATACGATCCGAAAAACGATCTTCACCAAAAATCTTTTTGAACGCTGCCATAAGACCGTTAGCAACGAGATGACGCTTGGATGTCTCTACTTTTTCCAAAATATTGAGCCCCATCGGATGCTCGCTATCAAATGGTGCGAAATAAATCGTATCCTTCACACGTGATTCCGGTATAAAATCGAGCAATTTTTCCGCAAGTGATCCATGCGGGTCAATCACACAGACACCCTCGCCATTATTGATGTCTTGGATAATCATATTCTCCAAAAGCGTAGATTTACCCATACCCGTTTTTCCAATCACATACATATGACGGGTACGGTCCTTTTGTTTGATACCAAAGGTGAGCTGCTTATTGCGGAAGTCTACTTTGCCGAGATAGGTTACTTTTTCACCATTATTCATGCATGTATTATATCAGAAGACATCTTTATTTCCTGAGGAACTACCTAAAAAGAAAACGCTTATATAAGCGCTTTCTTTTTCTTTAATTTTGCTTTAGATTGTCTGATCACGATGAGGCGCACTTTCGGTTTCCTGATGATCAGGATGACGCGGAGTCTTGCGACGCAAATCGAGCGTGCTTACAAAAAGTAATACACCAAGCACGATAAATAAGGCATCCTTAAAAAGTCCAGGAATAAAAATCCAAGGAGAAAGTACGAGAAGCACGGCTACGAACCTTTTAATTCCAAGTGGTGACATACCGCTATCCTAGCATCATTTACCACCCTCGACAATCACCACAAATTCTCCTCGAATGTGATCTTTGTTGTTCGCAAAATACGTTTTCACTTCTTGTGCTGTACCGCGAATTACTTCCTCGTGAAGCTTGGTAAGTTCACGAGCAATCACGACGCGCCTTTCAGGCACATATTCGCACAAAGATTCTAAAGTCTTTTCTATGCGATGCACGGATTCATAAAACACGGACGTATGATCACTTTCTGCAATTGTCTTAAAGAGTGTCTCTCTTCCTTTTTTATGCGGAAGGAATCCATAGAAGGTAAATGTAGCAGCCGAAATACCAGAGGCCGAAAGTGCAGTAATAAGCGCGGAGGCACCCGGAAGGGCAATTACTTCGACATCTACCAATTCATTGCGCACATGATCTACCAACAACACTCCCGGATCAGAAATAGTTGGCGTACCTGCATCGGATACAAGAGCGATCTTCTCGCCTTCCGATAGGCGTTCCAAAACGCGTTCAATATTTTTGATACCTGTCTGTGCATAAAAAACGCTCGTCTTTGTTTCAATTCCATATTCTTTGAAGAGTCTTTGAGTAACCGAAGTATCTTCACAGAGTACGAGATCCACTTCTTTAAGCACTCTAATAGCCCGAAGGGTCATGTCTTCGAGATTGCCGATGGGAGTAGGAACGATATAGAGTATGCCTGACATAGTTGCATCCTAGCAGTAAACAGGAAAAGAAAAAAGCGCACCTCGTGGGTGCGCTTTGCGTCTGTGCGTCAGTGCACGATCCTGCCAGGAGCCCCTCTCCGCAAGCGAATAGGTTTCCCAAAGCGATTAAGGACATAGCCAGGCAGGAGAAAACCTTGGCGGTTAGCAATATTTACTACCAACCATCCCTTGCCTCCATTTTCAGTGAGCACCGACACTGCAGAAAACGGAATCCCGTCCTTAGTGGTGTGGATCCGTGTTTCCTGCTTCGGCACTCCAAAGTCAACGGGAGTGCGGTCTGCTTTCAAGCAATGGAGTTCAGTGGTTTCCGCCTGATCAGCGTGGCGCACCAGGGTTGTGAACTTCGGGCATTCAATGAAGAAGATAATAGCCATCTTCTCGAGAGCTTTGAGCTCTATAGGTAGCCTGCCTTCAGGATCCGCTACGGAGTGCGAATTCACTTTATTTTTCAAGTTTTGCCTCTTTGGGTTTAGGAACAAAAATTCGCACAAGAAATCTTGCGCGACTCATTAACACAATAACATAAAATATCTAATTATGCAACCCTACCCAATCCTATTCACCTCTTGTTCCAATACTATTCCGGTCCTTTCCCCTATTTTCCGCCGGATTTCTCCAGCAAAGGCATCCAGTTCATCAGCCGTTGTATTTCCATAGTTAACAATAACTAGCGGCTGATGAGGCCATGTGCCCACATTCCCCTGTTTTACTCCTTTCATTTGCGCAATGTGTTCGACAAGCCAAGCCGCGGGAATCTTGAAACCTTGAAGTGTTTGAATAAATGACATTTCAGGAAATTTCTCCTTGAGCATTTCGGAAGTCTCAAGATCAACGATGGGATTTTTGAAAAACGAACCTGCGTTTGGATGCTCGTGATAATTCGGCAGCTTCTTGGTACGAACAGCGATCACTGCTTCGCGTATCTGTACCAGTGAAGGCTTCGTAGCTTGCAGAGCATCAAGTGGTTTATAAGTAAGCACAGGAGTAGGCAACGTGGAAAGCTTGAGTGTGATACAGACAATGACGTATCTTCCTTTTTGATATTTAAACAGAGAATCACGATACCCAAACTGACATGCTTCACGTGTAAGAGTAACCATTTCCATGGTTATCAGATCAAGTGCATCGAGTGACACAAAAACTTCTGCAAGCTCGACGCCATAGGCACCAATATTCTGTACGGGAGCTGCACCGACAGTTCCGGGAATAGAGGACAAATTTTCTATCCCCCATAAGCCGCGAGTTACGCATACTTGCACAAGATCATCCCACATAACATTAGCCCCAACTTTTACATACACATCATCCCCCTCTTCTCTAAACTCCATGCCACCTTTTGGCAGTTTGATAAAAAGAAAATCCGTAAGGTCTTCTCCGAAGTACGAGTTGGTTCCTTCGCCTAGTATATGCACGCGAAGACCTTCGGTCTTCGCGTGCATAATCGCTTCCTTAAACTCCGCCGGGGTAGTAGCTTCAACAAGTTTCCCCTCGCCTCCAATACGGAGCGAAGAATAGTCTTTTAGAGAAGCGAGTTTGATGTCCATATATTCATCATACCAGAAAACAAAAACAGCCTTACGGCTGGTTTTTTGTATTTATAAAATCTACTATTACCACATGGTATACGCCCAAGCGAGTACGATGAGCGTTACAAGCTGATAGCCTCCCGTGACCAAGAATTTACTCAAACGCATTCCTTTCTTGGTGTCCCACATGCTACCTGCCGCAAGTGGCATTTGAAAGCCAAGCCAAATCCAGAATCCCATAGAAATTCCCATGCCCGACATATGTACGAACGTATACAAAACATAGCTTGTAATAAAACCAAGCACAATGGTCATAAGATACATAGGCATCATCTCCTTTTGCATCTTCGCCATTTCCTCTTTGCTCATATGTTCAGCACCTACAATCTTTCTCCAAAGCTTGCCAAACAATGGCCCATACCAAATCATTCCCATTATGAATAAAAAGATAGCCCCTCCTAGCACTGCCCAATAATTGATTGTTGTGTCCATACACCCTAAGTGTATGCTCCATAAAAGAGAAAGCAACAGCACTAAACACAAACGACGTATTATAAAAACAAAACCGCACGCGGTTTTGCATGCGGTCGGTTCAGACTTAACGAGTCCTTCGTGGCCAAAGGAGGTAAATGAAGATCGTCATGGTGATACCGCCTTCCATGAAGAACCACATGAAAGCGGGATCTTCCGCGAAAGCGACCTGGTACGAAACCCACAGGTCTCGCGCAGGCTGCGCCATGATGCTGATGAACATCACGAAAGCAAGCACGACCGCGCAACGGTGGCCAAATGATTTTGTGTGAGACATGGAAATCTCCGTAAAAAAGAACAAATACATTGTAACATATTAAAATTTATTTGTCAATATTCAAAAACAAAACCGCACGCGGTTTTGCGTGCGGTTACTTCGCGGGAATGAGAAGAACGATCGAACTGAGCTCCGGCCCAAACCACTCTTCGTTGCCCAACTTAATTTCCACGTGAGACAGCGAACTATCTGCAATGCGAAGCAATGCATGCTCCCCATTATTGGCAAATCCGGAAAGAATACCCTCCTGAAGCGTAAAAGGTCCCCGACAAAGTTCGAGGAGTGCATACGGTTCAGTGTCGGAACGATACAGCGACCGCACCAAGACACCTTTGTGATCTCCCGACTTCAAGCGATGTAGGATGTCGGGAAGATCCCCCTTTCCGGCAATTCTGTAACCATCCATAGAAACCCCCTCAAGGACAAAGAACAAAACCACTCTACAAGATGCGAGTGGTTTTGTCTATTGGTGCGCGAACCAAGAATCTCACAACCTCCATTCGTTATCACTCATTTCGGTTTGGAAACCCCTCGGTTTCCATTCTTCCGCCACGGGAAAACTTTATCCGTTTTCCCGACCCCTTTCCCCGTTCGAATCTTGGTTCATAAGTAAAAACAAAAAGACGCGCTCAATTAGTTGCCCGTCTTTTTGTTTCCATGTGCGCGAACCAAGATTCGAACTTGGGACCGCTCGAGTATCAGTCGAGTGCTCTACCAGCTGAGCTATTCGCGCATGATTATTTGAAACGTAAGCACAATACTACCACAAAAATACCAAATGAAAAAGCCTGCCGCGCGTAAGCGCAGGCAGGCTTGGTTGAAGGTCCGGGATGGATTAGCGGAAGAGATTCCGCAGGGATTCCACCCAGCCCGTGATGCCGGTATGTTGCCGGAACGATTCCGAAACCGTCGGCAGAGCCAGGACCACGAGGAAGAGGATGACCCCTCCTGCAATGATGACCCCAGACCAATCGGCCTGCTTCTTGCCGGCCGGCACCGGGCGACCGAAGTCCATCGCGTTCATGCGATGGCGGTCGGTTCCACCGATCGTCATCGTTTTCGAAAAATGGTGGTTCATGAAGGAACTCCTCCGTTATGGGTACTAATATAATATATCACGTTTTTATATAAAAGTCAATACCTTGCAAAAGCTTACTCCATAAGGGAAAATGAGACATCCGTTCATTAAAAGGAGATACTCCGTGGAACGCACTGAAACCGAACAGCAGAAAAGGCGTCGCCTCTCAAGCTGGGCAGTTGCCGGCAACGTGGATCAGCTTCAAGCGATGGCCCACACCCTTTCGGCACACAATCTCCCATTCACCCAGGGTTCACACATCCTCCAAACAAAAGAGGAAGCGACACTGGATCTCAAATGGGCGGTCGCCGAAGTTGTGATCGAGAAACGTCTGGCGGAAAGTTGTGGCTGCCTCTTGTGGTACAAACCGCCAAGCCGGGTATGGATGCTCTTTCGCGGAAACGGCCAGCGGTTGCGCAATAACAACCTACTCTTCAAAAAGCAACCAGCTGATCGCACCGGGGAATCAATTGCCCCTCCCCCACCCTGGAAGAAGCAGGCATGAATCCGAAAACGGAGAAGCCCCGATCGCGTAGCGATCGGGGCTATTTCATTACATTACACACATTGAGATTTCACATCTTTCTTTTGTCACACTCTAGCGCTTGCGCGACTTGTGTTACCTTTCGCTGTAACGCGGATAGTGTTAAGGATCACTATCAATTCCTCTATTGAAAACAATAGTTCGACAAGAATCATACACCCTATTAAATAGGTATGTTGACCGATTTCACATTGAATTAATCCACGACCAGCTTCCGCTAGCCGTGCCTTGTTACGACTTACTCCCTGTCACCGAATTCACCTTAGTCCTAGACAAGCTAAGCCTTTGGGTGCCCCCGGCTCCCTTGAGTTGACGGGCAGTGAGTACAAGACCTGAGAACGTATTCACCGCGGTTTAGCTGACCCGCGATTACTAGCAATTCCGGCTTCATGTGGTCGAGTTGCAGACCACAATCTGAACTGGCGATAAGTTTGAAGGATTGGCTCAGGGTTACCCCGTCGCGACCCGTTGTCTTACCGATTGTATTATGTGTGTAGCCCAGGATGTCAAAGGGACATGCTGACCTGGCGTCATCCTCTCCTTCCTCCCCGTAATGTATTCACAAACAATTTCTTGTTTATGCGCACATTACGGGGCAGTCTCGCGTGACACTTGTAACACGCGATAAGGGTTGCGTTCGTTACCCCACTGAAGGGAACAGTTCAAACCACGAACTGACGACGGCCATGCATCACCTGTCCACGAGTCTTGCGAGGGCCCTAATTTCTTAGGGCTTTCACGTGGGTTTCAAATCCTGGTGAGGTTCTTCGTTTACCATCGAATTAAACCACATAATCCACTGCTTGTGCAGGTCCCCGTCTATTCCTTTGAGTTTTAATCTTGCGATCGTACTTCCCAGGCGGTTCTCTTACCGCGTTAGCTAAGCCACGTTGAGGGTCGATACTCAACATAGCGAGAGAACATCGTTTAGGGCGTGGACTACTGGGGTATCTAATCCCATTCGCTACCCACGCTTTCATGTTTCAGTGTCAGTAATGTTCCAGTAAGCTGCCTTCGCTTTTGGTGTTCCCAATAATATCAACGGATTTCACCCCTACACTATTAGTTCCGCTTACCCCTAACATACTCTAGCCGTACCGTTTCCAATGCTGTCTCCAAGTTAAGCTCAGAGGTTAGACACCAGACTAATACAACCACCTACACATCCTTTACGCCCAATAATTCCGGATAACGCTTGGGCCACTCGTATTACCGCTGCTGCTGGCACGAGTTTTGCAGGCCCTTATTCATGAGGTACCGTCAATAAACTTCTTCCCTCATAAAAGATCTTTACATACCGAAGCACTTCATCGATCACGCGGCGTCGCTCCATCAGACTTTCGTCCATTGTGGAAGATTCTCGACTGCAGCCACCCGTAGGTGTATGGGCCGTGTCTCAGTCCCATCGGTGGAGGTCAGGCTCTCACCTCTCCTAAGCGTCATAGCCTTGGTAGGCCATTACCCTACCAACTAGCTGATACTGTTTAAGCCGCTCCCGAAGCGATAAATCTTTACTCTTGCGAGACCATCACGTATTACTCCACCTTTCGGTGGGCTATTCGTGACTTCGGGGTGCGTTCCTAAATATTACTACCTCGTCTGCCACTAAACTGTCGGTCTTCCGCCTCTCGCTTGTATTGCTACTCACTTGAAGTTTCCGTCCGATTAGTTCCGTTCGACTTGCATGCCTTATCCACGCCGCCAGCGTTCATCCTGAGCTAGGATCAAACTCTATTTAATAGAGTGTGACAAAAGAAAAACAAAAATGCACAATGTGTGTAATGTTTGCAGCGTCATCAGAAGACGTTTGTAATCAGAAACATTTGAGAGTTTTCTGATCTATCTTCCGCAGCTGCTCTTGCTTTGACAATTTACTACTGA
The DNA here is from genome assembly GCA_029288775.1 of Candidatus Nomurabacteria bacterium. Taxonomy (GTDB): domain Bacteria; phylum Patescibacteriota; class Minisyncoccia; order Phycocordibacterales; family UBA5272; genus UBA11704. Next base: position 124,019 of record JARIGQ010000006.1, on the reverse strand, counting down.
AATTCTCCGTTTGCTACAAGTTACCCTGAAGCTCGCGAAGACCCCTATTCTATACCTAAAAGGTCGGGAAGTCAAGCATTTTATCAAGGATTTATAGGGTTTCTTTCGCATTAGGTAGAATATCCCCACTTTCTTGGAAAAAAGGCTTCTGCCCAGGTATACTCCAAAGCGTATGGAACGTCCCGAAATCCCGATAATAGCCATAGACGGGACCTCATCTTCCGGCAAAGGTACTATCGCCTATCGCCTGGCGCAGCACTTCGGATTTAACTATTTAAACTCAGGCGCACTCTATCGCCTGGTTGCCTATGAAGCACTAGCAAGCGGAGTAGAGCTCGACAATGTGGAACTTCTTGTTAATATCGCCAAGAACTTGGAAGTTACTTTTGAAGACAAAAAAGTGCTCGTCAATGGAGATGATATTTGGCCAATTCTTTCTACCCAAACCTATGGCAGCCCGGCATCGATCGTAAGCAGTATCACCGAAGTACGTTTAGCGCTCGATGAAACCATGCTTCGTATGGCCAAGGCACCAGGACTTGTAGCGGAAGGCCGAGACATGTGCACGCGCGTATTTACCCAAGCACAAGCAAAGATTTATCTCGATGCCGATCCTGCTATTCGAGCCTCACGCAGATTTGTAGAAGAAGAAAAAGCCCATACCGGTAAGACCCTTGAACAAATTTACGAAGAACTCCTTCTGCGCGACGAGCGTGATAAAAACAAAGAAGTTGGCGCACTCTATCCTGCCGATGACGCACTTGTAATCGACTCCTCTTCTATGAGTCGCGATGAGGTACTTGAGCAGTGTATTACATGGTGCGAACAACAAGGCATAGGAGTATAATCGGCGTATGAGCCGCATCGTCCTTATCTCCTGCGTAAGCACAAAGCTAGATAGGCGTGCCAAAGCCAAGGATTTGTATATTAGCCCCCTCTTTACGATGAACTATACGTATGCGGAGTCTCTCAAACCAGATGCAATTTACATTCTTTCGGCAAAATATGGCCTAGTAGATCCGGAAAAAGAAATCGATACCTATAACGAAACACTCAATACTAAGAAATCGCACGAACTCAAAGACTGGGCACTTGATGTGATCGATCAAACGGAAGGGAAAATAGATTTTCGTAACGACGAAATTATTTTCTTAGCGGGAGAAAACTACAGGAAGTTTTTGCTTCCCCTTTGTAGAAATGCAAAAGTACCACTCAAAGGTTTGGGGATAGGTAAACAGTTAGGATGGCTTAAGAAAAAGCTAGCTTCAGCACATAGAAAAGAAACCTATGAACAAACCTTATTCTAATCTTTGCACGGACCTTACCTCGTGGACCAACACCCTTCCCCTCTTTCACTTTCCTTATGATGAATCTAACATTCCCGAAAACGGCATCTATATTTTATTTGAAAAGGGCGAGACAGGTCATGGAAGTAATCGCATCGTCCGCATAGGCACGCACACAGGTAACAATCAGCTTCGTTCGCGTTTGCGTCAGCATTTTCTAAACTCCAACAAGGATCGCAGTATCTTTCGAAAAAATATCGGGCGCTGTCTCCTCAACAAAGGTCGTGATCCCTACCTTGCTATATGGGAAATGGATATGACAACCAAGATTGCCCGCGATACCCACGGACACAAAGTAGACCAAGGAAAACAACAACACATTGAGAAAGAAATATCCGACTATATGCAGAAGAACTTTTTCTTTGCTGTGATTCAAGTTGATGATAAAGACAAACGTCTCTTATTGGAATCCAAAATCATTTCCACCGTATCACACTGTAAGATATGTACCCCCTCCTCGAAATGGCTTGGACTATACTCACCAAAAGAAAAAATAAAAGAAAGCGGCTTGTGGCTTGTAAACGAGCTCTATAAAGAGCCGCTTACCAAAAAAGAGCTCGAACTCCTCAAAGGGCTATAAAGAGAAACCGCAAGCCGGACGGCTTGCGGTTTTCAGGTGTTGTTGACCTTGGTGGCCATCGGCCGACCAATGGGGTGCTGGTCGATGGCGTCGCTTATCGCGTCGGACAAGCAGTCACCACACACGTAGCCTTTCTTGGTAACCACGAACCGCGGCGGATGCGGGTCGTTGAAGTCCAACTCAGACCCGCAATCCTTGCACCTGTCTTCCGTCACGTCTTCCTGGGCCATGGGGCACCTCCTTTGTACAAGACCCCACTATCTTAGCACATTACTTTTGAAACTTCTTTGCGGAATACGCCGTCAAAAATGTAAGCGCGTTCGTTACTACTCCCATAAGCGGATACGTCATGAACCCATACTCTACAAACGTTGGCACCGAACAATCAACAAAGAGTCCTGTGCCACACGGCTTATACAAATCATACCCCATTTGAAGAAAATGATGATAGAGGCCGATGATAATTCCAAACACAGAAAGCATCATCAGATAATCAAAGATACGGCGATCATTTTTGTACCACGCCATACCAAAGATAAAGACTTGCGGGTAGATGAAAATACGCGCAAACCAGCATAGTTCGCACGGCTGAATACCAAGATGGAATTGGTAGTACAGCGACCCAAGCGTTGCAAAAAGTGAAATGAAAAACCCAAAAGGTAATACAAAATTCTCAAATCCCGCGTACATTCTTTTTTTCCAATTCGGCATCCAAAGTGCGCCAAAAAAAAGATCCACGATCCAAATTGCCACAAACGCAAGCCCAATGAGAGCGATTGTTGCAAACCAATAATTAGCCGACTGAACAAGTGCCGTATTGTCTAACATAATTTAAGTATAGCAAACCACGAAAAATATCCGGGCACACAAATACAGCATTATTTGCTATTTAAAATAGAGAACTGCTGTTTTACCGTACCTGTGAGTAATATGGGTTAGTTTTTTGTAGTAGGAAAATAGAACATGGTTAATAGTTTGGAGGTAGAAAAACTTGTATGAAAATAAAATAGATAGACCAGCATATACATCTCTCTTGGAAGCAAGTAAGAGGATGACCAATGCCACATGAATCACTATGATATCAATACTATAATTTCGTAGTGTTTCCCCAGTAAATTTTCGATAGTAATATTCGTACCACATATAACAATGGTAAAGCACCATCACCGAAAGGAAGAGAGTGGGTATGCTTTGGGGTATAAGAAAAAGAAAAAAAGAAATATATGAAAGGAGTGTGGAAATAATTCCTAAGAAGAGCCACAGAAAGGAAATAAATGACGAGCGAAAAATTTTATAAGAATCATATGCATGATGAAGAGCAAAGAGTGCATTGGCTATTAAGAAAAGAACTCTTACTGAAACAGACGTATAAAAAGCATAGAGTGCAAAGAGGGAAAAAAGCATGACGAACGAAGCAAACAATACTTTCCTCTTATGTGCTGTGTAGATATATTTATATGCTATTGCAAAATGCCCCAACCCAAAAAAAATAACTGAAAATTCCAATCCTTCTAAAAAGGAAGATGTCATTAGTGAAGTATAACAAAAGACGCCTGGGAGCGTCTTTTGTTATACAGGATTCTTTTATGCTTTTCTTTTATTCCACACCGTAAGCAGCGGACTTGCTACGAAGATGGATGAATACGTTCCTACAATCATACCCACAATAAGCGTAAGCGTGAAATACTTCGTGGTCACCGGACCGAAGAAGTAAAGTGCAAGGAGCGCGAGCACTACCGTTACCGAGGTATTGATTGAACGAGTGAACGTCTGGCGAAGACTGTCCCCTACCACATCCTCAAAAGCACGCTTAGCACTACTGTTCTTCAAGTTCTCGCGAATTCTGTCGAACACCACAATCTTATCCGAAATGGAAATACCGATGATGGTAAGCAGGGCGATCACAAAGAGTGTGTCTACTTCTGCGCCGTAGCGATGTGAAAGAAGAACGTACACTCCTGTCGGCACGATGATGTCATGAAGCAGCGTAACCATAGCCACCACCCCGTACTTCCATGATGGAAGCGGGTGTGACACTTCTCTGAATGAAAAAGCAATGAACGCTAAGATCGCGAGCACAACCACAATGAGCGCGATGATTGCCTTTTGCGTCAATTCCTTTCCAAGCGTTGGTCCTACGCTCTGTGCCTGGGTAATCTGAAGTACCGCAGTAGCTTTTTGAGAAATAATTGGTGCAACTTCTTCGTATGGCTTACTTGAAAGAAAACGATAGGTTCCTTCTCCTGTGCTATACACCTCTACTCCGGTACCTTGGAAAGCTTGGAGGTTAAGTGTAGACGTTCCCACAACTGCTGCGTCCACAATGGAACCGCCGGTGAAATCGATACCGCGCTTGAGACCATACACGCCGTAAAGAATTGCCGTTGCTGCAACAAGTATCACTGAGAGCCCAATAAAGAATGCTTTGTATTTGATGATAAACATACTCGTTTACTTAAGATGAAAACCAGAGCTGAATAAGAATCGCACAAATCTGCTTCCGGATTTAGTTGCAATTGCCCGCATGAATACACGGGTAATAAGCTGGGCAGAGATAAGTGATACGACCGCACCTAAGAAAAATGCGACAGCAAATCCCTTAACTACAGAAGTTCCCATCATATAGAGAATCACTGAAACGATAAGGGCAGCCAAGTGCGAATCACGAATGGATGTCCACGCGCGAGCAAAGCCGACATTGATAGCATCAATGAGCCCTTTGCCGTTTCTAATCTCCTCTTTCATGCGTTCAAAGGTAAGCACGTTTGCATCCACCGCAAGGCCAACCGAAATGATGAATCCTGCAATACCAGCTGATGTAAGCGTTACCGGAAATACTGGATTCTTGAAAATCGCAAGCATAATCACCGAGTATGCAATAAGCGCAAGGGTCGCCATAACTCCCGGTAGGCGGTACCAGAGGATCATAAAGAGTGCAACGAGAGCAAAGCCGATTACTCCTGCTTTCACACCAGTCTGCACCGCAGAAGAACCAAGCGTTGGGCTAATTACCGTAGAAGATTCTTCACTAATTGGCACAGGAAGCGCACCGTTCTTCAAACGAAGCGCAAGCTCTTTTGCTTCGTCTACTGTAAAGCTTCCAGAAATCACCGCCTTTCCTCCGTCAATTTGCTGCTGCACTGTTGGCACGGAAATCGGAGCTCCATCAAGGAAAATAGCTACACGCTTACCGATGTTTGCTTTGGTAATTTCAGAAAACATTTGGGCACCTTCCGCATTGAATTGAAGCGACACCATCGGACGATTTGTTGCTGGATCAAATACAAGCTGAGCATTGTCTATGTAACGACCGGTAAGTGCCGTCTTTTCAAAAGCTTCATCTACGGTCAATGAAGAGCTTGCAGTAACACCGGGACGCTCGGTGCGAAAATCAAGTACCGGAGTTGCCTTGATAACTGCTTTTGCGTCTTCGATATTAGTAATGCCTGGAAGCTCAACAACAAGCTTATGCGTCTTGGTAAGATTGCTGTAGCTTGTCACCACCGTTGCTTCGGAAACTCCGTTTGGATTCACGCGCCGCTCGATAAGATCGCGAAGGCGGTTTACCGCATCATTCACGTCTTCTGTTGGCGGAAGCTGCTCAGTATGAATAACATACGTAAGTGCCGATCCACCAGCAAGATCCAAGCCGAGACTGAACTTACTTCCCCCTTTTACTAAAAAGAGGCCGATTGCCGCCACTGCCACAATTACCCACATCGCCTTGATTTTCTGGTTCATAGTGACCTGAATTCTACCATAGAAAAAACAACCTCCAAATAAGGTTTTAATAGCAACCTATACCTTACTATAGCGCTTGAGAGCCCATGCTTCATCTATATGGAACCATTGCACAAGACAATTTCTTTCCTTTAAATTTTCCTGAAAAGCGTGCAAAGAGTTCGGACTAATATCAAAGGCAAACAAACGATTATCCAGCGGAGCAATTTTCTTCAGCGGCTCTTTATCTTCTGCAGAAAGATACATACCGGTCTCTCCCCCATCCCCTTCCTTCCATTCTGGGCTATTGAAGTAGTACAAAAGAGCAATGGTTCTTTTTTGTTTAAGTGGTTCAAAGTTTCTTTCGAGAGGAGTATGTATATGGGTAGGTTTGAATTGCAGTACATGCACTCCGTTTGTAAGTATTTTCTGCTGCGGAAAAAGGAAGCTCGTGTAATCGCTATGAATGAATCCTGTCCGGTTTCCTGGCGGGTGATGATGAAAAGTTAGATTAGTACCAAAGGTTGTCGGCTTACCAAAAAGTTTCGAAAAGTACTGATTCCAAACCACGGAAAAGAAAAGTTTTAAAGGCTCGTCACCAGACGGACTCGGAGCATACACATATCCATCATAAGGCTGAGCTTCATTGAATGGGTGGAATCTATCCCGGACCAAAGGATCTTCGCTTAACCCTTTAGAAAGGAGTTCATTAAAATATGCAGATACCTTTTCTACAAAACCCTCATGAAAGAAGTTGTCGATCACAATATGCGGAAACGGTTCTTGGATGACGTTCGGCTGCAAGGCATGCGGCTTCAGATAGCTTTCAAGCGATAGATTCTCCTCAAGGAGTTTTTGCTTAAGTCGTATGGAGGTAAACACCCTTTGCAAGTAAGACATACTCTTGAGTATACCTGAATGTTTTCCACACCTTATATCTGAAAAAGAGCTATACTACTGGTAATGGCGAAAAAGACTACTTCAGCAATAAAAAGCATTTATAAGCTTACATTGCTTGGCATGTTGGGAGTGCTTGGTTTTATATTACAAACACGAGGGAATACCGCTATAGAACAAGCGCACGCTGATGTCCCTGTAACAGATACCAATACAGGAGGAGGAACTGAAGGCGGTGTATCTGGTGCAGACTCGGGAACTGGTGTAGGTGGAGATGCAGGGGCTGCAGGAGATGGTCCTACTGGGGATTAAAAAAGCCACGCGAACGTGGCTTTTTTCACAGGAACCCCTGTTCAGTAACGGAAGGTAGCACGAGAACCTCCCCCTTCCGTCGAAGTAAAATCGATAACGGAAAGTCCACCCCCTCGGGGAAGCGTGACCTTCACAGTCAATCCACGACAGTAACTTTCGTTACCAGAAAGGTTGGCAGGGTAGCCACCTTCGGTTTGGAGGATGAACTTATCGCCCTCCTCTCTTGCTGTGACTTCTTTTTCGCCGTAAAGGCAACGGATCCATGTTGCTCCACCCATGTAGAGCTTCGCCTTCGGAACACCTTCTGCGTTGGGAATGGGAGAAATTCGGATGTCCACCCCAGTTCTCGCACCTGAACTCATGTAATAGGTGCTTACGATCGGCAGCGGGTTCTTGTTCACCGTTGTTTCCACCGAAGCGGGTGCGGCGCCGGAGGCCTTGGTGTCTTCGCCTGACTGAGCGAAAGCGGAGACGCACGCGAAAGCGCACGCCACGATCAGGGACAACATGCGAGAAATCATGACACACTCCTGGTTGTGGCGCTTAATGCGCCGGTTGACGAAACGGGCGGAATTGCCCAAACATACCATCTGAAATATAGCATACTATTAATAAAAAGTCAATAGACCTGTGTATAACTTTTTTCCTTATAAAATAAAGATAATCTACACTAGAAGCTATATGGATCAAACACCTTCTACATCTCTCCTTTCACTGCATAAAAAAACTTTTATACTGAGTACGATTTTTATCGTACTTCTTATCCTTGGTGGAATCTGGGGATATCGCTTGTATACAGGGTATAAGCAGCCGAATACAGCAGAGACTATAAACCTAAATAAAGATATAAACACCCTCTACAAGGGGCAGCCTTCTTTTAAAGAAGCATGGGATAGTATGGGGCAAGGAAACTACGCACAAGCGTTGGAATTAATGAAGAAGGTTCCAACCAGTAATGACGAGGAGTATTCTTTTGTTCAATATCAAATTGCCCACCTACAATTTAGCCTTGACCGCCCTGAAGGTATAAAAGCGTTATTTGTTCTATTGAAAGATTCACGAACAAACAACCTTACGAAGTCTTTAATCATGAACATTCTTGCAACAAAAGTTGGATCTACCCTTGATCCTTCACTTCTTCCGAACATTCAAGGAGAAGCCAATACACTTGCAAGCGCAAGTACAAGCCAAGCTCTACTGCTTCAACTTGTACAAGCCACCAACCGAAATCAAGCCATGATAGCCATGTATGAGATAAGTAGCTCATATCATCCACTGGCAGATTCTGAAGCGATGTTAGCCTTTTTATATGCTAAAAAAGCTGCCGAAGCTAAAGCTCAAAGCAAAACGGATGATGTACAAAAGTACGTGGCTTTAGCAAAACAACATATTATTTTTAGCGATACAAGTCTGCCTGAAACTGTAAACAAAACAGACTTACAGTGGATGTATCCTTATATAACAATGCACAAGGGTATGGCCCTTCAATACTTAAGGCAAGCAGGTGAACAAACGGAAGACCCAGCCCCCTACTTTTTCCAGGCGATTTCTATCGCAAACGATCAACGAGATCCTGTTGCTCCGTTTATCAGGTATAACTTCGCTACCTATTTACATTCTATTTCTCCTGAAACTAAAGATCAAAAGGATACTATTATTTCCCTCCTTAAACCTATCGTAGAAAATAAAGGAGCAACAAGCACTCAACGGTTTTATGAGTATGCTAAAAATGCTATTAAAAATAAGGATACCAATATAGTGCCTAATCTAACTGCCTTAGGTACTCTCTACCCTCCTTTTAGAGAAGCGATTAAAAAGTAATCATTGCTGATATACTTTTGGAAATGAAAAATTTCCGTCTTATTGATACCATTGATCCTACATTTATTCTCGAAGAGCTTACCCATGCTATTCGCAATGGGTATATAGAAGAAGATTTAGGAGCGCAGCGTAGAGCTAAATGGGTAAAGGAAACGAATTACTGCTCTAACCATCCCTACAGTGGATGGTTAGATCTGTACGCAACTTATCGTATCAATGAAACCTACAGAGAAGAAGGAGGTAATCATTGTACTTTTATCTATAAAACTAAAAATTGTGGTTACTTTCCTAAAACCTTTTTATTTCTCAAAAAGATAGCAAAGAAAGAAAAAGGCATTCTGCAGCGTGTCAGCATAGTTCTCCTCCCTCCAGATAAAGAGGTACTTCCCCATTTTGATTTTGGAGAATACTATAAAGCACGAGATAGATATCATGTAGTACTTCAAGCAAACCATGGAAGTGAGTTCACATCTGGCGAAGAGAAGCAAATCTTAAAAGAAGGTGAGATTTGGTGGTTTGCAAACAAAAAAGTACATAGTGTAAAAAATCTAAGTACAAATTCTCGCATTCACATTATTTTTGATGTTTTACCCAAAACTTACTATTCTCGGAGAGAAAAAATAATACACAGTATTCTTGGGTTTCTTTTTCAAAAGACTCGAGATCTTCTTGGGCCTGAAGGTTTTTCAGCATACATGGAAGCTAATCTTTTTTGGCGAAATACCCTCCTCTATTCCAAATGAAGTATTTTCAATTATTCAAATTAAAAAGTATTGTAGCTATCTTTTTAATAGTCCTCTTTTTATATGTTCAATCCCCTCTCTCGCAAGCTTTAGGAAATACTTTTTTTGGTACCTACTCAACACTCTATAATATTACCTTTGCACAATTCTTCTTTGTAAACGCAGCGTATCCGGTATTTGGAACTCCTGTAGCATTTGCGCACTATCAGCTTTCGCGAACTTATTTTATACAAGGCAAACTAGAGCAATCTCTAGAAGAGGCCAAAAAAGAATTAGCTTTATACCCTGACAATGTACGCACCTATTATATTTTAGGGCTTACGTATGGGTATCTTAATCGGGAACCAGAAGCTATTGAAGCATTTTCAAAATTCATTGATGCCGCTCCTATGAGTTGGGCAGCAAGGAACGATAAAGCATGGCTTCAATTTCGAATAGGAGATATAGACGGTGCATTAGCTACCATACAACCCATCCTGGATCACAGCCAAGATAACCCATGGATTCAAAATATGTACGGCACACTTCTGATGAATAAGGAGAAATACAGACAAGCAAAAACAGCCTTTGAGAATGCAAAAAGGATTACTGACGCATACACGCCAGAACTCTGGGCTCAGTCCTATCCGGGGAACGATCCGAGAATCTACGCTCAAGGGCTAGACGGATTTAAATCATCAATAGCTTCCAATTTACAACTCATTCAGCAAAAAGGGTACTGATGTGTATAAGAAAAGAACACCCTTCTTTTGACGTGGTACGATTATAGTATGAAACGTATCAGGAGCCATATTCATAGCCATTTCCATACACATAAAGGCCCTTATAAAATTATAGGCGCACTTTTTGTTTCTTGCTTTATTCTTATTGCAACCTTCCTTATTACGCGAGGAAACGTACCTGCTGGAGAACTTTCCTTTGTAGAACATTCTGCTTTAGGTAAAGAAGCAGGTTCAGTAGTACCAGCAAGCTGCGAAAGCGGCTATTATCATATCGACCCTCAAGGTTCAAACTTGCCGTGGTATCTTGCCGGCACGGGATATAACTCCGCCCCTTCTAGTGTAAACAGTCCTTCTCCTCAATATTATGCATCCGCATGGACATGTAGCGTATGGCTCATCAATTATGGATCTTATCCTACAATAAATATTCCAGCTGGTACGGATGCTCAAGCTTGGGCTCAGTGTAAATCTTTCTATGATTCATATGCTGGATACAATAGATATCTTAATTCCTTTGGACCCGCAAATCAGGCTTCTGTAAGCTGTTATACTCCACCCTCACCACCCCCAGCACCATCTGTACAAGTGTATTTCAATTAAACTGACATACCATTTTCAGTGTCTTTACATAATTATTAGAAAAATTGACAAAGTCAAAAAAATGGCGCAAAATAATAAAAGGTAGTCCTTTTGGTTTTTGGTTGCAAGACCAAAAGAAAACTGGACACCCTCATTCGCATTTTCACACCAACCGCCCTCTCGGGCAGAAGGAGATACTCGTGAGGAACATCCTCGTGATTTTGGCGGCGACAGCCGCTCTAGCCCTCGCTGCATGCGGCGGAGGTGGCGGAGGTTCCGCGCCCTCAGCATCGACACCGTCAACGGCATCTGCCACGACGGACACGACATCCAACTCCACCGCCCAGGTGCCCGTGGCGAAATACAAGGAGGTCGTCTACGGGATTTGGACTGGGGGGTATTTGTACAGGCTGGGGAAAACGCCGGGGGATTACACCCCTGTCGTGAACGGTACCAGCTTCGCTGGTACCCGACCGTTCATCAACTGCGGAACCCTCAAGGACAACACCGTACTGGATGACGGTACGCGCCAGATAAAATGCACTTCGATCACTACAAACCAGATGGTGGACGTCCGGCTCGACCCAAGCACCAACAAGTTTCTCGATTTCAAGGGAACAACACGACCCGAAACCGATTTCAACTTCGGTGAATCAGTGACGATCACAGTGAATGGCGTCGTAATTGCCGGAACGACCGGGGTTCAACTCTCGGACGGCAGCTGGGTGTACGCCGGCCTGGGTTCTTCGAACGAAACCAGGACTGCGGCCATCTATCAACCGACGACCGGAAATGCAATCACGGTGCGCGCCGGTACGCGCGCTGCTGATGAAGACATCCGACTGATCAGGGCCTTTAGCAATTGACCAGCAGCAATCACAAAGAGCTCAATTGACAGACAACTGTTAATTGAGCTCTTTTTTTATTAAAGAGCACAGCTATACTAAGTAGATGAAAACAAAAATAGGGTTATATCTCCTTTTAACCGTTGTAGGGTTATTTCCCATTTCGCTTTTTGCAGGAGGTGGTCCCCTTCCAGCAGACAAAACTGTTTACCGGGGTGATACCGCTATTTTAAATTGGAGAGTAACTAATGGTCTTTCATGTAGCCCTAGTACCGATTACCCTAGTTCAGGGGATACCGTTTACACTACCTGGATCACCGCTGGAGGGTCATCATCTTCAGGAAGTGTTTCAATTGTACCTAAACAGGTAGGTAGTTATACTTTTTATTGCAGACACTACAACATAAACGGTGCTCAAGACGCTTTTGGCCAGACAACTCTCCAAGTAAACGACTGCCTTACACCTTTGGTTTGGAATGGAACTCAGTGCGTCAGCGCAACCCCGGATCTTGTATCTAGCGGAATTACTCCTACCACAAGTCTTGCCAATAGCACAACCACCCTGTCGGCAACTATCTATAATATTGGAGGAGGAAGCACGGGAAGCGGATTCACTAATCTCTTCCAACAAGCCACAAGTGTAGACGTAAATGGTAACGGGGTTGGAGTAACAGATATTGGTACATCTGTATTCAATGCTCCGCTTGCAATGTCTACAAACAATACTGCAACTCTTCAAAAAGTCTTTTCAGCGGGTACCTATTATATTAGAGCCTGTGCCGATAAAAGCTCAGCTTCTAATGCTGGAGTAATTGTCGAATCAAATGAAACTAATAATTGCGGAACGTGGACAGCAATTACCGTATCTAGTCCTACGGTGACTGGATCGCTTAGCATTACCTCAACATGTACCATTCCTGCAAGCAGCGCAACGTGCTCTGGGGTTCCAATCAGCTGGACAACGCAGAACGCAACAAACACAGTAACAGTAGAGCGAGGGTATAGTCCTTTTGGAACAATAGCAGGCGGAACAGGTAATAGCGGTGCTACAACAATTAACCTGCAAGGAACAGGTAGCTATACCTTCAACCTCAAGCACAATAATGTCGTCTTGGATTCAAAAACCATCACTGTATCTTGTGCTTCTAATTCTTCCTGGAATGGTAATGCTTGTGCACCTAATCTTCCTTCTATTACCGGCGGTGGATTAAGCTGCAACTATTCTTCTCCATGCTATCTCGACTTTACATGTAATGCCTCCACTCAAACCTATTCAATCTCGCGTGATGGAGTAACGCTTGTAAATAAGCAAAACTACACAGGCGCAGTTCACTATCTGTTGCCTTCTACTGAAGGAAACTACAGCTATTCTTGTGAAAACACGAACGGAACTGACACGAAAGTGGTTTATTATAGCCCTAATGCCCAACCCTCAGGTCTCTCACTTAACGCTACTCCGCGTACTGTAGAAAAAGGTGGCAAAGTTACCTTTACGTGGTCTATCCTAAATCCATCTATGTCCTGTACAGTGAAAGCAGTCCCTGTATGTACTGGAGGATCATGTAGTCAAGCACAAATCACGGACGCGGCATCAATTAATACCACCTTCGCTTCAAGCACCACCGATAGCAATGACCCGTATGGTGCCTCACGAGCAATGGCATCCGCTCTCCATAGTGTCTCCCCTACTTCAGCCAACAAAGCGCTTGGAAAGAAAACACTCCAGATGAGCTTCACTACAGACTTTACACTTTCCTGTTCTGGAGCAACTTCAACTTCTACCATTCGTATTATTACCTCAAAAAACAACGAAGGGTAAATTGTGCAGTAATGCGATAAGAGGAAAGAGTCTAGAGTTAAGAGAGAATGACTGAATATAAAAACCTGGTTGTCTGGCAGAGATCTGTAGCAATCGCTAAAAGCATTTATATGCTTACAGAAAAATTCCCCGCATCATAAAAGTACAGCCTTGTAGGCCAAATGTGTAGAGCGGTAGTTTCAATAGCGTCTAACATTGCAGAAGGAAATAAGAGATCTACAAATAAGGACTTTAAACATTTCTCCATATCTCGTTGGGCTCTTTAGCAGAACTTGAAACTCAAAAAATCATAGCCTTCGAACTTGGATATATTTCCAAAACTGATTTGAAACCTCTTTCAAAAGAAATTGATGAAATAGCAAAAATGATTCACTCTTTAATAAAGAAACTCCTCTAAACTCTTTCCTCTTGCCTTCCTACTGAAACTACTCCATATGCACCGTCTCGCGTTTGAGTACCAGTTCTGCCAAATCTGGATAACTTTCCAAATCGGGATCATGTTCAATCAATTCTTTGGCTTCAGCACGAGCAATTTCTACAAGCTTAGGGTTTTTGATTGCTTCCATTGCCAAATCGCTCATCCCCCACTGCTTACCATCCATAAGTGTTCCAATGCCGCGTGATTGCATATCAAGTTCAGCCAATTCAAAACCATTCTTTGCTTCAACAAGATGCTTGAGACGGCGCATGGTAGCTTCACCATCGCTTTCGGTAAATAAGTAACAATATGACTGGTGATGACTTCTTCCTACCCGACCGCGAAGCTGATGGAGCTGAGCCAAACCGAACCGATCCGCATGCTCAATAATCATCACGGTAGCATTCGGAACATTCACCCCCACTTCAACCACTGAAGTAGCAACCAAAATATTGGATTTCTTTGCCAAAAAATCCTGCATCACTTCTTCCTTCTCCTCTTTCTTCATTTTGCTGTGCAGGATATCAACAACAAACTCAGGGAAGATTTCTTCACCTAACCGCTTAGCCTCTTCTTTCACGCTCTTTAGCATTCTCTTTTGTTGCTCTTCTTCGTCCTGCTCGTCAATGCGAGGACAAATGACATAAGCCTGACGACCAGCCGCTAACTCATTTCGCATATGTTCATATACGTCTTTGCGTTTATACGTAGCAACGACTTCAGTGATAATTTTTTTGCGTTCCTTTGGCATTTCATCAATCACAGTAAGATCCAAATCCCCAAACATAGTAAGCGCAAGCGTACGCGGAATAGGCGTTGCTGTCATAGACAAAAGATGAGGAAGTTCGCGTCGTGTGCGACCCTTCTTCTCTGCAAGGGCTTTACGTTGTTTTACACCGAACCGATGCTGCTCGTCGATAATCACGAGTCCAAGATGTGCAAAGGTCACAGACTTTTGAATAAGCGCATGGGTACCAACAACAATAGAAACACGACCCTCTTCAAGCCACTTGATAAGTTGCGTTCGTGAAATATCCGTATACCCTGACGGATCAGACTTACTTGGGAATTTTTTACACCCGCTTCCTGTAAGCAAACCGATTTCTGCTCCTGTGCCTTCAAAATACTGAATGAAGCTTTCAAAATGCTGCTTTGCAAGGATTTCCGTAGGCGCCATATAGGCCACTTGAAGTGATTGACCGCCTTTACTACTTTCGGTAAGAAGCGTTGCATATGCCGCCGTAGCTCCAACAAACGTCTTACCGCTTCCCACATCCCCTTCCAACAATCGTCCCATGGGGAAGTTCGCCTTAAGATCTTTAAGAATAGAAGCAACTGCATCTTTTTGCGCCTGTGTTGGAACAAAAGAAAAAGAATCCATAAAATCTCCTACGTCTTCGTCAGACGCAGTCACTGTATACGCAAGCGAGTTTCTGGCAAGCATGCGTTCCTTTTGCTGCTTGAGCTGCATATAAAAAATTTCCTCAAAAGCGAAACGTTTACGAGCAGCTATTGTCCATTTTTCTTCTTTTGGAAAATGAATAAAAAGAAGTGCATCCTTGAGCTCGGGCAAGCTGAGCTTCTTTGAGATGTGCGGCGGTATGGGGTCCTCAACAGTGTCTAGAATGCCCCCTGCTACAGCCTTCTTGATAAGCGTATAAAGATAATTGCTCGTGATCCCTTTAGTTTCCCGATACACGGGAATAAGAAATTCAGGGGCTACATGCTCTTGGAAGAGCGAATTGTCTGCATCTGGAATGATATCCGGCGCCCGCTCAATCGATGGATTGGAAAGGGAAAACCCCTTTTTATCTTCATGTACTATCCCGCTTACTTTTACGCGCGTTCCATCCGGATACATTTTGCCGATGTACGCCTGGTTGAACCACACCGCACGCACTCCCCCTGTTTGATCCGCAATGCGCGCCTCCGTCATAGGAATATGACCCTTAAAACTTCTACGTACTTGCACCTTCTCCATGATGCCATAGACGGTAACAGGTTTGCCTTTTTCGAGATTCGTCGCCGCAGTCACTTCACGCGAATCCGCATAGCGAACAGGAAAGTGAAAAAGAAGATCACGGAGTGTGGCAATCTTTAAACGCTTGAAAGCATCAGCATGCGTTTCGTTGATGCGACCTAATGAGGAAATGGGATCATTCAGGCGCATGTTACCTGAACTGCGGACGAGAGTGATAGATGATGAGCGCGAGTGTCACGAGAAGCAAAATAAAGAGGAGCATATTCATGACCGTATAGCTATGCTGTGCAAAATTAATATAAAGCTCAGAAGAGAGAATAATGAGTGCAATAATAAGTGGCAAAATAGGACGCGGCCAAATAAGAATAAGTATTCCCAAGATAACAAAGAAAGAATGCCACAGAGTAAAAGCAATAGTCGTTGGAATATACTCATTCACACACGCAAACACAGCAAGCTTCACTTTCTTAGCCCCCTGCATGAGAGCAATGCCGTGCGGATAAATAAATTCCAATGCAACCGCAAGGCGAAGAAGATAGGGCCAGATATTGAACATGCACACAGTATAGCAAACGTACTTTTGTGCATCCACCTGGACTCGAACCAGGGACCAGTCGTGTATAAGACGACGGCTCTACCAACTGAGCTATGGATGCATTGCTACAAACTATAACAAAAAAGAGTGCGTATGACATCTTTACAGAAAACTTTCAAAGTCGTAGGATAGAAAATGGAGGTATCATAAACCTCTGTTCTTAAACTAACAGTAGAGGAGTCCCCAGATGGACGAAAGAAAACTCCGGGAATGCAACTGCGTCCCTGGCCACAGCGACTGCCACAAGAAGATCAACAACGACCGCTGTCCCTCGAAAGGGAAGATCACCCAGAACTCCTGTGCCGGCCACTGGCACAACCCTGCTGCCAATCTGCCGCAGGCATGCAACTGGAGCATGCAGTCCCGGTCGTTGACCACTGTCCAGGCCATCGGCTTCGTGAACGCTGCGACGTAAGCCCGCCGCAGCAAAAGACCGCCTCACGGCGGCCTTTCTTTTTACACAAACACTTCTTCTTTTCGTTTTGGCTTAATGCCATGCATGATAAGAATCTTTTCAAATTCTTCGCGTTCGATATTTTCCACCTTGATAAGCTCTTCTGCAATTGCATCGAGTGCCGCACGTTTTTCCGTGATAATCACTCGCGCACGCTCCCACGCTTCGTCCATGATACGCTTTACTTCCTCATCAATCTTTTGACCAAATGATTCGCTGTATTCCTTTCCATACAACCCTCCTCCAAAGAACGCGCGCCCATCTCCCACAAGCGCAATCGGCCCGAGCGAAGACATACCGTATTTAGTCACCATATCACGAGCAAAACCTGTCGCCACCTGAAGATCATTTGATGGGCCGGTCGTAATATCCCCAAAGACTTCCTTCTCCGCAACATATCCTCCAAGCGACATAGCGATATCATCCAAAAATGCACCTTTGCTCATCAGCCGCCTATCATCAAGCGGGAGCTTGAGCGTGTATCCTCCGGCACGTCCACGAGCAATAATGGAAATCTTATGTACAGGGTCCGCATTTGGTAATACCGACGCAACCAAGGCATGTCCGGCTTCATGGTATGCAGTAAGCTTCTTCTCTTCCGGTGAAAGCACATGACTTTTGCGTTCAGGGCCGAGCATGACCTTTTCTATTGCACGAATGAGATCATACTGTGCAACCGACTTCCTTCCTTCACGTGCCGCCAAGATTGCTCCTTCATTCATCAGTGAATACAGATCAGCCCCTGAAAATCCTGGAGTACGTTCAGCAATGACGCGAAGATTAACATCTTCAGCAAGCGGCTTTGCCTTGATGTGAACCTGAAGAATTGATTCACGGTCATTACGATCAGGTAAATCAAGTGTTACTCGACGGTCAAATCGCCCTGGACGAAGAAGAGCTTGATCAAGCACATCAGGTCTGTTAGTTGCAGCCATGACGATCACGTTCTCAGTCTGTTCAAATCCATCCATCTCTACAAGAATTTGGTTGAGCGTTTGCTCACGGGCTTCACCCTGACCCCCCATAGAAGGCGAACGCGCGCGTCCAACGGCATCAATTTCATCAATAAAAATAATAGACGGCGCAGACTTCTTTGCCATATCAAAGAGATCTCGGACACGCGATGCCCCCACTCCCACGAACATTTCTTCAAACTCTGAGCCTGACAAGTGAAAGAATGGCACACCTGCTTCTCCTGCAACAGCACGCGCAAGCATGGTTTTTCCCGTTCCTGGTGCACCCATAAGAAGTACACCTTTGGGGATCACCGCACCGATATCCAAAAACTTCTTGGGACTGCGTAGAAATTCCACAATTTCCATAAGTTCTTCTTTGGCTTCCTTTGCACCTGCTACATCTTTGAATGTAACTTTTTGCTTCCCATCATCTGGATGAATCATCTTGGCGCGGGATTGCCCAAATGAAAGCGCCTGCATATTTGCCCCCTTGATACCGCGGGCCAACCACCAAATCATAAAACCGAAGAAAAGGATGGGGAGTGCAATTGGAATAATAGATCCCCAGAATGAGAGACCACGCACGCTCTCTACTGTAATAGTAGTAGAAGCAAGGGTTGAAGTACTCACACCATAATTGCGAAGCGTATCCAAAACCGAAGCTCCGGTCTCCTTCTTGCTCGATACCAAAGAATTATCTGTCTTAGTAGCTAAAAGCGTGTCTCCTTGAACACGTATCGAACGTATCTGGTTCCTCGTCACCAGAGAAGCGAATTCCGAAAGTGGAATCGTTTCTGTAGCAGCCTTGTCTTCAACGAGCGAATACCCCCACGCCAAAAAAAGAAAGATAATAAGCGTTCCTATGAGCTGTTGTGAAAAGCCACCCACCTTTTTAACCGCTGAAAATTTATTTCCAGAGCCTGATTTACCTTGCTGTTTCTTAGTGTCTTTAGCCATAGTATCAATACTAGCACATGCTACAATGAGGCCATGAAATTGGTAGAAAATAAAAAATTGCGCATGACGTACGACGTGCTCGATACCTATTCTGCCGGCATAGAATTAGAAGGCTTTGAGGTAAAATCACTTCGCCAAAAACTTGGTTCCTTGGAAGGAAGTAAAGTGATTATTCGTGGAGGCGAAGCGTTTTTGGTAGGAGCGTATATACCTCCCTTTCAGCCGGCTAACACACCTAAATCTTACGATGAACACCGCACTCGCAAACTTCTTCTTACTAAAGGAGAGCTACAAAAGTTGGCCATAGAGGAAGCACGAGAATCCTTGACATTACACCCAATTTCATTGTATTCTATGAGAAACCTGATCAAGTGTGAAGTTGCTGTTTGCAAAAAATTGCAGAAGCACGACAAACGCGAAAAGGTGAAAGAAGAAATTGCTCGTCGCGAAACGCGTCTACGAGAATAATGGGGATGATCTTTGGCTTTGATATATCGACCATGACGTATGTGCTATGCCGAGATAGGCAGAGTACTCGTTAACATTCTGCCATCCATGTTGCAAACAAAACTGCAGCGGCAATTCCATCACCTTACGTGAATGGACTTGTTCCAGCGTTCGCGTAATTTACGCCGACCTGGTGTCGTCCCCTTTCGCATCTGCGGGAAGGAGTACGGCATAATGACAGCAGATGTAGTTGCGCACTCCGCATGAGGTGCGCAATGAACTAATCCATGCACCCTGTATGTCGCTTTCGTTTGCTTCTATGGCATACAGGCATACAAAGCAAACTACGCACAGTAGATGCATGCTTCATACCGATATACACGGCGGTTCGATTCCGCCCATCTCCACAAATGAAAAAACTCCCGCGGGAGTTTTTTCATTTGTGGAGAAATCGAAAGGCAGCTTTTGACAATCGCCATCAAAAGAACTAGAGTGCTTCCAGATTAAGATAAGGAGTTAAGCGATGAAAACTGAAGCCTCCACGCAGCAAACACAGGAAGCCGAATTCCGTCAGCACGATCGAGAATGGAGAGAGTACGCCGAACAGCTTCGATTGGAGTGGATAAGAAACAATAACATGCGTAACCACCCAGACTGCTTCGAAGTAATGCGCGAGGTGGATAAACAAAGGGTGTATGGCCTCGTTCGGCAGTGGGACACTTACATCACTCCTATTGCGGAAAAGTGGTGGAAAGAACGCGGCTACACCGTTCATTGGCCGGAGAAGAATACCGACCCTCCGAGCTACACCAAGGATTGAGGTTGAAGCAACAGCGCCGCAGGGCGCTGTTTTTTTGACACCTCACCCACCTTGTTGTCTTCTACCTCTTAATTTGGTAGTATTAACCTACTAATTCCTAATCAATAAACCATTTTGGCAGACAAAGTAAGCATCAACAATAACATTCGCGCACCTAAGCTCCGTGTCATCGGAGCTCAAGGCGAAAATCTCGGCGTTCTCACCAAAGAAGACGCCCTCGAGCAAGCTAAGCTTGCTGGTTTAGATCTCATAGAAGTTTCTCCGCAAGCAGACCCGCCTGTAGCACGTATTGCCGATTATGGTAAATACACCTATGAAATGTCGAAGAAACAGAAAGAGGTAAAGGCTCGTGCCCACGTTACGGAAACCAAAAACATTCAGATCTCGGTCTCCATTGGGGAACATGACATTATGATTAAGGCAAAGCAGGCGGCAGAATGGATCAAGGAAGGTCATCGGGTCAAAATTGAACTCCAACTCAAAGGACGAACCAAATACATGGAAGAAGCTTTCCTTAAGGAACGCATGGAGCGTATCTTGGCGGTCATACCCGCAGAGTACAAGGTAGCTGAACCTTTGAAGAAGATCCCTAAGTCGATGATGATCGTTATTGAAAAGGCCCGCTAAAAGCCTTGATCTGGCGCAAAATACGTGCTAGAATAGCGAAACTATCTTTATAGGTACGGAAACATCATGAAGACCAACAAATCATTCCTTAAGCGCCTCAAGGTGACGAAGAACGGCAAGATCATTGCACGCAAGCCAGGCCTTAACCACTTCAATGCCAAGGCTTCCCGCCGCAAGCAGCTTAATGCTAAGCGTGGACAGGAATTCGCCATGACAGGTAAGGAAAAGTCGCGCTTTCTCCCTGGTCTTCTATAATCGTTATCTATAAGCATTTACCAGTTTTTTAATCACTCACCATGTCACGCGTAAAACGAAGCAAAATTGCGATGAAGCACCGCCGAAATGTTCTTTCGCGCGCGAAAGGCTTCCGTTTCGGACGAAGCAAGAAGGAAATTGAAGCAAAGGTAGCCCTTCGCAAAGCAGGTGCCTATGCATTTGCTCACCGTAAGGACAAGAAAACCGATATGCGTCGTCTATGGACCACCCGCCTCAACGCAGGACTTCGTGAAAACGGAATCACCTATAGCGTCTTTATTGGCAAAGCAGCAAAGAAAGGCATTGTGATCAACCGCAAAATGCTCGCAGAGCTTGCAGCAGAAAATCCTACAAGCTTCAAGCGAATCATTGATACGGTAAACGCATAACTAAAAACCGCAAGCCACAAGCTTGCGGTTTTTAGTTGCTATTAGAGGCGCAGATCAGATGGTTCAGATTCTTTTGACTTTACCATAGAGATAAGCTTTTCAATCATTACTTTTGGATCGCTTTCAAAAATAACGTTCGGATTGGTGCGATTGCTATTATCTATAATGTTATGAATCACTTCATCCGTAGGCCAGTCTCCTACTAGGATGCCAATCGGCATATTTGCCTCCCATGCCACTGTAAATTCATGAATAGTACCTATACGTCCGCAACCAATAACCATTGCGTCTGCCGAGCGCACCATCATAAGATCTCGCCCCGGAAAACCAAACCCGGTATAGACCACGGCATCCATTGCCTTAAGCGGCAAACGATAGGTTTCTTCGTGTTCTTTTTTACTAGCCGCGGGCGAAAGACCAAAAGAAAAGCCCCCTGCTTCTTTGGCTCCTTCTGCAGAATACATAGGAAAGCCTGACGTAGCTCCTGTGACAATTTGTGCCCCCTGGCGAGCAATTTCACGGCCTAGCTCCTTGGCTACCGGAATTACCGTAGGGCCACAATGGGCAATTTCAGCGGCGCCTGAGACGCCTATCGTTATTCTCTGACCTTTCATAGTTGTTTCAGTATACCGTAGGCCTTTCTCTAAAGGCAGTGGATACATTTGATTCTTAAAAGCAATTAATCAAGTTCTACGGTATTCCCCTTTTCAGGAACTACCACATCAAGTCCATAACCTTCATGAATACGTTGAGCTAGATAGTATGCGCTTTTTGGTTCACCTAAAACCACAAACACCTTTTTCAAACTCTCCTTTGTGGAATCTACAAATTCATACAGATGGTCAGAATCCTTGTGCGCAGAAAAACCATGAATAGTCACCACCTTGGCCCGTACCTGTACTGGTTGATTATGGATAATCACTTGCTTTTCTCCGTCACTTATACGGCGCCCAAGCGTATTTACCGCCTGATAACCGACAATCAAGATTGTACTCTTCTCATCCGGCAAATAACGAGCCTCATGATGAACAATACGCCCACCATTGGACATGCCTGATCCTGCAATAATCACTTTAGAGCCGTGGTCATCATTTATCTTTTTACTTTCTTCCGGAGAAGGCGTTTGAATAAGCCCTTTAAAGGCAAAAATATCATCTCCGGATTGAATAATCTTCTCCGTATTTTCATTAAACCACCCTTCATACTTCTTGTAGACTTTGGTGACATTAATACCTAACGGCGAATCCAGGTATACCGGAACAGAGGGTATTTCCTTGTGCTCTACAAGCTCATTGAAGGCCTGCAACATCTCTTGAGTACGCTCTATAGAGAAAGCAGGAATAAGCACCGTACCCCCTTTTTGAATGGTCGACACAACTGCTTCTTTAAGAATTTCTATGCGCTTATCCTTATCGGTATGATTGCGATCCCCATACACGCTTTCCATGATGAGATAATCGACATTACGAAGCGGAGTCGTATCACGCATAAGCGGAGAAGGCGTGTTACCAAGATCACCTGTAAACGCGATTCGCTTTCCCTGAAAAGCAATTTCAATGATGGCACTTCCCAAGATATGGCCTGCGTCATGCAAAGTAATAATTGCTTCCCCGGCATCAGTCTGATAGGAAAAAGGCTTTTCATATTCAAGTACTGTGTCCCATAAGTGAACCGCCCGCAATACATCCTGTTCTTCATAGAGCCGCTCTATGCCTTGATGAGCTGCTTCTTTTCCAAAAACACCCAAACTATCAAGCATGATAAGCTCTCCTATTTCCCTCGTAGGAGCGGTACTTATAATTTTCCCTTTAAAACCATCCTTAACGAGCTTGGGAATTCTCCCCACGTGATCCAAATGACCGTGAGTAACAATAAGGATATCGATCGATGCCGGATCATATGAAAACTTTTCATAATTGATAGGAATCGTATACTTCTCGCCTTGCACCATGCCGCAATCTATAAGAATCTTCTTCCCACCCATTTGAAGAAGAAAATTTGAGCCGGTCGGCATCTGGGCTCCGCCCGCAAATGTAACTGTAAATGTTGCCATATAAATTATTTATGCTTAATAAGAAGATAGGCAAGATACATACCGATGGTTCCATCTATAAAATCTTTAACCGTATCAAACCATCCATTCCACGTTGTATACGTCACTACATCATGAGCATATTCATACACTTCCCATGTGATAGCAACGACTGCATAGACAAGGAAAAGTTTAGACAAGGAAACAGGTTTTTTATAATATTCAGAAACAGCAACCACAAGTGACGCAACTCCAAACCCACCCATAATGTGCATAGGAATATCCAACCACCAGAGCTCATAGTAAAGATGTGAAGGCTCGAAAATAAACTGAGATACCAGAAATACTATAACAAGGTAGAGGACGGAGATGATAATCTGCTTCATGCTAAAAAGTATACCATCAAAAACCGCCCTTCTTTTCAGAGGGGCGGCTCTTAAACAGAGGACCAGGGCATCTTCCTGATCAAAATGTCAGGTGGGCAGGAAAAGGTTGAGGCCTCGACCTTAACCCAATATTCCATAGCCCGGAGATGCGGTATCCAGAAAAATTTCCTGGTCCTCCACTCTTAGTATAAATATCTTAAAATAAAAAACAATCGCTTTGGTAGGACGATTGAGTACCGGAAATCTTACAAAACTTTTTTAGGAAAAAACCGCATGAGAAGTATGGAACTTTATGCGGCTCTTTCCATAGGCGAGGTGCTAAATTGAACGTCCATCTGGATATGAAGCTCAAGTGGGCAGGAAACGGATATGGCCGCGACCAAATCTCAATATTCCATGAAGCCCGGAAAACGGTATATGCAGATGGAAACATCAGCACCTATAGTTAGGTATATTCTTTCACAGAAAAGTTTGCAAGCATTGTCAAATCAAATTTCTGGGACTTATGTGGATAAGTGGCCATCCCATAAAAAACCCTTGAAAATAAAGGTATTTTCTTGGTAGAAACATCCTTCCCCTTCGCCCACTCAAGCTCCAAGAGCTTTACAAATGGATTTTCGCCTTCCTTTGAGAAAAAGAAAAAGCAAGGTTACTTGCTTTTTCTTTTTACTTTTCTAAGAAATAATTCTTATAAGATTATTCCATCATGCCGTCGAGGTCGACATCATAGAGCATAGCTTCTGCAATATGCTTATACTGCATAATTTCATCTTCCGTAAACCATAAGCCAATCTCACGCTCTGCTGCATCATCTCCGTCTGCAGGATCGGTACAATGAATAAGATTACGCATACCGCGAGAGCCATCCACATCACACAAATAATATGAATCGAGCGCAAAGTCTCCACGTATAGTTCCTGTATCCGCCGTTGCTGGCTCTGTACCGCCAACAAGACGCTTCACTACATTACCTGCATTGTTACCTTCAAGTACAAGCGACACAACAGGTCCTGCACGCATATATTTCACCACTACCCCAATAATATCGCGACCATATTCGATCGGCTCCTTTTCAATAGGAAGCCCCAAGCCTTGTCGATTAACAACAATCTTTTCACCTTTTTTCAGGAACCATGCATCGTCCTTATTATAGTGCTTCCACAATTTTTCTTCATCTGCACGATGCATCTTCATAGCAACGATCTTAAGACCGATCTGCTCAAAGCGCTTAATAATTTCCCCTACAAGCCCACGCTGAATCGCGTCTGGCTTAAGAATTACAAATGTTCGTTCCTTTTTTGGGTGCATGGCAATAGTCATTAGCTTATAATCAATAGGTGTAATACTAGCAAAAAATCCGCCTTTTTAAAAGGCGGATTTTTTGCTAGTATGGTGTATCTTTTCTTAGACACCTGAACGCTCAGCCTTAGTCCGGTTAACAAGCGCTTTATGCTGTTCAGTTAACACTTTAACTGCATCAAGCGGAGCCCCGTAATCAGAATTCTTATAGGAAAGAAGAGCAGCGCGAAGCGGCTGAAGTAGCGGATCATTTAATTTTTCAAAAGCTGGAACCAGACCTGCTACCGTGGCTTCTTTTTCTCCATTTTTTTGTTGTAACGTCATCAAAGACCCAAGATCATTCGCAATATGATCAACGATACGTTCTATTTCATTTTCGGCAGTTTGGATATGAGGGTTTTTGAGGATGAGGAACAGATCATCGATACTTTTTTCCACTCGAGATTTCATTATACTCAGGTTGGTCTCTAAATTTGGAGTAAGAACCATATACTTAGCATCCTTTTGTTCTTCAGTGAGTGGAGTAGTAGATGGTTGTTCTACGAGGTCTACAAAACTTGGCTCAGTACTTTCTGGTTGTGGTGCATTTTCATTCATATTTCTAAAGTATACATCTTTTCTTTAAAAGCAAATATCCGCCTTGCGGCGGATATTTGCTTTACATTTACTTTCCTTAGTGAGACACGTATGGGAGAAGCCCCATAAATCGTGCACGTTTTACTGCGTTTGCAAGCGATCGCTGATTCTTGGCGGTAAGGCCAGTCTTGCGACGATTGAGAATACGCGCGTGCGGGTTCAAGAACTTCGCAAGGATTTCTGTATCCTTATAATCGATGAACTTGATATTGTTCTGGTTGAAATAATCTTGTTTATGCATAGTAGTTTGTAATTATTAGTCACTGGTCTAAACGGAGAAAATTGTTTTAGATGCAAGGCAGTGAAGAATTTTTGAGGAAAATGTACATCTAGTACATTGACTGAGAAAATTTCTTCACTTACGCAGCAGATGAAATAATTTTATTTGTTTAGAATGGAATGTCGTCGACATTTACATTAGCATCTCCGTAATCAATCGTATCGAGATCGGCTCCTCCCGTGATTGGCGCTGAAGCGGCAGGTGTAGCTGGAATAAATCCTCCTTCCCCTCCACCGTTACCACCTTTTGGACCAAACTGAACGGCGTCAGCTACGATTTCAGTACGATACTTCTTCTCACCCGTTGTCTTGTCATCCCAGCTCCTTGTCTGAATGCGACCTTCAATCATCACCCCTTGTCCTTTCTTCAAGTACTGAGCTGATGTTTCTGCCTGACGTCCGAATACAACGATATTATGGTATTCGGTTTGTTCCTGTCGTGCGCCGGACTGATCCTTGTACACACGATTAGTTGCAAGAGAGAACTGGGTAACTTTCGATCCTGAAGGGAGTGACTTCATCTCTGGATCGCGAGTAAGATTTCCGTAAAGATAGACTTTGTTGAGATACATAAGGTATAAATGAGGCGCTTATAATGGTTGCCTTAAGTGTACTCCTTACTTTATCTCTTCGCTAGCAGCCACAGAAACTTCAGCAATTTCCGGTTCCTTGAGGGGATCGATACTATCTGGCTCGCCTGTAGTGTCAATAATTGCATCATCTTCATTTGAAGCAAGCACTTCAGCCTTAATAACTGGAGCGCGCTTGGTGTAGACCGTGTTATCGCGTACTGTCTTTACGACAATATAGCGTACCACCTGCTCATCAAGCTTGATTGCCTTTTCGAACTCCTTAACTTTGTCGGCGTCCATTTCGAACTTGATCCATCCGAAATATCCTTCATTAAAACGAACATTCACATTATTCTGAACGCGAATCATTTCGTAAGCGAGCTCACGCATATACGGAGTCTCTTCTGAAATGAAGCTACCTCCAAGGGTAGCGATAGACTGCTTGAGCTGTTCAGCTTTCCCAAGCGCCGCGCTTTCATCAATTTTGTTATCAAAGATGAAAGAAATTTCGTATACGCGGTTATCCACCATGGTTTCATTAATTTCTGTCATAGGGTGCTATTATACCACGATTTTTTGCATTAGAAAAGACCCGCCGAAGCGGGCCTTTCATCTCTGGAGATCATGCTGCAAAAGATACAGGCGCAGCCTGCGACTCCTCTTCCCTGTTTTTCTCTGAAGCCTGCCAATACCGCGTGGATAAATGGGCTTCAGAGACCACAGGAGACTGTCCTGGAGAGGAAGTCTAGCCCCGGCAAGCTTCAGTAGCTGGATGCGAGGCCGGATATAAACAGCAATGATCCGCCCACCTTCCACCACAAAATGCCGTCGCTCTCCTTCAGGGAGGTATTTCAAGCCTTCATCCTTGGATGAAGCAATGTGGATGCGATACTCACTTTCAGCAAGCACCACATCTATTCCCTCGCCTCTGACATACTTGGCAGCGATGACCCCACAGAATGCCTCCGGGGTCTTGGACTCGGTTTCCATACGGACCCTTTTGGTAAGTTGCAACTGTCCTTATCCTGCCTGTTTAAGGCTAAAATGTCAAACCAAAGACTCTGTGGGCATTTTTAACCAATTGCTCTCTCACCTCTTCCTTATCAAGACCTTTTATTTCTGCAATCTTTTCATAGATATGTTCCACATAGAGTGGTGTATTTCTTTTCCCTCGATGCGGCACTGGGGTTGCATACGGGCTATCAGTTTCAGCATGCATCATTTCTAGTGGAACCACTCGGACCACCTCTTCATACATTTTGGCAAAGGTAATGACACCAGAAAAAGAAACCGTAAAACCAAGATCGTTGAACTGCGTTGCGATATCAACCGTTCCCACGAAAAAGTGAGCGTTACCGCGTAGTTTTTCGCCATGCTTTTTCTTGGCATTTCCCAAAATAAAAAGCATATCTTCATAGGCATCCATTCCCTCATCCGGACGTCCATGCAACATAAGCGGTTTATCACATGCAACCGCAAGCTCTATCTGTTCCATAAAAAGCCGCTGTTGACGATCCACTTCCGCATCCTTATTGCCTTCAAATTCTTTGATGTGAAAATAATCCAACCCACATTCCCCTAGTGCTACACATTTGGGATGTATGAGGAGCTCACGATACGTTTCCTTTTCAAAAGCTTCATTACGATTATCCACCGGATGCATACCAACCGTAAACCATACATTATTATATTTCTCTGCAACTTCTTTAGCTTTACTACTTTCAATAAAATCCGTGCCTACCGTAATCGTGGCACACCCTTTTTCTTTCATTTCCAAGACAAGCTGATCCCGATCTGCATCGAATACCTTGTCATGAATATGTGAATGAACATCAATATAGTTGCTATGCATAGGTTTCTCGTAAAATATCATCCGTTAATTCTTTTAACAACGTCACCACTTCGGGGAACTTGTCGCCATATTTTTCTTCAACAGTTTGTGCTTGAGTATCATAATGCATTTTGGTTTCTTCTCTTGTTTTTCCTTCATTCTTCAAATAGGCCCCTTGATTGATCCTATGAGTAAGTTTGGTCATCAATTTATCTACAGCTTTTACAAATTGAGCTTCATCAGAAGCAAGAGCTTCATAGGAAGCTATTGTAGAAGGTATCCAAGGATAAACAGTCTGAAACTCCTGCTGTATCTTTTCAAAAGCCTGCTTTTCTCTCTCTTCTTTTTTATGACGCTCTTCCTCCGTAATATTAAAGGTATTAGTATCACCGGCATAAGCTTCAACAAGATCATGTACAATAGCAAATTGGGCTACTTTTCCAATATCAAGAGCTGGATATAATTTTTGAGCAAGGGCGCAGGCACATACCGATAACATGACGGTATGATCGGTATCAGATTCCGGAGTTTTGCCATCTTCCTGAAGCGTGACTCGATGAACCCGTGCGAAAGAAAACACCAGTTTAGCAATATCTATTAAACCTTGCTTGTTCTCTTCCATGATTTAGTCAAAATAATCTATGCTCTCCAAAAATAAGCCTTTCTCAAATCCCCCTCGTTTTTCTTTCTTAGCATCACGAAGTACTAAAACCTCCTCTAACGAAATGTCATTATGATACAAAATGGCATCAATTACTTCAATCACATCCGCTATCTCTTCTTTCAGATGTGTCTTATCTTCCTTTCCATAGGCTTCGAACACTTCCTGAGCTTCTTCCAAGAGCTTATCCTTCAAGCGCTCTAATGTCTCCTCGCGTTCCATATAGCGAACACTATACCCGCTTGCGCTTATTTTATTTTCAACATCATGCTTGTAGATGTCTATCATCTTATCGCGCACTAGTTTGTTATAGATCTTTTTCATACTATGGAAGCCGTGCAAACAGCGGCTTCTCAGGCATTTTGTTTTCGCGAATACAATCAAGAATAATTTGAGAAGTTTTTGGAATAAAAGGATACAGCATGGTTGCAATCATCATTAATCTTTTCTTATGTTCATTGATGAGTTCTAATCCGCGCGCTTCGTCTTGCTTAATTACTTTGAAAGCTTCGTCTTTCTGAATAGTTTCATCCAAAAGCTTTGTATAATCCATTACAAGATGGAGGGCTTGATTAGGATCAAAATCAGTGAAAGATTCCCAAATATCCCCTTCATGTGGATAATTATCATTGAATTCAAACGGGAGTGCTGTCAGTTTATCTTTATGAACTTCGCATAATTTCATAATACGACTCGTAAGATTCCCAAGGCCGTTTACTAAATGGCCTGTGTATGCGCTTTTGATGGAATCAAGCGTAATATCACCATCATTAAAACTTGGGACCTCATGAAGTAAAACAAAACGCGCGGCTTCTCCAGCGAGCTCACCTGCAACAGGTTTAAAGAGCTCAATAACATCTTTTGGATCAATACTATTACCTAATGTTTTACTCATTTTCTGACCGCCCGAGGTGATATGTCCGTGAACAATAATATTTTTAGGAAGTGCAAGTCCGGCTGAAAGAAGCATACCTGGCCAAATAGCAGCATGAAAACGAAGGATATCCTTACCAATGACATGCGTGGCATTACTCCACAAATCTTCGCGAAACGTATCCGTGCCGTAGCCGATTGCAGTAATATAGTTTGCAAGCGCATCACACCATACGTACATGACCTGCGAATCGTCACCAGGAACTGGAATCCCCCAGGCTACTTTTGTCGTAGGTCGAGAAAAAGAGACATCCTCAAGTCCCCGCTCAAGGAGTGCTAAAATCTCGTTCTTTCTCGACTGCGGATAAATCTTTACTTCATCAGTTAATATCTTATCCTTAATTATTTCAGTGTACTGAGAAAGCTTGAAGAAATAATTTTCCTCCTCTACTACTTCCGGCACTTTCAAATGAAGTGGACAACGTCCTTCCGCATCCAAATCTTTTTCGGTCTTGAACTCCTCACACCCTACGCAATAGAGCGCTTTGTAGGAACGTTTTTCCAAATCCCCCTTTTCGGCAATCTTTTTCCATAATGCTTGGGCACCCTTATAATGCTTCTCCATATCGCTTGTGCGTACGAAAAAGTCATACGAAATACCCAATTCACGATCAAGCGACTTAAACTCCTCCGCATATCCATCTACAAAAGATTGTACAGCAAGTCCTTGTTCTTTGGCTTTCTGTTCTATTTTCTGTCCATGCTCATCCATACCTGTAATGAAATAAACGTCGTTTCCTTCCAAACGCTTATAGCGAGCGATTGCGTCAGCCAAAAGAAACTCAAAAGCATGCCCGACATGCGGAGCACCATTTGCGTATGCGATAGCAGTAGTGATGAAAAAAGGACGCTTATCCATAGTTAGCCTATATAGCCTTGCTTGCGCTTATTATGATCGGTTGCCACTTCCATGAAAATGGCTGCCACCGGAACCGAAAGAATCACCCCCCAAATACCTGCAAACTTGGCCCCCATCACCAAGGCAATGATGACAATCACTGAAGGAACACCAACCATCTTGTTCATTACGCGCGGATACAGCACATGATTTTCAAGCTGGCCAATGATAAAGAGAATAAGCGCAACGATACCAAGGAGTGTCATGCCGCCATGCGTCCACGCTAAAAAAAGCGCAGGGATGGCCGCAAATGTAAGGCCAACAATGGGAATAAGTTCGCCAATAAAAGCAAGCACACCTAAGAGAGCTGCATACGGCATACCTAGAATGAGCATTGGAATATATACCAATAGCGAAACCAGAAGCGACAAGAGGAGTTGTCCTTGCATCCACAAGCCAATTTTCCGCTGCGAACGCATCCAAAGGTCTTCTACATAATTTTCATGCTCCTTGGGAACAATGAGACGTAAAAATTTCTGTACCCCTTTTTCATCAAGAGCAAGATAAAACGCAAGCACAAACGTGAGCACAAGGTTAAATACACTTGCAACCACTCGCGCAGAGGTTACAAATACACCACTTGCCCCAAAAAACGTATTTTTAAGCACCGTAAGAATCTGTCCTTTGTCTATAGTCCTGGAGAGGTCCTGAACATATAACGAAAGATCTTTGAATCCCATATCACGACCAAAGATACGCACGGAATCAAGCACTTGTGGAAGTGTCTGAACAAAACGAGCCATATCATCCACAAGTGGTGGAATGAATATGAAAGAAGCGGCAGCAATAAGTGCTACAAAGAAAAGAAAAAGACATGCCACAGAAATCCCACGGGGAAGACCAAGGCGCATAAGAGCGCGAACTGGTATTTCCGCAGCAGAAGCAAGTACTACTGCAACAAAAAGCGCAATCACAAAATCACGCACATAGAAAAGACCAGCAAAAATAGTGAGCCATAAAATGGTCTTCACAATTGTTCCCGAGCTTATGGAAACGGAGACTGTTTCTTTCATACCTGTATCCTACCACGGCGCGCTCGCCTTAGCACGAGCTATTTGTCTACCACAGTAGAAGGGTCCGTAGGCCAAGTTTCCCCACTTATGTAGGTAGTCAAAGGCGAGAGTGTGGTCTTAATATGCGCCTTTGAAACCACTTCGTCTGCATTAAGTACTATGCCGCTTGTAATTGGTGGCATGGAACCCACATGCACCTGTGAAGGACGTACCGAAACGCCAATATCTACTGCAGTTGTCTTTCCTGCTTCTAGATTGCCGACTGTCCAAGTGACCGTGCGTGTGCCGGTATCGTATGCCACATTAGCGCCCCCAGTGATAAGATTCTTCCATGTTACATACGCCGGTAAGATGAAAGACACAGTGGTGTTTTGAAGCGCGTTCTGAGCCGAAACCCCAAAATGAAGTGAATACGTAGTGTCCACATTCGGCTGTGGCGGAATGGGTCCGGAATTTTGGAACGGAGCATTTTTATAATGCACCGATCCGGAAACACTAGCACTCCCTTGGACAACATAAGTTTTAGAAATAGTTGTCGTGACATCATCCGGTGAAGCAAGCGTCCCCTCACCTGCCAAGGTAAGCTCAAGTTTTGGAGAATTAGATCCAGAAGACACGATGGGAATGGTTACAATGAGCGTTCCCTCTTCTCCTTGGTCAAGGACACCGAATTGAGGATCTGTTGCCTTATCCCAGGTAATGGTTCCTTGCGAAGAATCATAATACCCACGATCGGTAGTAACACCTTTCATAAGCGGCGCGTTTCCAGAAATGGAAAGCACAAGACGAGTATCGTGAATGGGGTCCGAACTCGTATTCTTGTAATGAATAGAAATAGTTGCACGGTCACCATACAGCAAAGTATCACTTGTGCCTCGTAGAGTATCTAATGAAAATGAAGTGGAGAGTGGAGAGGTTCTCAATGAGATATCAAAAGTTTGCAACGAATAGACGACACCAAGCGACGCAAGCTGAGCGCCAGGAGATCCAACCGCCGCTTTTATGGTGCCAGTTTCACCCTGGTTGCCTCCCAAACTTCCGGTAATGGAAATAGTAGTTGTCGCTCCGGGAGCTAGAGCCGCTATAGGCCAAAGTTCATTTCTTGCATTACTTGGCACTGGAGATTGTTCACTTAAATGGAACGTGGTTGGAAGTGTCGCTTGAAGTAATGCCGGCTGACTTGTGGTTGCAGTAGTGTTATACACCGTAAAGACATATGTCCCAGTCTGACCCACGGAAAGTAATTTCGGTCCGCTCACCTGAATGGAAAGTGGCGGTGTCTTAAGTACAACATGCGCTACGCCAGTTTTACTAAACACTGCGTTGGAGCCCTTTACCTTGTAATCCAATTTTACTGTTACGTCACGAGTTTCGGCTTCGCTCCCATACAACTGAATATCAAAATCTTGCTGCTTAAACTCTCCGGAATTAATAGTTCCCAAGGATTCCTTTTCTTGAATTTTTTCCTCTTCATCTTCCGCGCTTATTCCCTGCTTATACATGAGGGTAAGAGTGGCTTCTTCAAGAGGAACATTGTTTTTGTTAGTAAGGTTCACTACAAGTGGCGTGGATTCTCCACCATCCACATACGGCGCAACGTTTAAAGAAAGATCAATATTCTTATCTGAAACAACATTACGATTTGAAAAAACACGCCACGCTGCAAAACCAAGCACAAAGATAAGCAGAATGACTGCTCCTACTAAAAATTTGGCACCAAAGGAAAGACCGCTCTCAGCTTCTGATTCGTGTATAACCAAAGCGTCATCTCCCCATGAAGTAGGAAGCTCTTTCTCCTTTCTGTCTCGCACGTGGTGAAAGGTAAGGTTTTCAATTTTTCCCCGAGGGTCGTACAGTTTTGACTCAAGTGACTCCAGAGCCCCCTCATCTTCCTGGTTATCCATACTGTAAGTATAGCAAAAATAAGCCTTCTTAACTTACAATTGGATTTCTTTTAACACTTCATACACGTGTTTCCGTACACCCTCAAACGAAAGAAGAAGATGAGTATACATATCCTGCATATTCCAAGAAATATATTCTTTAAGATCTTTAGCCCCTATCACTTTAGCATCAGCATACCCAAGCTCAACCAACATGAAGTAATATAAAAGTAAACGTGCTTTTTGCTTGTCGAGCGAAGACTCCACAGAAGCAAATTCCAAGATTCGAGCATACAGAGATTTATGTGCCCCCTCTCCGCGAATAAGGCGCTTAATAAGAAGCGAGGCTTCCATAAGCCCAAGACCCCCAAACGTATCTCTGCTTTTTTCTTCTTGCGCACCGACAAGCCGCCATACCTCCTTTCCACGCACAAGCGTTACCAGGGTAACACTGCGCGGTTGTATGTGGGCACGGAGCTTACTCTCTAATTTGCGAACACTTTTAGCATGAGCCATGACCAAACCGAAGTCACGAGTAAATAACTTATATACCCGGTCATGTTCTCCTTGATCAAAATGCTCTATAACTATCGCTTCAGTTGTATGCTTTTCAATTGCCATTAACGAAGATCGAAGGTTATTCTTCCTTGAGATGTTTCCGCTCCGTACGGACCTTCACCTTCTTCAATTGCAACTACACGACAAGTAGCCATCAGCATGTCCCTAAATGCATCTGGTACAGTATACGAAACACTCAGCGTCACTGTATCCTTAGGGGTAAGACCCTTTTCCTTGCGAGCGTCCTGAATTGCACGCATAAGATTACGTACGTCGCCTTCTTGCTTGAGCGTCTCAGTAAGTGCAGTGTCGAGTACACATGGCTCGGCAAGCGAAGAATCGATTGCAAGCTCTTTAACATTAAGTTCATCAAGAAGAATTGCTTCATACTCCTTATGGATTGTTTCTTTAACAGTAAGTTTCGCGAGCGGTTGACGGACAGCAATCTTACTTTCGGTACGCTTGGCAAGCGCTTGAGTTACAACCTCCCGCACTTTTCTCATTTCTGTAAGAACATCTTCCTCTATTACTCCGCTCTCTGGCCAGCTTTCAAGGTGCACCGACTCTCGAGCTGTACACACCGTTTGATACAAACGTTCCGCTAAAAATGGCATAACGGGAGCAATCACTTTAGCAACCGTGATCAATACATACGTGAGTGTTTCATAAGAGAGTCTTTTGTCCTCTTCCCCGGTATCCCCCTTAAGACGATCTCGACTGCGACGTACATACCATACAGACAAATCATCTACGAACTGATCAAGCGGGTAGGTTGCTTCATCAAGCGTATACGTATCATATCCTTTAGTTGCCCTTGCTACGAGCTCATGTACACGAGAGACGATCCATCTATCAAGCACATTACGAGAAGCAGGGTTTGCTTCGTAGGAGGTATCTTTATTCATTTCATAAAGAGACACGACATTTTCCAAACGCTGAATAACCTTCTTATATACATCTTCTACTGTTTTATCACCAAACTGAACATTCTCCCCTTTTACAACTGGTGAAGAAAGCAAAGCATAACGCACCGCATCCGCTCCATAGCGCGCCACAAGCTCCATGGGATCGGTATAATTTTTTTCACTTTTAGAGAGCTTTTGCCCAGTTTCAGCCATCACCAAACCATTTACAATGACATGCTTATAAGGAGCCTTATCAAACAGGCCCACCCCTAGATTAATCAGCGAATAGAACCACCCACGGGTCTGATCCAACCCTTCAGCAATAAAGTCTGCCGGGAAATTTTTATCAAACACCTCTTTATTCTCAAAGGGGTAATGGAGTTGCGCAAACGGCATGGAGCCTGATTCATACCAGCAATCAAAGACATCTCCAATACGCCTATACAGCTTCCCTTCTATCTCTAACTCAACTTCATCAATATACGGGCGATGAAGGTTAATTGCACCAGTTTCATCTCGAGGCACAAGAAGCGGCTTAATCGGAATGACGTGCGCGTGGGCAGGAGACGTATCTTCATGGGAAGCAATTTCCCCATAAAGCTCCTCATCGGTCTTTAATTCTGCTCCCGCTTGAAGCATCCAGAGTGGAGAACCATGAGTCACAAAAAGAATCTTCTTTCCTTTGTACTTTGTTTCGCACTCATGAAGAAGTGACATGACACGATGCATAACTTCGCGATATGATTCTCCATTTTCCACTTTGGAGTCAAAGGTGAAAGTCGAGGAATGCTGAAATGAACGGAGCTCGTGAATAGGTTTTCCAGAAAAGATTCCTCCTTGGAATTCCTGCAGTCGAACATCTTCCACTGTGGAGGCGCCGCACGCTTCATGAATGATGCCTGCCGTTTCCCTCGTACGTAGAAGTGGTGAATGAATAATAAGATCTATTCCCTGTTCTTTTGCAAAATGTCCCGCATGTCGTGCGCGTTCCTTACCCAAATCCGTCAGATGATTATTCTTATCACCATAACTATCGAGCATATTATCGATATTACTCTTTGCTTCACCGTGTCGAATTGCAAAATAAGTATTCTTCGACTTTTTTGTAGAAAGGGTCGCAAGCTCCTTTAAGCTGCCAATGACTTTCACGTCACCTGAAGCGGACTTCCACACAGGAAGCGGCGCACCCCAATAACGCGAGCGTGATACGGCCCATTCCCGTGCGCCTTCAAGCCATCTCCCAAATCGCCCCTCGCGAATATGGTCTGGAGTCCAACCAATTTTTTGATTTTCATTTAAAAGCTTTTCCTTCATCTTTGGCACATCCACAAACCAAGACGATGTCGCGTAATTAAGAAGCGGAGTCTTGCATCGCCAGCAGAGTGGATAGGAGTGGACGATTTTATGCTTTTCGAAAAGCAAACCGTTGTGTGCCAAATATTTAATGATCTCAATATCAGCAGATTGCGTATCGTCCTTAACCTTCACTTTCATGCCAGCAAAATCTGTCACATCCTCAGTAAACGTTCCGTCCATCTTCACATGCTTGATCACGGGAATGGTGTGTGCTTTTGCAAGATCCATATCTTCGGCACCAAAAGCAGGAGCTTCATGGGCGATACCAGTTCCAGTATCAAGAGTAATGAATTCTGCATGCCAAATCTTCCAGATCTGTTCCTTGTTTTCAATATTCTTGTCTATAAAATAAGGGAATACAGGCTTATATGATTTACCGATAAGTGAACTGCCAACAAAAGTATCCCGCACTTCGTACTTCATTTCTTTAAGCACCTCTTCTATTCTTTCTTGAGCGAGCACATACAGCCCTCCCATTCCTTCAATGGAAACCTTTACATAGTGAGCATCCTCTTTTAGAGCAAGTGCCGTATTCCCCGGAAGAGTCCACGGCGTTGTTGTCCACGCAAGTACATATGTTCCCGGTTCATCCACTAGCTCAAATTTTGCCGTCACCGAAAGGTCAGTAACATCATGATATTCAAGTCCTACTTCAGATTGTGCAAGCGGTGTCTCGCAACGAGGACAAATATGCATCATTTTGTTCCCTTCGTAAGCAAGCCCCTTTTCATACAAAGTTTTCCATGACCACCATACGCTTTCGGTATAACTCCAATCCATCGTCTTGTAGGGATGCTCCATATCTACAAAACGACCCAATCGAGGAATTGCCTTCTTCCATTCCTCTTCATATTGAAGCACTGACTCAAACGCGTCACGATTAAACTTATCTATACCGAAGCTTTCAATATCTTTCTTTGACTGAAGACCGAGCTTCTTTTCAATCAAATTTTCAATTGGAAGCCCATGGCAATCCCATCCCCATACACGGCGGACGGAATTACCTTTCATCGTTTGGTACCGCGGAATTGCATCCTTAATTGTTCCAGCCAAAATATGCCCCATATGCGGAGTACCTGTTGCAAATGGTGGACCATCATAAAATGAAAAGGATCCTTTGGGTGTATCCCCGGCTGGCGTTTCCACCGACTTTTCAAAAATCGCATGTTCTTTCCAGAACGCAAGCGTTTCTAGTTCCTTTTCGTTTATTGATTTGGGTGTATCGTTCATATGTTTGTAATTAAAAATAAAAACTCGTCCTTGAGAAGCAATGTTTGATATTGCTTTCCAAGGACGAGTTTCAAAAGATTCCCGTGGTACCACCTTGATTTGTCCTCGTCGGTTTCCCTTCTTGGACCTCATTCACTGGGTTCTACTTGCCTTTCGACTTTCTTCCCGAAGCTCAGGGGTGATTACTCCCGTCATCGCCATATACGTATACTATCGCACTTTAAAAGTTGTGCAAGTAAGATCACATCCTCTCCGGAGCCACAATACCAAGCGTCGAAAGTCCGTGACCTAAAATGTTTTTTGTCGCTTGCGTAAGCATCATATAATACGCACTTAATTCCTTATCATCGCGAATGATCTGCTCGCGGCCGTACATATTATTAAATGCGCGCGTAAGCTTAAGAAGATGTTGCAAAATTGATTGAGGGGCAAGTTCCGTACATGCCTTTTCAAGTGCTTGATTATAACCAATGATTACCTGTTCAAGTTCTCGTTCTGGATGTTCTATTGCATAGCTTTCAATATCAATCCCCACCTCCTCCGCCCGATCCAAGAGCGCACATATACGAGCGTGCGTATACTGCAAATACGGACCGGAGTCCCCCTCAAACGAGATAGATTTTTCAAAATCAAATACCGTATCTTTTCCCGGTGCTTGCTTAAGTATGGAAAACTTCACTGCACCAACTGCAATATCGTTGAGAAGTTTTGGTTTATCTATTTCCTCTACCTTCATATCTTCCAATCGCGCAGAAAGCACTTCCTTGATCTTATCAATCAAATCTTCCCCACCAATTACGTTCCCTGTTCGGGATGACATTTTACCGGATGCAAGACGCATCATGCCATGACTAATATGCACCAGCTTTCCGGTAAGCTCAGGGTGGAGTTTTTCTTCCACTTTGTTGATCACCTTAAAATATTCGGCCTGCTCCTGGGCGGTTACTACCACATATCTATCCGCATTTGGAAGAAGAGAAAGTTTCCTTTCGTAGTTGCCAATATCTTTGGTCTCATATGTAGGGAGTCCCACAGAATTAATAAACACTCTGGTATGTAATCCGTCTTGCTCCCCTTTATATACAATTGCTCCTTCAGATTCTTCAAAAATGCTTCCCATGTACGCTTTCACAATCACCTTTCCTGGATCTGCAACTTCAGATTCATATACGTATGCATCAAACTTTGTTCCAAGCATTGCGTACAGGGTTTCAAAATATTCCAAAGAAAGCGCCCGACCTTCCGCATACACCCCCATTACTTGTGCGTCGTTTCCGGCATAGATAGCTTTGTTCACCTCTACAATCGCCTGCTTATTTTCTTCGCTTTCTTCATACTTTTGATGAGCATACGCGTAAGCTTTCCCTAAGAAAGCAACTTTTTCTTTAAGCGAAGCACTTTCATCGGGCTTTTCGGAGGCTAATTGCATAACACCCCACACACCCTTGGCAACGTTTAACCCAATATCGGAGGGATAACATACACGCAGGACGTCATACCCACTTGCTTCATAGAGCCGTGCTATTGCTTCACCAATTGTATTTGCCATCAAGTGGCCGATATGAAATACCTTGAAGCAATTTGGATCGGTATATTCCACAAGCACGCTCCCTTTTCCTTTCTCATTTACTATATCGCTTACCGCAACTGCTTCGGCTTCATCCGTACGAACATCGTCCTTCAAAAAGAAATTAATGAATCCAGGGCCAGCAACCTCTATCTTTTCAATTGTGTCTTCAAGTGAAGCTGCTAACTCTATGGCAATGGTGTCTGCAGTTTCTTTTGGAGATTTGCCGAGTGATTTAGAAAGCGTAAAAGCGATATTGGTCGCATAATCACCATGCTCCGCCAAGTCGGGCTGATCAAGCGAAAACGAGGCAATAAGTCCCTGTTTTTTGCAGAGGTCTACAAGCGCCTCATAGATAACCGAATAGGAATTCATGCATCTATACTACCTTATTTGCTGAGTATTAAAAAGAAAACAGCCCCGCGCAAGCGGGGCTGTGGCCAAGAAGTGATCAGGCGATTTCGAAAGCAAGATGGTCCTTCAAGGCTTCCAACATCGTTTCCACCGAATGGATGTCGCCGGGATCCACGTAGTACACAAGAGTCTCCCAGGAAATGAATCCTGTGTTCATCGTGTACCCCACATTGTTGAAGATGGTCCTGAGCCGCGGATCCATCTCGGAGGGAGTGAACAGGATGAGCATTGTCGGTTTGCCAACCAACCATTCGCGATCGAAACCTGAATGGATCAAGCTCTGCTCGGAAACGACCGTGTCCCATTCGTGGAACTTGGTATAGTCGGTGGAATCGCAGAGCACATGCTCTCCCCGCTCGAGCGCCGGTTCCACAACCTTGCGCTCATGTTCGATACGCGCAGCACGAGTGAGGCTTCGCACGATTCCGTAATCGCCACCATGATCACCTTCCAGGAGGAGCTTGCGGATA
Organism: Candidatus Nomurabacteria bacterium; assembly: GCA_029288775.1. Classification (GTDB taxonomy): domain Bacteria; phylum Patescibacteriota; class Minisyncoccia; order Phycocordibacterales; family UBA5272; genus UBA11704. Next base: position 83,813 of record JARIGQ010000006.1, on the reverse strand, counting down.
TTCTCCGCAAAGGGCGTACCTCCAGGTTCTCTGGTGATCACGGTTTCGACACCGCTCGAACGAACGTGTTCCTGAACCACCTCGATGGTGGGCCAGGGGGACTTCACCCCGCCAAAGACGATGAACTTGCCCTTCATGAATCTTCTCCTTCGCAAAAGAAAAAGTACGGATGTACTAACGACACCCTATCACATCATTCCCTTATGTGTCGAGAAAAGAAAAAACCGGCCCCGTGGGCCGGTTTCCATAGTGTTACTTCAGATCTCGATCCCTTTTTCGAGAAGACGAGGGGTAATCTGGCGGATCACCTTCTGGTGAACTTCATCCGGGGTGAGCTCGCGCTTGTCCTCCAAGCCTTCCACTACTTCCCAACCGAAATGCTCGGCATAGAAGATGCCGCCTTCGTGGCCCTTACGCACGTAATCCATGTCGGACTCGACCGCATCAAGTGCGGGGCCGCCGTTTGCCGACCGCCGCTCCGCACGGGCGCGCGAAAGCCAGAACGGGATCTTGAGGTAGATCACGAAGTCAGGGCGCGGGATACCGCGCTTGCCTTCGTATTCTTCCCGGAACAACCAATTCGCGTATTCTACACGCTCTTCAGGTGTAGCGAGCTTGCCCCCTTGGTGGAGCAAGTTCGACTCAACGTAACGATCGAAGACAACCACATCGTGCTTCGCGACGAGATCTTCGATGATGCCGCGGGACTCCGAACGATCCATGGCGTAGGGCTTGCTCGCGTCATATGGATCAAGCTTCGAGAAGGCGTACTTCTCCTTCTCCGGTCCCTTAAGGGCATCATACAAAAAGATACCGCCGACCGATTTGTTGTAACGGGGAAATGATTCCGTCCCCACGGTATATCCCTGCGACTGGAGGAACTTCATAAGCAGTCCCGCCTGCGTCTCCTTGCCGGCGCCGTCAGACCCTTCGATCGCAATAATAGCCTTGGCCATGTCACTCTCCTCGCCCGCAGGCGCATAGTTAATAGGATGTTCCTTCTTGAGAGAAAGAACTTTTATCCGAGTGTATGTAAAAGAAAGAAACTCCACAAACGAACAGAACACGCGTTCTGTCAATCTAGTAAAAGCTATTCCAAACTTGTACATTTAGATAAGCTGGTTACAGCTCATTCCACCCCATCACGGAAAAGGAGATCTCATGGATTATACCCCGCCGTCCGTTTACCGCGAGGTAAGCGCCACCGCAAAGATGATTTGCGACAGCATTTTTCGCGGATCGCGAATCTGCTCGGTGGAAGTCGAGTTTCCTCGACCCTACCTCGCAGAGTTCAACACCCACACGCGCTTTTCGCGCAACTCGGCAAGCTCGCGCGCCATGCCCACGATCAAGCGGCTGATCGCCGTGCTTGAACGGCCTTACGTCCCCAACTCGTTCGGGGTCAACAAGGCCGGGATGCAGGCCGGCGAATCCCTGTCGGATTCCGACCAGAAGAAGGCTGTAGCCAACTGGCTGGTCGGCCGGGACATCGCCGTCATCCAGGCGTTCTACCTGGCTGGCGGCCACAAGGAAATCCTGGCAGCAAGCGAGAAAGCTGGCATGGCAGCCAAGGGTGCATGGTTGTGCGAACAGGTGGACGAGCTCGTCCGGAAGTACGGACTCTCCCACTTCCTGTTCGAGCAGGACCAAGGCCTCCACAAGCAGCATGCCAACCGCGTGATCGAGCCCTACTCGTTCCACACGGTCATCGTGACTGCTACGCACTGGAGAAACTTCTTCGGCCTCCGCAACAGCGAACACGCGCAACCTGAAGCCAACGACTTCGGCATCGTCATCGCTCACGCGATGATGAACAGCAAGCCCACGGAACTCCAAATCGGGCAATGGCACCTTCCGTACATACGTCCGGAAGACCGTGCCGAGGAACCGAAAGAAGGAGTTCTCGCATGGGCCTCCGCCGGCAAATGCGCGCGGACCAGCTATCTGACCCATAACGGCGTCCGGGCACTCGCGAAGGATCTCGAACTGGCCCAAGACCTGAAAGGGAATGGGCACATGTCTCCCCTGCAGCACCCGGTGCGCCCACGTGAGGACGGCGACCCCGACGGTTCGTGGGGGAATTACTCCCGCGTCTGGACCCAGCTGCGAAAAACCATCCCCAACGAAGGAGACTTCACCAAGCTGGTCTCCAAGGAGCAACTCCTCGTGGGCTGCCGTGGTGACCAGGAGATGGTCGAATTCATCCTTTCACTCGAAGACTGATCAGGTCAACGAGTCGAGGCCCGCCCCTTGGCGGGCCTTTTTCTTTAAGTGCTTTATACTTTAGACATGAAAGATGCTCCAGATTTAAATTTCCTCAAAACAAGGCCTGAAGATATTGATTTCCACACATCGAGAATTATGTTCTGTATAAAAGATGGAGCGCTTGAAGTTGCTCCTCCTAATATTCAAAGTTCACATATCGAATGGTTCAAAGATGAAGGATGGGTTGAGGAGTCTTCTCTACACAGTTTTTTAGAAGAACACATACGCGGATTTTTTCTTAAGCAGGAAAATAGACTCTATTGCTACAAAGGTGCAGGATTTGCATTTAATGAAAAGGTACGACAAGAAGTGCTACAAATCTTGCCTCAATTTATGAAGATGGGGATTGATGAAAAAACAGAAGTACACCTGGGCCCCAAAGATAAGAACATTCAAGGTACTTCCTACGAGCAGTTATATATAGGCACAATAAGAGAGCTAAGTAAAAGATAATTACTTCCCTGTACTTCCAAATCCTCCTTCTCCGCGAGCGGTTTCAGAAAGTTCGTGCGCTTCTTCTACCTCCCAGAGTTCTACTTTTTGAATTACCATCTGTGCGATTTTATGTCCTGCTTCAAACGTGTAACTTTCATTAGTGAGATTTCTCATCGGGATGAATAATTCCCCGCGGTATCCCGCATCCAATACGCCTCCAAGTGTTTTTAATCCTTTCGCGCCAATAGAAGACTTATCCCATGCAAATGCACAATAACCAACCGGCAATTCATAGGCAATGCCTGTAGGAATTTTTACAGTAGTATGTGGAGGAAGCGTTACTTCTTCACAACAATAAATATCTAAACCTCCATCATCATGGTGTGCACGTGTAGGAAGTTTAGCCTGTGGATGTAATCTTTTCACTTTCAATTTCATACGCTCAGTGTAGCAAAAAAGAAAGAGCCCCTCTCGGAGCTCTTACTGCCTCTTCAGGCCATGGCATCGTGCCAATCTCTGGGCAGATGAAACTGCTTCGGAAGCGTGGTTCTCTTTTGCCCACTGTAGTTACCGACAACCGCGTATGACTCCGTCTTTGAACGCATCCGCTCATAACGGAAGCACCCGACGGCCTCACGGTGACGCAAAGTAGTCCTGATGATGGGTGTCACTTCAAGGGTAGGTACTCCCTTAAATCCCGGATCGAAGAACCCAGCAAAATGGGAGAAGAACAATCCAAGGCGCGGATGGAGTGCAACCAGCTCTGCGCAAAGATGCTCTGGAACATCAAGAACCTCGTTGGTCGAGAGCAAGTAGAAATGCCCTGCCTCAAGCGTGACCATTCCCCCATCAGGATCCGTGGGGTCCTTTTCGGCATAGACCGGAATGAAATGGCTTTCTGGGTGAAGTCCGCGCGCAGTCAGATTGAGCGGCTCAAGCGTGCGCTTCGCCTTGAATCCCACCAACCTACCCGCCTTCGCGTATAGGGTGGTAAAAATCGTGCCGTCACCTGTTGTCAACTCGAGCTCGCCTAAGTTGTACCGGCTCCCGTCCTGCTTAAAAAGGAAATCTCGTTTTTGTAACTCCTTCTTCAGGTCGGACTCATGGAACCGAGTATCTCCGTCGAACATGCGGATTTGTGCGTAACACTCCTTATCCGTAAGAACGATAGGGAACACAAACGGTTCAATCGTCAACCAAATTTCTCCCGTCCAATTTTCCCAACGGCGATCAAGGGTATCGAACCCTTCGACCTCGTCGGCGATCGTCCGGCACAGACACATGTTGCGCCCACTTGTGGACTTGGCATTACTATACCCGTATAACCCTGCGGGGAAGTTACCATTTACGGTTGCCTTAGCAACGTACTTGTGACCAGTACCAAGGACCGAACCCATCCTCACCCGCTTGGCATCCAAGCTTTTAAGCATGTCTCTCACCTTCTCGCGGCGCTTGCCGCTGGGCCGCAAAAGCTGAGAGACTTGATATACCTCCTCGCTTGAGACGGTAATATCAATCGACGCAGGCCCAACATGCTTCCCTTCGAAGCCTGGGAGCGTCTTAATCCGCTCTGCGGCAATCAAATCTTGCAAGTCGGACTTACTAAACGCACCTTTACCAGGATATTCCATGAGAACCCTCTCTTTGCAAATGTGGCTCTTGTTAGCGAATTGCAACAAGTCTAGGAACTAGACTACGCTTTCAAGCAAAAAGCCGCAAGATTGCGGCTTTTTGCTTTTATTGTGAAATATTACTTTACCTTGATACCGATTGAACGTGCAGTTCCTTCGATAATCTTCATTGCCTGCTCTACCGTGTGGGCAGTAAGGTCCTTCAATTTGAGCTCTGCGATTTCACGAATTTTATCCTGTGAAATAGTTCCGGCATTACCTTTTGAATTTCCCTTAGCTACATTTGCAGCCTTCATCACAAGTGAAGTTGCAGTAGGAGTCTTGATAACGAAATCGTACGTACGATCTTCGTACACGTAAATCTTCACTGAAAGACGTCCCTGCATATCCTTGGTTGCAGCGTTGAACTTCTGTACGAAGTCTCCAATCTGCACACCCGCTTGTCCAAGTGCAGGACCAAGTGGAGGCGCAGGCATAGCCTTACCCGCCTCGATCTGCACCTTCACGTATTTTGTAATTTTCTTTGCTGCCATAAAAGTTTCGTTATTCTACCACTAATTCTATTTATTTTCAAGCCTTAAAAGTAAGCTATTGCTTCCAGTTTCGCGGCACGGGATTGTCGGCGAGGAGACGTAGTTAGTGCTACGTTGACGAACCGACTGGGACCCGTAACAAAGAAAATGGACAATAGATGACTTTTAAATCTTTTTTACTTGGAGGAAGTCTAGTTCAACCGGCGTCTCGCGACCGAACATATTTACCAAGACCTTGAGCTTTCCACGTGCCTTATCTACTTCGGATACCTTTCCTTCAAAATCCTTAAACGGACCATCGGTAATAGCAACAAGTTCCCCTACATCCATAGAGATATCATGCTCAACTTCTCCAGTATTCATGCGAGAGAAAAGGAAGTCGATTTCAGATTGCATAAGTGGAACAGGCGTTGTCCCCGCACCAACGAATCCTGTAACCCGCGGCGTATTGCGCACTACATACCAGGAGTTATCGTCCACAATCATATCTACAAGGACATATCCTGGATAAATCTTTTCCTCAACTTCTACACGCTTAGTTCCTTTTACCTTGATCTTCTTTTCAATAGGAACAATCACATTGAAGATTTTGTTCTCCATACCGAGCGATTCGATGCGCTGCTTAAGATTACGCATTACCGCATTTTCATACCCACTATAGGTGTGGATTGCATACCAATGACGCTCTCCTGTAAATTCTTGCTTGGCCATAAATAGTTATAAATTAAAGATTAGCGTGCGAGAAGCTTGATAAGACCTTCACGAAGACCAAAGTCCACCGCACCAAGAAGCGCTGCAACCGCAAGAGAAATCACGATCACCGCAGTAGTAAAAAGAATCGTTTGAGACATGCTCGGAAATGTTACTTCCTTAAGCTCAGCCTTGGTCTCCTTGAGATAATTGAAAAGATTCATATGGGTCTATAAGTGTCTTATTCTAAAAAACGCCCCCGACGGGCATTTCTGATAGACTCATTATACAGGAAGCAAACGCTATTGTCAATAAGAAAACCGCCTCTTCCAGGCGGTTTTCTTATGCAGATATTTTCTCTATTTAATCTAGATTGTACGTGATCGTCACATGAGACTTAATCGTACTATCCCCTGAAGGAAGCGTAACCTCAGAACCGAGCGCACTTTGTGCTCGCATATCCTTAGCATAGCTCATCGGCATCGGGTAGCCACCATTATCTTCTGAGAACTGTACTACTTCTCCTAAATCAACTCCAAGCGCACGAGCAGTTTCTTTTGCCTTTGCACGAGCCGCTTCAATAGCTTCTTCCTTAGCTTTTTCTTGTGCCTTATCTGGATCCTCCACGGTGAAGTTAGGACCAGAGATCTGCGTAATATTTGCAGCTCCAAGCGCTCCAAGAACATCTCCAGCTGAGTCAATCTTTCTAATCTTAACTTCTACCGTCTCACTTACGTCATACCCAGTGATCTTCTGATTAGTTGATGGGTAGGTTGCAACACCCATCCCCATAGCTGACATAATCGGTACATTTTCGTAATGTGGATACACATTATACGAAACTGTTTTGCGATCCTTTTCGTCTACACCAAATTGCGCAAGTGCATTAATTGCAGCAATAACTTTCTTTTCTACCGCATCTTGAGCGTTTGCAACTGTCGTGCCGGTCTCATTTACGGTAAACGTAATGGTTGCAATATCTGGTTTAACAGCTACTTCTCCATCACCTGAAACAGTGATTGTCCCCTGCTGTCCAAGTGGGTGCTTCATAGAAGAAAGCTGCGCGCCTGCGATTGCAAGCGACATGATAAATAATCCCGCAAGGGCGAGCGTACCCGCGTACCAAGCGTACTGTTTGATATCCAAATGTTTATTCATAGATATAGGTTCTTAATTGATTGCTAGTAATGGTAATAACAGCTAAAGCACAAACTTGTGACAACACTTCAAAAGGAAATACATCACAGTCGCCCATTGCTGTACATATACCCAAGGAGAAGGAGCACGAGGAAAAGCATGAAACACGCCAGGATAACAAGATTTTCGTCGATATGACTCTTTGAAGGCGACGAGGGTTTGGTCGGCGTAGGTAAAGGAAGCTCTACAGGCGCAGGAGAAACCGGAGGAATTACAGGAGTAACTACTACCGGTTCTACATACACTGGTTCTGCAATCGGAGGAGGAATTTCTATCTCTTCTTCTTGAGGAGGAACTTCAACCGCAGGCGTTTCTACAGGAGGAGGCACTACGGGAATACTTTGTACAGGCTCCGGGATGGGCACAGGAGGTGCTACAGGTTCTGGTGGAGGAGGCGGTGAAGCAATGTGGGGTGTAACTGATGGAGGCAAATGATCATCTTCTCCCCCATAAAATACGTCGCGATACCGTGAGAAAGGCCACACATGTTCTGATGTCTCAAATGGGCGTAAGGGCAAATTATGAGGAATAGCATCTTTTTCTACGATGTGATTCACCTCTATCAGTGATACCGGATCCACATGATGAGACATTTCCGTTCCCTTCGCTTCTTCAGAACCAATAACACTCGGAACATCTTCCGTGCGTTCCATAAGGAGATGGCTTGAATCATTACCATTAGGAAGGGCTTTTTCCGTATCCTCGCGTATTTGTTGCTGTGTCCATGTTCTTCCTTTAAGAGCAGAAGACACTCCCCCGCGGAAGAGTGTCTTTGCGTCTTCTATATCTTTTTCCTCCCATCCTCCTGCACGGAGAAGTGTCACAAGGGTAATCTCGTCAAGCGGTTGATGGCGTAGCGAGAGCTCCTTGATTGTTGCTTCTATCTCATGCAGATTCATTTATTTCTTAACAGACGTTTTGGTGGTTGCTTTGGTAGCTGCTGGAACAGAGCTTGGCGCGGAAGCATTCTCTACAGATTTTACCAAAGCTTGAATATCTGAATTGGTTGGGTCGCGCTTTGCAAGCTCGTCAGCAAGGGTCTTTGCAAGATCTGGACGTCCTCCATCACGAAGCGAAAGGGCGAGGAAGTATGCGATCGTAGCGTTATTCTGATCTAGCGAGAGAGCAGTGTTAAGTGCAATAACTGCATCCTGATAATCCTTCTTTCCATATAAGAGCAAACCTGCTTGAATGTACACGAGTGGATCCTGCGGAGCATTCTTTACAGCTTCAATTGCGTAATTAATCGCTTCATCGATCTTTTGATCTGAAGCTTCAAGCTGGCTCATAAGGTAAAGCGCATCAGCAAAGTTATTCTTAGTCTTAAGCGCTTGAGTCAAATCAGTACGAACCCCTTCCTTGGTACCAGCCGCAGCTTCTAGGCGAGCGAGCATAACATACAAGTAGGGATTATTAGGATACAACTTGGTAGCTTGTTCATACGCATCTCGTGCGTGCTTATATGCATCATCCTTCTGGAACGGAATTGCAAGTTCGTAAGCTCTTCCAAGAGATACGTAGTTCTGATAATTTGTCTTGTTAATAGCCACTGCTCCAAGTCCAGTATCTACAGCCGCCTGTACATTGGTGAGATACGCCTGCTGAAGAGCGGCTTGCTCCATAGTTGTAGTCGCCACAAGCAAACGCTCCTTTTCAATCATGTACTCAACATGAGCACGATTAAATCCGTCGTACGAGTAAATTGATTCAGCTTTTGTAAGCAAATCACCTACCTGATCAACTGGACCTGAGTTCGTCATTTGCATTTGAGCCTGACCGAAGAGAAGGAAGGCACGGGCCTTCTGTACTGTCATACCAGCATGGATAACAAGGAGTACAGCGAGCGGAACAAACAAGAAGCCAAGCTTCTTACTTGGATGGAACTGTGTAAGCTGTGCCTTAGCAAGACCAAGACCTCCTACTACCATCCATACCACAAGCATTGCATACGAAAGCGGAAGCACCCATGAAATAATCGACAAATACAGAAGCACAAGAGCGAGAAGGCCTGTTACCATATGATCTTCCCCTTCATGTATCCTTCTATAGCTTCGCCATGTGCTGTACAGTGCAGACAACGTAAGCATAAGGAATGCGAGAAGACCGACAATACCGATGGTTGTTGCAAGTGTCGTAGCTGTACTGAACCCTTCGCTGAAATCGTATGCGAAGTAAGGAGAAGTAATCACGGCCTGAGGGCGGTAGAGCTGCCAGCTGCGCACATAATCTCCAGCACCGATACCAAAGAGACCATCGTGAAGAAGCACATTTTGAGCAACTACGAACGATGAAGTGAAATTAGGACGAACATAGGTAAGAGACAAAGAGACAAGCCATGCGAGGAACACAAGGGCAGTAACCACAATCACCCCTTTCTGCCACATTTTAATCTTTGCTTTCTTGGTAAAGAAGAAAGCTGCTACCACGAAAATACCGATGTACGCACTGAACGAAACCGCAGTGGAGAATCCAGAGAACACATTAGAGAGCATTGAAACGTACGTTCCATTAATCGTCATGAGAAGAACGAACAAGAACGTTGCAACCCCAAGGATGCTTGCAAGAACATACTTGAGTTTAGTACGCATTCCATCCGGAAGGGTTCGCACGAGGTACATGATTGCAGGAAGCGAAAGAAGCGCTGCTCCCGAAAGCGGATTAAACGCATCTCCAAAAAGCGCGATGCGGTGATTGTCCGCCACAAGCACCGAGAGGACAATAGCGCCTGCAAATGTAAAGTAGGAAATGAATTCAAGCCGGGACACACTGTGCCAGGAGCGCGTAATCACTGCTACGAGCGCATACGAAAGAAGCGCAATAGCAGAAAGCACAGAAACGGTGATGTAGTACGTCACCTCAGGAGCGAAGTTGGTTCCCGGAATAAAAAAGAGCGGGGAAGCAACCACCAAAAACACTGTTACATATTGATAAAGTTTTGTAAGAAAAGGAACGATCGATTTCATGCGTAGTAGTTATTAATTATGATTACTTGTATACGCATAGTATAGCTCTTCTTTTGAAGCATTTGCTGTGGACAGGTTTAAAGAAAAAGGATACCTTTTATAGGCTATACTAAAAAGAACATGAAGAATGAATCTATGAATGACATCTCCCCTTCAGAAACCCCATCTTATATCGCCTTCAGACGGCTTTTCTTTGCTTTGTGTATTATTTTTTTCCTGTGCATAGCTTTCTTCCTTCTCTATTACAACGGCCAAAGTATTTATGCGAACGGTCTCTAGTATGTTTTCTGGCGTGCCGCCCCTTTTTTCGCATGTTGCGAATATTATTTCTGGAGACATAGATTGCTCACAGCTCTCCCTTCAAGCGCATGCGACAGACGGTTCACCATATCAAGTTCGTCCACAGGCAGTTATTTACCCAAAGACGACAAGCGATATCAAGCATGTCATCGCCTTTGCGAAAGAATATAGCATTCCCCTTACTGTGTGTGGCGGGATAACTGCGGCATCCGGTGGGGCGCTTGGCGAAGGAATTATTCTCGACATGACCCGCTATTTTTCTCATATTAGACACGTTAATATGATGGATCACACGGTTACCGTTGATGCGGGAGTAACCATCGACGAGCTTCGATTAAAACTTGCGGGATGGAATTTGGAAATACCAGTACTTCAACCCGAAGACAGTCGAGCAACTGTTGGAGGACTTGTGGCTACCAAAAGTGCTACACGAAGTACATTCTATGCAGGAACCATTCGTGAATGGATAGAAGGAATGACAATAGTTGTCGACTCAGGTGAAGAACATGCAATTAAAGACGGCATCACTCCCAGCGGTCGCCTTTTGGGAATCTATCAATCGATATTCCCTCTCCTTTCTGAGCACGGCCCAACTCTTCGCGCGGCTCGACGGGAACAAAGTGATGACGCCACCGGATATTCACTCTGGAATACTTCGATTGGGCCGCGTCAGCTTTTAGATCAATTAGTAGGAAGTGAAGGAACTCTTGCTGTCATTACTTCCGTTACATTTCGCGTAGTGCCACGAAAACCACACAACCACACCCTTCTTATTACCATCCCCGAAAATTCACTCCTGGAAACATCCGTTACCATCGCAAAGCATCATCACGCAGAGGCGTTGTATATGTTTGACCATGCCTTCAGACATATGACGGATACATTCCACCCGCTTCTTTTGCGTCCAGAAATACCCGAAACCCCTTACTATCTTTTGACCACATTCCAAGATACTGATGCGGAACAGGCTTCCAAAAAAGGTAAAATGTTCCTTAAAGCACTTCCTTTTCCGTGCGAAGAATACGCTATTCCAGAAAAAAATGTCTATAAGCTCTCCTCACACACTTTTCTTCACAGCCTTTTTACCACCTACACCAAAGGTGCTCACATGATAGCTACTTCAGCGGAAGGATTGATTGTTCCCATTCATAGCTATAGCGCCTGCATACAAGCACTCGATGAAGCACTCCTTAAGTCCGGACTTCTGTATACCTTATCGGGATATGCCGGGAGCGGACACATAGCACTTACCGCCTCCTTTGATGGCAAAAGCCAAACCTTTGAACGTGATTTGCAGGAATTTCGCGAGTTGGTCTGTGGTATTGTTGCCCACTTTAAAGGCGGAATAAGTGCAGTTGGTGGTGATGGTTTAGAGCGTACCACCGCTCTCCCATTTGTGTTCAATGAAGCAACTCGAGAAGTATTCAAGAAGCTTAAAGCGGCATGGGATCCAGCAGGTATCTTTAACCCTGGAAAGAAAATTGCTATTCAGAAAGAATTTTTACTTAAGCACGCGATACGCACCTTTTTGTAAAGCTTACTTCATCAAATGCTTGATCTGATCTTTAGGGTCATAGCTTGCGCGAACAATTTCTCGTGCCCAGATACGAAATTCCTTCCCCCACTCTCCTTTCACGCGAAACCCGATAGCAATAACAACGTCAGTGTTATATACAAACACTTTTCGTGATACTTTTTTCTTACCTTCTGTTTGGGTAATCATAAGCTCACGCTCACTTTTTCCTCGCATCAATTCTTTTTCTTTATAAATCTTTTTTAAGTGATCATTGATGGTCGGAATACTGCGGCCGTAAATGCGGGCGATGCGCTTCTGAGTACTCCAGACTTCATCATCTAAAATAAACACTCCCTCTTTTACGAGTTTTGGATATTTATCGATATGTATTTGAGGAAGCGAAGAATCTTTCATACTGCTTACAAGTGCTCCTCGGCGCGTATTTCATCACGAACTTCCATCCACAGTTTTCCAAGCATGTTGACACCATCTTTATTGGGTCCCCAACCCCAAAAATCATCACGCCAGGAATCTTCCACCAAAGGCCGATCTACAGACTCCAAAAGTTTCTTAAGCACATACGGATGCTGTTTCACCTTTTCGCGGAGAATCTCTTTCATGACAGATACCTTAATCTCATTCCAATCAGATCGCTGAAGAGGTTTATGTTCCTGAGCATAGGTATATGCATCGTGGGCTGATCGCCTAGAACGTATAGCTTCCTTTCTTTCCTCTTCATTGAATCGCTCTGAGTGGTATACGTGTTCAGAGGTCATATAGTCTTTCCCTTTCCACGAAAGCATAAAAGATGAGAAATTTGAAAAGACATAATATTCATGCTCATAAAAACAGATAGGGTTCTCGTACATGCAATCGAGTATACCATTGCAAAAAGCAGCCCACTTGGACTGCTTTTTAGCTTTGTGTCGGCTTATCGATTGATAAGAGCTTGCAGAGCCTTTGTGATATGAGCCTTGGTATCTTCATCGGTAAGTTTCCCATCTGAACCGAATTTGCTTCCGGCTCCGCCTAGGAAAAACTCCGGTTGGCCAAGAATGTGCGCATCCAAATAAAGCATCACTTGCTTAAGATGATAGTTACCAAGCGCGCCCGAAAGCGGCCCCCCGGAAGCACTCATAATCAGCGTTGGTTTCCCTGCAAACGGATTCGTGCCATATGGGCGTGAAATCCAGTCAATGGCATTTTTAAGCACACCCGGAATAGAGCGATTGTATTCAGGAGTTGCAAAAATAATTCCATCCGCGGCAAGCACTTTATCTTTTACCGCTTGCACCTGAGCAGGATATGTTCCTTCCTCATCCTGGTTATAAAGTGGAAAGGTAGAAATATCTACCATTTCAATCGTTACTCCTTCGGGAGCAAGCTCCTGAGCAGCTTTTAAAAGGTTGGTGTTGAACGAGTCTTTTCGCAAACTTCCCGAAAATGCAATAAAAGTTTTCATAGTTTCCAAAATTAAAGTAAGTAATAGGTTCAGTGTAAATTAGTTACTTTACTTTGTAAAGTGTTATATACTGTGCACATGCAGAAGCACGATACCGATATATGTCCCATTGCCCGCGTTGCGGAACTTTTAGGCGATCCTTGTACCCTGCTTATTGTGCGGGACTTACTTACGGGTACTCAACGATTCGGCGAACTTACCGCCTCCCTTTCCCCTATTTCTTCACGCACTATTGCAAATAAGCTTAAAGTTTTAGAAGAACACCATCTTATTACGCGAGAAGAATTCAAAGAAAAGCCTCCCCGTGTGGAATATGCATTAACAAAAGAAGGCAAAAAACTACAGCGGCTTATAGAAGATATGAGAACCTTTGGAGAAAAACATCTCTAATTTTTTCTTACTTGGATAATAAGAGGAGTTGAAGATAATGTATCTTTTTTATATGTTCTTTGGTTTACAATTTTTGAAAGAATCAAAAACTTCGTCTGAAGTTATTTTGTGAATGAATCCTTTCTTTTTTACAAAAAAGCGTTGATATAATCCTCTTCCTCTAGATTTGTCTAGTACAACATCATGCTCGTCATCCGACATAAAGGTATGAGGACCCGGACCATAGATGATAATGCTACGCAAGCCCACAAGATGAGCAATGTTCCCTGGTCCACTATCGATACCTAAAAAATAATCCATTTTAGTAAAAAGAAGTGTAAGCATCCATAAATCAACTTTAGAAATATAGGAAGTTGTCTCAAAGGGAAGTCGAGAACTAATATATTCATAGTCTGCGATATCCTTTTGTGAACCTATAAAAATAAAGTGATACTCTCCTGACTCATGAATCTTTTTTAAGAGCTCCACCCAGCGATCATTCTCCCATCTCATCATATGCCAACTTGCGCCAGTGTGAATAACTATCTTTTTAATTTCCTTGCGAAGATTTAAAGCTAGTATGGATTCATAATCAGAATGAGAAATAGTAAACATTTTTTCAAAAGGAATTTTTCTTTTTACTCCTCCTAAAAGCTCAAAACAAAAATCTTTCCATTGCTTTGGCTTTTTGCGAACAATATTTTTTAAAAACAATTCAATCACACCGTATGTAAATACCATCCAATTAAATGTTACTACCTTTTCTGCCATCAAGTGAGGCGCCACTGAATTAAGTACACTTGCACTGGCGCGCAAAATAATGATTTTTTCATATGCTACCGGCGTAAGGAGATCTGGTACATAATTTTCTCCTTCTCTTTCAGCGACAGATTTTGCCCCATACACATGCTGAACGCCTCGTATTTTTGCGGCAAGGTTTTTAAGAAGAGGAGTCACAATAAGATCTACATGCTCTTCTGAATTCCTTTCAATGTAGTCAAAAATAGCAGGAACAGTGGCTACAAAATCACCCACAAGAGCGGGAACAATAATAAGTACACGCTTATTACTACATGAAATTCTTTGAATTCTTTTTTCAATTTTCTTAACAAGCGCTCCTTCCTTATAAACGGGATAAAAATAATCCCAATTAAATGCAATCTTTTTCATATAACACTTGAAAAACGTTTCCTGAAGTTTTGTATTGCAACTAGTAACAAAATAAAGAGTGCCACAAATAAAGTAGCCACAATAGAAAAGTTATTAACATGGGCAATAATAATCTTGTATGAAGATCCAAAATAATACCCAATAAAAGTAAATATACAATCTTTGACAATATCTAGTACTAGTGCAGTTAAAAGAAATTTTCTATAATCCACTCTAAGTAATCCACAGGTCACGATTATGGGGAGCATCACAATATTAGTAAGTTTTCCCAAAAACATGGTTTTATAAAAATGAGCATTGATATTCTTCTCGGCTGTTTTAATTCTTTCCTCACTAAGACCTAATCGACTACCAACACTCGTCATAAAATGCGATCTACCTACACGGGCCACCCAGTACCACAATCCATCCCCTATCACATCCCCTATCACAACAATTATATAAACCACATATACGTTGAAGTATCCCAAGGAAGCAAAAAAGGAAGCAGGGAGATTCACTTCTGGACCAAAAGGAATAGAAAGTGGAATAAGAATGGCATATTTATACTTGAGGAGAAGAGCAGCAATATTCATAGTACTACTTCATGAGTGCATATTCATGCTTAAACCACTTTTTACTTATCTCATGTACTCCAAATGCGATGAAAAACGCGGAAAAGACATCAATGGAGTAGTGAAGGTGCCCCAAAATAACAGTAGTTCCCCCGAGTATGGAACATATAAGAAAAAATAAGCGAAGCTTTTTTATTCTCCAGAATATAAAAGCTAGTAAAAACGGATACCCAGCGTGACCAGAAAAGAAAAGATCATTTCCTGAACTAATAGTAAAGAGAACTTCCTTAGTATGATGTTCATGCTCGACGTAGTTATAATACTCAACATTCGGTGCCGTCAGATGCGTCATTACCATAAAGATAGACCGCACAAGAAAGAAGAGCGCAGTACTTTCCAATGTAAAAGGAATAAAAGCAGGTTCATACAATAAAATACCGACAAGGATAAGAACAAATAAAAAGGCGGCTTGGAAGAAAATAATACTGACATTAAAAACGGGAAGATTATCCAGTAATATATCGGGTACTACATATCCAACATACGATCGAGTCATGTAGGTTGCTACATAGGTAAATAAAAGGCTGAGAGCAAATAGAACCAAGGAAACGATGAGGTGAAAAATAATCTTCCGGTCCGTCCAAAAGATAACGTGCTTCTTGAGAAGATTTTCCATATACTGTCTAGTAACTATACACCTTATCACTTTTCCTTACCATGCGGCACTTTTTAAAAACTATTCCTCATATTCTGCGTACATTCTATAGTGGTAAGTTGCTGATGCTCCAGGTGCTTGCATGTATGCTTACCTACGTTATTGTCAGGAGTGATTTTGACTGGAAATACTTTGTTTTTATGCAGACGTTTCCGTACGCCTCAATCTTTCACCTTGCAGTAAGTGGCGGATTTATTCTCCCCATACTCATGCCCTTTATCATTATTGGAATAGAAGCCGCCCGTAAACAGAAAATGAAAGAAGAATACGGATGGATGATACTCCAATCAGCCTTTTTGGGTTGGGCTATTTCTTCTTTCTATAAAGCATTCACTGGTCGTGTTCAACCAGATCGCCACAATCTGCTTGTTGATGGAAGCCACGGATTCCATTTTGGCTTTCTTCAGCATGGAATATTTTGGGGATGGCCTTCCTCGCATACAGCTGTTGCATTCTCGATGGCATTTGCCGTAATTACAACCACTAAGCGCATGTGGTTAAAAATAATGGTTTTTCTTTTAGCTCTGTACGTAGGTATTGGGGTATCGTTTTCTATTCACTGGTTTTCTGAGTTCATAGCCGGGGCACTTATTGGCGCTGCGATAGGAATGAGCATTGGTAAGACTTGGAAAAAACTTCTTTAAAAAGGGCGCTCTACCGGCTTTGGTAGAGGTGCCTCAAAAGCAGATAAACACACCATCGTACATGCGGCGAGGATGACTATCCACGCACTACATCGCAAAGTAAGCGCTACAACATCCGTATAAGGAAGTAGGCCTGTCACTGTGAGAAGATAATTCCAATCATGGAAAGTACCATCTCCACCTACAAGTGGAAGTACCATGGTCTGCGCATCACCTGCATAAATACTCACATTGTGTAAACTTTCTCCAGCCCACAGTAAACATATCCATGCTGCAACTTTTTCTCGTTGCATGTAAAAATATCCGCAGAATAAAAGAGGAACAAGCACCTGAAATCCTGATCCCGAGAGCACACATATAAATTCTCCAAAAAGACGCGTCACAGCATGGCCTCCTTCGTGAATAAGAAGATTTGCACCATCTATGAAATGAAATTCATACGGTGTAGAAGCAGCATACAGAAAGTAAAGACTAACGACAATGAGAAAAATATTCATTTCTATTTATACGTGTTGTTCATCTATATAGCACCATCTCCACGGTTTACCAGGATTATCACCAAAGGATTCCATAATTGGGTGCCCGGTTGCCTTGAAATGTTTTGTGGCATGCTTGTTTTTAGAAGAATCACAACAGCCAACATGGCCACAGCTGAGACATAAACGAAGTTCTACCCAAGTGTCCCCTATTTTTTCACATTCTTCACACCCTTTTGTTTTTGGGGTGACATCCTGAATGTGAGTAAGATGATGGCATGTAGTTTCGTTCATATACAAAGTATACACAAAAGCGCCGTGAGGCGCTTTTGTACTTTCTCTCTGGAGAAGAAGTCTATTGACTAATCACCTCAAGACCAGCCTTTGCTTCATCACTTATAGAAGCAGGTGCCTTGCAGGCGTGGGAAGCACTACGGAAAGTGCTCCATGCGTTTTGCTTTGCGGTACGCCAACCCTTCTGGGCAGATTTGATGCTAGCAGAAAAAGTAGACCAAGAAGTTTTCACTTCTGCGTTAACTTCTGCTGTAGAAGTTGCAGCATAGGCATGACTAAGAGCAGTTGCGCGCGCTGCATACGCCGCATTTACCGCTTGAGAATGTGTAGTCATTGCTGACTGAAGAGTAGCTTCTCGTGCAGCAACCGCAGTTCCGACACAAGAAATTTTCGCCTGAGTAGATGTTGCCATTGCAGGGTAAGAAGAAGTGGTCATGGAAAGATGCATATCAGCACCAATAGTCTGAGCGGAAGCGACCCCTACAAGCGCAAGAAACCCAACCGTTGTACCTATAAACAAAGAAGATTTGAACATAATGGTAGAGAATAAGTTATAGGGAGCTGAAGGCTACCTATTTTAAATAACAGCGTAGGTGAACATGTGTGACACTATTCATCAAGGCTCCCTGAGAGCGTTTCATTTAAAGATGCAGATAGTGATTTACTTAATGCGTACGTACTCCAAACCATACCCACAGTGGAGAGAATGAGAAGGACAAGAGCTATCATTCCTACACGTTTAGCCTGTGAATCAGCAGATTTGAGATACATACTCCCCTTCCACTTAGAAATCGTAATGAAAGCAAGAAACGGGAGAATAAGACTATGCGCATAGAGTGAAAAAAGGGTAACGAAGGTCATCGGTAACGGAGCAGGACGAAGATTAGTGCCACAATTTGGGCAGAAATAATATTCCGGAAGAATGGGGAGATGGCACGTTGGACACATCGGGTTCATAGACAAAGTATAACAAAGAATTATGCGCTAACTGTGCGGAGATGTTCAATCAGTTTTTCGGTCGCCTTTTGAATGGCGTGCTTCCTAAGCGCATTGCGATGGGCACGCATATCTGTTTCTATGACAATATTCATAACGCCACGCCTAGAAAGCAATGATGTAAGTATTTCCGGTACTTGCTGAACTAATGCATGCTTGATAAAAACTTTTTTTCCTAGAAGGAAAAGAGTGCGATAGGAAAGAATATATTGCTGGTCCTGGGGCATATCTTTTATAAAAGTATAAAAATCATTCAAAGAACGTATATCGGATTTCTTTGCACAGACATCATGTGTCACATGCTCTCCTATATAAAAGTAGTCGGCATGTGCATCATAAAGGACTACAACTTCAACATTAAGAATGAGAAATCCGAATGAGTTTGGGTCAGGAAAAAAGGACCCTTCGCTTGCAAGCACGAATCTCTTACCAAATCGTCGTGCTGCATCAAACGCTTTCTTTTTGGCAATGTCCATCTGTGCACCTCTTCGTTTCTTTTCTCCAGTAAATGTTCCATATGCATCGGTATCTATTTCCAGTACATCAACATGACAGCCAAATTCCCGCTCAAAAAGCGGTTTAACGATCTGTTCTTTTTTGTGCTTAGTTGCAACGAATACAGTATCGGACGGAGAAAGTACCATACTAGGTAGTGTAGCAAGGCTACCTTGACCTCAAAAAGCTTCGAGGTATCTTTAACTTGCGTAGCCAACCCTCGCTTGAGTTGCCTTTTGAGGTAGAGTGGCTATAAGCAGCCCCACTGCAACCATAAGTACAAGGGAGGCCATAGGTCGACTGATATTTAAGCCGCCGTGAGCAATCGGCTTATCCAAAAAATCACCTATAGTGGCTCCAAGTGGCCGAGTAAGGATAAACGCCGTCCAAAATAGCCACACGTGAGAAATAGATGTCCAATAATATAAAGCAACAAGTACAAGGAGTGCAGCACCAAATACTAATGCTGCTTTCAAATAACCAAAATCATTTGTATCAGCCATCCAATCTCCAAGAGCTGTACCAAGGGTCTGAGAAAAGGTAATTGCAATCCAATAGAAGATTTCTACCTTCGGTGTAGTTACCGTATCGACGGAGATCGTTCCCGCAGCCCATTTCCATACTAAAAGTGTGACAAGCACACAAGACACAAGAATAAGAGAGCCTCCGGTATAACCAATACCTAAAGATCTATCAAAAAAATCTGCCATGGTTGTGCCTGCGGTCGTAGATGCAATAATGGTTGCCCAGTAAAGCCAAGGGTGATACTTTTCTGCCTTGGTCTGAAAGACAACCAAAACAATAAGCATCATCAAGAAAAAGACACTTCCAAGAAGATACCCGAAATTCCATGTCATCGTAACTGCATCTCCCCCTGTTTCACCAAGGGTGGTACATAAAATTTTAATAATCCAAAATCCAAGTGTCACCGCAGGGACTTTACTTGCATGTTTCGTGAGCATTTTCATATAAAGGCCAGTATACCTGGTACTACAATAAACGCGGCCCACTTATTACTCTTTGACTAACTTCGAGAGAAGGTATCTTCCTAGCGTTTGTAAACCAATTTAAACAACCTCTACATGGTGTGCTGTGATGAAGAGGATGATAACTAAACTGATACAGGCTGAGCCACACTAACTCCACAATTACCACAAAAATTTATTTCCTTGGTTACACTCGTCCCACAGTTTGTACAGAAACTAAGTGTTTCTGGTTCTTTCGTTTCCTCTTTTACTTCCGCTACTACGTTTTGAATCTGGCTTTCTTCTCCTGTGCCTAATTGATTAAACTTTGCCTGATATTGCTCCACAGTAATTTTGCCGTCCATTAAAAGTTGGTTATTTTCAGCTAAGAACTTTATATCTTCTAATTGCTTTCCTTCTTGGAGGGCGGAACCATACTGACAAATAGGACAGCTTAATATGTATTCTATTGAGTAAGGAATAATAGGAACAAAGAAGAGAGTAAACCACTTTATCCTTCTAGTTAGAATCCAATATTCATTATTATGGCAATGGCCACAAAGATTCTTAAAAGTAACTCCTATCTGCTTTATTGTTACGTGATTCCAGCCAAATATAATCATGTTTTTAGTAAAAAGGATTAAGCACTCGTTTGAATTCAACCGCCCAATCAGGATTTCTACCTCTCATAACGTAATAGAGAGAAACTTTTATGAGCTTCAGAAAGGCAGACCCACCTAAATAAGTAAGAAAGGCGTACCAGATCCCATCTCCATAATCATAGGTGTATGAGCCTCCTGAGTAATAACTATAATTCCATGTCTTACTACTTTCATCGAAAACAAAATATACAATTACCAACAAAATAAAAAAGGCAAATATGTATAAAACCTTTAAGAATCTAAACCAGGGTTTTGTCTCTAGCTCATTAAGAGCACGAACACTCTTTTCTGGAGCTTTGTGTCCGCAGTTTACACAGAAAGTGTTTCCATCTTTTATTTGATTGCCACAATTTTCGCAGTGCATATATTTTATTTAAAAAGCTGATACCGTCATCCATCCTTCCAAGGGGTTACCGTAATCATCCTTGGCGTTTATGTTGTACCACTTTCCAGTAGAATCTATACCAACAATTTTTACTACAGCCGTTTCGCTGTAATATCTGACGACATTACAAGTAGTGGAAGCGCAACTCCTCATTGCGGCTGGAATTACTAAAGTGGCAGTAAACGGAGTAAAAGTGGTGACTCATTATTGCTTTGGGATGAATTTATAACAAAAGAATCTATGAACTTGTTATAATTTTCTTCTTTATAATTTTCTGGGTAGTAGTCCATCATTAAGAGGTACGGGGTCTGCCCTACCACCATCGCTCGACCTTTTATCATCTCTCCCTTCGCAGTAAATGAAAAGTCTATACTTCTGTAACCTTTATAATATCCAAACGAAGAAATAGGATTCTCTGCATCGGTTGCGTTAACCATTCCGTTAACAAGAAGATTAAGCGCCTTGTCTTCGTCTTGAATGTTTAGCCCCGAATAAGCATATTTAAAAATAAAGTATGATGTCTTTCCGTCCACAGCTTGATACTCATGGTAACCATAGGTAACGTCAGAATCCTCTATAGGTATATCTTGTTTCTTTTCTATGGTTGGATACTTAGGCAACAAAACAGTAAAAGAATCCTCAGTGGAAACATAATTCACCCATGAGTCTTTGCTTACTTCTGAATTATTATTAGCACTATTGATTATACCTCCCGTAAGCAGGCCAAGAACGTACAGAATGGCGAGAATTACTGAAAGTACAAAAGAGGTTTTTGAAAGTTTACCAGAACTCCTAGGGTTAGTTGCAAGTACATCATGGGTTGTATAGTTATCGGGCACCACCATGGTTCCACTTACTCTATCGTGCCAACCTCTCGGATAAGTAGTAAAAAGAAAAGATAGAGCTTCGAAAGGAATCCATCGGGCAAAGTTCCTTCCCATCAATCTCCAAAAGCCAGGCTTTGAACCATCCAACTTAACAACTTTAGTTTTTGTTACCCATTTTGCTGGTGTCTTTTGCCAGAAGTATTCAAAGAAAACATGATAAAAAGGGAAAACTCCTAAAACTGACAACCCAATTAGAAAAGGAATTATTCTGCTTGTAATTTCAGAAGCAATATTTCCCTCGCTTCCAGTAACTGAATTGATAAAACCTACGAGCCCCCATATAGTTACAAAAACGAAAACAGGAATTATTCCGAAGATATGGTCCAGTACATAGTTGGTAAAGCGCTTACTTCGACTAGCAACATACTTGGAGTAGTCACCATTAGGAATGTCAGCGACCCTTTCTCCACATTTGCCACAGTATTTTGTGCCAGCCGAAACATTGTTACCACATTTTTTACAAAACATATCTGGTTATTATTGTTAATTGCGTTGTCTTAAGTTTACTCCTATTTTTGCCTTTGCCCTACACCTCTCCACACTATATTGCAATAGTCAACCCGTGTGCCTTATCGGCCAGCTATTGGCTGGCTTAGAAACCCCTCGGTTTCTAACGCTCGCAAGCTTGCTGTTTTCCGCCACGGAGAAACTCCCGTTTCTCCGACCCTCTTCCCACCTCGACGGCACACCACAAACAAAAAGCAGCCTTGCGACTGCTTTTTGTTTGTGGTGTGCTGTGGTGGAGATAATTAGAACTGAATTAATGTAACGTCTTGCGTTGATTACAAGTAGTTTCTAAGTCATCCAAATCTTGTAGAACGGACTTAATCCGCTCTTCTTGATCATCATTCTCTGGTGTGACCTTGATTAATGTCTCTTTAGCTTCTTTGATATTTTTAAGGATTTTATCAATCAATGAAACGTTTACAAAGTCACTTTCGAGCATTTGTTTCCAATCTTGGATAAAGGATGTCACATCCCCCAATGTCATTTGCGGTAGAGATTCAATTTTATTTTCCTTGGGTTTGAATTGGTCCATTCGAAAAGTATAGCACCACATGTTAGATGAAAAGGTACTCCCCTCTTATGTAAGGAGATTCCTATCTATATTATATTGTCTATAAAACATAAATATTAGTAAAAGAATTAGAATTTGTAGCCAATTGTTATAAAGAAATTTTTTCATATTACTTAAATTTAAAACTTTGGATTACTATTCCCATCTCAGTCCAAAGTTCAGACTGTTCAAATGGGAAGTCCGCGATACTTATCTGCACCTTCTTATCTGGTGTATCTACAACCGTCCACATTCCGCCTTTAACATACACGGCGTCTTGCCCGTCTATTTTAGTTCTAAATAATTGAGTTTTTTTATCATAACCAGAGTAAGGTCCAAGCATCCATTGTTCTGGGGTCAAATTGTTAATGTTATTTGCATAACTAACGACTATTGCACGAGCATCTTTTTCGGGTTGTTCAGTAGTTAAAAGAAAGATTTGACCTGGGCTATTTGGGTCTTGGAAAACTTTAAGATGCGATGGGTATTGGAAAGAAAATAGCTCGTTACTAAAAGTCTTAAAGGATTTTGAGGTTGATGCATATTCCTCATTTGCTCCTATAGCTGGAATATCCTGATTTATTACTTGTGATGTTGAGTTCGTTGAGGAAACCCACATAATTGGTATAGCGATAATAAGAATTAAAACAGGCGAAAATACCAATAACCATGGAATCCATTTCTTGTGTCTCTCTTTAATATGCTTACTGGTCCATTTCTGAATTTTGTCGAATATAAAAATACCAATTCCAAATACGAGCAAAATTCCAATTACGTTTAAAATCTCTTGAAAATTATCGTGTATAAAAAAGAAACCAAAAAATAAAATAGCTAGCACTACACCCAATATCGCCAATAACAACCCTCCTCCCAAAAAGAATCTAAGTAATGCTTTTCCTGGCTCACTCATTAGTAAAACCCCTATGGCTATAATAGTTAGCAGAAAATACAGCATATGTTTAAGTCTATCTCTCTTTTGGACTTTACCCTACACCTCTCCACACCTAATGCAATGGCTTAGGTTAGAACTAAAAACCCCCCCTTTCATAAGGAGATTCTTAGTAAAAATTAGTTTGTGTGCCGTAGTAGAGGAAGTTAGAACTGTATTTAGAGAGTTAAATGATACATCCATATACATTCCACCGCTTGGTGAAATTGAGTAGTACCAATTAAGTGCCATGGACCCAACTATCAAGTTCAATAAAAACTTCATCGGCAGTGATTCGATTAATTGGTGGGTGTTGTAGCTTTAAAAACATGGCAAGTAAATTGTTTTTTCCTGTTTTATCAATCGTGATATCTTCTTCATGTGGGGAAATATACATATTTGGAGAAACCCCAACAAGCGTAATACTTCTAATTCCAACTAAGTGTGCCATATTACTAGGCCCACTATCAATACCGATAAAGTAATCTGCGTCCCTCATAAGAGATAGCGTGTCCGAAAGGTTTGTTTTTGAAATGAGAGAATAGGTTTCAAATGACACACTTTTTGAAATATGATTGTAAGTCTCCATGTCTTCTTTTCCGCCTATAAATATAAAGGAAAAATTTCCAAGAGAATTAATCTTAGTGAGTAATTCAATCCATTTGTTCTTGCTCCAGTTTTTATTTTCCCAGTGCGCAGTTGTGTGTAGTACAATCTTCTTACCTGGTAATGAATTAATAGGGCTATCTTTATTAAGAATGACCATATCATCAATTGGCAGCTTTCTGTCTACCCCTCGCAGTATTTCAAAAGTGACATCTCTCCAACGTTTTGGATTCGTTCTCTTAACTAGACAAAGTAGAAGATGAAGTCCATAGGCAAGAATTGGTGTAGTAAAGGTAAATATTGTATTTGTATTAAGTGATTTAACTATTTTATAGGCTTGCGGACTCATGCGAAGGCAAAGAGTTGCTTTATAAGCAGGAAAAGTTACTGTGATCTTTTTTTCTTCAAACCTTTCATACACTGAACTTGTAACGTAAACATCTTTAATACCTTTAATTTTACGAGCTAACTCTTCTAACTGTGGGGTTACTAAAATATCTATCTCATAATCTTTGTATCTTTCTATGTAATCAAAAATAGCTGGAATAATTGCAACAAATTCCCCTATGAGGCACGGTGTTACAATAAGAATTCTTTTGCTGTTCTGTTTCTTTTTAAGAAATAGAGATCTGATAAAACAAAGCACAAACAAAGGAAGTTCCTTCCAGAGATTAAAATATTCTTTATTGAAATTTCTATTTTTGCTTTTCATGTACAAGTTTTGAAAGATAAAATACATCTTTCACTAATCGAATAGGAGATACTACTGAAAAAATATCCTTCCACATAGAAAGCTCATCTTTGATTCCTTTCCAGAGGCCCCGTTTATTCCATTTAAAATTATTAAACACTCCATTCAAGAGAACAGACGTTACTTTGTAGTTACGTTCTAGTATGAGCTGATTTAAGTAAACTTCTAGTCCAAAACTTTTCATCTTCTTCATTTCATCTAACTTTCCTATCACCATTTCCTTGGGGAAAAGACGTTCCCCCGACATAAAATCAAGTGAAATCATTTTCATCCAATAAGGAGTGTTTTCTCGCATACTCATACTCACTTGAGCACTATTGTCTAAAATAGGCTGTATAAGGTTTTTGATTGCACGAGAAGTAATACCTTTAAGATCGGCATCAAGGAGGAGAATATAGTCTCCTGTGGACTTCTCTATCCCATTCGTAACCGCTTGTGTTTTACCTTGGTTAGGTTGAGTATATACATGTACAGAACTAAATTCCCTCACTATATCAGCAGTCCTATCCGTGGACCCGTCATCAATAACAATGATCTCTTTAAGTAAGGAGGAAATACCTGTTACAGCCCTCAGGGTATGCCTTAGGTTCTCCTCTTCATTAAACGCTGGAATGATACAAGATATATTACTCATTGGTTTTTCTTTTCCTGTACACGCCATATATAATGATCGCGACAATAATTACAATGGTGCCCGCCAGAGTATATTTGTCTAAATACTTTCCAATTACCTGATACGAACTTCCAAAATAGTACCCAATGAGAGTAAATACTAATCCTTTTACCAGACTTACAAGGAAGATGATTCCCATGAATTTCCTAAAATCCACTTTTGTTACTCCAGCCAAGACAATCATGGTGGTTATACCCACCTGACTTAGCTTTGAAAGAAGGATAGTTTTCAATAGATGCTTCCCATAGTGATCTTCTGCTCTTTTAAGTCTTTCTTCAGTTGCTCCTAAATATTTACCATATTTAGGGAGTATAGACTTCCTTCCTCTACGTCCTATCCAGTAATAGATTGCGTCCCCGATAACATCACCCAATACGGCAATAACATATACCACATAGATATTTAATACATGTATGGATGCAAGAAAGCCTCCAATGATAATAATTATCGGGCCTTCAATGATAGCAATGAGAAAAAGTGGCAAATAACCATACTGACTTATGAACGTGATGATATGGTCTAAAGTCATGAATGTGAAATATCAAATTCTTTCTTAAAGAAAAACTTGGCGGTATGAAATACTCCAAAGGCTATATAGAAAGATGAGAATACATCAATTGAATAATGGAGATGTCCTAATATAACAGCACAGGCTCCAATAAAAGAACACACAAGAAAGAAGTATCTTAGTTTGGGGATCTTCCAAAAGACCAACGCCAGAAGAAATGGAAACCCGGCGTGTCCCGAGAAAAATAAATCATTGCCGGAACTTACCGTAAACAATACCTCTTGAGCATGATGCTCGTGCTGGATATAGTTATAGTACTCCACATTTGGAGCAGACAAATGTGTCATCACCATAAAGAATGAGCGGGTTGCGAAAAAGAGAGCACTCGATTCAAAGACAAAAGGTATATATTTAGGCTCAACAAAAAGGATCCCTAGAACTACAATCACAAATGTAAAAGCACCTTGAAAAAATATGTAACTTACTTGGTATACAGGTAGATTGTCTAAGAGCAAATCAGAAGCAACATCACCAGCATGACGATTTGTATATCTAGTTGCAAAATATGTCAGCGCCATTGCAATCACAAGAAGCAAAACACTTACAAGTACATGTCGTCTTATAGCCTTATCTTTCCAAAAGATAATATGCTTTTCAAGAAAGACTTTCATAGGTTTACTCTTTATCGTAAGAGTCCTTCTTGGTTACGGTTAAATACACTACCGTACTTAGGATTGCTACAAGAAACAATACACTCGTTATAGTAGTTCCTAACTCCAGTCCGCCATCTGATTTTGCTTGGGAAAGGTAATCACCAAGCGAAGCTCCGAGTGGGCGAGTAACTACATATGCTATCCAAAATGCGAGCACGGCATTTAATTTAAAGTATCTAAATGCAACATATACAAGGGCTATAATACATGCAAAAATAAGTGCAGAAAGAAGATATCCGATTCCGAACGCTTCAGCAATGAGATCACCCACGGCAGTACCCAAAGCAAAGGTAAACAATATTGCCAACCAGTAAAAAGCTTCTCTTCGTACAGAATAAATTGAATGGATGGAAAGAGTCCGTTCGTATTTGTACCAGACTGCAAACACAACACCAAGTATTACCGCAAATATGCCAGAAGTAAGCTCAAGCGGAATATTAAGGTTATCAGTTAAATTATCAGTAATGAGGGTGCCAACAACACTAAGAAGTACCACGGCTAACCAATACGCGGGAGGTCTGTATCTTTGAGAGATGAATTGAAAAACTAATGCTAGGGCAAGTAACATGCTCATAATAAGAGTTGTTCCCGTGAGGCCAAGATTAAATTGAGTGTTTAAAAAATCAGCACCAGTCTCTCCCACCGTAGTACAAAGGATTTTTATGATCCAAAAGTAGAGCGTTATCTCTGGTACTTTGTTTAGGTAAGATGGTTTCATGTTTTTATTGTAATGCTATCCTCTCAGGAGAATGTTTCCCAGCCCGTTGGGGGAGTAATGCGATGAGAAGTCCTACAGCAACAAGCAGGATAAGGGATGTCATAGGTCTACTGAAATTAAGTCCACCCTTGGCAATAGGCTTGTCAATAAAATCTCCTAGGGTCGCACCGAGTGGGCGTGTGAGGATGAATGCTGCCCAAAATAACCATACACGAGATATGTTGGTCTTGTAGTACATGAATGCTATGGCAAGTAATCCTGCTCCAAACACCAAAGAGGCTTTCAGATATCCGAAATCATTTGTATCAGCCATCCAGTCCCCAAGAGCTGTACCAAGTGTTTGCGAGAAGGTAATTGCTACCCAGTAGAACGTCTCAGCTTTTGAGGTATTGATAGTGTTTACCGAAATTGTTCCACAAGCCCACTTCCACAATGCAAGGGTTGCAAGAACGCAAGTAATTAATATGAGTGACCCGCCTGTATATCCAATACCAAGCGACCGATCAAAAAAGTCCGCCATCGTTGTGCCAGCTGTAGTAGAAGCAATAATAGTTGCCCAGTACAACCATGGATGATAGGTTTTTGCTTTTGTCTGAACAACTATGAGCACAACAAGAAGAGTAAGGAAAATTGCTGTACCAACCAAATAGCCAAGATTCCACGTCATGGTGACCGCGTCACCTCCGGTTTCTCCAAGAGTGGTACATAGGACTTTTATGATCCAAAATCCGAAAGTAACTGCCGCAACTTTAGAAACTGTGTTTTTTGAAGAATGGTCCATGTGATTGCGTACTTATTAATATATAAAAATCATATAAAAAAATGATGAATTTATTATGAAGATTACATTTCATGTATTCTTCATAACTTGATAGGATACTAGGTATATGAAGATTCTAGTCGTTGAAGACCAGGAAAAATTGGCGAAATCCATAAAAGAGGGCCTCGAACAGCATGGGTATGCTGCCGATATTACTCATGACGGAAAGAAAGCACTTTCCATACTAGAGTATGGATATTATAATTTTGACCTTGTAATCCTTGATGTCATGCTTCCGCAGGTTGATGGGATAGCTGTGTGCTCTACGCTTCGTAGCAAGAACATCATGATTCCTATTTTAATGTTGACCGCTAAAGACACGTTAGAAAACAAAATAGAGGGCCTCGATGCCGGAGCAGATGATTATCTTATAAAACCGTTTGCCTTTGAGGAGCTTTTGGCACGTATACGGGCACTTTTACGTCGCCCGCACACAGCACTTCATCAAGAACTTGTTGTAAATGATATAGTGCTAAATGCAACTACGCGCAAAGTCACTAAACGCGGGATTGAAGTTCCTCTTACTGTAAAAGAGTTTGCAATATTAGAATACTGCATGAGAAACCCAAACCAGGTACTTACAAGAGATCAGATCATAAGCCATGTATGGGATCATACATTCGATGCATTTAGTAATGTCATCGATGTGCACATTAAGAATCTTCGCAAGAAGCTTCAAAACAATAATGAAACATTACTTGAAACAATTCATGGAGTGGGTTACAAGCTTACAGCATAATCCCTTTGAACAGGCACGCTTAAAGCTTACTGCATATTATCTAGGAGCGATGATATTTATCATTAGTATCTTCAGTTTTGTGCTGCTTAGTGTTATAGAAAAAAATCTGAGTGACACACTAAGTGCTACTATATCTGATCCCCATCAGCGTCACGTGCTTTTTGAAAATACGCAAGACATGGCACAAGCAGCAACCACAGGTGCGGATATTTTCATTTTAGTTATTATAGGATGCATGAGTTATTTTTTAGCTGGTAAGACACTCAAACCTATAAAGAAAAATCTTGATTTGCAGAAGAGGTTTACAGCAGACGCATCTCATGACTTGCGTACTCCGCTTACGATTATGCGTACTGAAATGGAGGTGGCTCTTCAAGCAAACCACACTGATCCCGATACTTATAAGAAAGTTCTTAGGAGTGGTTTAGAGGAGATTAAGGCAATGTCTACCTTAGTTGAAGATTTACTTACACTTGCTCGTGGAGAAAATATCAACGAAAAACAAATGGTACGTATAGAATATGCTTCATGCCTTTATAAAATTCTTGAAAAAGTACAAGCACAAGCCGATGAAAAAGATATCCTTCTTACAAAGGAGATTAATGTAAATGGATCGGTACTAGCTCATGAATCAAATTTAGTGCGCGCTATTCAAAACATTCTCCTTAATGCCATTCACTATACTCCAAAAGGCGGGTCAATTAGGGTGAATCTTAGTAAGAAGAATCACCAGTTTCTACTTACAATAGAAGATACCGGGGTTGGAATAAGCGAACAAGATCTGGTACATATCTTTGAGCGATTTTATAAAGCATCACACTCTAGAAATGACGAAACAGGCTCAGGCCTAGGACTCTCAATAGCAAAGGAATTTATAGAGAAATTCAACGGTGAAATTTCCATTTCAAGCACACTTCAGAAAGGTACGCTCGTTACCATTACACTGCCAATTGCTTAGATTCATGTTTTCTTCATTTTTACTTTGTACTATTGAAGGGTATGGTTTACATATTATTAGTTAATAAAAACATATGCACTTAGATAAAAAATTAATCACAATCATAGTATCTTCTGCTCTTGTGGGAGGTATTATCGGTGGTGGTATCGGCGGTTCTCTTGGTTCTTTTGAAGGACATGACGGTGAAGGTCACGGCCACCGAAACGGCATCAACAACAGTAAGATAATACGTAAATAAAAAACTACCCACCACCAGAGGGGTAGTTTTTCCCATAATAATGATTTCTATTATGAATTTTGATACTAACCTATTTTACTTTTTAAATAACTTTGCCGGACAAAGTAAGGCAATAGATTTTGCTATTGTTTTCTTCGCACATTACTTGGCTTTCATCCTACTTGGTATAGTTGTTGCATATGTACTTTTCCATCATCATCCACTAAAGGAGAAGGTAATGACTGGGTTATCTGCTCTTATAGCGGGTTGGATTGCTCGTTATGGAATAGCAACACCTATACGATATTTCTGGCACCGACCAAGGCCTTTCTTATCACACCACGTGCATCAATTATTAAGTGAAAATTCATATTCTTTTCCTTCTGGTCACTCTACATTCTTCTTTGCGTTCTCAACAATTATCTACTTTCATCACAAGAAGTTAGGGGTATTCTTTTACATAGCAACAATTTGTATGACCATTGCGAGAGTCATGGCAGGTGTTCACTATCCGTCGGACATAGTAGCAGGAGCAATGATTGGAATTCTTTGTGGTTGGCTAACATGTACATATATAAGTCCGCTTCTAGGTATTAAACCCAGGAAAGTAGTTAAAGATAGAAAAAAGATATGGTAAACAATAAAGAAATATATCAGTTATTTAAAACAAGTGTCCTTATCAAAGGTGCAGTTTCGCGTGCCGAAATTATTCTAGGCACCATAGTTCTCGTAATACCAGCAAGCTTCTTTACTACTTTTGCGGAAACATTGACACGAGGTGAACTTACAGATGAAAACAGAAGAAAGCAAGACAATTCAATACTTTCTCTATGCCCGTAAATCCTCTGAGTCGGAGGAACGACAGGTGCAATCCATAGAAGACCAGGTAAACAAACTTCAAGACCTGGCCAGAACTCTCGGTATACGAGTGAAGGAGGTGCTCCAAGAGGCAAAATCTGCCAAAAAACCTTACGATCGTCCTGTTTTCGAGAGTATGCTTGAACGTATTAAAAACGGCGAAGCAGAAGGGATTCTGTGCTGGCAAATTAACCGCCTTTCGCGTAATCCTATTGATAGCGGAACGTTAAGTTGGATGCTCCAGCAAGGAACTCTTCAGTCAATTCAAACCATCGATAAAGAGTACAAACCAGAAGACAACGTCCTCTTGTTTAGTGTTGAAAGCGGTATGGCAAACCAGTTCATCCTGGACCTTCGTAAGAATTGTTACCGTGGGATGGAAGGTAAAGCTAGTCGTGGATGGCTTCCATCTCGTCCGCCTATCGGCTACCTTAATGACAAGCTGGAAAAGACTATCGTGAATGACCCAGAAAGATTTTCACTTGTACGAAAAATGTGGGACCTTATGCTTACCGGTGCTTACACAGCTCCTCAGGTTCATGCAATAGCAACTGAAGAATGGGGTCTTACTGCAAAATATTCAAAAGCAAAGTAGTTCCTTTTGGACGTTCAAGTATCTATCGAGTATTCACGAATCTCTTCTACACTGGAACGTTTGTTTGGGATGGAAAAGAATACAAAGGTAATCATAACCCTATGATTACTCTAGAGGAGTACGACCGTGTACAGGTACTACTAGGAAAGTATGGCAAACCTCGCCCCTCAAAACATGTGCATGCTTATACAGGAGAAATTACGTGCGGTGAATGTGGGTGTATGCATACCGCCGTAACTAAAAACAAACTTATTCTTTCAACTGGAGAATATAAGTCATTCACTTACTACTACTGTACTCGTAAAAAGAAAAGTATTCAGTGTTCTCAGAAGAAGACACTTACTGAAAGTGCGCTTGAAAAGCAGATACTTAAGTTTGTAGAGGGGTGTGAGATTCATCCTCAGTTTCTAACTTGGGCACTGGATTACTTGAAGGAGAGAAATGTGGTCGAAATTCAGGACAGTCTTGAAGTTAAGAAGAGTAATCAAAAGCTTTGTGACGACACTCAGCGAGAATTGGATAATCTGACTAAGATGCTCTACAAGGAGCTGATTGATGAACAAGGCTTCATTAAAGAACGAGACATCTTACGAGCAAAGCTTGCAAAGAGTAAGGACCAACTGGCAGAATCAGAAGACCGTGAAGAAAAATGGTTGGAATTGACGGAGAAGACTTTCAAGTTTGCGGCCTACGCGAAGAAGCATTTCGTCAACCCTGAATCTCCTCCAGAGCACAAGAAAGCTATTTTGCTTGGCTTAGGTTGGAACCACACCATAACTGACCAGATACTTACTATTTCCAAGCATAAATGGCTGGAACCTATAGAAAGTAACTATTTCCAGCTTAAAAGCGACCTAGAAAGGTTGGAACTGGAAGAAACCCTTGATACTACTGGACGAAGTGAGCGAACTGACGCTATTCGTCTCGATTGGTGTGCCGCGGTAGAGACAATTAGAACTAGCTACCTTTCCCAAGGTTCTTTATAAATTGCCCCCTTAAACTGCTGTGAGCAATTACTTTTGTCTTTTTGATATGACTCCAACAAAGTTCCACCAGACGGGAGCTCGTCTAATTTGCATGCTGTTTTATCTGGATACCAAGGAGAATTCATGCAATAAGAATAAATACTCCATTTTGCATCATTGTCTGCTTTATCAAGACACTTTGAATATCTTAAATCTAAGTCATTGGTTTTATCGATATTCTCGTTATATATCCTTACTTCGAGTTCCTTTTCTTTAATTTCATTATGCAACTGATAATTGGACCACAACAAGTAAATGATTCCTATACTAGATAACAAAAAGTACCAAAATACTTGTCTTTTGTGTAGATTGTAGTCAAATATCTTTAACATTTCGGTTTTATAAAATTAAATTAATTCTTAGCCATAAACCATGAATCAAAATAACTAGAATAACTTGAAATTAAATCAAGTTTAGGAACCCTATAGTTAGTTCTCATATCTAAAGTTTACTCCTCTTTTTAGCTTTACCCTACACCTTACCACACTTTAATCGTGCGCCTTGTCCGAGAAAATTATAACTGTTTTTCCTGCCAAAATTTCTTTCGGCCTGTAACGATTTGCCACAAACCTCCAACAGTTAAAATAATAATTAACTCCCAGGAATCTTTTAACCCTACAACTCCCAAAGTAAAAATAGCCAGGGCCAGCATTGATAATCCAAATATTATTTTTGCTTTTGGGGTTCTAATCCATCTTAGCCCAAACAAATTATTCCAAAGTGACATAGATGAAAATTAAATAATAACGGAACTAAGTTTTCTTAGGTCTAAAGGTACCCAATAAAATGTAATAGAATACTCGATGAATAATCTCACTAATCACCAGGATAATCACAATATACAAGACGGACCATAAGGTAACAGATAAGTGGGTAGCTCTCGGAATGCTGGTTGGAATAACATCAAACAGTTTTTTCCCATCATAATTACCATTCATTATGTCGTTCATTAAGGCCTGGATTTCTGCGTCAGTAATTTGACATATAGATCGAATCTGCGTTTTGGTTGAGTCCGGAATATCAGCAATACTGTCGGAGTAATTGTAATAACTAGGAATATAAATTTGCCTCTCTTTATACGCTAGGAAACTGGCTTTATTGCCATAATTGCACAATATTCTATAGTCCGAATCGTAGCTATATAATTCATCCCACTCTACTGAAACCGCCACACAAATAGACAAAAGAATAGCAACGAAAAAAGCAACTTTAATCAATCTATACCACCATTTATTGTTTAGTTCTGAAATGGTTTTCATATTATCTTAACCACCTACTTACACCTCCATGATGTGAGCAGGTACCTCTACTGCTTTGACTGAAACTATAGGTTCCGTCACCACACTGCGCACTTGCTCCTGAAGGTATTGAGTTATCACTCGTATAAGCTGGGGAGTGAACCGTATTTCCTGCGCTGTTTGTGTAATGATTATCGTTAGATAATGTGGTTGTGTTTCCACATGACAGAGACTGGATTTTTGCCCTTGTAAGGCTTCCCACATACCCTGTTGGGGAAATCCCATAAGCACTTTGAAATTGCTTAACAGCTGTTAAGGTAGACGGTCCAAAATACCCAGAAGGGTAGTTTATAAGGTCTCCTGTTTGATTAAGAAAATATTGAAGATTTGCCACATCTCCACCGGAACCGTAGTCACTACTTTTATATGTTAAATCTCTGCTAATTACTGTACAAGTAGTAATTGCAGCTGATGAAAACTGAGTGACACCAACAAGTAAGATTATTAAAACTAATAGCTTTTTCATGGTTATGGTTGATTGCGTTATTAATGGCCATACCTTTCCCTCTAAATCAAGTTTACTCCTCTTTTTAGCTTTACCCTACCCCTCTCCACACTGTATCTTTCACTATATCTTTAAATGGTGGCTTTTTAGGGGACTATAAAACAATAGTTCCAAAAAGAACGAGATAAACTAAAGTTAGAAACAATAGAGAGACAAAAATAATCCATATCTTACAAAAGTACAAGAACCACTTCTTTTCTCCTGATTTCAAAAAACCAAATTTATCACCAAATGAATTTTTAATATTTTTTAAATTGAACACACGAAAACTCTCACTCCATTCGTTTATATTCCTAGAAACAACATAGCTAGTAATAATTACGATCCCGAGAAATAAAATTGTTTTAATCATAGTTTATTTTTTAAATATATTGTTGAACCAATTATTGACGGTATTTAATATTCCTCCCTGTTGACTCTGCTGAGTAGGGTTTATGTTAACTTTGGGAGCAGTGTTAGTTTTTGTTTGATTTGACTGCTGGGGTAATGTTGGTCCTATAATACTCTGCGGACTCATTCTACCTTGAACAGCATTTGTTGACGTCTTAGGTACTGAATTTGTTGGCTGAGTATTCTTCCCAAAACTGACCAATGGAGTTGAAACTTCTTGCTGGACAGAAGCGCTCGCTCCTAGTCCAAATATTATACCACCTGAAGGTTTATCATTTGGAACCATGCTTTTAGCATTGACAGAATACGTGGCCAGATCTCCACTAATTTGACCTCCTACAACTTTTGCTGCTTGAAAAGTAACATTAGTAGTGGATTGAGCCTGATGTGAGAGTGAGCCATACGGAGATATTACTATCCCAGCAAAAGCTCCTGAACCCGCTGTAAATCCTCCCGACTGGAAATAATCAATTCCTGTATCATCAAATCTAAAACCTATAGAACCCGTACGTCCAGATCCAGCAAGTGATGCTGAAACCTCTACCCACCAACGGCCGTCTTGATCGATATTTGTTATGGGATTATTACCAACATAAGAGTAACTATTTTGAGCTTGTGGATTAATTAATGCACTAACAAAGCGTAATCTGTCTTCGTTGTTATTACTTACTAAGTTATAAATTACTGGATCTACCGAAAGGAAGGTGTGGGCCTTCGGGTCAAGAAGACGAGCATGGAAATAGTTTAATCCTGTAACATCGTCGAAATCTTGATTAGTAAACCCCCGGGTGTGCTCTGCATTGTCGTTTCTCCTATCTCTATGAACGTAGTTTCCGAAAGAGTCGGTGACGTCCATCTCCGTAATGTCTCCATGTGCGTCCGTGGATAGTACAGGGGTACCCAAGTAATTCACCAATATGTACGTTAGCTTTCCGGTGGAAGCTTCTTGACCACTTTGGTATGTATACGCAGCTATGAGTTTGCCATTGAAGGTTAGATAACTTGTGATGGTTCCCCTACTGTCGTCTTGGTAGTTTGAGAATGGAGTATAGAGGGTGTACGAAGTAGTGGTAGCCGTTGTAAGACTGTATACAGTAGAGGTGGCTGTACTTGTAGCGTATGGATAAGATACTGCGGGGAGAATGTTCTGCGTGCTTGTAGAATACAGATAGCTGTCATCTATCTCAGACCCTGCATAGGACTCTTGTCGTGATGACCCTACAGTTGCAAATGGATATGCTAGGCCACTTCCACTATTATAAAGATTAGCAATCTCCGTAGAAGAAAGTGTGCGGGACCAAACACCTAGTTCGTCAATGGCTCCATGGAAGAAGTCGTAGTCTGCAGATCCTTGACTACCAATAGCAACTCTTGCTGATGTTCCTGAACCAAGGTTTACGCTCGAGGCTGTTCCACTCTGAACTCCATCTATATAGAAAGTTAGATTTCCGTTTGAGGAATTTGAAAGCGTGACTGCCACATGATGCCACCCGTTACTTCCTACAGCGGAGGTTGAATTATATTGAGTACCTGTGTAGAAAGCGAGCTTTGCCGCGCTGTTTTCTACATAGAACTGATACTGCATTGTTCCTCCAACATCACGCTTGTTGAGGATGGCTTCTTGATAAAGGCTATTGGTATTTATGTATACCCAGCCCGCAATCGTCATGCCGCCTCCTGCAAGGTTGAGACCTGTTCCTAATGCAACGGTACTATTGGTTCCATTGAATCCAGCTCCGTTGTTTAGCTTCCCATTTCCTGAAGAGTACGTAATGTTGGTGTCAGATCCGTTGGTAGAACCTGCTGCATCATTGGAATTACTGTCTAATTTGTAATAAGCAACCATACCTGTGTTTCCAACTAGATAAGTACTAGGCGTAGAATTAAGGACAAAAGTCCCAGCTTCTGGAGAAAACATCATCGATAGCTCGATAGGCGGGGTGTTTGTCAGATCGATTGAGGTTGTTGCAGTTGTGGTCGCATAAGAAGGGATAGCGGACCTATCAAATGGAATAAATTGAGTGGTTGTTGCGTATGTAATGCTTTGATTAGAAATATATCTATTAAACGTAAGTATAGGGTTTAGTACTTGGAAAACTTGAGTCGATGTTCCATTTGCATCAGGAGTCAAAATAAATGTAGACGTCGTTGCTGCCATAAAGTCTACGTAGTACGAGCTTAGATCGAAGCTAAACGTAGAAGTGCCAGACTTTTGACCAGTAACTGTTGTCGAAGAAGACACAGCTGTAAATTGAGGAGTGGATGTTGCACCTGTTGTGGAGGCAACCTGAGTAAGATAGGTAAAGTTAAGCAGTAACGTACTTGTTGAGACGGTAGAAGTAGAAAGATCGTATTTGAAGGTAGCGCTTTGGATTATAGTGTTCAGATCTGGTAAGCCGATTTTACACTTCGTTGTTGTAGCGCCAGTAGTTCCGAATGAACAGCTGCCCCCTACTGAAGATGTAGTGGTTCCTGAAGCGGTTGATGTACTGTAGGATGTATAGGCTCGAGATTTATCAAGAGGCAGAATAATAGTTTGATTCGATGAAGATGTTGCAGCATTCGTGAGATTCATTGGAATAATTGATAAATCTCCTGAATTAACTCGGTATAGCTCTTCTAGTGCAGCATCTGACAAGACGAATCCCGAGAGGGCGCTTATTGTGTCTTTAGCTTTTGTCTTTTGAGCAGTAATAACACAACTACTTGTAGCTGTCTGACCCGGGCATGAACTTGTTGCAAATGGAAGAGCATAAGTAAATACAGTGGTCACATCAGAATTTAAGCGTACTGGGGTTCTTAGAAGCTCGTTGTAAGTATCTTGACTTACTCCCTTCGTCGTAGTTGCCAAAGCAAAACTGGATGTTGCGTACGTAGTAGTAAATTGTGTATCCGTAAGCACTCCTGAAGGCACCAAATCAAGATGTGTTACTGGAGCAATGATAGTAGTTGTTGCAATATACACGTGAGTTGTAGTCGTTGCATTGAATGGGAACAGAGATGTCAGATAACGAACAATTACCACGCCAGAACCGCCATCACCTCCAGCCGTTCCGGCACAGTGACAACCATTATCATTACTACCCCCACCTCCTCCGCCTCCTCTATTAGCAGTACCAGATGAACCTGGTG
The DNA here is from genome assembly GCA_029288775.1 of Candidatus Nomurabacteria bacterium. GTDB lineage: Bacteria > Patescibacteriota > Minisyncoccia > Phycocordibacterales > UBA5272 > UBA11704. Next base: position 45,718 of record JARIGQ010000006.1, on the reverse strand, counting down.
AACTTACAAAGGCTGTTGCTCCATTTCCTCCGCCATCTACACCACTACCAGGAGTAGAACCTTGCGAATCTCCCCCTCCACCGCCTCCACCGCCATAACCCAAAGAACTTCCTGTAATAGAGGATGATGTTCCAGTTCCTCCATTCCCAGATGCAGAACCTGACCCATTTACTCCATTCGCAAAATCTCCCGCGCCTCCACCAGATGGGTAGTAACCGGAAAGTATTCCTGTACCGCCTGTTTTACCACTTCCAGAATTTCCACCATTTAAGTTGGTTTGACGTGGCGCCCCTTTGCCCCCTTTTGCTGTAATGCCTACAAATGTTGTCGTGGCTCCATCTCCACCAGCTGTAGTTCCACCAGCATCCCCTCCTCCCCCACCGCTTCCGATAGTCACAGAATATGAACCCGCAGTGAATGCAACGGTTGAACTGGCGATTACTTGACCACCACCTCCTCCACCACCTTGAGATCCTCCCCCGCCTCCCCCGCCTCCCACAGCAAGAACTTCAGCGTTAAAACTTGCCCCGGATGGAACAGTAAATGTTCCTGAGGAATTAAACGTATGCACTGTGTAAGAACCAGTCGTGCTCGTAGCTCCACCAGTTGGAGAATCTTGATACACCACCTGGTCTACCCAGAACCCAGGAATGGTTGTAGTAGATGTAAGATACGTAGTACTTGTTGAAAGTGAATTCGGTAGGTTAGATCTAGCAAAAACTGGATACGGAGTAGAAGTGGAAGAAACAATTGCAGGCAATACCGCACTCGACGTTGCTACATAATACGTGTAATTACCCGGAGAAACCATGATATACCATGAACCTATAGTTGAAGTTGCCTGATAATAACCATTGACCGTAGTTGTCGCAGTCGTAGAAGCAAATGAAACATTGGGAAGAGCCAAGATTCCTTTATGCACCATCCAAAATTCTTCAGTAGCAGCCTGACTTGGTGTAAAACCACTTAAGTTGGTAACTATTTCTCTAAACGCGGCCTTACGAAGAGTTTTATCACATTCCGTAGTCGAGGCCGCTGAAGCACACTGCGTTGTTGAAGTAGCCATAAAGACTTTAGTAATCTGATATGCATCCTTGAGGGTAGTGGAAGCAAATTCTCGATATGATTCCGGAGAGATGAAAACAAGTGGTGATGTAGTTCCTGTACTTACATCAAAAGAACTATCATGATTTTCGCCGAAGTAAGAAGCAATTGTGCTCTGGATGCCTGCAGTAAAACTTGTAGTAGTGGCATTTGTCACTCCTGAAACTAGCGTAGTAGAAGCTAGTGTAAGTCTCGAGGTATTAGCATAAGCCTTAAGCGTTACTGAGGTTGCTTCCCACGTGTATGGATCTGAAGACCATTGCGAATCATTACTAATAAGTATCTTTAATGGCGAAGTACTACTAGCTTGCTGTGTAAGTATAGTTGGAGTAACATCAGCATCTATACGAACACCATCTGAACTAAATGTTTGCGTATAGTAACCGTTAAATATATGAGGTAAATCAGTTGCGTAGTTATAACTATCTGTACCCATAGTAGTATTTGTCGAAGAACCCATAAGAAGAGTTGTTTCTGTTGGGTTTGGACTATTTTTAAGCGACAGAATATAACTTACAGAAGTTGAGGATGAAACGGAAAGGCTAAAGGGTGAAGTTCCTATCACACAACGAGAGTAGGTAAGACTAGAAACATAACCTCCATTACAAGCTGTAGTCCACTGTAAAGTGAACTGTCCACTGACTGTCTTATAACTATTGATCACTAAATAGTTAGATAAGTCATATACTGCGTTTTGGGTATAGTCTCCGGTATTATTAGGGATACTTGCTGCGCCAATTACGACTAGATAGAGCTCTTTTAGAGTGTTCCAGCTTAGCGTTACCCCCTTATCGTTTTTGGCAAATGACTGTAGGGCAACCATGTACTCCGTAGAAGATGCGTATTTGATGGACAGTAAATCATCAATTTGAGATTGGTAACTTTGAACTGTTGTTTGGGTAATCCCCGCTGCCTGAAGTTCACCAAACGCAGTGGGAGTAATGTAATAAGGAATTGTATTAAAGTATTGCAACCTCGGCTCCGCTGTATTTTGGTTAGTGTATTCCGTTGTAAAGTACAAACCAGAATAATATGTACTCGTAGCACTACTGCTACTTCGAGAGGTTACTGAAGGAACAGAAATACTACCAAGATAAGTTGAAGTAGATGTTAATTCAGTAGAATTACCGGGCAATCGAGCTTTAGCAGCATATACATACCACATTTCCTGTAGAGCACGATCAGAAAGGAGATAACCACTTTCTTTGTAATATTTTTCAAAGATCACCTTTTTGGCAGTCGTACAAGCAGATGCCACAGAGTTACAACCTGCAAGGATCATTACGGTTTTTACTTTAGTGGTATCTATCAGTCCAAGTGAAGCAAGAGTGGTGTAGGTACTCGTGGATACGTAAGGAAGATTACTATATTGATCAAGTGCGACGACAATTCCTGTAGCTACATAGGTGTTATATGAACTAATAGTTCCACTATTTACTGTAAATGTCGCTTGACTACTGATTGCAATACTACTTGTAGCTATTCCTACATATGAGGAAGGAATAAGATACTCCCCTGTTGAAATTTTAATAATATCGGTTATAAGTCCTGTGGTAGCAACGGTACTCGTACTTCTTTGGTTTATGTCATTTGCCAGCAGTTGCTTAGTCGTATCAGAAATACACGTCTGACGATTTGCGGTAGATGTTGCAGCACAGAACTTGCTTGTAAATGGTGAAGCGTAATACCCGGTGACCAAGTTGAACAAAGACGTCTTATCTAGTAACGAAAGCGAAGATAGCGTATTGTATGTAGAAGTGGCAATATAGGTACTTGATGTGGCAACTTGAGCCAAAAGGTCGCCTTGGGATAGGGTGCTAATTGCTAGACCAGTAGTAGAAGGGGTAACTTTTTGATTGATAAGGACACTTGCTTGGACCACTTTTTTAAGTCGTTCTCCATTTTCATCATAAGTATAACGTTCCGTACCGTTACTACTTGTAGCTAAAACTAACTGATTGAGAGTATTCCATGCATACGAGTTATCTCCAGACTGGATACGGTTTCCTTGAGAGTCATAAGAGACGTTAACACCTCCAATAGAGGTCACTGCGTTAGCATTTTGCATTCCGTCCTTGCTATAACGATACAAAACATTATTTTCACTAATAATGTTTCCAATCGGATCATAGACAAGACTATCCACTAAAGCCCCTCCCCCATCATAGGAAGTAGAAGTTTGAGTTAAGCGAGCAAGATTATCATAGGTAAAACTATCACTCTTTGTATGGGTAGTTCCAGCAATATCCTTGTACGTTGTAAGAATATTACTTGGAGTCATGTAGTCCTTATAGGTAAATTCATCCTTATAGAGCTCAACTTGGTTAGAACCCGAAAGAGAGCATCCTACTGAGTTGAAGAGGTATACCGATTTTCCTAATTTTGGAGAGATCACTCCATCGGTAGATGTCGTAGTGTATGTATTACAAAGCTGTATCCCGTTACCCAAAGAGTAGGAAGAAAGATCCCCTATTGAGTTAAATGTGGTGTTGCTAACAATAGATTTCGTGCTGCCACTTGGGGTTATATATGAAAGTGAAGCTTGTTTCCCATCTAAAGTATAGGAGTAGATAGCTTGACCGTTGTCAGGATATGTAATAGTTGTCGGATTACTAAAGGTATCGTAAGCGTAAGAGCGGGTATAGGTTTTTCCATCGATAGAAAGCATTTCACTTCCTAATTTTCCATAAGAATTGTAAGTTAGAGTCGTTGAAGATGTGCCTCGGTTAATGACACAAGGAGAAACATAGTTGTTCGCACAGCCTGTATATGAAAGAGAGACGGTGGATGTTCCATTAGTCGCATCTGACACAACTCTCGTTGTAGGTCGACTTAGAGCATCATATGAGTAAATTATTGAGCCAAGCGGTCCTATTTTTGAAAGAAGGTTTCCTAAGGAATCATAGGTGTAGGAATAAGTGGTAAATGTTGAATCTGAAGACGGGTGTGAGTCTTCTTGGTATGTTAAAAGCCCATTAGATAGGTAGCTGAAATTTCTAATGTTCCCATTTGCGTCACTTATACGAGAAAGTTTATTTGTTGGAGTATAGGAATATGAAGTTGTGTACGTACTACCATTGTTGTATTCCTGGACAGTAGCCAAGTTGCCGTTGGCATCATAGATATATGTTTTCTTGTGCTGAGTAGACGCATTATCTTGGACAGTTAGCGATCGAGCACCGTACTGGTAAGTTGCTTTACTTCCAAAAGCCTCCTTAGTTGTCACTCTTCCAAGACCATCGTAGGTATATATGGTTTTTCCATTTGTTGGAGTACCGGGTGTATATCCATACCCTGTTGTGATGTATGGCAATGATACTGAGGTAACATTACTGCTTGCATCGTAAGTTGTGTCTTGGGTAGAAAAAGAATCAACGGTGCTTTCCTTTTTAGATTGAATTAACCTCCCATAACTATCGTAAATGTCTACAGAGCGAGCTTCCTGTCCACTTGAACCCATTTTTCGTGTATAAACAGTAAGACCACCTCCGTACACATAATTGATCCTTACTTCATCGTGAACACCCCCTCCAGAATCCAGGGTATAAGATCGAGTAACCTTACCTAATCCATCTGTTTCTTTGGTATAGGTTATTCCATCTGGTCCTTTAGTAGATAATAAGTTAAGTGTATAAGGGTCATAAGAATACGTAGTTGTTCCGTTAAGCGCATCAACTTTTTGTGTTGGAAAGTAGTAAGAGCTGTCATAGGAAACTTTAGTTATGTTCCCAAGAGCATCCGTTGTTTTAGTTACATTTCCCGTGGGATCATATTCAACTTGCGTTGAGCTTGTGGCGTTTACCGTACCGTCACTATTATAAATAGTATCTAAGGTTGTGGTTACAGCTCCCTTATCTACTAATCCATAAGGAAGTCCATCATAGTAGTAGGCAGTATTTCCTATTGTCTGTCCTGAGTAGTCTGTAGTTGTCTGCTTAACCAAGCGTTGTGGACGTGTATTTGAATATATATATGAAGTTACTGTGAGGTCCGACCCCTTGTCTGTAATAGTTGAAGAAGCAAAGGAAATGAACGGTTCAATATCTCCATAGTTGTAGGAAGTCTTAATAAGACGCTTAGTTTCATCGTACACATTTCTGCTTGCTGAAGATACATAAGATCCATCAGAATTATATAGATTCTTTATTTGACTATCTAGGTATGTAAACGAAGAGGAAGCATATGAGTACGTGGTATAGAGTGAAAGATCTTTACTGACTAAAGTTGAGGTACCGGAGGATAGATCGAAGGTGTCAGTACGGTAAGATTTTCCAATATTGTAATAAGAATCCCCTTTTTCTCCTGTGCTGAGGTTATCACCATTACCTTGGTGGAAATAGGTGACGGTTTTTTTATTTCCATCTACCACTTCAACTTTACCGAATCCGGCAAACTTATGATCACGAGGAGCGGAATCGTCATAGTACATTTGCCCATCTTGGAAGCTATAAGAAACAATGTGAGGAGCTGGATCAGAAAGTGAAAACTTTTCGGTTGTAGTTGCAACCGTATACATTGGAACAGGTAGTGTAGGATTAAGTCCACCAGTTGTAGTCCATGAATATGAAACACTGAGGGTGGACCCGAGAGAGCTAGTTACATTGGTGAGGACATCTTGCTTCTTTGTATTATTAGTAGCTCCATCATAGTCGGTATCCAGATCACCGTCAGTATCGTATTCTTTAGTACTTTTTGTTACCAAGAAACCTGAAGTCATTCCATAAGCACAACTACCGTAATTGATAATGTATCCACTAAGGGGTGAGGTTGATGCTGTAAAACCAGTCCCGGTATTTATATAGTACTGGCTTACAGACTGGTTAATTGGAGCAGTGGTAGGTACAGGAGAATATGAATCAGTACAGGTAGGATTTCCAGTACCCGAGTAATTAGAATAATAAGATCTTACAAAGTCAACCAAACCATCATTATTTATATCGACAAATCTAACACCCGTATCATATTCAGCAGGCAACGCGGTTCCTGTACTGTAAACATAGTAAGTTGTTGTAGAATATCCACTCCCAGTATTTAAATAAATACTATATGTAGTAGTTCCAGATGTAGACTTAGATATTTTATCCTGTAACCCGTCACCGTTAATATCAACAAGCTGATCATTGAGTACGCTAAACCAAAGATTAGTAGGAGTGCTGTAGTCAAAAGTATTATTTGTAGTATTCACACCAACACCATTATTCCCATAAGGATCGTTATACACCACATCATCAAACCCATCTCCATTAACATCAGCTACCACAGACTCTTGTCCCCACCCTGAACCTCCTTCGGGCAAGTACCGCAAAGGAGGTATAGGATTTCCAGCTACCATACTTCTTATATATGCGGAAGATGTAGGTTTCTTAAGATTTCTTAATAAGAAAGTGCTGCTTCCTTGGTTATACTTAAAATTTATATTTTGCCCAGAAGAGTATGCTCCATATGTAATTTCTGCTTGAACAAGGTCTTTCTTATAATCACCGTTAATTTCAACAGGAAAGTATCCATCACCTGCATTATAAAGGTCTAAAATCCCATTACCGTCTGTATCCATAACAACATTGCCTCCATAAGGGTTAACACTATTAGAAATAGTCCCTGAGAAGCTTGGGGCAGACTTCTCGTAATCAAAAGTTGTTTTAGGGAGGGTAGTCCAATCGCCATTTGTACTTAGATGTTTTTTCTCGATGGATTGAAGAAGAGAACGCACTCCATTTGACCCGAATGTATAAGTAAAGTAGAAATATGAGTTGTCTTTGCCGTTTGTGCTTACTTTAATAGCAGATACTCTCTTCGTATCAGTAGTTTTGAAGCCATATTTATAGCTTGGTAGTTGATCTGTTTTATTTTCTAAAGTGAAGCTAACCAAATTAAGAGGGTGTGCCAGTGCGTGTTCAGTATAGGAAACAGTACTCGGATATACGGTGCCAGAATCCTTGGTATAACCATAAAGAATTCCATTCCCAAACTTATCGCGAACTTCAGTTAGATACCATCTACCTATAAGCGTTCCAGCATCATCCTGTATTCGGCTAGTATAAGTATTCCCAAAATAATAGGTTGTGCCATCCCTATCAGTCATTTGCCACGTATTTCCAGAGTATGTATATTTGGGGTAAGAACCATCATCCACCTTTTGCTCATAATTAATCCCATTACTGGAAGTAAGCTCACCATGCAGAGAAGAAACAAATACGGGATTACTATACATCTTGTCGGACCCAGTTTTTGTTGTTCTTTCAACGTAGGGAATATTTATTGTCCAAGCGTGCCCGAACCATCCTGAATCATTATTTTGAGAGTTGTATGACAAAGAAAGCTTTGGAGCCATTCCATTTCTACCATCCGGTAAAGTCAAAGGGTAGGTATACGTAAGCGCCCCCGACGATTGGTCAACACCTGAAGATCCTTGACCTTGAAGACGTGTCGCTTTATTACCTACTGGATCCAAGGAAGCTGCAGATCCTATATCGTTAGAAACCGTTGCAGCGGCATATATAGTTGCAACCGGAGTCAAAAGCTGCACAAAAACTAAAAGAGCACTCATTATGAGTGCCTTTTTTCGGAGAAGAGAATACAAAAATCTACGAGAATCTCTCGTGAGCGAACCGAATGTTGCGTTTAGCATTCGTACCCTGCTCATATAGTTTCATTTCAGTGTATACCTAATGTAGGCAAAAGCAACAATGTAATACCTCTACTATATTGCAACGGTCAAAAAAAAGTGTAGATTGACGTATATTTAAAGATATTTATGAAACTGAAAAAGGACAAAGTGTCGAAAGAAGAAATAGGCCTATATTTCAAAGACTTAAAGAAGAGACGTGGGAGTGGTTTCAAAAAAATAGAATCCTACTACGAAGAATTAGTGCGCTCAAAGTTTTTGGAGAAAAAGTGTAATTTTATTAGGCTAATGTCTCAAATTCCTGAGTCAGGCTACAAATACAAAAATAAACCAGCAGACGGGGACATTCATTGGATGTACCCAGTAGCAATACCTAAAAAATGGGCCGGCTACAGAGATAATAATTTAGGAATCCGGGTGGCAACATACATATATCAACTCCAGGAAGAACTTCAGCTCGCTGGACCTGTGTGGCAAATAATCATAACCAATTGTCTATTCTTTGACCGTTTACCAAATCCACAATTTTTAAAAATAACCTCCTTAGATTTATGTGGTGTGGGTGATGCTAAAAAAAGATTTTATAGCTATTTAGACGCTTTAGAGTCAAATGATCAAGATTTAATTAACAGAGTTGGATTAGAGATGGAGGAAGAGCTTAGATTTTTCCCAGTATCTTTAAAGATAAGCCCCTACGCGTCCAAAAGAGACATCTTGGATTTTATAGGCCGAAATTTTGACCACATCAAAAACCTTCAAGATGAATATCGGAAACCCCATGTTGAGCTTGGAAAAATAAAGAAGAAAGGTAAAAAAACATCAGATAGAAATGACTTTATTTATAAAATCCATTGGAATAAACCTTTAAAGGATGTCGCAAACGAGGTCTATAAAAAATTTAATCAACATCTAGACGTTGGCCATATTGGAAAAATCATCTCTCTTGAAACAGAAAGACGGGCATATTTAGCTGGAAAAAGAGATAAGGATACAAAAAAAGAATTTATGAGAATTCTAAGTAAAGGAAAAAAAGTGTAGTACAGTTTTTTCTTATACAAGAATACATACAAATAATAATCTGCAGAGGAACCTGCGGGTTTTTAAATTATGAAATCAGATTACAAATTCCTAAAAATAGATCGACACGTAGAGGTATCAGATCTTGCACTTGCCTCTAGCCTTCAATATCTTGGATTCTCCATTGTCGCGGTCAACCGAAATCCGAAAGATCACCCAAAAGTTACTTTCGTATTCGAGAAATCAGATGAACTTAATAATGTTATATATCGTTTCTGGGAAGGGTTATTACTTGTTGAACCAAAAGCTTACTGGAATATCACCCGTGAGTTAAAAAGCCGAATTAGAACTAACTAATCATGGTCTTATCGGGCAAGCAGATCTCGACGTTCCAGAATCTCTATAAAGAAGAGTTCGGGGAAGAAATATCGGAGGAAGAAGCTTATATACAGGCCGTAAAGCTCATTGAGCTTGTCCGAATAACCTACCAACCTATTACCAAAGAAGATTATAAAAAATACAAATTAGATTAATATGGAAAACTATCAACCGCTTAGCATTGAAGAGCTAGCAGATATTCTCTCCCTTACTATAAAAGCAGACGAAGAGAACAAAATTGCTACTTTCCTATGTCAGCTTTCAGCATTCACACATGACGCTCAATTTAATGTTTCTTTTAATGCCCCATCATCGTCTGGGAAGTCATACATTCCACTAGAAATTTCAGGACTCTTTCCTCAAGAGGATGTGATAAAAATTGGAAACTGTTCCCCTACAGCTTTCTTTCACGAACAAGGAGAATACAATAAAGAGACGAACAGTATCGTGGTGGACCTGGCAAGAAAGATTATTATTTTCTTGGATATGCCACACACCCAACTTTTAGAGAGACTACGCTCTTTTCTCTCTCACGATGAAAGAGAGATGCATTCGAAAATAACAGATAAAAATCAGAAAGGTGGGAATAGGACCAAGACAGTCATACTAAGAGGTTTCCCCTCTGTCATTTTCTGTTCTGCTGGACTCCGTATAGACGAGCAGGAATCTACACGCTTCTTACTTCTTAGCCCTGAAGCCACCCCTGAGAAGATTAAGTTGGGAATCGATCAAGCGATACGGAAAAGCTCCAATTCAACAGAGTATGAAGAATGGCTCAATTCCGACCCACGACGAGAACTCCTAAAAAGCCGTATTCTAGCTATAAAACAAGCCCGTATTGGAGATATACAGATTTGTTCGGAGGAGCTGGTTAAAAGGCGGTTTTTGGCAGATAAGAAGCTCTTAAAACCCCGCCACCAGAGAGACATTAAGCGGTTTATGGCTCTTATAAAGTCTATAGCCCTACTGAACCACTGGTGGAGAGATCAGACCCAAACTGGCATTATCGCCAACGAAGAAGACATTGAAGAAGCGTTCAAAATCTGGGAAAAAATTTCAATAAGCCAGGAATTCAATCTTCCTCCGTATGTTTATAAAATCTATAAAGATATTATCGTCCCTCTTTGGAAAGTTAGGGAACATCAACTTAAAGATGACCAATTTGCCTTGGACAAGAGACCCGGAATATCACGGCAAGACATTCTACAAAAACACTTCGACCTGCACGGACGTATGTTGGACATTTACCAACTACGCCAACAGATAATTCCCATGCTCGAAACAGCTGGATTGGTGACACAAGAACAAGACGGGAACGATAAACGAAGATGGCTCATACTTCCAGCGGTAATTACTGATGAGGAAGAATATAGTGTGGACCGCGGTGGGGTGACTGATAAACAGGAAGAATCTCAAACGATTTAGGTAATCAATATGTCTAGGTATTATCACCCAAACCCTAGAGATACAACCGAGGCAGCCAAGCGGATCGAGCTTGCATGGCTTCGGAAGCATAACTATCTTGGTGGAAATTTTGGCGGACAGTTAAGTTGGTCTTATGGTGGGAAGCCTAGCGGAAATATTCGAGTCAAAATAGACACCTCAAGCTCTACCCCACATATTGAATTCGACTATAAGATTAAGAATAGATATGAGGGAAATGAAGCATGGAAAGTAATGAAGTACGAATTTGTAATGGAAAGTAACCCTTGTCGATTCGGGGGTAAAAAATGGTTCTTTATATGCGGTTTATACAAAAATGGCATTTACTGTGGTAAAAAAGTACGAAATCTATACTTCGCGGGAAATTATTTCGCATGTCGTAAATGCGCCAATCTGAGTTATCAGAGTTGTAACGAATCAAAGAAATATCAAGGAGCTTTTAAGATTTTAAACCAAGCATGGAAAGCAGATGAATATTACGTTCAGAACATAAAACGGAAATTCTACAAAGGCAAACCCACCAGAAAGTATAAACGCTACCTAAACATTAAAGGAGGGTATTCCGATGAAGACGTAACACTGCTGGAAAACAGATTACTGTCGAAAACCTAACAAAACTTAACTTCTAACGTTATATACTGTATATGCGAAACCATAAGATACATAGGAATGTTTGTAGCCAAAGATGGGGTAACAGCTCTTGTGGTTTCGCAATTACAAGCATTCCTGTTACCCCTTTTTTGGTACACAAATGAAACAAGAAAAGCCACAACTTAGATACTTCCTCTATGCTAGAAAATCTTCGGAAAGTGAAGACAGGCAGATTCAATCCATCGACGATCAGATTGAAAGATTAAAACATCTCGCAAGTATTGAGGGCATTAAAACTATAGACATTCTCACCGAATCCAAGTCTGCAAAAATGCCCGGACGACCGGTGTTTGAAGATATGCTTCAAAGAATTGAGAATAGAGAAGCCGAGGGTATTTTGTGTTGGCAGATTAATCGTCTATCAAGAAACCCAATCGACAGCGGGAAGCTTAGCTGGTTACTACAAAAAGGAATCATTCAGTCCATTCAAACTATTGATAAGGAATATAAGCCAGAAGACAATGTTATTTTATTCAACGTAGAAACAGGTTCAGCGAATCAGTTCCTTATTGATTTAAGTAAGAATGTGAAGCGTGGAATGAACGGTAAAGCTGAACGTGGTGATTATCCTACAAAACCGCCACTCGGATACAAGAATGACAGACTAAATAAAAAGATTATGGTGGACGAAGAGCTCTTTCCGCTTGTTCGGTCTATGTGGGAAATGATGCTCTCTGGGAATTACACCCCTCCTAGGATAATAAAGATAGCAAATGAGGAATGGGGTTTTAGAACACCAAGAACTTCTCACGGAGGAGATAGGCCTCTTGCTAATTCAACTATCTATAAGATGTTTAACAATATTTTTTATACTGGTCTATTCACTTGGAACCGAGAGCTGAAAACTGGCAACCATAAGGCTATGATTACGTTGGAAGAGTATGACCGTGTTCAATTCCTTTTAGGAAAGAAAGGTAAGCCGAGAATGGCGGAGCATAACCACGCCTACACTGGCCTTATCAGATGTGGTGAGTGCGACTGTTTGCATACGGCAACAACAAAACAAAAGCAGATAAAATCTACTGGGAAAATTGAATCCTATACCTATTACTACTGCACAAGAAAGACACGTCGAGTAGCCTGCTCCCAGAAGCGAACCTTAACTGTTAAACAGTTGGAAGAACAGATAGACAGCGAACTTCAGAAGTGCCAAATTAACCCGAAGTTTCTACAATGGGCATTAGATTATTTGAGTGAGAGGAATGAATTAGAGATTGAGGACCGATCAACGATATATGAGTCCCAACAGTCTTCCTACAATAAGACACAGAACGAACTCGATAATCTCTCCAAGATGTTCTACAGAGAGCTGATTAGCGAAGAAGAGTTTTTAAGAATGAGAGACGACTTGCGGTCCCAGTTAGCGAAACTGAAGTCCGAGATGTATTCCACAGAGCAGAGAGCGTCTAAGTGGTTGGATACCACGAAAGAATTCTTCGACTTTGCGACCTACTCAAGAGCAAGATTTAATAATCCTGAGACAAAACCAGAAGAGAAGAGGAAACTTTTCACTTCTTTAGGTTCGAACTTCGTCATCAAAGATAGAATTCTCAGTATTTCCAAATATGAATGGGTAAAAGAGGTTGAAAACAGCTATCCAGCATTAGAAACCAGATTAAAAGGGTTGGAACTGGATAAAACCCTTGATACTACTGAACGAAATCAACGAATTGACTTAGTTCGTAGCGATTGGTGTGCCTATCGAGATTCGAACTCGAACTGAGGGCTCCACAAGCCCGCGTGCTAACCATTACACTATAGGCACCATCTACAGATTTCTGACGAAATCAGGTCTTCAATCTAACACATATTCCCGCTTTTTTGAAGAGTGCGCTTTTCTTTGGAAGTGCTAGGCTTTTAATAAAGGTTCCTTCACTGACAACTGCTGAGGAGACGGAAATGCGGAACATTCTGCTTGCAAGTGCGCTATCCTTTTCTACCCTACTCGCCCACGCCTCTGACGGAGAACGATCCAAGTGGTCGCTCAACATCAACTGCTGCAGCTGGCACGAAAACAGCAAAATGCGTGCATGGGCCAACCAAGTCAATCCTGGTCTCGGCCTCCGCTACGATCTTAATAAGAACTTCTACCTGGAAGCAAACTACATCGACAAGAATTCCACAAAAGGTGAAACTCTTACGGCAGCATTGGGAGGCCACATTGAAATTGGCACCATTGCAGGAAAGCCGCTTTTGGGAGGTATTCAGGTTGATTACATGTCGTATCACTTTCTCCCACGAAATAAAACGTATCACGGCTTCTTGCCACTGGCCACGTTTGAATACGAAATCATCCGCGACGTTATGCCGTATGTCGCAGTACTTCCCGCCCCCAATAAGATGATTTTTGTCTTCGGTTTGAACGTTCGCTTCTAGATGGAAAGGTTCACCTTAAGTGAGCCTTTTTCTTTTGTTACATCTATGGTAGTATTTCAATACTTCAAACGAAGTCACCTGCCCAGGGGGCGAAATTGGCAAAAGATAAATCTGCGCACTCCGTGCGTCTACCAATTTCGTCCCTATGGTAGTGAAATTAAATAGTGAGCACATATGCCCAGGTGGCGAAATTGGTAGACGCACTACCTTGAGGTGGTAGCGCTTTAAAAGGCATGCTGGTTCGAGTCCAGTCCTGGGCACCAAAAATAAATCCCCGTGTGGGGATTTATTTTTTCTTAAGCACAAATCTAAGTTTCTTATTTTTCCAAACATCTCCGGCATATTCAATACCGATACGAGGAGTACGGAGGATATCTTTATCGCTCACATAAGCGCCTTCTTCTATCCATAGACCAGACTTCTTTGAAAGCGTCATACCATGTAAGTTCTTGGCAATGTGCAACTTTTTTGTCAGTCTTCCGGGACCTGAAGCACCTTCGATGCCACGGATAAGAACGGCCGCGGGATACCCAACTTCTTCCGTGACAATATTGAGCATGTAATGCATGCCATATACAAAATAAATATACATTCTTCCTGGCTTTCCATACATCACTTCAGTGCGTGCCGTTCTTCCTTTTGAGGCGTGACACGCCAAATCATGTGGACCAATATATGCTTCCGTTTCAGTGATTACATAATTTGTTTTCACGCCATGTATGTCTCGTACCAGATATTTACCCAATAGTTCTCGAGCAACAGTTTCTGTCTTTCTATTAAAAAAGGAAGATGTAAGCATGTTTCCCATAATTTTCCTGACGAATACAAGCATTCACTCTTGCAAACATAAAAAAACAAAACCGCTCGTACGAGCGGTTTTGTTTTATGCTGTTACTTCTTCTGCAGCTTCTTCGGCAACTGCTTCCATAGTTGTCGTAGATCCTTTCTTTACCACCTTCGTGTCAGCCTTAAGCTTTCGGCGAACATCACGAAGCGCCTTATCGCGAACATAGTAGAGCTTGCTTCGGCGAGTCTTTGAGTGACGTACTACTTCGATCTTATCGATCATTACTGAGTAGAGTGGAAACACACGTTCAACACCGACTCCGGATGCTACACGGCGCACTGTAAAGGTCGCTCCGATTTCCGCTCCATGCTTGCGAGCAAGTACCATACCTTCAAAAGCCTGGAGACGAGTCTTTCCATCGGCTTCCTTGATCTTGTTCCATACACGCACCACATCACCTGACGCGAACTGGAGGTTCTTGCGTGAATCCATGTCTACCGGGCTTAGCTTGATAGTCGTTTTCATAGTTTTGAAATAGTCACGCTATGATAGCACAAAAAATCTATATAAGCAAGAGCTTTTCTAAGGTCTCCTTCATATCTTGAGGAACTTCTGCGACAAAGGTTTTTTCGATGTATCCTTCCTTTTCTCCTGGAATTTTAAGCATCAGTGAATACGCGTGAAGCATAGATCGGGGAGCTACGTTTTTCCCATCTTTGGACCCATACAAATCATCTCCAATAATAGGGTGACGAATGCCACGAAAATGAGCACGGAGCTGATGTGTACGACCGGTAAGCGGAAAGGCTTCCACATAACTGTATTGCTTTCCATCTGGCGCAGTAGAGCGCGCGAGTACTTTGTAGCGAGTCATAGCTTCACGCTCTTCACCTCGAGCATCTCCCGAAAACATATCCACGACAGTGCGCTTACGGAAATCTGATTTAGCGCGCGCGATAGGAAGCGAGATCATACCGGTATCGTGTTTGATATTTCCCTCCACGATCAATCGATACACTTTTCGTGTAGTGTGATCCTTGAACTGCTTCTTGAAAGTAGTGTATGCAATCTGATCTTTTGCCAGAATAAGCACTCCTGTGGTGTTACGATCTAAACGATGCACCACCCCTTCGCGCCCCTCCTCCCCTACTCCTTCCACTTTGTGGGTTTCGCGCAACCAATCCGCAATCGTCTCTTCGCTTGATCGCTCATCTGGGTGCACCATTACTCCCGCTGGCTTATTGATAACGAGTGTATGATTGTCTTCGTAGAGAATAGGAAACTTCATATAAGTAGTCTAGCAAAAATGACACGGTTGCTCGTGTCATTTTTACGTGGTGGGCGATGAGGGACTCGAACCCCCGACCTTCTCGGTGTAAACGAGTTGCTCTACCAACTGAGCTAATCGCCCTCTTTTAGAGTCTCCACATACTACATCATTTCGCTATTTTTTGCTAGTATGAGGAAATCCAATTGCCTTGGTAGTTCAATGGATAGAACAGCGGACTTCTAAGCCGTTAATAGTGGTTCGATTCCACTCCGAGGCACCATATACTATTCCTCTATACAGATGGCAAATTAGCGCTACACTAAAGTCCAGAAGCTTTTTACCCCAAGAGCCTGAGGAGGCCATTCATGACCGAAACCAAACCCTGGTGGCAAGCGCGCAACGAAGAGATTGGCGCTGACTCTGCATCCAAGCAGACGACCGGGCATCGAAAACCGACGGAATCCAAGAGCAGGCGCGGGCAAACCTTTACCCCGCCCGACTACACGGATGTCGTCACCATGACAGATCATGCAAGCCCCGTGCACAACGTGGCTCGCGATATCTGACCACCACGAAAAAGCGTCCCCGGAGGAACGCTTTTTTCATTCATACTTATTCGTAAACTACCTCCCTCCCCAGACGATCTTCCAACTTTCGTCCAAGCATTCTCCGTGCATCTCCCGATCCACATACGATTACTTCATCTTTTCCAATTTTATGCACAATAGTATCCAGCACTTCGCTTAACGCTCTGGTGATTTCTTTTTCGATAAGAATTTTGCCCACAGGGATTGTTTCTCCATCAAAAACAATATAATCATCAAAAATACAGACGTGATGCTTCATATATTACAGTATACCGAAATGTTTTAAGAGTACGTAGAGAATGACAAGTCCAAGTACACATACTAAAGCCAATCGACTGTGACGCAAAATATACTTTCGAGCCTCATCTCCAAACTGATACGAAAAATAAGCAACGATAGAAACACGAATAAGTCGCCCTAAGAAAAAAGCTAGAATCGTAATCGGAAGAGAGAGCGCAAAGACACCAGAAAGGAATGCGAAAATACGATCCGGAAGCGGAGTAAAAGCAGCCAAGAACATACTCACAAATGTATTACCAGATAATAATTTCTGCGTATACACCCCTAAAGCTCCACCTAACACATGTTCAAAGAAAGCTTCATGTGCTCGGTAAAGATATTTACCAAGCAAGTATAAAATAGCTACTCCTGTTGCAGAGCCGCAAGCGGAGATAATACTCAGGAGTTTCCATGAAATATCTTTTCGATAGGAAAGAATTGCCGCAACAACAAGCTCTGGCAAAAGTGGAGAAATCGTCGCCTCAAGCACTGCCACAACGTACACTCCGGTACGCACCCAAGTGCGTGTCGCCACATACCGAATCCACCTATCAACCCGCTTGACATCATGATTCAAAACTTGATTATCGGAGGCGTGTTCCATTTGGAAGAGGAGTGGTTGGATTAAGAAGGGCAAGTTGCTCAGCATAAGATGCAGCCAAAATCATCCCCTCCGATTCATGACCACGCAGCATACGCGGAGGAAGATTGGTAACAAAAGGAAATTGCTTATGAAGAAGCGCTTCAGGCGAAACAAACTCACGAATGCCTGATAAGATTTGTCGTGGGGTAGCTTCTCCAAAATCTACTTTTAGTAAATATAATTTGTCTGCTCCTTCAACAACATCAACAGAAAGCACGGTACCTAGACGCAATTCTATTTTCTGAAAATCCTCAATGGAGGCGTAGGTAGGAGTAGCTTGTGGTTCTTCTTGATTCATACTTCCACTCTACCAATTATCTGCATCGCCGTCACTTTCTTCCTCATCCTCAAGTGTTTCCTCCTCTGCTACTCCTGGACCGTTTACCTTATCCAAATAACGCTGAAGCACGATCGCAGCCGCCTGATCATCTACATCATGCGACCCCTCCTTCCCAGGCTGTTTGCGAGCCTCTACGGTGGAATACCATTCCTTCTCAAAAACAATCTGGACATCGCATGCATCCTCCAATTTTTTGCCAAACGCACGAGCTTCCTTAGCAATAGGATTTGCCTTTCCTTTTTGATCTACACTTTCTCCAATCACCACAGTAGAAAACTTCATTTCTCGAATGAGTTCCATCGTGTCCTTCAAAAGCTGCGCATCATTAGGGGAAATCATCAACGGAAAAGCAAGTCGTCCCTCGTCATCTGACTGTGCAAATCCAACCTTTTTAGTTCCAAAATCAATACCTAATACTTTCATACGCTAATGCCTTCCCTTGGTTCATCAAGTACCTTAGTATCCATGCCCAAAGTATAGCAAGGAGCTCTGAGTATTAGCCAGTGCTAGCTAAGCGGAATAGTGTTTGCTTCCATGACTTCAATCCATGAACCCGGAATGCCAAGATGTGGATGAGCTTCAAACATTTTCACAACACTTTCTTTATCTTCCCCTTGTACCAGGGCATACAGCATAATGTCATTGTGTGAATCCTCTGACGCGCCCTGAGTTACTTTTGTCATCTTACCTGCACCAGCAGTTTCGAGAATCATATCCTTATGAGACATCATCCACGCATCCCAATCCGCCTTCATTTTAGCTTCAGCTTCTTTGCGGGTTGCTTCATCAGTCTTCATCCACTCCTCCATGCCTTCATGCGGCATTGAAAATAGCACTAAAAATTTTTTCATATGTAAGTAGTATATAAGGTGCCGAACCACAAAGCGACATATTTCAAAAAGGAACCATTTATGATAGAGTAGTACGACAATCGAATTGAAGGAGTGGCAGAGTGGTCGATCGACCAGTCTGCCAAACAGAATTCTGTTCAACCGGAGCTATCATTAATGTCCGGTTGTCCATAGACACGGAGGAGTGGCAGAGTGGTCGATTGCACCTGTCTTGAAAACAGGAGTCTGGGCAACCGGACCGTGAGTTCGAATCTCACCTCCTCCGCACAATTAAAAAGCCAGAGCAATAAGCTCTGGCTTTTTAATTTCTGGTGACAGAATCTCACCTTTGTACATCGCAGGTATGAAGCTATCTTTTATTCCAATTTCATAAACGAATCGAAATAGTGAACAGCTGTTCCGCCAAAACTTCGATACGACCCGAAACGACTCTGAATCTGAGAAAGAGCGTCATATAAGGACACCTTCGGGTAATCATGGAAGGTTACATAATCCGGAGACACATCTCCTGTTTCCTGTGCAACAATTATTTTTGTATGATAATTTCCTGAGGATGCTTCTTGAATTTCTTCCTGAGAAATTTTTTGCACCCCATTATCTCCATCTAAGAAGTTTCGGTACGCCATAATAAGCATCTCGGTGTTATTTTTCTGAGCCAATACACGAAGAAGTTGTGTATAGGTATATGCATTGACACCATTATACGTAATAGAAGGAGTCCAATTTTGATTCTTATCATAGAAATGTGGAATAACCACCGAAAATCCGGCCGGCACTTCCTTCATACGCTGTGCAGATTGATCGATAAACTCGACGTACTGTTTTAGAATGGATGCTTTGTCTGAATCATAATCACTCAAGAGATACGGTTCAACGTCGTACTGCAGATTCCGAATGGGAGCGTTAGGATAGGTCTCATTATAGAGTTTTACAAAATCAATAAGCGCATACCCTTTCCAGCGATTCTCCGGCAATGCCCAATCTTTTGCCCCTCCCACCGCATCTACTTGAATACCAGATTGCTGAGCAGATTGCACAAAAGCCGCAAGTGCCTTCATATACTCCTTGGTATCTTGATCTTTTTGCGAACCGGATTCCTGACTAATAGGAACATAATCATCGATAGTGAGATAGATGACATTGAACCCGTTGGAATGAGAAACACTAATTACTTTTGACGCGTACGCTGTAGTCATCTTTTTAGGAGAATCCCACACCCAAATTCCCAATTCTTTAGAAGGGCTTACTTTAAAGTCATTTCCGGAGAGCGCACTGGAGACACTCGCTTTTACTTTCGACAATAATCCTGGTGCCAGGGTATCAGCTAACCCGGGCGTTTTGGATGCTCCAGATTCCACAAAAATAACCGTTTGTGAACATACATCTGAAGTATTGTCTGCACTTACACACCCTTCTGAAATAATGTCCTGACCATTGGAAGCGGTATTTTTGGTAGTAAGGGAAATGGTAGCTGCTTTAGCCGAACCAATGTCACCAAAGGACCAATAGTAGTCGCTTGCGGTTGGTTTTGGATCTGAGGCCATATAATGTTCAATGCTCGAATAGTACAAAGACAGGCTTGTGTTCTGGCATGTATCTTTACCTTGATTGGAAATGGTAATGCGATAATCGATCGTTCCCCCTGGTTCTACTGCTTTTTTCACCGGATCCAAAGCAAACCTAAGTGAACACCCAGGAGCAAGAGGTTCCTTGTTTGGGAAAATGTATGGTGTCAAAAAAACAGGAATATTTGATGTGCCATAGGTGGTTGTTGAATTGGGTCGCTCTGCGTATTGCGAAAGAGCAACGTCAGTACGCTCTTCCGGAGAAAGCGGTTCTATGGGAGCGCGACGCAATATCGTTACGATACCCGTAAAAAGACCCACCGCTATAACAATACCTATCGTATAGAGTGCAATAAAAAATTTCTGCTTCATGATTTGTGTACTTGTATACCAACACGCTGCCACTTTTGCCATGCAAGCTCCTTCCCTGTTGCTAATCCCCATACGGATTTTACGAGCGCACGATACTCAATTGCCGTCGTCACGTAAAAGAGCAACCATCCAATTGGAGCCAGAAGATAAAGCATTACTAAATTTCGTTTCTTAATATTTTTATCGTCAATAATCTGCACAAAAAACATTGCACTCACAACCACAATACCTGACATAAAAGAAGTAAAGTCTTGTGTCATGAATGAATACACATAGAGAAAACCAATGAAAATCACTTCAAAGAAAAGCTGAATTTCACCAAACAATGCAAGTGGCATAATAAGCCAGGTAAGTATCTTGTTATGCTTTTCGGTTTCGCTAAAAAACATTGCCTTATGTTCAATAAAGGTCTGGAAGCGCCCGCGTTTCCATCTCAAACGCTGTGCTGCAAGCCCTTTGAAGGTGGACGCCCCTTCCGTGTAAACGATTGCATCTGCTGCATATACTACTTTCATGCCCGCCTTTTGAATGCGAACCGAGAGATCAATGTCTTCGGTAATGTTTGAAGAATTGTAGAGACCAATTTCCTCAAATACTTCCCGACGGAAAGCGCCTGCTGCACCACCTATAATGTAGATAGCGTTCATGAGAGAATCTGCCTTTTTGAAATAGAAAGAAAAAAGAAATTCCAAATATTGCAAAGTCTCAAGTAAGCTTGCCTGATTACCTACTTTTACGTTACCCACCGCCGCCATTACTTTTGGATTTTCAAAATAGGAAATGAAATTTCCAATTGTGGTAGGTAAGAGCACACAATCCGCATCAATAGAAAGAATAATATCGCCAGATGATAAGCGAATGCCATCATTAAGAGCATGCCCCTTGCCGGCATTTTGCTTGTAATGATAAATAATAGGAATGCGATCCTGTTCATCATGCTCACCCTCATACTCAGCAATGAATTCTCGCATCAATCGATCTGAATTATCAGTAGAGCCATCATTCACCACCACAACTTCCAAATTTCGATGCTTACTTTCTAAAATGGTCTTGATGGTTTTTACCAAACCAACTTCTTCATTCCAGGCGGGTACAACTACGGATACTTTAGGATTAAATGGTGCTTTTCTTCTTTCTTTAAGAAGCTGGCGCTCAATAGCCATTTGTACGTCATACCACGGACTCAAAAACATATAGAGAAAATACTTTGTAAGAAGGATGGTGGCAAAGGTAATAATGAACAACCTAAAGAGAGCGAAGCTATTCATTTCCGTTGGAGTAAATACCATCGTAGACCAAATCAAAGCTCCAGTAATAAGATAGAGGATGATAATGACGATATATTTTCTAGTACTTGGAGACATATATTATGTAGTAATGAATTTAACTGCCAATTTGGAAAGGACATTCGATGCGACAATAAGAATGAGAAAAAGTCCTACAAACTTAAATGAGGTTTCTTCCAAGAGATGCCACGCTATAGGTACAACCAGAACAGTTAGACCAAGAACAGCAAGAAACAAGAGTACAAATGAAGATTGGAGGAGAATCTTTTTCATGAGAGGCGGGATTATGCAGGTGACACACCTAAAGGAAGGGCTCTGCCTGTCACTTGGTGACGTAAGCTTATTTTGCATTCTTACAATGAGGCGGAAAAAAGGTTATGTAAGAATTTCGTCTCTCGTCCGACATACTCTAATAGAGAAGGCAGCTTTTGGGCTGCTTTCGTTTTTATATAGACATTTGCACGTTCCGGGTATAGAGTAGGCGCAATACTAGCTCTTTCCGGAGGTATCCGATGCCAGAAATGTTTTATCTCATCCATCAACCCGGCCACTTTGAATCCTTCACGGTGGTAAGGACTGAAAGTAACCCGCCCCACACGCTCCCGCAAAGCATCTTACGAAAACTTCTACCAGGAAAATCTTCTCGGAAAAGAAAAGTACTTATGGAAACAGACGACGAGTATCTCCATACAGTGAAGAGGAGTTTTCCTTTAGCTTTTTCCAGTATTGAATATCAACCTATTAAAGAGATGTGCGGGGTACGATTCCGTATCGTGCTACAAATTCCTTATGAATAGAAAGAAGTAGAAACACACCCGAGAGTGTGTTTTCTGTTTGGTATACAACAGAAACTTTTTTGTTAAATAAAAACCACCTGCTTTATTCGGGTGGTTTTTATTTCAGGTGCTCTCGCCAGGAATCGAACCTAGATCGCAAGTACCGCAAACTTGCATTCTATCCATTGAACTACGAGAGCAATACCGGGCACCTACAGTGCTCCGGAGAGAGTTATTTGGAAACTTTAGCTACAGCCTTGGCTAGGCGAGCCTTCTTGCGGTCAGCAGTACCTTTCTTGATAATACCTTTCTTTGCGGCCTTGTCGAGCGCCTTGTAAGCGAGCGGAAGCGAGCTTACAATCGCCTGGTGATCCTTCTTTGCGGCACCTGCGCGCACTTCCTTAACCGCTTCCTTCATAGTGCGACGACGGGCGTCATTCACGACTCGTCTGCGGAGACTTACGCGCTGTGCTTTCTTTGCGTTTTTTGTAATTGCCATATCTTTATATAAGTAGCTCCAACTATACCACAAAGTAGCTTATTTTTCAAGACAAGCGCTGATAGCCACATGCTATACTTTTTCCATGATTGGGTACCTCAAAGGCGTAGTGGGCGCTGTGTCAGAAAAAGAAATCATTGTTCTAACTGGCGGTGTAGGTTATCGTGTACTTTCCCCTCTTCCTTTATTGCTTTCAAAAGTACCGGGATCTGAGATTGAGCTTCATATCCATACACATGTGCGCGAAGACCAACTTGCTTTGTTTGGCTTCGAACAAAAAAGTGAGCTTGAGGTATTTGAACATCTCATTAATGTTTCTGGCATTGGCCCAAAGTCTGCGCTCGGCATGCTTTCGGTACATTCGCCAGCCTCAATAGCAGACGCGGTTGAGCAAGGTGATGCCCAAGCCCTCTCCCATTCCCCCGGCATTGGTAAAAAAACTGCAGAAAAAATCATTCTCGAGCTCAAAGGTAAACTCTCTCGATTCCAAGATGCGAGTAAGCCTGATGCTTTGTTTGAAGTACGTCTTGCACTTGAAGCGCTTGGTTATTCCTCAAAAGAAATACATGATGTTCTTCAAAAGGTAGATGCCAATCAGCCGAGCACTTCCCTTCTTATTAAAGACGCTTTAAGTAAAATGAAATAATAATGTATATGGAAAAAGTATTGCGTACAATTGAAAAAATAATTCCAAAAAAAGTCTATCGTTTCTTTCAGCCACTTTACCATTTCCTGTTAGCCGCACTTGGTATAGCGCTCTATCGACACCCTTCGCGCCACATCCACGTAATTGGAATTACAGGCACCAAAGGAAAATCTTCAACCACGGAATTTGTAAACGCAATCCTTGAAGCAGGAGGCAAGAAGACCGCTGTGCTTTCCACCATTCGATTTAAAATTGGAACTGATTCTCGTCCTAATAAATATAAAATGACTATGCCGGGAAGATTTTTCGTACAGAAATTTTTGCGTGATGCGGTGGATGCAGGATGTGACTACGTCGTTATGGAAATGACCTCGGAAGGCGCGCGCTTTTATCGTCATCTCGGTGTAGAAATGGATGCGCTTATTTTTACCAACCTCTCCCCTGAGCACATTGAAAGTCATGGTTCCTTTGCCAAATATAAAGCAGCCAAGCTTCGTCTCGTGAAGCGTCTCGCACATAGCAATAAAAAAGTACGCCTTTCAATTGCCAATATTGATAATGAACACGGACCGTCCTTCCTCATTTATCCTGTAGAAAAAAATATGGGTTATTCACTTAAAGATGCCGAGCTTCTTTCCGAAACCAATGAATCAAGCATTATCAAATGGCGTGGAACAGAAATTACCATTCCTCTTCCGGGACGGTTTAATATTTCAAACGCACTCGCTGCACTCACGCTTGCAGAAGAACTAGGTATTTCTCGAGATGATGCCAAGCGCGGCATTGAGTCTTTGTCGCTTATTCGCGGACGAGTAGAACGAGTAGATGCCGGCCAAGCGTTTACCGTAATTGTCGACTATGCGCATACCGATGATTCGCTCCGCAAACTCTATGAGACGTTTTCAACTTCTCGAAAGATTGCAGTTTTAGGTTCCACAGGAGGTGGACGTGATTCATGGAAGCGCCCAGTGCTTGGAAAAATTGCGGATGAATATTGTGACGACATTATCATCACCAATGAAGATCCTTATGATGAAGACCCGCTTAAGATTATTAGTGAAGTGGCTTCGGGAGTAACCCATCATACACCACATATCATTATCGATAGACGCGAAGCAATTGCTAAAGCATTCTCGCTTGCTCGTCCTGGAGACACTGTACTCATATCCGGAAAAGGTACTGACCCCTATATTATGGGACCCCGTGGTACTAAGATTCCTTGGGATGATGCAACAGTTGCTCGCGAAGAATTAGAAAAGATAAAGTAAAGAAATCAAAAAGCCGCGCACGTGTGCGCGGCTTTTGCCTTGTGTAACCTCACCGGATCTCGACACCGTGCGGCGCGAGTGTCCTTTGAAGTTTTCCAATCTGGATGGGACCCAGACCAATGCTTTGCAGTCCCTTCACTCCGAGACTCTTCACAGCGGCAACGTGGGGAACACCTCCGTTTCGTAGCTGCTTGACCAAGTATACCGATATACCTAAATCGCGAAGCTTACCGATATCCTCCTGGAGGATGATCGGTTCCGGCGAAGTAGAGGGAATATGAGTTGGTGAGGCAACCCCTATCGTGTCCAAAGCCGGAGACGTTTCTGCAACTACCTGGATAGCGGGCGGTTCAGGGAGAGAAGGCTCCGGCTCGGCTGATTCATTCAAACCTTCGTGCTGGCGCCCTTGGAAGACGGCGTTACGCTGCACTTTCTTGGCGATTCTCCGCTGTCTACGGGAAGGCATAGTTTATCTCCTTGTATGAGAACAAAAATCCTTGTGGGCTTGTATGTACCCTATCATATTGTGTATAGTCTTGTCATGCCTGAACTCCCCGAAGTACACACCACTGTCACCGGTCTCCAAAAAGTCCTGCCTAGTCTTTCCATTACGGACATCTGGACGGACATGTGGTCTACTGCAAAACTTTCCAAAAACACGATCAAAGATCGTAGTTATTTTCCGTATATTAAAAAGTACGTACTCAATCAATCAATTCTTCACGTGCGCCGGCGCGCAAAACATATTTTGATTGATCTTGAAAATGGTTTCACGATAATTATTCACATGAAAATGACTGGGCATCTTATGTATGGCAAGTACAAACACAATCCAACATACAATGGTCGTGAATGGTCTTGGATTCCAATCGAAAAAGAGTCCCCGCTCAACGATCCTTACAATCGTCATATTCATGTGGTGTTTACTCTTTCCGATAAACATCACCTCGTATTTTGTGACTCAAGAAAGTTTGGAACTGTGGTAGTAGAAAAAACCGACTCACTTCATCTTGAGCGTTTCAAGCATCTTGGTCCTGAACCACTTGAAACGGACTTCACAGTACAGAACTTCAAAGAACGCCTAATGAAATCCCCTGCTCGCGCCATCAAAACGGTACTCATGGACCAAACCATCATCGCAGGTATTGGGAATATCTATTCGGATGAAATGCTTCACCGTGCTCATATCCTTCCTATGCGTACCTCCCGCAGCTTAAGTGAAACGGAATGGAAGTTGCTTTTCAAAGCAATGAAAGAAGTACTTCATAAAGGTATTGATTTCGGCGGCGACTCCACAAGTGATTATCGAAACATCCAAGGAGCTCGTGGAACATTCCATGAAAACCACCTCGTTTATTTGCGCACCAGAGAAAAATGTAAAACTCGAGGGTGTACTGGTTTTATTGAAAAACAAACCATTGGTGGTAGATCGGCCCACTTCTGCAAAGTCTGCCAAGCATAAATTTGCTACACTACTTCTATATGTCAGTTTTCTTAAAACTCTTTGTCGGTTTTTGGATTATTTGGATCATCTGGTATATCACCGGTGGACCTCTACGTGATGATCGCACTAAACCGTATGTGCAATACAATGCTACCTCCGGTCACATCGAAGCTGCGGAAGGTTATAAAAAATAGCTGGAAAAATCGAGCGTATTTTGCTAGGATAGAGCAACATTAAGAAAAACATGCCCCTATAGCTCAGTTGGTAGAGCAGCGGCCTTTTAAGCCGACGGTCGCAGGTTCAATCCCTGCTGGGGGCACAGAGACACAACACTAGACCCTGTAACCAATCCTTACCGTAGGTTTACATATACCCCTACCGACACCTGCCGCTTTTACTTATATCGACAAAATAATTCTCTCCAATTCACTTTTCAAATCAAGTTCCCCTCGGTGAGCTTTGATGCTTGACTCGAGTATTTCTTTTCCTAATTTTTCACATTCGGGAAGTGTAAACTTGGAACCACTTCCTGACTGTGCGTCGGCCCACACTGTCTGAAACTTCCACCATAAAGCGCCTTGAAGCGCCTCAGGCTCTACAGCATCCTTAATTTCCATGAATGAAATCCATGCCGCTTTTTTATCTCGACGTGCAAATGCATTAGTAAGCGTGAAGGGTGACACTTCCTTTTCTTTTTCTTCTCGTGCATCAAAAAGCTTTTCCGAAACTTTTTCCAATTTCTTTACACGATGAGCATCTGCAAATGGTTCATCAATAAAAAAGAGTGTCTGCGATTCCTGCATAGACGGAAGAAGTTCATACACTCTCTCCCTCCCCTCGGCACGCTCAAGCGTTTGAATAAGATGCACAACTATTTTTTCACCAAATAAACTCGTCGCATCAATAAAAGCAGGCAACATATCCAATTGTTCACCATAGATATGAGCAGTTGGGCTTCCACATTGCGCTATGTACTGATGTGCCTTTTCACGCACTTTCGTATTGGTGCCGACAAGAGAATACAACATAGCTAGAGCGCTTGTAAATTAGCTCCTAAAGAACGCGATACCACAAGCGGTAAAGTAGATAGCTTGCGTACCTTAAGCACATGTTCAAGTACTCTCACTAGTTCGTCTGCCACATCTTCTGCAATCTCCTTATCAATTTCAAAAACGAGCTCATCGTGAATTTGAAGACACAATTTCACTTTATCCAAAAGCTTTTCTTTGGCTAAATAGGCATGAGCATCAATCATGGCAAGCTTTAATATATCCGCGGAGGTTCCTTGAATGGGCGCGTTGATTGCTATGCGTTCGCCTTGTGCACGGAGAAACGGAAGCGGGCTTTTAAGGAGTGGTACTTCACGACGACGCCCTAAAATGGTTTCGGTGTATCCATGTTTCCAAGCATACGCTTTCACTTCTTCGAGATACTCCATGAGGCGCGTGAATGTCGCTTTGTATTGATCATAAAACTCCTGAGCTTCTTTTCTTTCCACCTTCATTCCTTCTTTAAGCGAAGTTACACCCATTCCATACAAAATACCAAAATTAATTGCTTTTGCCTTACGCCTCATCTCGGGCGTCACTTCTTCTTCACTCACATTAAACACACGCGCAGCCGTTCCTGTGTGCACGTCTATTTTCTTTTCAAAAATCTCTATCAAATGCTTGTCCTGAGAAAGCATGGCTGCGGCACGCAAATCAATTTGCGCATAGTCACACGAAAGAAGCACTTTACCTTTCGCCGCAATAAACGCTTCGCGCACCTTTTGTCCAAGCTCGCTTTTCACTGGCAAATTCTGCAAATTAGGGTCGGTACACGCAAATCTTCCGGTCCCTGCACCGGTCTGAATGAAGTGGGCGTGAATACGGCCATCTTCTTGTACGTATGTTGGCAAAAGATCAATATACGTTGAAAGAAGTTTGGTCATTTCTCGATACTGCACGATCTTTTCAACAATGGGATGCTCGTCTTTTATCTTTTCCAACTCGCCTGCATTTGTACTCTTCGCTCCGGTTGCTGTACGTTTGATCTTTCCTCCAAGCCCCAATTTCTCATACAGCACCTCCCCCAGCTGCTTAGGTGAACCTATAGTAAATTCCATTCCTGCGAGTTTGAAAATTTCCTTTTCGAGCTTCTTTACTTCAATGTGCAGATGTTCGCTTAACAGCTTCATCTCTTTGCAATCCAACATAATACCGTTGCGCTCCATGTCGCGAATGAGTGGCATAAGCGGCTTTTCTACCGTTTCAAATAAATGAAGCAAATTTTCTTTTGTAAGTTCTGTCAGCAATCGCTCTTTCATTTCTGCTACCGTTTTAGCACCAGTCACGTTCTGAATATCCGACAAAGGCGCATTAGTCATTTCACTATGAAGCAAATGCACCATGACGCGAAGCTCTTCCAATTCATCAGACGACACGTCTTCTTCCATTTCTTCCGGTACTTGTGTGCCTTGAAGCGAGCTCATTCGCCCACGAAGCGAACGAAACTCATACTTGTCACACATGGCTTCATATACCTGCGGATCGATACTTTCAAGCCATGTTCGCTCCGGCTTTTTATATTCGCATGGTGCATCGCGTCTAATGGTTGCAAGCGTCTTTGAAAAAAGAGCTTCTTCTTCGTTGTCCTCCAAAATCTTTACCATGCGTTCCTTGAATCCATCCAGAAGGAGCTGCTCGCGATGCTTCTTAAGCGTCTTGTACAAATGTTCAATGGTGCCATAGCGCTTGATAAGATCAGTCGCTGTCTTATCACCAATTCCCTCTACACCAGGAATGTTATCCGAAGGATCACCACGCAATCCTTTGTAATCAGGAATAAGTTCCGGCCCGAATCCAAATCGTTCAATGACCGCTTCTTCCGTGTAAAGCGCCGTTTCCGTTCCCTTCTTCATCGTGTACACCGTTACCGTATCATCATCCACGAGCTGCATGGTATCCATATCTCCCGAGGCGATAATAATGCGAGTATTCTTTTCTTTTTTAAGTACTTGGGCGATAGTACCGAGCAAATCATCCGCTTCAAATCCTTCACATTCATAGACTGGAATCTGAAGCGCTTTACACAATTCCCGAGATTCCTTGATTTGCTCTACAAGCGCATCGTCTGCTTTTGCGCGTCCTGCCTTATATCCTTCAAAACTTGCATGACGAAAGGTTGGTTTAGGCAAATCAAAACATGCCGCAATATAATCCGGCTTAATCTCCTCATAAATACGAAGTACCATTGTGAGAAATCCATACAATGCTCCGGTTGGTCTTCCGTCACGCGTCGCAAATCCGCTCATCGCATGAAACCCACGGTGAAGAATCGCATGCGCATCCAGAAGAACAATAGTTGTTCTCGTATCTTTTTTAGTGGTCTTCTTCATACGATAGTGTTATTTCTCGGGAACGTTCATCTTCTACTGTAAACAAAAGACTGATATCAGATGGAAGTGGTTTCATTTTAGAAGGCCACTCGACCACAATCACCGCCTGCTTATCCTTCATATCTTCTTCAAGACGAAGAACTTTTGCCTCTTGAGGGGTGTTGAATCGATAAGCATCCACATGAATGAGACGCTTAAAGCGTGGATGACTTGCACGATATTCCTTTTTAAGGATAAAGGTTGGACTATGCACTTCTTCTTGTGGAATACCGAGGGCCGAAGCCAATGATTTAGTAAAGGTTGTTTTTCCTGCACCTAAATCTCCTTCAAGCAAAATGACCGAGGCCCGATCTTCCCCTTTTTCATACACACGATCGAGGACAGCTGTCACTTTTGAAGCAAGCTCGCCCAAGTCTTCCTCTCCCAATATGAAGACCTCTTTCATGGGTGAAGTGTATCACGAAAAACCGCCCTTTTTGGGGCGGTTTTTCTTTCCTATGGCTCACATAAGGCATTTAGTGCGAGTCTTTATCTGAACGGTATGAAGTGTACACGCTTCGTCCTAGAATGAAGATAATGAAGAGGATAGCAATAAGTGCAAGCCACTCTACAAGAGTGTTTGGAAGGAATGACGCTCCGCTTGAGGAAACCCCAATCACCTTCTTAGCACCTGTCGTTGTTGCATTATCTGGAGTTGGTACTACAGAGCTTGCAACATACGCATTCACTTCATCAACAGCGCTTGAACCAGGAACTGAATAGCTTGTATAGGCTGTTGTTACTGTTGAATTGCCAACAGTTGCCTCCGGTACCACCACTCCTGTCCAGGTAATTGCTATTGTTCCATACGCAGCAAGTGGAAGATTAGCAATTGTAAGCACATGTGACATAGAGTCATACGTTCCTGCAGATGCGTTCGTAAGCATTATTTCTTGAGGAATAGTTACTTTAACTGTAACATTTTTGAGATCCTGATCCGAAATATTCTTTACTGTAAGACGATAGATGACTTGTGAATTCGGCGCAAAGTTTCCACTTACCTTTTCTATTTGAAGAGAAATAAGTTTCTGTCCAGCATTGATAAGCTGTGCGGCGGATTGTGATCCAACAGTAACAACTTGTCCATCAACACAGAGAACCTCATTCTTCTTCACAGGCTTAGGAGTAACCTTAACCGTTGTCACCGTAACTGGCTTCACATAGGCAACAGCCTTTGCTTTTGTAGTAAAGGCAACCACTTCCCCTTTCACTGTGCCGTACTGATTCTGCATCACTGCGCGACAATAATAGGTGGTTGAAGGCTTAAGATTGACGAGCTTATTTGAGAATGGCGAAGTCGCAGATGATCCGATATTTGCATGAGCAGTTTCGCGACCAAGGTTTGCGGTTTCACCGTATTCAAACCAGCCTACCGAAGAAGCATTTGCTGCAATGAGCCCAATGCCGTTACAACGTGCAGAAGTGTTGGTAATTTCAGTCGTCACACTTGTGATGACATTATTGAACTTGATAGTAGCAGGTGGAACATACGGCACGTAGGTGTTTCCGTAATAACAGGTCTGATACACAGGAATAGATGTTCCATTTGCACAGGTCTTGTACTGTGAAGGACATACTGATCCAAGCGGAATAGTAGAACCATCCCAACAGGTCTGGTATGACACCGTTGTCGTTGGTACCACTTGAGTACGAACACATGAACCGTTTATTGGATAGGACCCATCAGAACAAATAGTCTGCACTGCGGTAGGAAGCGTGTTAGTACGAACACAAGAACCATTAATTGGTGCCTGACCATCA
Organism: Candidatus Nomurabacteria bacterium; assembly: GCA_029288775.1. Lineage (GTDB taxonomy): Bacteria > Patescibacteriota > Minisyncoccia > Phycocordibacterales > UBA5272 > UBA11704. The sequence continues at coordinate 14,332 of JARIGQ010000006.1, read as the reverse complement.
GAACAGAGTGTTGTGACGGTAGTTGGAATAGTGTTAGTACGAACACAAGAACCGTTTACTGGTGCGAATCCATCCGAACATACAGTCGAAGTAGTAGTTGGAACAACGGTTGTAGGCGCAACAATAGGAGTAGTAACTACTGGAGCGGTATAAGTTGGGTACGTATAATTTGTGTATCCATAAGTAGTTGGATATGAGTAGGAAGAATACGTAGTGTATCCGTATGAAGGAGATGAATACCCAGTCCAAGAAGGAGAAGAGTAACCGATGTAACCATCATTATATGACGGGGATCCGACGTAACCATCATTATAAGCACTAGATCCGATGTAACCATCATTGTAAGAGGGAGAACCAACGAAAGCATCGTTATACACCCCTCCCCCAATATACCCATCATCAGCAAATGCTGAAAACGGTGTACATACTACGGCTGCTACGGTAAGAACCGCGAATATATTTCTGATTAGTGATTGCGTCATACTTTTTTACTACTCCTAATAAGTAAGGAGATTATACATCAAGTGAACTATTTTGTCAAGTACATAAAATAAAGAGAAAAGCCCCGCATTTCGCGGGGCTTTTTGCAAGCAGGCTGGGTTCAGCGGACCACGTAGATGCTTGCGGCGCGGTTGCGCCACTGATTGCAATCCTCCGTGCTCTGCTTGGCCATCCGTTGCACGAAGTAGCCGTAAGGGCGCGGATCCTGGGGTTCGGTCGCGATAACTTGTCCTCGCGGAATGATCACCCCTGGGGTCGTCTTCAGGTATGCACTGCCGTCCGAAAGGAGGCGGCACACCTCCCCTGAACGAAGCCAGTCCGCCTGACCGTTCGGTGCTGGCAGAGCAGGTCCCGGGGGCGGCACCATCTGCGTCTGACGCGGAGTGTGCACCACACGGCGGACGGAGGCCTGCGGCTTGGGACCGCAATACTTCTTCACCATCTCCTCCACATCCTTCGTGTCCGCCACCTCGATCGCCGGGCGCTTTTCGAGTTCGGTGACCTTGCCTTGCAGGGTCTTGTTGGACTGTTCGAGACCCGGAACCTTGGAGGCTTGCGCCTTAAGGTTCTCGTGCTCGGTTTTGGAGATAGTGACCATCTCCGGCTTGTCCTTCCACCAGCCGCACCCCGTGATGGAAAGCAGCATGACGAACGCGAGCGCTCCAATGAATCGCTTGAACATATGTTCTCCACTAAAAGATCATCCTTATCGCACATCACGACCGTGATGTGCTTGCGATATATATTATACATGTTTTTTATTTTTTGTCAACATATAAAACCAATAGAAAAACCCCTCTCGAAAGAGGGGTTTCGTGGGATCCTTGAAGGATTAGCGGACGACCATTGGCGCCACGCGACGGCGCCAATGGTTGCAGTCTTCGCCTTGCTGTTTGGGGTATTGGCTTTCGGTGGCGATAACCTGCCCATGTTGCGTGGAAGTACCATCCTTCAGCACGAGAGTGCCGTCGGAAAGCGCCCGGCAAGAATCGGCGCCGGTGGACTCGTTACTGTAGGTCAGTCTCGAACCCGCAGGAACCGCAACTTGCTGCGCGGAGGCGTTCAAGGTAACTTGGCCAGCCGGTGTGCCCACTTGCGTGGGCCCGACCATCTCGCAGGCAACCTCGGCGCCAAGCATCGTTCCTGCAATGGCTCCTCCTGTATTCAGGTGGTGGCCGTTCAGGGTGATGTTCTTGCCAATAGCCCAGCCCCCCAGGGCACCGAGAAGACCGCCGGCGACTTGCCGAATGGCGGAGCAGCGGTAGTAGCTGCCACCCGAGGAGAAAACTCCAGGGCTGGCAGTAGTCACCATCTGCATGGGGATCACCGGTTGTTGCGGCGCCGGATTCACGACGATCACCGGTTGTTGCACCGGGATGACAGGAACTCCCACTCGCGGGGGAGGTACCCACACGCCAGCGTTCGGCTGGTACATGTACGTACCGTACTGAGCGGAGGCGACGCCGGAAAGAAACAGGAAAGCGCACAGGAAAAAGAATTTCTTCAGGTTCATGATGCCCTCCTTTGGGCAAAAAATTGGAAAAGGTCAGGACACTGATCTCTTTAGACGGACGTTGGGCCAATCTATTGAGGCTGTATATAGTATACATTAAAATAAGATTTTGTCAAGTACTATGAACCCTGTCTTCGACTGCCTTTCTATCCCCTCCTCCCCAGGAAAAAGCCTTATATACTGGAAGGAATGCCCCACCTTATCGATGACACGATACAAAATCATGAGCTGGAAGATCTTCGCCGACAAGAGGAAGAGGATTTGGTCAAAATACTTTCCGACAAATACGGCCTTCCGTATATTGATTTGCGCGGTTTAGCTCCGGAACCAGACGCAATGCAATTGGTAAAAGAAGAAGACGCAAGAGAAGCAGGCTGCGTGCCTTTTAAAATCGTGGGAAGGAAAGTCCATGTAGCAACCATTGCGCCTAATCGCGAAAAAATGGAAGAAATGCTTCGTCCCCTTGAAACCCGTGGGTATGAAATACTTCTCTACCTTGTATCCCATGCATCGCTTGAGCATGTACTTTCCCGGTACGCTGACCTTAATCAAACTTCCAAAGTAGAAAGTGGCATGCTTGAGCTTACTAAAACAAAGATGGAAAAGCTTATGCAAAGTTTTCATACTGTAGAAGAACTCAAAGCTCAATTCGATCAGCTCATGAACTCGCAAGTGTTGTATAAAACCACGCGCATCATTGAACTCATCATGGCAGGAGCGCTTCAATTTGACGCTTCCGATATTCATATCGAACCAGAAGAAGACAAGGTTCGGCTTCGTTATCGACTAAACGGCATTTTGGAAGACATTGCTTTTTTTGATTTCAATGCACTCAAAAATATCACTAGTCGTCTCAAGCTTCTCGCCGGACTTAAGTTATCTACGATAGCAGACGCACAAGACGGTCGCTTCTCTATCGACTTGGAAGATGTGGAAGTGGAAGTGCGTGTTTCGGTCATTCCTGGCAATTACGGAGAATCCTTCGTAATGCGACTCCTTGATCCGCGTCACAGTGTTTCCAATCTTGATAACATCGCCTTCCCTGCCATACTTCGCGAAAAACTCTACCATGCGCTCTCTCGTCCAAACGGAGTCATCCTTACTACCGGCCCTACTGGGTCTGGAAAAACCACTACACTCTATGCTTTTTTGCATCATGTCTATAACACGGAAGTAAAAATCATCACTATTGAAGATCCGGTGGAGTACCACTTGGAAGGCATAACTCAAACCCAAGTAGAAGAAGAAAAAGGGTATACCTTCCTTTCTGGTCTTCGAGCAGCATTAAGACAAGACCCAGATATCATTATGGTGGGAGAAATTCGTGACAACGATACTGCCAAAGTAGCTGTAAATGCCGCACTTACCGGCCACCTTGTATTCTCAACCCTTCACACCAATAACGCAGCAGGTACCGTGCCACGCTTAATCGAACTTGGAGTGAATCCAAAAACACTTGCAAGCTCTCTCTCAGTTGCTCTTGCTCAACGACTCGTACGCACACTCTGTGAGGTATGTCGACAGGAATACATTGCTGATGAAAAGGAATCGAGAGTCATTACCAACGTGCTTGGCGATATGAAAGTTTCGGGAAAAATTGATTCCATGATGGGACATGAGCCCGCCCCTACGTACACGCTCTATCATCCGGTTGGCTGCGAACACTGTGGCGGCACAGGCTACTCGGGACGTATCGGTATCTTTGAGGCGATCTTTATGGATGCTGAATTGGAGAAAGTTCTTCCTCTTAATCCAAGCGAACGAGAGGTGCGTGACGCATCCAAAAACCAAGGTATCCCCTCACTTAAGGAGGATGGTATAATTAAAGTGCTGGAAGGTACTACGTCCCTTGAAGAATTAGGTAAGGCGGTTGATCTCTATGGAGATGCATAAATAACAAACCGCCGCAGTAAGCGGCGGTTTGTTGCAGGAGTCACAACGCATACACCTCTAAGCAACCCCTTGGTGAAGAACATTCCTTCATAAGGATAGGCACAGAAACGCACAAGGCGTACCAGACCGTCCTCCGAATTAGAAAGTGAAACAAAAAGTTCCGATTGTTTAGAGATGTATAGGTTCTGACAAACAAAAATACGTTTCTAACGTATCTATCCATATTATATCACAATAAAAACTTTTGTCAAATCCTTCCCTTCTCCCCCATGAGCGCCATCGACCCCATCATTTCCATAGAAGAAACCAGGCACCTAGACAGCACACTCCGTCCAGCTCATTTTTCTGACTATATTGGCCAAGAAACCATCAAGAAAAATCTTCATATTCTACTTACGGCAGCCAAAGAACGCGGTGCTCCGCCGGAGCATATCCTTTTATACGGTCCCCCTGGACTTGGCAAGACAACCCTTGCTCATCTTATTGCAAAGGAATTGAATGCCAACCTTAAAGTATCGAGTGGCCCTGCGATTATGAAGGTGGGTGACTTGGCCGCAATTCTTACTAACTTAGCCCCAGGAGATGTGTTGTTCATTGATGAGATTCATCGGCTGAACAAAATGATTGAGGAAGTACTCTATCCAGCTATGGAATCCGGCAAACTTGATATCGTTATTGGCAAAGGCCCTTCAGCCCGCACTATACAGCTCGACCTTCCTCCCTTTACCTTGATTGGCGCAACAACACGCATTTCACTCCTTTCTTCCCCGCTTCGTTCGCGCTTCTCAGGTGGTGTGTATCGTTTGCAATATTATACGGAGGATGAGATTGCAACTATTGTAAAGCAAAGTGCAAAAATTTTAGGTACCCTGCTTCCTCACGATGCGGCATTTGAAATTGCTAAGCGTTCGCGTTTTACTCCACGCATAGCAAATTACTATTTAAAGCGCGCGCGTGATTACGCCCAAGTACACAAAGCAAATATAGACCGCGAAATTGTTGATGTATCTTTATCTATGCTTGAGATTGATGAATTTGGTCTAGGGGTAGCGGAGCGTATGGTACTTGATGCACTCATCAATACCTTTAACGGCGGACCGGTTGGCTTAAACACGCTAGCTGCTGCAACAGGTGAAGAAGAAGCAACGATTGAAGATGTCACCGAGCCGTATCTTATACAAATTGGCATGTTGGAACGCACCCCACGCGGCCGTAAGGCAACTGATAAAGCGCTCACCTATTTTAAAAAGTAATATGGGAACCGTCCGCATTTTAGGTATTGATCCGGGCTTTGACCGAATGGGTATATGCGTACTTGAAAAAAGCGGCACTATTGAAAAACTTCTTTTCTCTACTTGCGTTGAGACTTCTAAAAAAGATACTTTTGAAGTACGCCTTGCACACATAGGTAAGGAGCTAGAGAAAGTACTCACTACATTCTCTCCAACTGAACTTGCCGTAGAAAAACTCTTTTTCGCAAAGAACCAAACTACTGCCATGCAAGTAGCAGAAGTTCGGGGGGTAATTCTTTATCTTTGCCATACCCATGGACTTTCTGCCTATGAATATTCCCCTCCCGAAATAAAAGTGGCGGTTACAGGATATGGAAAAGCCTCAAAAGAGGATATTGCCCTTATGGTGCCAAAAATTCTTAAACATTCGCTTTCTCAAACACTTTTGGATGACGAACTTGATGCCATAGCCATAGCGCTCACTCATAGCGCTCACAGGAAAATGGCGGCCTGGAAATAAGCAAAACAGGAGGGGAAAAATTCCCTTGCATTGAAAAGATGCCCATGGTATCTTTGGCATACATTAAAAATAAAGAGATATGCTTATCGAGGAAGAGGAAGGAAAAACTGTAACAGAGGTCAACCCGGAGGCCTTTGAGGCGATGTTTGAAGATGAAGCAGCGGTAGCTGAAGAAGAAGTCTTCTTGTATCGCACAAACGAAGAGCAAGATGAGGTAGACCTTGCTTTTACGGAAGATGAAGGATATTGGTAAAAAGAAAGCGCCACACAGGGCGCTTTCTTTTTACTGAACTATTGAAGCACTATTCGTGCAAAACGCTTTTTCCCAATTTTAAGCGTTACATTGTAAGCTTTCACTTTAGGATCCTTCATTTCATTCCCCTCAGCATCCACAATTGCTCCCTCTTCAATCAAACGACGCCAATCTGTCTTGGAAGAAACAATACCTGCTTCCACTAAGACCTCTGCAATATCCTTATCAGAAGTTGTGTGTAGTTCTGGAATATCTTCCGGTATACCTCCTTTAGAGAAGGTTTCTACCCACACACTCTTTGCAAGACTGGCATCTTTCTCGGTGTGATACATGGTTACAATTTCCGTTGCAAGCCTCATTTTGATATCTTTAGGATTTACACCTTCCGTGAGTTGTTTTTCCAAGTCCTTGATTTCCTCCATGGAGACATCGGTGCATAACGTAAAATATTTAATGATGAGGTCATCTCGCACGCTCATAAGCTTGCCAAACATATCAAATGGCTCATCAACAATAGTGATAACATTTCCCCAACTTGTCGACATTTTGCGGCCATCTGTCCCTTCAAGCATGGTACCTACCATGATGTGCTGCTTTGGTTGCCCGTAATATTCCTGAACCACACGCCCCGCTTTTACATTGAAAAGCTGATCAAACCCTCCAAGCTCCACATCAGCTCTTACAGCAACAGAATCGTACCCTTGCATAAGCGGGTAAAGAAATTCACGAAGAGAGATTTCTATACCCTTATCATATCGATCCTTGAAATTTCTGCGCGCGAGCATCTGCTGAACCGTAAAAACTTCCGCCAGTTTGGTCACTTCTTCAAAGGAAAGCTTTGAAAGCCAGTCACTGTTGTACACAAACTCAGCTTTGGACATATCAATGATTTTGGAAACCTGGCTCTTGTAGTCTTTAATGTTCTCGTCAATCTGAGCGCGGGTGAGCATGGGACGCTTCTCACTTTTATCAGACGCATCCCCTACTTGGGCAGTAAAATCACCCACAATAAATACAATTTGATGTCCCAATTTCTGAAACTCTCGTAATTTTCTAAGGGGAATCGCTCGTCCTAAGTGCATCTTAGGCCCGGTAGGATCCACCCCAAGTTTTACACGAAGTTGCTTGCCTGACAGAAGTGCCGCTTTTAATTCGTCCTTAACGATAATATCTTCTACGCCGCGCGTAAGAAGTTCATCAATTTTTGCTTCATCCACGATGATTTTATCCATTCCATCATACTACCATAGAGGTGTGATACTATGAAGAAATGACCACAGAAGTTCATTCGCGCAAGAAGCGTGCGCAAAAAAAGCTTATTCGGGAAGTACTTTTTATAGGTGCAGCCCTGCTTATTACTATCTTTGCTTTAACTGTAGGCTGGATAGCGAGCTTGCAGCTTCCTGATTTTAATAACTTCGAAAACCGCACCATTGCTAATTCGACCAAAATTTATGACCGAACCGGATCGATTGTTCTCTATAATATTCATGACAATGTACGAAGAACCGAAGTCCCTATTTCGGAAATGAGTCCCTATGTACAGCAAGCAACGATCTCTATTGAAGATGCCCATTTCTATGAACATCATGGTTTTCGTCCCACCTCTTTTATTCGCGCAGTTCTTGCCAATATTGTAAGCGGAGGATACACCCAAGGTGGTTCAACTATTGATCAACAGGTAGTAAAGAATGCCCTCCTTACCCGAGAGAAGACCATTAAGAGAAAATTAATGGAAATCGTGCTTGCTATTAAACTTGATCGAGAAGTACCAAAAGATACCATTCTCCAAATCTATCTTAATGAAAGTCCTTATGGTGGAACTATTTATGGTGTAGAAGAAGCCTCTCTTACGTATTTTGGAGTTCACGCAAAAGAACTCACTTTATCTCAAGCTGCATACTTGGCTGCCCTTCCTCAATCCCCTACCTATTATTCTCCTTACGGAAAACATCGTGATGAGCTAGAAAAAAGAAAAAATCTTGTACTCGAACGCATGTATGAGCTCGGATATATAACCGAAGCCCAGAAAAATGAAGCTCAAAATGAAAAGATAACTTTCCTTGAAGATACTTCTAATAGCGGAAAAGCGCTTCATTTCGTCATGTACATCAGAGAATACCTCGAAGAACAATATGGAAGTGATGTAGTTGAAAATGGAGGATTAAAAGTTATTACAACTATTGATTATAATCTTCAAAAACAACTGGAAGATATAGTAAAAGAAGGAGCCCTTTCTAATGAAAAGAAATATAAAGCTTCAAATGCTGCCGCCGTTGCCATTGACCCAAAAACAGGACAAATCCTAGCGATGGTTGGATCACGCGATTTCTTTGACACTGAAATCCCAGGACAGTACAACATTGCACTTGCTGATCGCCAGCCAGGATCTTCATTTAAACCAATAGTGTATGCAGCGGCATTTGAAAAAGGATATACCCCAGAAACGGTGTTGTATGATGTTCCTACTGAATTCAGCGCCTTATGTGATCCATATGGTAATCCAAAATCGGGTGTGAATGCTTCCGCGTGTTACATGCCGGAAAATTATGATGGTAATTTCCGTGGACCAATCTCTTTACGAAATGCTCTTGCTCAATCCTTAAACGTTCCTGCTGTAAAACTTCTCTACCTCACCGGTATTAATACGGCTGTAAAATTGGCTCAAGATATGGGACTTTCCACCATCCAAGACCCTCAACGATACGGGCTTTCGCTTGTACTTGGTGGTGGTGAAGTAACCCTTCTTGAACTCACGAATGCTTATGGTGTATTTGCGGATAATGGCATTTATCATCCTCCCACAGGGATTCTAGAAGTACGCGATGGAGATGGAACAGTACTAGAAAAATTTACCCAAAAAGAAAATCAGGTACTTCCCGATTCAGTGACTTCTCTTATCTCAAGTGTACTATCTGACAACGTTGCTAAGATTCCTGCGTATGGACCTATTTCTTCTTCTCCGTTTAACTTTGGAGACCGCCCTGTAGCAGCCAAAACGGGTACTACAAACGATTATAGGGACGTATGGGTAGTTGGTTACACTCCATCGGTAGTTCTGGGTATGTGGGGAGGAAATAACAATAATACTCCTATTGATAAAAAGGTTGCCGGTCTTGTTCTTGCCCCTATTTGGCATAAAGCTATGCAAGTAGTTATCGGAACTTCTACGGTTGAGTATTTCCCAGATCCTCTTCCGAACACATCAAGCAAGCCGATTCTCCGGGGGGATTATTGTACGGATGGTATCCATACTATTCTTGCATTTGTAAATAAAGATGATCCAGATGGTGCCTATCCTACTAACCCTCGCAGTGATCCTCAATACAATAACTGGGAAACTGCTATTCAAAACTGGATAGCAAAACATGGGATTTCTTGCGGAACCCCTTCTATTCAACCTCAAACAGGAACAACCACGGATCCCACTCAACCTCCTCAGGTGATTAATAATCCGAGTGTAGATCCTATTAATGGTGTTATTATTCCAGATACACCACTCTAAGTAAGAGAATAGCCTTCTGAAGCTAAAATATCCTTCAACCCTTTCCGGAGAAGGGTATTTTTCTTTGTTGAGGAAGTAAAAAGGGTAATCTGTTTCTTCTCTAACCCTACTTCTTCTTCCAAAAGAGTAACTCCAGTACTTTCTTTTATTAAAGAAAGTAGTTGTTCTTTATTATGTAACCGTGTGTGAAGTACTTGTAAATGCTTTCTAAAAAGTCCTTCGTCCATACTTATCTATTAAGTGGCATTAGAAGGTAGGTAAAACTAATATCTTTAGTACCTTGAATAAACATAGCGCGATTAGGGGTGGTAAATTTACATGTAACACTTCCTCCTTCTATGTGAGGTAACACATCTAAAAAGTATCGGTTGTTATATTTTGCCTCAATATCATCCCCTTCTTTAGTTGCATTAATAGTATGAGTAACCTGACCCACCTGTTCGTTACGACTATGGAAAATAACTTTATGTTCCGTAAATACACATTCAACTTGTGAATATTGTTCATTAAAGTATGTGGTTAAAGTAAGTGCTTTCTGTAACTCTTCTTTTGCTAAGGTTATTGTAGTAGTGAAAGTTTTTGGAAACAATTGACGATAATCAGGGAATTGTCCGGTAATTGTATGAATAGAAAGAGTAAGGTTTGAAGTGGTAATAGAAAGAATACCTTCATTTTGGGATAATGTTAATTCTTCACCTTCCTCCCCTACAATTTGTAATATATCTCCAATATGTTTTTGAGGAATAAGAAGAGAGCATTCTAAATTACTTTCATTAGGAATACTTTTTTCCACCAAACGATAAGAATCGGTAGCAACAGTATAGATAAGATCATCTTTGGTATACATGTAAATAGAAGCGATTTCCGGCTTAATATCTGTTGTAGCTGCACAGAATACCACTTCTTTAAGAAGGGTATTAAGGTTATCTTTTGAAAGAGTACCAATAGTAGTTCCTTGAGGAGGAAGAGTTGGGAAATCTTCATAGGGAGTTGTTTTAATTTCAACCACTCCTTTATCAGTAGTGATAGTAAATACTTCATCAACTAATTCACAAGTAAGTACAGTATCTAGTGATTGATAGGTAGATAAAATACGAAGAAATGTTTCTCCTTGAAGGAGACAAGATCCATTAGTGATACCTTTTACGGGAATACTTTTTTCACAAAAAAGTTCCAGGTTGGTAGCTTGTAGTGTAAGGAGATGAGTATCAAGTTCTATATGAATATCTTGAAGATAATTTTGAGACTGTTGTTTACTTCGAGCGCGAGCTACTTGCTGTACTGCTTTAATAAATACCTCTCCTCTGCATTCGAATTTCATACTAGTAGTATATATAAATAATGATACTAAGTATAGCTATGTGGACTATGGGGGAATGTTAAAAAAAGCTTATATTTAAATAGTTTTTTACCTTCTTAGAACAATTGTCCTTGGAGGGTAAAAGGACAATTTTTTGTGGGTAAGAATAGAATTGTAAGATTCTACTCCCACATCCGTCATAGTTATACTGGTGCTATTCTCCCCTTTTCCACAATTCTATCCACAGAAATAAACTACCTAGACTAACATTGCGCGAATATCTTCGATTTCACGACCAAGTTGTGGATTTTCTTTTAAAGTACTTTTAATTTTTTCATACGAGTGAATAACAGTAGTATGATCCCTCCCTCCTAACCTATCACCTATCATCGGATAAGAAATGTCAAAATCTTCTCGTAGGATATACATAACAATCTGTCGAGGTTTCACTACATCTTTTCGTCGTGTTTTGTTGTAGATATATACATCGGGTATATGATAATAATCTGCAATCATCTTCACTATTTCCGGAATAGAAATACTCTTTTTAGCACGAATATTATTTTTAAGGAGATTCTTTACATCAAGAAGTGTAATAGCTTGTTGTTTAATTTGAATATGGCCGATAATAGAGGTCATCACCCCTTCCAATTCTCGAATATTACCTTGAATGGTTTCAGCTATGTATTCAAGCACCTCTCGTGGAATTTTATCTCCATACTCCTTTGTCTTCACTTGAAGAATTGCTAGTCTGGATTCAAACGCAGGAATATTTACATCCACAATCATTCCTTGATTGAAACGTGACCGGAGACGATCTTCCAACCCAACAATAAGGTTTGGATGCTTATCTGAGGAGAAAATAATCTGCTTATTCATCTCGTAGAGAGAATTAAAAAGATGGAACAACTCATCTTGGGTACGTTCTTTACCGTTAATGAATTGAATATCGTCCATAATAAAGACATCATATTTACGATATTTCTCCTTGAAACTGTTAATTTTATTAAGGTTTGTAGCATTTACATAATCCATGTAGAACTTTTCCAAGGATGTATAAAACACTTTCCTTTCAGGATGCTTTTTCTTAACCGCATTACCAATCGCTTGCATAAGATGGGTCTTACCAAGGCCGGTATTTCCATAAATAAAGAGCGGGTTATAGACAATACCTAGATTATTAATTACCGCCTGGGCACAAGCATAGGACACTTCATTAAAAGGACCAACAATAAAATTATCGAAGGTATAGCGCGGGTTTAAACCGTCATCTTTATTGATATATAAATCCTGAAGAGGAAGGGTTTGCCCGGTGATAGCAATATGTTGAGCCTTCTTTTGAAGATTTTCTGGTTTTACTACTGTAAATACAACCGATCTCACGCTTTCATGAATGGTACGCAAAATACGCAGTATGAATTTATGATATTTTTGATTAAGCCAATCTTTTACGAATTCATTCGGAACACCAATAGTCACCTCGCCGTCCTTATAGTCTATAATTCGAGTATTTTTGAACCAGGTATTAAAGTTGACCCGAGAAAGTTCAATCTCTATCTGTGATAACGCACTGTTCCAGAGTTGAGAATAGTCCATAGTTTGGTAGTATACACGCCTCACAGTTTGCTTCAACTTGACGGAAGCTCGTTTCCTTACGTTTATTGATTTATACCCCTACTTCGTGTAGAATGGCGCCATGTCTCAAACATATAACCCAAAGAAGAAGAAGCGAGCAACAACACACGGATTCCTCGTACGCCAGGCTTCAAAGGGAGGACGTAAGGTTCTTGCCCGCCGCCGTGCATCAGGACGAAAGAAGCTTTCTGTCTAAGTAATCATGCTTCCTAAAGCATCCCGTCTTACCACTAAGGAGTTTAAGGGAATGAAAACGCGCCTAGCGTACCGCGGCGCGTTTTTCGATATAAGTGTCTCCCCTGCACTCGTAACAAAATATGCCTGCATTATAAGTAAAAAACGTATTAAGCGTGCAGTAGACCGTAATCGTGCAAAACGTAAGGTCTACTCGCTTGTACGAGATATGGTCCCCACTACACCTGCTTCTATTTGCATTTATCCTACTAAAACACTCCTAACTGCACCTTATCCAAATTTGCAAGAAGAGGTTAAAAAGGCATTTGCTACACTGTAATCTATACCCTATGTTCCACACCATCTTTTACGAACCGATTTATAATCTCATTGTTCTTACACTTACCTACGTGCCTTTGCATGACATTGGCACGACTATTGTATTAGTTACCCTTTTTGTAAAGCTTCTTCTTTTGCCGCTTAATCTTTCTACATTGCGAAGCCAGTACATTATGAAGCGTATTGAAGGAGAAATGAATGAGCTTAAAAAGAAACATAAAGATAATCCTCAGGAAGCTACTCGACACATGATGGAGCTTTATAAACGGGAAAAGGTTAACCCCTTCGGAAGTTTGTTTACGGCTCTTATTCAAATCCCTGTCTTTTTTGCGCTCTATTTCGTATTTTCACGAGGTCTTCACGCTGACCCTGCATCTATCTATTCTTTTGTGCATTTTCCAGCAGAATTACATACACGTGCTTTTGGTCTTTTTGATGTAACCCAGAAAAATATTTTCATCGCGTTATTGGCAGGATTATCCTCCTATATGCTTGCTCGTCGACAGACTGCGTCTATGGTAAGTGGAAAAAAACCAGAGGAAGAAACTATGCAGGATCAGTTTGCAAAATCCATGAGATTGCAGCTTTTGTATGTACTTCCAATTATTATTGCTTTTTCTGGATCAATATTGCCTTCTGCGCTTGGTTTGTATTGGTTAACAAGCAATGTTGTAAGTTTTCTTCAGGATGTGTATATAAAGCGTAAACTTGCCCATTTACAGACTGTCTAAATCATTAGCACACGCTTGTATTTCACACGCATAGTTTTTTACCGTACACATATTTGACGCACTTTGACCGGGATTGATGGGGCATGCCCATTTTGGAATGGTATATGGAAAACCGGAGTCTGGTGTACAGTCCCCGCTTGGTGCGTTTGGAATTGTTCCGTTGGAACAACAATTATAGGAAGCAAGCGCTCCTAATGTGGAAGGTATATTTTGATACACTTGATTTGCAGAAGTAAGGGCTTTTTTTAGCTTATCTACACCCATTTTTATATTTGTGTCAGGGTCAAGAATCTGTGCAGAGCAGCTTCCTTTTTGATTGATTTGCATGAGACCGCAATCCACCGTACCATCACTATTTACGTTCGGTGGTGGATTAGGATTAGCATGAGATTCCCTACACATCACTGCAATGACAAGAGAAGGAGCAACTCCTGCAGCCTTGGCTTCCCTTTCTATACTAGGAAGGTATTTTTGGTAAGCACACCCAGTCAATGCTTTACATTGAGTGTTACCACATATGCCGTTAGGTGTTTTAAGGGAGTTGCTTACGGATTGAGGGTCGGCACAAGTAGCGCTTGAGTTGCCACTCCCAAGCGTCCCCACCCCCGTCCCCCTTACTCCTCCCGCCTTCAACTTCTCCAAACTCACATCCCCACTTAGTAAATCTTTGTTGAAGGTATAAATAATCACAAACAAGGAAAGTACCCCAAGTAATCCAATAGTGACACGCTTAATC
>JARIGQ010000004.1 GCA_029288775.1 Candidatus Nomurabacteria bacterium | reverse complement strand
AAGCAAAGCTTTGCCGCGCTTTTCATTTCCCCCACCATTATCAACCTTTGACCAGGATAATTGTGCTTATATTTCAAGCATTTTCACCCTTTTGGTAAAGTTTGGGGGATATCTGTCGTCAGCTCTTGTACAAAGATGCTACGCTAAAAGACCTACCATGCACGACTACACCGTACGGAAAAGCAAAAGAGCCAAAAAAGTAAGAATCACCGTCCGGACGGATGCTACCGTACTCGTCACTATTCCTTATAGAGCAACCTTAACGCAAGCTACTCAATTTGTAGATGAAAAGCAGAAATGGATAGAAAACAAATTAGACCTTATGCGCAAACGCATCGAGCGTCGGGAAGAATTGCGTATTCCTCGCGGGAGCAAAAAAGATTTTGATGAAAAGAAAGGAATCGCGCATGCGTTTGTACTCCGTCGTCTAGAACACTTTAACCGCAAATACAATCTCACATGGAACCGGATTTATATAAAAAATTTGAAAACACGATGGGGAAGCTGTTCCGCGAATCACAATCTTAATTTCAGCTATAAGATCATTTACCTTCCAGAGAGTCTGGCGGATTATCTCATTGTGCATGAGTTATGCCACCTTAAAGAATTCAATCATTCCGAGAATTTTTGGAAATTAGTTGCAAAAACTATTCCCAATTATCTAGACCTTCGAAGCGAGTTGAGGGGGATTGAATAAAGAGTATACTCAGAGCTATGAAAACGAAACTCATACTACCAATACTCATTGCACTTTTAATTGTCGGTGGAATTGTAGTGTCTGAGGAAAGAAAGATTCCTCCTCACACAAGCACCGACATGTCAGCAACTTCTACCCAAAGTTTGGCGAGTCCTTCTTCGCCCAGCATGCAAGCTACATCACAAACAAATACCAGCCAGAAAGTCCCTGTAAGTGTTAGTCAAAATGATACGATTTCCATTACCGAAGCAGATCAAGGCAAAACTATTACAGTACAGAAAAATACCCGTGTCGTACTAGCCCTGGGAGGAGATGTATGGTCTGTTTCAACTAAACCTGAAGGAATACTTTCACTTGTTCCAAACATGCCTGCCATTCTTGGAGTGCAAGGAATATATGTGGCAAGCAAAACGGGACAGACTACAATCTTTGCCGAAGGAAAACCAAATTGCACCGGAAAAGAAATGTGCGCGCAATACCTCAAGAACTTTTCGGCAACGATTATCGTAAAGTAAGGTGTGTGCTAAGATGTGGATGGTTAAGTTCACATAAAGGGCCACTCTTATGGACAAGCTCCAAGAAGTAGCCCAACTACTTCATCTCGACGAGGACGGCAAAGAATACCGCCGCTTCTGTCCTGATAACGACAGTGACTACAGGAGGTACACCCGTCTTCTTCGCAAGTACGACGTATTCATGCCCTTCCAAACGCATGAGTGCTGGTGGTGCACCGAACCCATCACCTTGTGGTACGAAGCGTACGTATATGTTGCTCGACCCCCTGTGTGGATACCTCAACTTAAACGTTACGCTTCATTTTGGGTAGAAAAGCACCACTACCCAGAATGTCCGGACCGCGAGCGAGAATTCGAAGAGGAAATGCGTGCACAATGGGCAGAAAAAGATCGCGTTCGTAAAGAAGCTGAACGCAAAGCTGCATGAAAGCGCCCCTGCGAGGGTGCTTTTTCTTTGTAATACTTCACGCTTTGGTACGTCATAACGGGCGTACCCATTTAATTCACAACACAACTATGGCAACGGTAATCAATAACCCAAGCAATGAATCAAGCGGAGCAGGCACGATACTGGGCATCATCGTAGCAATTATCCTCATTGCACTTTTATTCATCTACGGTCTTCCGGCGCTTCGAGGGAGTGGTACAGCTAACACCGCCGGAAATTCCAACACACCAGGTGCGAGCGCATCGGTAGATGTCAATCTTCCGGGAGCAACTTCAGGTAATGCCTCTGGTAGCACAGGGCAATAAATAGGGCACTAATTTTATTCTTCTTCCTCTCAACACTTGCAAAAACATGCCCCCGCGGGCGTGTTTTTATGTACAGTAATAGTTTATACTTAAATTCGTCTTAGTATGTGAACCAATTTCATGGAGGCACTAGGATGCTCAATCTGCACTATCGAGGAATAGCCCTGTGGAACAACTTTCTCATTCCACTTTACAAGTGGTGGAAAGACTACCAGGACTCGCGGACTTTTTGCCGCCTCTTTCATCTTTGGAGAAACGATAAGAGACAGTTTGAAAGAGAATACTGCCTTCTTTCCCTTGAAAAACAGCTCGCACTAAGCTTATGGCTGTGGAGGGAAAGCACAACGCAAGATTTAACACCTCAGACGAAGCGCGAGCTGGAAGTACTAGCCGACGTCATCGGTCGCCGAGCGCATAAACGCCAAACAGATACCTGACCAAAGCCGCACACGTGCGGCTTTTGCTTTCTTTACACAGCGTCTTACGCATCCTGCAGAAGTTATTCACAACGCACACCTTGCGCTAGAACAATTGTTCTACTACACTGAGTATATACCAAACGTATGACAGAAACAGACAAACTTATCGCTTTCTACGACGAACATGAACGAGTTCCGACTTTCGAGGAGATGAAGAAACTCTTTGGAGTGAAATCCAAAAATACTGTTGCTTATAAAGTGAAGCGTTTGATTGATGAAGGAGTACTCATTAAAGAAGGACGGAGGCTTGTTATGGGGATGGTAGGAGGATTCATGAAACTTGGAAATATTCAAGCAGGATTTCCAACTACAGAAGATGCAACCGCAGAAATTGAAAAAGTCTCATTGGATAGGATGCTTATGCGAAGAAAGGGAAGAACCTTCCTTCTTGAAGTGCAAGGGGAATCAATGAAAGACGCAGGAATCTATGATGGTGATCTGGTGGTCGTGGAGCGCGGGCGCGAACCGCTCAAGGGAGATATTGTTGTAGCTCAAGTTGAAGATGAATTTACGCTCAAATATTTCAATATCGAACGAGGCAAGCCAGTGCTTATTCCTGCAAACAAAAAGTTTAAAAAGATCTATCCCGATCCGGACAAGCTCCGCATCGAAGCAGTTGCAAGTGCAGTGGTCAGGAGATTCTTCTGATTTGCTGCCTGGCCAAAAATAAATGATGCCCGATGTGCCAACTGGTACATCGGGCATCGTCAATGCTAGGCTGCACCTACATTTGAAAGTCCTGTTCCGTAAAAGCTCGCTTAGAAGGAGTGTATTTCTTCATACGGTGAGCCAGATAGAATGCATATTTGTTCTTGATGATATTCGATACTCTTTCCATAGCACAATGGGTGCCGAGTAAGCAGAAGAAATGTTACAATCCACATTTCATACACAGTCTAGGTAATTTCTTTACAAATAGCTAAAAGTGTTTTCTTGTGCTATACTTGGCGTATGAACAAGCTTTACTTATATGGTCGAAACCCATTACGGGAAGCCCTCTCAAAAGGCAAAAAAGGCCTCTTGGAGCGTGTTTTCCTTACAAGCGGTGCTGAGACTGATTCGACCCTGATTAGCCTCCTTCAGAAGCATGGCATCAAACATGAACGAGTCACCCCAGAAGAAATTGAAAGCTTTGTAGGACGAGATGCAACCCACCAAGGGGTATGTGCACTCTTGGATGATCGTAAGCTCTATATCGACCTTGATGAAGCACTTAGTATTGCTGAGAAAGATGGTGAGCGACCACTCCTTGTCGTGCTTGATGAACTCCAAGACCCTCACAATGTGGGTGCAATTATTCGCTCAGCGGCAGCATTTGGCGCATCCGCAATCCTTATGCCAGAACATGATCAGGTGCAGATTACTTCGACGGTGATTAAAACTTCCGCTGGTGCAGTTTTTTCACTTCCTATTGCTCACATCACCAACGTCAATACCACGCTCCGCACCCTTAAAGATAAGGGTTATTGGACCTACGCACTTACAGGTGACGGGGAAACAAAACTGCACACCACCACCTTTGATACTCCCGTTGCATTTGTAGTGGGTAACGAAGGTGAGGGGATTAAACCTAAAACCCTAGAAGTCTGCGATTTCAAACTTTCTATAGAAATTACCAACAACGCAGAATCATTAAACGCATCAAATGCTGCCGCTGTTGCGCTCTACGAGTGGAGTAAGCAAAACTAATCTCATGATTCCAAAAAGCGAAAGTAAACTGTGGGATGTCGTCGTCATAGGCGGAGGTCCGGCAGGAATGATGGCTGCAGGCAAAGCCGCATCGCGCGGCAAAGAGGTACTTCTCCTGGAAAAAAATGAGCACTTAGGAAAGAAACTTCTTATCACCGGGGGCGGGCGTTGCAATGTCACAAACAACAAGCAAGATAATCGAACCATGCTTGCAAAATATAAAGGAAATGACCAATTCCTCTTTTCGGCTTTTTCACAGTGGAGCGTGAAAGATACACTCGCATTTTTTCATGATCGTGGCATGCCAACCAAAGAAGAAAATGAGGGTCGTATTTTTCCTGTCTCGAATTCCGCACAATCGGTATACGATACGCTCTATGCCTATATGAAAGAAACCAGCGTCCAAACACACAAATCAAGTACCATAAGCAAAATCAAACAAGAAAAAGATGGGACTTTTTCACTAACCACCCAGAGTGCAAACATTATCCGAGCCCAGAAAGTGGTAGTGGCAACCGGAGGTATATCCCGTCCTGAAACAGGTTCTACTGGGGACGGTTTCAAGTGGCTCAAAAGTCTGGGACATACCATTATTGAAAATGATTTTGCGCTTGTTCCGATTGCGCTTCTTGATACATGGAGCAAAAAACTAAGTGGACTTACCCTTGAGGGAGTAAAAATGACTACCTATCAACATGCAATGAAGCAGGAAAGCTACAAAGGAAAACTTCTCTTTACCCATGTAGGTATAAGCGGACCAACCGTGCTCAATATGAGTAAGGATGTAGGAGAACTTCTGAAATACGGGGATGTAGAGATTGTGGTGGATCTTTTTCCAAGCAAAGATAATGGCAAACTTAAAAACGAATTGCAAACGCTTCTGGTTGCAGAGAGTAATAAGAAGATAAAGAACGTGCTTGCTGCCATGGTACCCGCATCACTTGTTACACACCTTCTTATGCTTGCGGGAATTGATGGAAATACCTTTTGCCACAGCGTACGAAGCGAAGAGCGCCTCCAGCTTGTTGCAACCATGAAAACTATTCCGCTTCACGTAAAAGGCTTACTTGGAAAAGAAAAGGCTATCGTTTCTTCAGGAGGAATTCCACTGACAGAAATCGACACTCGCACCTTTGAATCCAACATAGTCCCTGGAATGTACATCGTAGGAGATATGCTCAACATTGATCGTCCTTCTGGAGGATACAGTCTGCAGCTCTGTTGGACTACAGGGCAAGTTGCAGGTACACACATATAAAACTCTTATTTGAAAAGAGGGGCGAAGTCCTGTAGTATGACTTCAATCGTTCACTTAGAAAGGTCTCTATGTACGGATTCAAATGCGCCCATTGCGGACAGATCGAGCTTGCTCATCTCCCGGACCTGGAAAAACATGTCCAGCAAGATTTCCGCTTCGTTCCGGACGATGAGTACGCTGAAGGGCTCCACCCGTTCGACGTCGAGGAGCTCACAACGCACCAGGAAGGCTATCGCTTCCATCTCGTCGAGTGTCCCGGATTTGAATATCCGAAAGATCTCTCGATCGAAGACCTTACCAAACGCGTCTCGCACTTTCCGAAAGCACTGCACTATCTGCCGGATGAGCTGGTGGAAAAAGTGGAGCGCGAACTAGAGAAGCCACAGGAAGTGGACTTCGGCAACCACAACCAATTCGGCGGTGCAGCTACGTACATAAGCTTCAACCCTCGTACAGGGAGAAGTACTATCGCGTACGGCGAGTGACACGAAAAAAGCGGGAGCAATCCCGCATTTTCCTTTTCTTAATACAACGGAAGAAGTGGCTTTCGAACTATCCACCGGAACACATTTTTGATTCTCTTCCATACATACCAGGACTGCTTCGGAGTATGTGGTTCTTGCGGCTTGAGATTTTGATATTCCTTGCCTGGATAACGATAGAAAAATACAGGAATAAGGACAAGTGTAAGAATCATCGCAAACGCAAGTCCAAACATAATCGCAAACGCAAGCGGACCCCAAAGTGCCGACACCCCAGCGAGGGGGATCATGCCGATGACAGTAGTAACAGTGGTAAGGAAAATAGGACGCAAACGAATAGATGCGGCATCTACGATAATATCTTTAAGACTGCGTGAGGAATGCCCTGCTTCCAACTCTTCTCTTTCACGTTCTAGACGATGCAGAATCGAATCCAAAAGAATGATGGCGTGATTAATAATGACACCAGCCAGCGCAATGAGCCCAAGCATAGACGAAAACGATAACGCCTGACCGGTAAGTGTGAGTCCACCAAACACACCAATGAGAGAAAGTGGAATTGCAAGAAGAAGATAGAACGAATAACGGAAAGAATTAAACTCAAGCACCAAGATAGCAAGCATACCAGCCATACCAGCTAGAAGTGCCAAGCCCATTTCTGCAAATGTTTTATTAATCTCTTCATTGTCTCCTCCATATTGCACCGTAACCGATTTTGGCAAGGCAAGTTCCTTTTCTCGCTTTTTGAATTCATTTACTATTTCTACCGCATTACCCGAAGCGGTAACTTTACTTGTTACGGTTGCAATACGCTTCTCATTTTCATGAGCAATTGATGCACGTGATTCGGACACCGATGTAGAAAGAATGGAACCAAGCAACACTGTACCTTGCGGAGTAACTACAGGGATGTTCTTGATACTATCGAGATTCGCTTTAATCGTGTCTTCCGGAAGAATAAAGTTGGGATTAAGATCAGTTTTTACAATGATATCGATATCGGTACCAGACTTTTTGATGGTTGTTGCTGTCACACCCGATACAGACGCACGAAGAAGCTGAGCAACTGATGAGGCAGAAAGCCCGACCTGCGCAGCCTTTGCTCGATCAATGGTAATTTCGAACTGAGTTCCGTTATCCTTAAGAGACGTAGTAACATCTTGGGTCCCAGGAATTGTTTTAAGGATATCTTCTGCTTTGCTTGCAGCTGCTCCAATCTCTTCCAGCGAATCTCCCAAGAACTTGATCACTACCGGATCACTTGATGGTGGGCCGTTATTTCCTTGAGAAACTTTTACTTCAGCGGAGGTTACAGGAGTAAGCTCTTCGCGAAGCTTCTCTACGATCTGAGTTGAAGTAAGTTTACGATCTTTTGGAAGCATAACCGTAATATTGGCCAACTTTCCACCAGCACTTGCACCATTACCCGAGAGCGCAGACGTTGCTCCCACGGTAGTTACGAAAGATTCAATGTATGGAGAATTATAGAGAATTTCTTCTACTTCTCGTACAGACAGATCCGTTTGTTCAAGTGGTGTACCTTGCTGCTTTTCAATGGAAACAATTACGAAATCCTGATCATCTTGCGGGAAAAAAGAAACACGAAGAAGACCAGTGATTGGAAGGGAAATGGCAACAATAAGCCCAATGGCAAGCGAGGCAAAAAATCTATTTTGCTTCTTTCGACTGGAAAGCATCGAGGCAAGAAATCCTTTATACCAGGTTTGTGCCTTATGAGACCAAGCTTCTTGCATGTCCTCAAACGTGCTCTTATGCTCCTTGGTAAGCAAGACGGCAAGTAATGGAACGAATCCAAGCGCAACCACAATCGAAGCCAAGAGTACGAAAATGATAGTAAACGGAATAGAAGATACGAATTTTCCTACGATACCAGACAAGAAAAAGAGGGGAAAGAATACCGCAACCGTAGTCATTGTTCCAGCAATAAGCGGCCAGGCGTATTCCTGTATTGAAGCAATTGCCGCTTTCTTGGCGCTCCCATATAGTTTCATTCTGGTGTGAATAGCTTCCGCAACCACAATACCGGAATCAACCAGAATGCCGATAGCGAGGATAAGCGAAAAGAGCGACATGAAGTTAATCGTATTACCTGAAAGATACAGGCCCGTAAACGCAATCACAAAGGAAAGCGGAATAGAAAGCCCTGCCACCAAAGACTCACGCCAGCCGATAGTAAGAAAGAGCATGAGCATCACAAGTGCTACCGTCTCAAGTCCGGTCCTGGTAAGTTCAGTCAAATCCTTCTTCACAAGCGCACCTGAATCAAAGGTAATCACCACATCGGCACCCGAGAGTTCCGTCTTTCGAAGCTCTTCCACTTTATCCTTCACCGCTTTAGCAACTTTCGTTACGTCTCCACCAGACTTTTTAAAAATCGTAAGCGTGATAGCGTTTTCACTTGGTTTGCCGCCAACAGATACGCGAGAATAAGTAGAAGGTGGCGCCAAGCCATCCGAAATAAAAGCAATGTCACGTAAATACACAGGCACACCGGATGGAGATTGAAGTGTAATGTCGGGAACCTCAACCGCACTCTCCAAAGAGCCATCAAATTTAATTGGATACGTCACATCGGCAACCGTAATGCTTCCGATAGGGGAGGAAGCATTTGCTCCCTGAATTGCAGCAATGACTTGATTCAGAGAAAGATTATATTTAGCGAGCTCGTCCTTACGTACAATGACGTCAATTTCGCGCTTGCGCGTACCAGATACTTCCACCTTAGATACTCCTTCCACTTTTTTAAGTTCATTTTTGAGATCGTCACCAAGTGCGGTGAGACCGGCAGGGGAGAGGTCTTGAGAAATAGAAAGAATGAGCATCGGCTGCTCCGAAAAATTGATCTTAGAAACCACCGGTTCTGTTGCATCAGTTGGCAAATCATTCTTCACCCGATCTACCGCATCCTTCAAGTCCTGAATGGATTTATCGATATTTGCAGAAGCATTAAATTGCGCGGTAATGATTGATACTCCTTCGTTCGAAGAGGAAGTTACCTTGTCGATATTCTCAACATTTGCAATTTCACTTTCGAGTTTGTTGGTAACAAGCTTTTCCGTATCTTCAGCAGAAGCCCCACGAAGCACGGTAGACACAATACCTACCGGGATAATAACCTCAGGCGAAGACTCTTTAGGGATAACCACCAGAGAATACAAGCCTGCGAGTGTTGTCACCAACATCAAAAGATAGGTGAAAGCTCGCTTTTTAAGGAAAAAGGTCCAGAGAGAATGCATATTTACTTAGCAACAGTACTAGACACCTGCATACCTTCCTTAAGACCACGAGCATCAGTTACAATCGATTCTGTACCGAGCAAGCCAGATAGAATCTGGATCTGATCTCCCAGAATTGCTCCTTCCTTAACAGGAAGCGCAATAAGTGAGCTCGTTGCACTTATTGTGAAAACATAAGCGCCATTAGGGGTAAGCTTAAGCGCAGCAATCGGAATAGTAATAGGGCCTGACGTTGGAGTTATTGTTTGCTTTTCTTTGGTTATGACAATACGCACTGACTGACCATTTACCATAGAAACATTCTTATCCGTGATACCGACACGAACTTCTATTTTCTTAGTAGTTGGATCAATAGCAGAAGCAAGACGAGTAACCACACCATGCACTGTATTGTCGATAAGTACGTTATTACCAACTTGAATACGTTTTGCATCTTCTTCTGTAACATACGTTACCACCTCAAGGGCACCGTTATTAGACACAACCGCAACTTGTGCAAATTGGGTAATGAAATCTCCCGTACGAATGGAAAGGGAATTAAGCGTACCTGAAATCGGGCTACGGATGATTGTATTTTCAAGACGAGCAAGCGCCGCATCGTATGCACCGAGTGCCGTCTTTACATTTGCATCCGCCGAAGCAATCGTTCCTGAAGCATCTCCACTTGTCTTACCGGCAACTTTTTCCGCAGCGATGGCAGAATTAAGAGATGTGCGTGTAGAAGAAACAGAACTCACTCCGCTTGCGATAGCTGCACGAGCCACACTCAGTACCGCCCTTGCACTATCGAGGGAAGTTTGATTATACGTTGCATCTGGAACCGCTTTTGCAACCGCCGAAGAAAGGTCGTCAATATACGTTTTTACTGTGCTTACCTCATTTTGAATAACATTAAGCTCAGACACAAGATCGCTATCTACCGTAAGTGACTTATTGCGTTCTGCGCGACCTGCAAGCATCTTTTCTATTGACTTGCGCTCTGCTTCAACTGCATATTCAAGTTGAGCATCAGGAATTGAAGGGAGAAGCTTGGCATCATCAAAACGAGGATCATTAAAATACACGTCTGTTTTTACGCGCACAACATCATCCATCGTATTGTAAGCACTATAAATAGCATTCAATGCATTGGTTCGCACATCGGCCAATGAAGAAACCGTATTACCAGAATTTATTCTTGCAATATCACGAGCGGCCTTTGCAGAATCATAGGCACCTTCTGCTTGGAGCACAGACGCACGTTCTGCCGCATTATCAAACTCGGCAATTATTTGACCGGCAGTTACATAATCACCAAGCTTTTTATACACATGATTAAGCTTACCTGAAGATTCACTGCGTACAATCGCTTCACTTGTAGAGGTTACAGTGCCTAAAAGGGGAAGCTCGCTATCACTATTAGCGAGCTCAGAGACTGGAGCTACGGTTACCGCACGAAGAGCTTGCGCGGTTTCAGCTTGCGCATCTGGCTTGGTAAGCATATGGATAAAAATCACTACCAGCACTACAAGCACTAAAGCTTCGGCATATTGACGCCATGAAGGTTGCTCACGATACCAGCGCCACATTTGTACGCGCATATCGCTAGCATCTCCTATTATTTTTGAGAGATGTCGGTTCATAAGATTGCGTATAGGTATAACAGGGGAATTATACCACATTTTCAGGCTTTTTTCTAGAGTAAAATAAAAGGACCCCATAGGAGTCCTCTGAAAAACTGAGTGCACACTAATGTGTATACGCGTAATTAGCAAGCACTTCTCGCCAATCCGAGGGAAAACTTTCGGCCTCCACGGAAGTTGGAAGGTTTTCTTGAGCTGCATGATCCTGAAGATAGGACCAATAGGGCTGTGTACGCGTCCGATAAAGAGTGTGCTTACCCACTTGGAGCGCACCAATGACGCGCACTTCTACGTCGAAACCATCTCGCGCCAGCTGCTTAACAGCTCTGCGGGTTTCTTCAGAAAGAAGGAGCTCGGGTTGGCGGATACCGTACACACGCCATTGATAACCTTCGAAATTCCGGCGCATGAGAACGAAGCGATCCGGATCATCTTTTTTCATGACAACGAAAGTCTCCGGCGCGTCAGGTTTGACCTCCGACCACATCTTCATCGGAGGAAGTGCCGATGGAAGTGTCTCACGAATGCACTCCTTACGATCGTCATCCGTTTTTGCTGTACCGGTTCCCATCGGATATGCTCCCGCAAACAATAAACTCATGTGTCCTCCTCAAAACGAACTGAAGACTTGATACTACCATACAGCCACTCAAACTTGAAATAGTAGAGCGCTTCCAATAAGTTACCATTATGATCATTAATTCATTAGTTGGTTCAAAAACCAACCCAAAGTCGATTTAGGTCAAAAATCTTAAAATCGCAAAATCAGAAAAAAAGAAAAAGGATTACAAAACTTTTACTCTCTGACTGAGGATGGGGCAGGAGAGTGCGTATGCAAACTTTGTGCACAATTGTGCACCGTTTTATTTAGTCCTTATTTCTAGCTTTATTTGGCAGGGGTCTTATATATGGCTAATGTCGCACAATATATCTTTTACGACGTTTCCGTAGAGGGGTTTAGGCTATCCACATATCTTGTCGTACAACAACAAGGATTGTACGACATCAATTATCCATTCCATTATTTCATTCCGTGAAAAGTTACACTGGTTTCTACCCTTGTTTCTTTAGTGTCGATGAATGATCTTGACGAAAGGATTGTTGTGAGACAGCTTTATAGTTACTTAGCAGTAACCTTCACCCCCTTCCCAACCATCCGGGGGAATCGAGGTTGAGCTGATTTGTCTTGACTGGTTTCTAAGCTGATAATTTCAATTAATTTCAATTGGACGCTTCTTGTTTACTTTGTAATTAAAGAAACATCTTTCCTCTTTGTTCCTGTCCTTATGCATGAACTGGATGAAGTCAAAGTTATCAAAGAAAGGTCTACCCAGTAGAATATCTATTCCTTCCAATTTATTGTTTATGGCTTGAACAGCCTCAATAATCTTTTGCTTTTCGTTTTCGAAGTGAACATGGAGATCAGTTCCTTCCTTTGTTTGCGTCTGATAGTTCTCATGCTTATTATAGTTTTCTACATGAGCTTGATATTCAGCAAGCATTGCTTGGTCGGGATATATCCACCAAACAGTTTCTTTAAAGATATACTGTTCGTTCGTTTGTGGATTGGTCAAGTAAATATGGCATTCTCGCTCTAGATAACTTGAACTACCACCAACACCACCGACGCTGGATACCGTCTCTTCTGCTGTTGGTTCGGCTAAGCCAATAGCTACACCAAGCGAATATGGAATTACTGTGTGATCTGCTCCGGAGTCAACCATTGCAAAACGCTTAGTGCTTTCCTTAGTTCGGCTTATGTCGGCAAACACAACTTCAAGATACGGTCTCGCCCTTCCTCCAGTAGACACATAAGGGACTCTGCAGAACATAATTATTTAGTGCTTTAAAGCAAGCACGCGAGCTATATTATTTGTAGGATTTTCTTGCACTCTTAATACCACCGGCTTCTTTCCTGTCTCTCCTTCAACCTTTTCTG
Organism: Candidatus Nomurabacteria bacterium; assembly: GCA_029288775.1. GTDB lineage: Bacteria > Patescibacteriota > Minisyncoccia > Phycocordibacterales > UBA5272 > UBA11704. The sequence continues at coordinate 120,112 of JARIGQ010000004.1, read as the reverse complement.
CTAACTTGTATGCTTCTTCAGCAATAGGATGACACCCTATGATTTGAGGGTTTTCCTCGTCAGAGAAAAAGACACAGAACTGACCAGTGTAGTCAGAAAGGTTGCTGGGAGCATTGAAAAGAAACTCTTTTCCGTTTTCTTCCATGTGTTGTTTGTTTTTAGTATATAACAATACTCAAAACACAACCACCTGTATATTTCACACCACTAATGACGTCGTATTTTGCCCCTTTTTCAGTATAAAAATGACAAGTTTTGCTACTTGTGTTCTGTATATCTTTTACGACGTATTCCTAGGGAGAGTACCTGTCCTTATCACCATCAGAAGTTACTAAGCAGTAACCAAAAATACTACCTATAAAAAAGAAACCTTGTTCGTAACTGCAAGCCACAGTCCAATGCCAAGCCCTGCCAGTAAGACTGCAAACTCAATACAAATGAATGCGGCATAAGTAAAAGTAATCATGGTTATCATTTCTTAGTATCAATATAAATAACGGAAACAGAAAAACCGACAAAGAATATAATTGCAGTAATAACAATGAATCCAAGCCACGTGAAGGAAATCATACAATAAGTGTACTACAGGTAGCTAAGCGGATTAAGATAACCCGATACAGGTGCAAGTGGCATCACAAGATACGTACCACATACCTTTGATTTATATTCTGTAGGACCAGCAACGTGCACAGCTTCAGATGCAAATACTGCAAAGTGAAGATGTGGACCAGTAGTGTAGCCAGTATTTCCAGATAGTGCGATTTTGTCTCCCACGTGAACCGTTTGTCCGGTCTTAACCTGAATCAAAGAAAGATGAGCATACAAGCTAGAAAGACCATTAGGGTGCTGGATCAATATCCAATTACCATACGAAACACCAGAGCACGCAAGATCGGTATTACCAGTTCCAATGACCACTCCATCACCAGCCGCAAAAACTGCTGTACCAACTTTCGCAGCAAAGTCGACTCCACTATGGCCGTGACCGTTATAAACTTGAGGGTTTGCGGTTGAAAACGGGGTCGTACCAAAGTATTGCGTAACGTTAATGGAGGCAAGCGGATAGTGCAATACCCCCTTCCCTGTCTTTGGAAGCGAAGCAAGGTCGGTAAATGCCTTGAGTTTAGACTCAACATTAAGCATTTCACTTTCCAAACTGTCCTTCTTTGCCTGCTTTTCAGCCAGTAAGCGCTCGTATTCGCTTTCCTTGTTATTCGTCTGCACAAGAAGTGTAGACTTCTGAGCTGCATTTTGGAGGACGAGTTGTTTTTTATCGTTAAGCAGAGCACTTAAATCTTCCAATTTCTGTCTGTTGGCTTCGTACTGATTTTTCTGAGTAGTAAGATCCTGTTGAGTCGATTGAAGATTACCTACCAACTCTTGAATAGAATGAGAAACACTAGAAGATCGCTCTATAGCATCGAGCATATCTGATACTTTCGCACCCTGAGAGAGTGATCGAACAATAGGAGGAATACTACTGTCATCATACACGACAGATCGCAAGGTTTCAGCAAGGGCGCTTTTATTCATTTCAAGCTTGGACTGAGTAACGCCAATTTTTTTCTGAGTAGCTGTGATTACTGTCTCTGTCTCAGCAATTTTAAGCGTCGTACTTTCTATTTCCTTCTCAAGAAGTGCCCGCTGTGTCTGCAATTGTGCCAGTGCAGCTTTAAGTGATTTTGCCTCGCCTTGCGTTGCATTTATCTTTTTGTTGTACTCGGCAATCTCTCGATCCAAGGCGTCAATTTGAGTATTGAGCGAATTAAGATTCGTCTGAAGCTCATCTGCAGTTTCCGCATACGAAGGAGCAATCTTTGTAAGCGAAAAAAGTGTGAAGAGGATAATGAGAAGTACGAATCGGAAGCGCATATACACGTTAATGGTTTAAAGAGCTAGGATGTGACACGCAGACTCAATACGGGATGTACTTTCGTCTTTTCCTAATACATACAAAATAGTAAATGGATCAACGGATTTCTCTTGACCCGATAATGACATACGAAGCGGCCACAAAACATTCCCCTTTCCTTCACTTTCAGCATAGGGCATAATACTTGCTTTGATTGATTCCGGTGTAGAAAAATCCATCGTCTCTAAAAGATCTTTTATATGCTGCAAATGCCTCAACGCAACTCCTGGTTCGTCATCCTTGTAAAGAATTCGTTCCTTCTCAAGTGGTGGTCGGCTTAAGAAAAAACCAAACTCTGGCTGAACGACCGAACGTAATTCTCCATAGGTACTGATACGATCGACAATGGATGGAAGCAACTTACTAAGCATATCCTCGGAAAAATCGGGCATATAGGGTTTAATCGCTGCCAATTGCTTATCATGAGATTGCTTACGCATATGTTCCTTGTTAAGCCAAAGGAGTTTTTCTTCATTAAGCATGGCACCTGCTTTATGGATACGTTCCAATGAAAAAGCTTCTATGATTTCTGGCGGCGTCATAACTTCTTGATCCGTGCCCGGATTCCATCCGAGAAATGCAAGGAAATTAACCATCGCCTCTGGAAGATAACCTTCATTTCTATATTCCAAAATATCTTTTGCGCCATCTCGCTTACCAAGCTTTTTATTACCTTCAGGCGCAAGGATAGGTGGAAGCGTTACAAGAATAGGTGGAGCAATATCAAGCGCTTCATACAAAGACAAAAACTTAGGAGTGGAGGCAATGAACTCATCAGCGCGCATTATATGTGTCACTCCCATTTCAAGATCATCGATGATATGGGCAAAATTATAAGTTGGATAGCCATCGCTTTTAATCAAGATAAAATCATCAAGCGCCTCCGGCCCTGCAGAAAGTTCTCCACGTACAGCATCCTGCCAGGTATAGCTTTTTATTTCAGGCACCTTAAATCGCAATGGCTTAGTTCCGTCCCATGCTTCTGTATTTTCCGGACGATGGTCACGATACAAAAATACTTTCTTTTCGCTTTCTGCTTGTTGTCTCAATTCTTGTAGCTCTTCTTCAGAATACGGATCTGGATACGCGTATCCCTTATCGATAAGAATCTGAGCATACTTACGATAACTCTCGAGCCGTTCAGACTGTAAATACGGAGCATTTGGTCCTCCGACATCAACACCTTCATCCCATTCGATACCAAGCCATGTAAGAGATTCAATAATGTGAGGAATAGATCCTTCGACTTCGCGAGCCTTATCAGTATCCTCAATACGAAGAATGAAGGTACCGTTATGCTTACGAGCAAATGCCCACGCATAGAGTGCTGTTCGAACCCCTCCCACATGCATGAAACCGGTAGGTGAAGGAGCGAATCGTGTGACTACTTTTTTGTGTTCATTCATATTAGTGACTTAATCCAATCTTAATAAGTTCTCGTGCGATGGTTGTAGCAGCATGGCGGGAATTTTCGAACTGCTTTCCAGCCTCAGACATCTTTTCATAATTCTCCTTGTTTTCCATAACCCGCCCAATCTCGGTGAGCATAATCGTTGGAGCAAGATTATTTTCTTCAAGCACGGAAGCAACTCCGCGGCCGGCCATAGCATAGGCATTGGATCGCTGATCACGGCTAATTGTTTCAGGGATAGGAACTACAAGCATTGGGATTTGCCACAATGCAATTTCAAACATCATCGAACCTGCACGCGTAATGACAAAGTCAGTTTTTGGGTAAAAAATAGCCATATCAATAAATCCATCCATAAAATAGTGATCCCTAAACGGGTGCTCCTTGAGAATAGAATCTGTAAGCTTTTTCATTTCCTCTTTATTGACCTCTCCCGCTTGATGCACGACATCATACTTATTGAGAAGTTCTGGCAAAATACGTACGACTGCTTCATTTAAATTGCGACTCCCTTGCGAACCACCAATAACAAGCACACAAGGCCGTTCACGAGAAAGTCCTTTCCTATCGAAACCCTCTGGTGGAAGAAGCGCATCACGAATAGGTTGACCAGTAAGCGCGGTATTACTCTTAGGGTAAAAAGGAGCAGCCTCAGGATAGGAAAGGGCTATACGGGACGCAAAATGACCTGCCCATTTAGTTGTTCTCCCTGGTACGGTATCACTTTCGTGCACAATCACAGGAATAGAAAGGAGGCGAGCGGCGAAAAGTGTAGGGAAACTTGCATACCCACCTTTTGCAAACACAGCATCGGGATAAAGAGAATACAACTTGATAACCGCAACAAACATGCCATAGAGCGTTCTAAAGAGATCAGTAATCGTGGCGAGCGAAGCATAGACGCGCAACTTACCTGCCGGAACTTGAATAAATTTTATCTGTTGTGCAAAAAGAGCTTTTTCGTCATAAGGTTTATCGGAGAAAAAATAAACATCCGGTTGAACAATCTTCTGTATGAAAGCTTCTTTATGCATGCGCTCAACTACCGCCATAAGCGGATAAAAATGTCCTCCCCCTGCGCCTGTAATTACGATTTTCATACGAGTCGATATTTAGATATATTTAAGAGGACTCCTAACTCAAACAGCACCACCATGAGTGCTGTTCCTCCGTGAGAGACAAGCGGAAGCGGAACACCCGTGAGAGGGAAGATACCGAGCATAGAACAAACATTTAGCGATGCTTGCGCAAGTATGATTGAAACAATCCCTACTGCAAGCAATCTCCCGAACTGGTCTCCAGCGGTTTTGGAAATCATATACCCCCGTACTCCAACTATACCATAGAGAATGACGAGCATAATTACACCCAAAAAACCGAGTTCTTCGCCAAGTACAGCAAATACCGAATCCCCTATCTGCTCAGGAAGATAATTAAATTTCTGAACGCTCTGCCCCAACCCGCGCCCGGTAAGCCCTCCCCCGCCAAGTGCAATAAGAGCCTGATTAAGCTGCCAGGAGGAGCCTCGCGGATCATTTCCGCTATTTAGATACGTCTTGATGCGCTCAAGCATGTAAGGACGCACAGAGATAAGCAAGACAATACCCACAAAACCTGTAACTACAAGAATATAAATATGCTTTCTGCGTGCGCCACCCACAAAATAAGTAGCAAATGAAGAAAGCATAATTACCATATACGTTCCAAAGTCAGGCTGAGCGAGCATCACTCCAGAAATAATAATGGCGCCAGCGAGATACGGATATAATCCAAACTTGAGATCCCGAAATTTATTGCGATAGGCTGTACACCACGCAGCAACGGCTGTGACGAATGCAAATTTTAGAAATTCTGAAGGCTGAACGGATAGTGAACCAATAGCAATCCATCTATGTGCACCCCCGTGATACTGATTAAGTCCAGGTACAAATACAAGGAGCGTTAAGATAAGTGCACTTACAAAAAATGGGTATGCGTATTTTTTATAGAGGTGATATGGAGTGAGCGAGCCTGCGATAAGCGCAATACTTCCGCCTACTAAAGCATAGATAAGCTGACTTTTAATCACTGCATAAAACTTCGCCTCATTGGAAGCCAGTACACCTAATGCTGCCGAGCCAAATACCACAAGTCCGCATACAAGAAGTATGATCGTTGTTGTAAGAAGTGTCTTATCTGCTCGATCAAACATGTATTAGCTTATAAGCACAATCACCACACCTAAAAGCGCACAGATATATGACACAATCCAATAACGCATAGTAACCTGTGGCTTAGACCATCCTTTTGCTTCGAGATGATGATGGAATGGAGCAACGAGAAAAAGTTTTCTTTTAAAGACTTTCTTCCAGGTAAGCTGTAAAATCACCGAGCCAGTAGTGATCACCAAAGGAAGCGCAATGACCGGCAAATACATCACCGAATTAGTAAGAAAAGAAATAACCGAAAGTGAAAGCGTGAGCGCCATAATCCCTGTCTCGGCCATCATAAATACCGCCGGTGGAACGTTAAACCACAAAAAAGCAAGAATGCCGCCTACAATCATAAAGCAGAGAGCTGCGATGTCGATTTGGTGCTGATAAAACGCTATGAATCCATATGCGGTGTAAATAGCTGAAAAGATACCTCCCGAAAGTCCGTCCACACCATCGATGACGCTCGTCGAAAAAAGCGCAATCGTAACCAGTACAAAAAAGACAATGAAGAAAAGTCCACCCACAACATAATCTCCATGAAAAGGAATATAAATAGAATGAACATCGAGTTTGAAGAAAAACCACATACCCATACCTATGCCAAGGGCAGCTACACACGCCAAGCGCACAGGAAATGAAAGCCCTCCGCCAATATAGGAATTAAGGCTGCCTTTAAATGCTTCCACCACAAGAAGATCGTCCAGTCCGCCTACCATTGCTCCTACAAACATAGCAACAAGCGGAAGCCAGGTTTGGTTTCGAGAAATAAAATCAAGCTTTTGGGTAATTGCTGTAGGGAAACCATGAGATAAAACAAGAAAGAGAGCAGTTGTAGTAAACACCGAAATCCACACCACCGCGCCACCCATACGCAAAAGCTTTCTTTCTTCGTCATTATGAAGAGTAGAAGTAATAGTAGCAATTTGCCCGTCGATCGAGTTCTTAACACTTTTTTTCTTCCAAATTTGATGCTTTTTTAAGATAGTAATGAGCGGTCCTGAGACGATAAGACCTATAGCAAAGGAGATAATAGCCGGGAGAAGGACCTTGAAAAGATCAAGAGAGATTGACATGCTTTTATACTATCACATAAAAGCATGGGGTTTAAGGCACAATTCCCCGCTACTCAATACTCTGCAAAAGCGCCTTATAGAGCTTTTCCACGTCAGAAAAACGCTCTTCATGGCTCGATCCAAGCACGACAATGGCTACCGGGTGCCCCAAGGAAATATCTACCACCACACCCAAATTGCCCCCTGCTGCATCAGTAAAACCAGTCTTAGATACTTCAGCATCAAAAAAATGATTGATCTCCTGGTTGGTATTAGGGATACCAGAAATAAGCCCATTACTAGCCTTTGTAGTGACGCGAGTTCGTGTGGTTGCATCAAGAATTTCCGGATACGTACCTCGTGCAATTGCAAAAAGCTTAGCAACATCAAGCGCGCTCCCCATTCCTCCAATTTTCCCATTCAAATCCTCTCCCGCCGGATCTGTAAATATAAGAGAGAGACCTCTTTTTTTACTTTCTTCATTCATTGCTTTCACAAATGCTTGCCTTCCCCCTGCCCCGCCTAGGGTATCAGCAATCGCTCGTGCTCCGTCATTAGAAGAAAAAACAAGCGTATATTTGAGTAGTTCACCAAGAGTCCACACTTGACCTTTCTTTAGACCTAAATCATATCCATCTTCAATACTTGTTGGCATAATCGTAATCTTGGTTGATGTATCAAAATGAGAAAGTGCGGTGAGCGCCATCATTAGCTTAGAAATACTTGCAAGAGGAAGTGATTCGTCCGGATTTTTAGAAGCAATTACTTGCTTATTCACTAAATCATAGACAACATAGCTTTTTCCTTCTATTACCACGCTTCCAAACGCATCTTTTTTATATACTTCAAGTTTCGTATCTTTTTTGGGAGCAATAAGACCAATGGTGTGAATCCCGACTGGAACAGCGATAAGCGAAAGCATTATCACAATCGATATAGCTCCTGCGTACATATACGAAAGTTCCACATAATCGTGACGGGCGGATTTAATCATAGTCTCTCTAAGCAGCTCGAGCTTCTAATTTTTCTTGAAGTGATGCATGAAGGATTGCATAATCTGGCAACTCTTCAACACTCGTTACTCCCAACTCCTGCAACGCTTGCCCGGTAAGCGAACATGTCTCTCCTTGACGGGAAATAAGCCCGCGCACGGTAAGCGTTCGTATGGATTGCGTTGACTGCACTCCTCGAATATAAGAAATTTCTTCGCGTGTAGGATTGCCAAGATACGCAACAAGGGTAAGCACTTGAAGCGTGGCTGGAGTAAGATCCCCTTGCAACTCTTCTTTCCAGAAGCGCTCTACAAGAGCAGCCTGTGAGGATTGAGTAACGATCGAAAGCCCGTCAGAACTCACCAGAAGCGAAAGTCCAATTGCTTCAAGCGCTCTCTTGAGCTCGTCTATATGACTTTCTATCTCCTGTGCAGAACATTGCATACAAGAGGCCAGCGTTTCTATTTTCATCGGCTCACCAGAAAGATAGAGCAACGTTACGAGATTCTGTAGCATAGAATATAGTGTACCATTTACCTATGCAGGCAAACTTTGAATTTCTATATCACCTCCATCTGACTGTTCGGCACGAATAGCGCCAGACCTGACAAGCTCAAGTAAAGCAATAAAATTAACAATAAGAAGCTTTTTACGCTCTTCGACCGACTTTGCACCATCGGCCAAACTTTTAAGCGTAACCGACTGCATTTTCTGCACTCGCTCAAGGAGCGACTCTATTACGTTTTCAATGCGCAAGGCTGTTTCTACGGCAACTTTCACAAGCGCTTTCGGAGTAACAAAGGAGGCAATCGTAAGCTTAGCTATTGACTGAAGCATGTCTTTGGTCACGCGTGCATCAGGCACAAACACTGGCTTTCCTTTATAGGCCACCCGCTCACGGGAAAACAATGGGTGCTTCATATATACAGTACGTACCTTTCCACATGCTTCCTGAAGCAAGGCATACGCTGCAAGTTTTTGCTCCAGATCGTGTACCTGTTTTTCCTCTTCTTCGGTATACGTCACCCCAGGGAGAAGCGACTTCGCCTTCATAAGCATTAACGTTGATGCGACAACAATAAATTGGGAAATATCAACCATATTCTTCTCCCCTAACGATTTAATGTACGCTATATACTCATCAGCAACAGAAACCAGGGAAATTTCCGTGATGGAGAGCTTACGCTCTTCGATCAATTCCAAAAGCTTGGTATAGGGACCTTCAAATCTATCTAGTTTGACGGTAAATTCCATGAAACTTAATGAGTTCCTAATACACTCCAAATCCCCGGATCCTGACCTCCGTCTATTTTAAAGATACTCATACCGCCCAACTTGTATAACTTCGCAATGCGAAGCTTGTCAGCTATTGCTTGGGCATCGCTATACCACACCAAATACTGATGCCAACCCCCTAAGCTTTCACCATTGACACCAGTTGTTGTAGCATAAGTAAAACTCAACTCTCCTGCAGTGTTTCTCGTAGGAGTTACTCCAATACTTTTTGCTAAACCATCTGCGTAATTCCAATTCATAGAACCAATACGCGAATAGAGTTGGGTTGATGTTCCGGTTGCAGGAATGACTTCATATTTATAGCCGTATGTAGGCACCCCGAGTATAATTTTCTTAGCAGGAATATCAGACAATGCGAGCGTTGCAACTTTCATGACCCAATTAATATCCGCTACCGGCTTATAGACATTCCCAAGTGCCGCGTTTTGCTTTACCAAAAGTGCATCGTCCCCACCTTGATCATAAGCCATAATACGCACCTGATCACATACACTTCCGATAGTTTTATAATCGTTGGAATATTCTACTTTCTTCAAAATTTCTTGGGAGGTAGTTGCATATCTGCTTTCAGGTGGCGTGCGAGCTTCTACAGTACAAATAAGCTTCTTTCCGTTTTTATGAAGCGCGGTTCCAAGTTCAGTTAAAAAGATAGAAAAATAAGCACGATCTTCTGCAAGCTTATTTTCATAATCGATATCTATGCCGTCAAACTTATTTGTCTTTACCAGATCCACAATTGCGTCTACATGAGCCAGGCGCTTCTTTTTTTGAGCTAAGAGAAGATAAATAGCGTACTGATCCGTTGGCGTTGATGCGTACGAAAGGATGCTTGGATAAATCTTGATATTTTTCTTGCGTGCCTCTTCTATAAGTGAAGGCCACGGCTCCTCTGTTGCTTTAAGTGCATTTTTAATGCTTCCGTCATCTTGTAATTCATACGCAAAAGGGCTGATTTGGGTTACGTTATCCAAATGTGTGAGCGTAGAAGAAGCTCCTGCGGTTTTCTGCCAATAGGGAATCCATACACTAATATCAAATGTTGGGGCCTTTGTAGCAGCAAAAAGATGTACTCCGCCAAGAACACCAACAAAAATGACTGCACACGCAGCAAAAAGCTTCTTTGACATGTATCTAGTATAACAAGCTTTCTTGGCTTGCGTGACAAAAAACCCAGATTATTTCTTGAAGGTAATCCCAAGCTCGCGCAGAGTCTTGTCTGGTGCCGGACTTGGTGCCTGCATCAAAAGGTCTTTTCCTTCACCTGTCTTAGGGAATGCCATCGTTTCCCGGATGTTTGGTTCGTTAAGTAAAATCATCATCAAGCGGTCAAATCCCCACGCAATTCCACCGTGTGGCGGCGTACCTGATGCAAGTGCACGAAGCATGTGGCCGAAATTCTTTTCGATGCGCTCTGCATCGTAGCCCATAATTTCAAATACTTTGCGAAGAGCTTCTGGAGTATGGTTGCGTATGGATCCCCCTCCCACTTCGTATCCGTTTAATGCAAAGTCGTATTGCGTTGTTAAGATATCTCCAATATTTTTCTTCTCCATCAAATCCTGCATGTACTCCTCTTTTGGCCGAGAAAAAGGGTTATGCGTAAACGTCCACTCACCTGTTCCATCCACGTTATCCTCTCCTGTCTTCTCAAAGAAAGGAAAATCTGCAACCCAGCAAAACGCAAGCAGATTTGGATCATTCTTATTTTCGCGAAGATCCGGCTTATCAGACCCATACTTTTCCATCGCTTCTTTATAGGTAAGCACAGGAAACGGGACCTGCTGGATGCGTTTTTCAGGGAAAAGTTGAGTAACAAGCTTAATGAGCAGCTCTTCATTAAGCTTCATAACATCCCCCTGCGAAACAAAGCTCATCTCCATGTCGAGCTGCGTGAATTCTGGCTGGCGATCGCCACGTGTGTCTTCATCGCGCATACATTTTGCAAATTGAAAATAGCGTTCGAATCCTCCTGCCATCAAAAGCTGCTTGTACTGCTGCGGAGATTGCGGGAGCGCATAGAAGTTTCCGTTCCATAAGCGTGAAGGCACAAGATAGGATCGAGATCCTTCTGGAGTGGGGTTAGTAAGAAGAGGTGTTTCTATTTCAAAAAAGTGTTGCTTATCCAATTCATCACGAATGAACTTTGCCACCTTATGGCGGAGCTGCACATTGCGCTGAATGCGAGCCCGTCGCTGATCCAGATACTTCTTTTCCAGGCGGACTTCTTCGTTTACTTCATACCCATCTGTGGAAATATCAAAAGCAGGAGTCTCTGCTTCATTTAATACTTCAATTGCAAGCACTTCGAGTTCGACATCGCCATTGACCACTCCAGCTTTAATATTTTTTTCTGGGCGCTTGTTTACCTGTGCGCTCACCTTTACCACCCACTCCGAGCGGACTTTCTGTGCAACCAAAAGCGCTTCTTCATGGTTTGGAAGCACAACCGCCTGCACTTTACCTGTTACATCTCGCAAGTCCAAAAAGACCATCTTACCCTGGTCGCGGCGCACGTCTATCCACCCCGAGACTTCCACCTCTTTCCCAACAAATCCTGAAATATCCTTGATATACGTACGCATAGTTTCTCTACTATATCAAAATAAAAACGTTATTGTAAGCCAACCTGAGTGCGCACCGCTTTCATTGTTTCTTCTGCCTGTTTACGAGCTTTCCTGCCCCCCTCTTCAAGAATTCTTTCAATCTTCTCCGGGTGCTGCATCAAATCATCAAAGAGAGCTTTCTTGCCTTCACGCCATTTCATAATAGCGGCAAGTAACGCTTCTTTTGCCTCTTTGTATCCATAGCCTCCCTGCTCAAACCTACGTCGAAGCTCTGCATCTTCTGCATTGGTAAGAAAAAGTTTATGAATAGCGTATACGTTATTGGTATCTGGGTCCTTTTTCTCACTGGGTGCCTTAGAGTCAGTAACAACGGACATTACTGCCTTACGTACTTCTTCATCTGTACCAAAAAGTGAAATGACATTTCCTTTACTCTTACTCATTTTCTGTCCGTCGATACCTGGTACTATCGCAACCGTTTCCAAAATCAAATCCTTAGGAAGCTTAAACTGCTCGACATTCCATGCACGATTATAAAATCCAGCGATGTCACGCGCGTACTCGATGTGTTGCTTCTGATCTTGTCCTACCGGTACCACATCTGCTTGATACATCAAAATATCAGCCGCCATTAATACCGGATAATCAAATAATCCGACATTTACTTCTTTGTCTTTCGCTTCATGATCCTTGTACGCGTGGGCACGCATAAGATACGGCATGGTAACCACGTTATTTAATACCCATGCAAGTTCGGTATGCTGCGGCACAAATGATTGCCGAAATAAGATCGCGCGCGAAGTATCCAAACCACATGCAATATATGCCGCCGCTATTTCAAGAGCACTTTGACGAAGCGCTTCCCTGTCCTTTACAGTAGTGAGAGCGTGATAATCGGCAATAAAAATATAGGGAGTAAATTCTCCACTGTTAGCTAAATCAATATTTTGCTTCATTGCACCGAAATAATTGCCAAAGTGAAGCTTACCTGTGGCTTGAATACCAGATACCAAAATACGTTTAGAGGTGGAAGAAAAACCAAACATAGAGAAAGTATAGCATTACACCATCACCTTTTCCTCAGAGCGGATGAAATTACCGAGATAAGAACCAATAATAATACCTAGAAGCGATGCAGAAAAACCGACAAATGTCGGAGGAATAGCTGTTTGGGAATAGTCTGCCAATTGCCAGCAACCGATACCAGCGATGATGGAAGTAAGAGCGCCTAAGCTATTTACCCATTTTGTATGGAGTCCAAAGGCAAGCGGCACAAATCCGGCTACAAGCGTTACGCTATACGCACTACCAACCAACTCATAAATGTGAGCGTCCGGATTGCGCGCAAGGAAAATAGCACCAAGTGCCACAACCACAACACCTGCCTGAATGGTAAGCAGTCGCAACTTGTCATGCATAGAGGTGTAAAAAGGTTTAATGATGTTTTCAGCAAGAAGAGTAGCCGGCGCCAAAAGAGCGCCAGAGGCAGTTGAAAGAATAGCAGAAAGGAGTGCTCCGAAAAATACAACCTGAAGAATACTCGAAGTGTGTTCGTTAATTAATTTTGGAATAAGCAACTGAGAATCAACGGCAAGGACATCCGGATAGACATGGGCGGCAATCATACCGATAGCTATTGGAACCATGACAATAGAAAAATAAAGTAATCCTCCAACAATGGAAGCCCACATACTTTCTTTTTCATTACGAGCTGACATGGCGCGCTGATAAATATCCTGCTGAGGAATACTTCCAAACCCTTGCGTCATAAGAGCCGTTGCAAATGCTATCCACGCCAACATCGAATCGGTACTCTTAGGGAAGACATTTAAATGATCTGGAGGAATAATTGCAACAAATCCTTCTACTCCTCCCACAAGCGGAAGCACAGCAGCAAGCACTGCAATAAGTCCTATGATAATAATTCCAGTCTGCACGGTATCATGGAGCGCAACCGAAACCATACCACCCATAATGGTGTACACCGTTACCACACATGCCGAAATAAGCATCCATACCGTTATTGAGAGCCCTGGAAGAATAGTATGGAGAATCACCCCCAGAGCCAGAAATTGCGCCGCTACCCACCCGAAATAGCTCACCACAATCACAATAGACTGAAAGGTGGCAATCGTCGTGTTGTAGCGCGATTTAAAAAAGTCTCCAATGGTAAGAAAGTGCAGTCGGTAAAGCTTACGGTTAAAAAAGATGCCAGCAATGATAAGACATAATCCTGCCCCAAATGGATCTTCGATCACATTACGGAAGCCGCCTTCTGCAAACTTACTCCCCGCTCCCAAAATAGATTCAGAACCAAACCAGGTCGCAAACACAGTCGAAAGTGCCATATAAAAAGGAAGCGAGCGACCTGCAAGCACATAATCTTCAGAGTTCTTAACTTTGCGTGCTGCGTACACACCGATAAGTATCATCACAACCGCATAGGCAAGAATCGAAAGTGGGATGATCATGGTTTGGATCTAGGTTATAGAGATAATTGAAACTAGTGTATAGCAAATTTAAACAATAGAAAACGGCCAGCACCCACTGGGTACTGGCCGGTTGTCACAGGCAAACAAGCAGCGCTTCGTGCATCTTGTCTAGGATTTGCCTTTCCTGCAGAAGCTGACCACTCGCATACGCCGTCAGGAAACTAGGTGCATGATTTTGCTGAAGAAACTCCAGCTTCCTTTTGGCCTCGAGAACATTCTTCTGTTGTAGTTTCATGTTTCTACGGAAGGTAGCTCTGTTCTGAGGAGAGCCGAAACTCCATTCCTCCTGGTCTTGTTTCCGGCCCACGTGCGACCACTCCAATAACAACCGCTGGTATTGCACCATTTCTCGACAAGCTTCGCGAACATAATACGCACGCACCTGCTGGAAAGTAGCTTCTTGCCAGCGGCCGACACGAAAGCGCTTCGGGAGCGTTCTGCGCCAGGTTGTTTCTTCTACAAGATCCTCTTCAGACGGAATGAAACCTACCGGGTCTTTGAGTATCCACGAATTGAGTGGACGAAGATAATCCGAGGCATCGGGGTTTCCAACCGCGGAATTCAAGCGATACCACGAGTGTGGACACACCCAGTCGCTGTGCGAATTGGGGGAAAAACGGTATCGCAAGCGATAACCAAAGATCTCAACCTCAAACAATGCGTTAAGCTCGAATGTGGAAACCTGTAAGTACCGCGATACCCAATTGGGCTCAAAACGGTACCTCTTTTCTCCTTCGGGAAAAAACTGTAGAACGATAATTTCATCAGACATCACCTCTCTCCTCTTTGTTAGAACAACGAACAACAGAAAGCCTCATTCTAGAAAACTTGTAAGGTAATTGCAAATAGAAACACGCCTGCAATTGCAGGCGTGTTTTAAATCGTTTTTAGAGCCCTTCTTCTTTCATCTGCTCGACAAGACTCATTGCCTTCTTGGACAACTTCTTGGGCATGGCAATATCAAGCTTCACAAGTACATCTCCACGCGCTTTCTTATCGTGCACATGAGGCACTCCGCGATTCTTTACACGAAGCACTTCCCCTGCCGAAACTCCGGCTGGAATATCCAAATCAATTAGACCATCCAAGCCTTCGACAGACTGCTTTACTCCAAGGAGTGCATCAGTGAGCTTAATAGAATGCTTGATAACCAAATCATTCCCTTCTCGCTTCCAAAGCTTATCTGCTTGTACATTAATCTTAACGTAGAGATCTCCGCTTTGACCTCCAGACACGGCTTCACCCATGCCTGACATGCGAATCATTTCGCCATTAGAAATACCGGCAGGCACTTCGATATGAATTTCTTCGCGCTTGTTTGTTACTCCCACACCTCGACATACATGACAACGCTCTTTCGGCATCTTACCCGTTCCATGACAGGTGTCGCATGTACGCACCGATTGGAAATTACCAAAAACGGTCCGCTTCACATCGTGCACCTTTCCTTGACCATTACAGGTGGTACAGGTAATCATCTCCGAGCCTTTCTTTGCACCCGTTCCTTCACAGGTGTCACACGTGCCTACTTTGTTGATAAGCACGTTGCGCTCGGTACCAAATACCGACTCCTTAAACGTCACATCTATCTCAAGCGAAATATCCCGTCCACGGCGAGTTCGAGTACCACCACCAAATCCGCCAAAGATATCTCCGAACATGTCACCTAGATCGCCAAAATCAAATTGCATGTCGGCAAAATCAGACGCATTGAATCCGCCAAATCCGCCACCCATAGGTCCTTGGCCGTTGAAGGTCTGACCATACGTGTCGTATTCTTTGCGCTTCTTGTCGTCCGAAAGCACCTGATAAGCCTCGTTTACTTCCTTAAACTTCGCTTCATCGCCTCCCTTGTCAGGGTGGTATTTAGCCGCAAGTTTATAGAACGCCTTCTTGATCTCTTCTTTGGAAGCATTCTTATCAACTCCCAAGACATCATAGTAATTTTTGGTCATAGATTTCCTTGTTATACCACTTTAGAAGACGTACAGCAAAAATGTGTCTTACTTGGTTACAGGAGATGGATTCTCTCCTCCTTCGGTATGTGGTGTATCCGTTCCAGAAGCTTGCTCTGTGTTATCTTGCACAGTTTTCATAGCTTCACCAATTTTCATCATGGTGTTTGAAAGCTTCTCCGTTGCAGCCTTGATGGAAGCGGTGTCTGATCCATCACGAGCAGTCTTGGTTTCACCGATTGCAGCATTTACTTCTGTCTTTATTTCCTCTCCCACTTTTCCTTCAGCATCCTTAAGCGCCTTTTCGGCAGTATGAATCATTTGATCTGCAAGATTCTTAGCTTCAGCAAGCTCCATCTTTTTCTTGTCTTCTTCTGCATGCGCTTCGGCTTCAGATTGCATACGCTTGATATCTTCATCAGAAAGTCCAGATGATGCCTCAATGCGAATGGATTGTTCCTTACCCGATGCCTTATCTTTAGCCTTCACCTGGAGAATTCCGTTGGCATCTAGGTCAAAGGTTACTTCGACTTGCGGCATACCACGAGGTGCTGGTGGAATGCCGTCAAGGATAAAGCGACCAAGCGACTTGTTGTCTGCTGCCATGGGACGCTCACCTTGGGTGATATGAATTTCAACGGACGTCTGATTGTCCGCTGCAGTAGAAAAGATCTGTGACTTGGATGTTGGAATAGTCGTATTCTTCTCTACAAGCTTGGTTGCAACTCCTCCCATCGTCTCAATACCAAGTGAAAGCGGAGTCACATCAAGAAGAAGCACGTCCTTCACATCCCCTTGAAGCACACCCGCCTGTACCGCAGCGCCGAGAGCCACTACTTCATCTGGATTGATAGAGCGATTTGGTTCTTTGCCAAAAAGCGCCTTCACAGCATCCACAATCATTGGCATACGTGTCTGTCCACCCACCATGATAATTTCATTGATTTCTTCCTTCTTGAATGGAGAATTCGAAAGTGCACGCTGTGTGATTTCAATTGATCGATCCACAAATTCGCGCGCAATGCCTTCCAATTGCGCACGGGATACCTTCATTACCAAGTGCTTTGGTCCGTCGGCACCAGAAGTAATGAACGGAAGATTGATTTCGGTTTCAAGCTGTGTGGAAAGTTCATGCTTTGCCTTTTCAGCTGCTTCATCCAGACGCTGAAGTGCAAGCGGATCATTGGTAATATCAATACCCTGATCCTTCTTGAACTCATCTGCAATAAAACGCACAAACTTCTGGTCGATGTCGCGACCTCCCAAGTGAGAATCTCCGTCTACCGACTTTACTTCAACCACACCATCGCCCACTTCCAATATAGAGATATCAAATGTTCCACCACCGAAGTCAAAGACAGCAAGCTTTTCATTCTTGGTTGAATTGAATCCATACGCAAGGGCTGCTGCTGTTGGTTCAGGAATAATACGCTTTACATCGAGTCCTGCGATTTTACCCGCATCCACAGTAGCTTGACGCTGCGTATCGTTGAAATAGGCAGGCACAGTAATTACCGCTTCGGTAATCTTCTCGCCAAGCTTTGCCTCGACGTCACTTTTAATCTTTTGCAAGATCATAGCTGACACTTCTTCCGGCCGGTAGTCCTTACCACCCAGCGTGATTAATGTTCCGCCGTTGTCTCCCTTCTTAATCTTGTACGGCACGCGAGGAATATCCGCCTGAACTTCAGCATCATCATAACCATGCCCCATGAAGCGCTTTACGCCATAGATGGTATTTTCCGGGTTGGTTACCGCTTGACGCTTTGCAATCTGTCCAACACTTCGCTCCCCATTTTTATTTACGGACACAACAGAAGGTGTCGTACGATTACCTTCAATGTTTTCTATAATTTTCGGCTGTCCTCCTTCAATGATAGCAACAGCAGAGTTGGTTGTTCCTAAGTCAATACCAATGATTTTTCCCATAATGTTTCAAATAGTTTATTTAGTTTCAGTAATAACGTTGTGCTGTTTCTTTTCTTACTTTTCGAACCGTCCAGTCTTCACTCGTGCGGGTCGCAATATCGTGTCGTGCATCTTATATCCGGACTGGAGGATAGTAACAATTGTATCATTTTTAGCTTCCTCGCTTACCTCAACCGTTCCCATACTTTCGTGGAGGTGAGGATCGAAATGGTCGCCAATATTTCCATACTGCGTCACCCCCTCTCGCTCAAGCACACCTTTCAATTGCCCAAAAATGTGTTCGATACCAATGCGCCAATTCTTATCCACCGCTTCCCACGCTTCCTTGTTACCTTGTGCCATATCATAAGCATCGAGAATCGGAAGTAATTCTTCGATAATGCGCTTGGCAGCAAACTTGCGTCCTTGAATGCGTTCTGCGTCTATCTCCTTCTTAAGATTCATGTAGTCCGCACGAGAGCGTTGACTCAAATCCAAGTATTCTTTTTTCTCTTCTTCTAATTTCTTAATCTTCTCTCGCAACTTTTTGATAGTGCTCCGAGCATCCACTTCGCCTTCTTCATTTGCTTCTTCAAACTCTACATCAGTATCAACATGTTCATCCGTAACCAGTTCTTCAGTCATTTCAGGAGTCTCTTTTTCCAATTCGTCTTTATTCATATCTTTTTCAAAGGTTACAATTCTTATATAAGACAAACTTTAAATCTCGTCAAGACCCCTATTCTACCATATTTTACCCCTCCTTTTTAACGACGAAAACGACCTCGGTTGCGGAGGAAAAAAAGAATTATTTCTAGCACTCCCGCACTTTTAATAAATCTGATTAGTGTATGCTCCTTTTCTCCTTCCACTTCTTTTTTAGGAACATTAAAAAAACTATAAATCGTAAGTAAAAGGCGAAGAGCATACGCCAAAAGCACCACCATCAATATGCCTAAAATGATAAGAATAATGAGACCGATCGTGGTGAGTATTGCCATATATATTCCTGACGCCTCTTCTTTTCATCCCTTACTAAAGCAAAACCGCTCTTGCGAGCGGTTTTGTACTATAAAAAATAATTAATTGCGCGTTAAGAGCAGGAAAACTGTTTTAGCTACGCGAAGCCTTGGAATTTTTCGAAGGAGATGCAGCTAGAACTACATTAACTGAGAAAAATTCCGTAGCGGCAAAGTAGATGAAACAGTTTTACTATCTCTTAGACCAGGTTGGAGCCTTGCGAGCTTTTTTGAGTCCGAACTTCTTGCGTTCCACCTGTCGTGAATCACGCTTGAGGAACCCAAGCTTCTTCAAGGTATTCTTGACTTGTTCATCACGCTCTACAAGCGTACGAGCAAGTCCATGACGAATAGCTTCAGCTTGTGCATGAATGCCACCTCCTACTACCTTAACGGTAATTGCAAACTTCTCACCGATGTCTGACTTTGAAAATGCTTCCTGTGCAAGTACCTGAAGATCATTTGTCGTAAAGTATTCCTTTACATCCTTGTCATTTACGATAAAGGAAGGCTTGGTTGAAGGAGTGATACGCACGCGAGCAATAGCGGTCTTGCGACGGCCAACAGCTTCGATATAGCGATTCTTTGTTTCTGTACTCATATTATTCTTCTACTGTTAGATTCTTGAGGCGAATATCCTGAAGCTTGTTTTTAGGAAGCATTCCTTTCACCGCGTGCTTAATAAGATCACCATACCCCTTCTTCTCAACAACATAAGAAAGTGAACGTTCCTTGAGTCCTCCTGGGTATCCAGAGTATGACTTGTGAACACTTTCCTTCATCTTGTTGCCTGTTACCTTGACCTTGGATGCATTCACCACTGTCACTTTAACGTCCGCAACACGATTCTTCACGAAGTTCACACTATTCTTGGCATTGAGAAGTGCTGCCACTTCGGATGCAAGTCGTCCGAGAGCCTTATCTGTTGCGTCAATTGTGTACGTAGTTGTTTCCATAATGTTATACAAATTCGATTATCGCCTTTTCCGCGCCATCCGAGATACGAGTTGGAAGCTTAAGAATACGAGTGTATCCTCCTGCTACAGCCTTATACTTTGGAGCATACTCACTGAAGAGCTTTGCAGTCTCATCCGCCTGATTGATAAGGCGAGACGCTACAAGACGACGGCGGGCTACTGTATCTTCCTTAGCAAGGGTCACAAGCTTCTCTACATGCGGGCGGATTTCCTTTGCGCGAGCAAGTGTAGTCTCAATACGTCCATGGCGAATGAGGTTGATCATAAGACCGCGTACGAATGCATGCCGCTGGTTCTTTTCTCGTCCGAATTTTCTGAATGATTTATGATGTTTCATACGCTATCTACTAACCAGGAATTGATAAATATTTATGCTTTGAGTGAAAGCCCAAGATCAGAAAGTGCCTTCTTGATTTCTGAAATACCCTTCTCGCCAAGACCGTCCGTTGAAAGAAGATCCTCTTCACTCTTGCGAGCAAGACCTCCTGCTGTACGAATAGAAGCCGCGATAAGAGCATTTTCAGTTCGAGTAGAAAGACCCAAGTCTTCAACTCTTACCTTCGTAGCATCAGTTGTATCCTCATCTACCTGAGCTGCTTGTGCAGGAGCTGGAGTTTGAGTTTCAACAACTTCAGCGCGAAATCCGACAATAGCCTGAAGCTGAGTGACCATAGTCTGAATAGCCGATTCAAGCGCTTCATGTGGAGTAATACTTCCATCTGTCTCAATAGCAAGACGAAGACGGTTATGGTCAGTACGATCTCCTACACGCATGTTTTCCACCTCATAGGAAGCGCGGCGAATTGGTGTAAATGATGCATCAAGCGCAATAGTACCAATATCAGCCTTTTCCTTCTGAAGCACTTCGCGAGGAACGTATCCAAGACCCTTTTCTACCGTAATCTCAACCGCGATATCCACATCCTTAGAAGTAGATTCACAGATATATTGATCAGCGTTCATTACTTCAAGCTGTGACGGGCAAGCAATATCTTTTGCAGTTATCTGCTTTGCCCCCTTGATATGAAGCGTTGCCTTCTGAGCATCATCACCATGAAGCTTAAAACGTGTCTTCTTCAGATTAAGAATGATTGCAATGACATCTTCCTTGATACCATCAATTGCAGAAAACTCATGCTTAACTCCGTCGATTGAAAGTGACGTAATAGCCGCTCCTGGAATAGATGAAAGGATAATGCGGCGAAGCGAATTGCCAAGCGTGTGTCCATAGCCCGGGTAAAGCCCGTCGATTTCGTAGGTTCCGCTCGTAGCATCTTCCTTAACGATGCGTGGCTTTGATGGCAAAATGATGGAATGTGAAGACATAGGCAAATGTAAGTCTTGTGGTTTAAGTGGTTAAAAACGTACCCCTCCCTCCGATAAAGTTACCCTATTCTAACTCACATTTGCGAAAAAGGCAAGTGTGTGTTAGTGGACAGGGCAAAGGATTAACGTGAGTAGTATTCGAGTACCTTCTGGGTATCGAAAACTGGCTCAACTTCACGTGGAAGCGCCGTTACCTTCGCTTCAAGCTTTGTAGGGTCAACCGTCATTGTCGGGTTTGGAGCGACGTTTGCTAACTTCTCAGCAAGTCCGGTAAAGATCTTAGCTGTCTTACTACCCTCACGGATAGCGATGACATCTCCAATCTTAACTTGATGAGAAGCAATCGTATTCTTGCGACCATTAACAGTAATGTGTCCGTGGGACACCAGTTGACGTGCAAGCGCACGTGAAGAAGCAAATCCAGAACGGTATACGATATTGTCGAGACGAGACTCAAGTTCACGGAAAAGCTTAAGTGCTGGAGTCACTGCACCTTCTCCTGTTTCATGGCGAGCAGTAGCACGCTTTACATACATAGAGAACTGCTTCTCCATAAGACCATAGGTAAGACGCATCTTCTGCTTTGCACGAAGCTGTTCTCCGTATTCAGAAACGCTTGAGCGGTGCTTACGTTCAGAATCAAGCTTCCCTGGAGCATATGGTCGCTTTTTGAAGGCGCACTTCTCACGCCCACATAGGGATTCTCCGAGACGACGGCAAGTTTTACATGAAATTCTAGGCATAGTAATTATACGTGACGAGGCTTAGGCGGCTTAGGACCGTTGAATGGAACCGGTGTCCTATCGATAATAGAAACAATTTCAACACCGAACGCTGCAAAAGAACGAATTGCTGATTCACGACCAGATCCAACACCCTTTACAACTACATTCACTTCCTTGATACCCGCCTGCTGAGCTTTCTCGCCAATAAGTTCACCGATCTTAGAAGCAGCAAACGGAGTTCCCTTCTTTGCACCCTTAAATCCAAGCGCTCCTGATGATGACCACGCAAGAATATTGCCAAAACGGTCAGCAAGAGAAAGACGGGTGTTGTTGTAAGTTGATTCAACAAAAAGCGTACCTTCAACGATTTTCTTCTTTACCACCTTTGCAAGCGAACGGGCCTTAAGCGCGCTGTCTACTCCGGAACTATTCTTTTTTACGATTCGTTTCTTTCCCATATATTTTATGTCTTCTCTACCTTACGACGACCACTACCCATAGTGACACGCTTGTTACCGCGAACGGTACGACTATTTGTCTTGGTTCGCTGTCCACGAGCTGGAAGATGCTTAATGTGGCGAATACCGCGATATGACTTAATGTCCTTCAAACGCTTGATGTTCTGCTGAACGTCACGCTTGAGATCTCCTTCTGTCTTGAAGAGTTCAATTTCGCGACGAATAAGGTTTTCCTGATCAGGAGTAAGCTCTGGAGTCTTCATTCCTGGATCCAAGCCGAGCTTCTTGATGATAGTCAAGGCCTTTGGGCGCCCTACACCGTATACCGCAGTAAGAGCGATTTCGAGACGCTTGTTTTCTGGAAGTGTAATACCTGAGATACGCATAATAATTGGATCGTTAATGTAGGTTAGCCCTGAGCTTGTTTATGCTTAGGGTTTTCGCAAATAACACGAAGTACACCGCCGCGCTTGAGCATCTGGCACTTGGAGCAAATGGTCTTAACTGATGATCGTACTTTCATGAAATATCGTGTTCCTAAAAATTGCGAAACGTGGGTACTATTCTACTATAGTTTTAAGGATTTTGCAACACCTAGGCGGCCTTTACTCTTAAAGCCGCTTAATAATACGCCCTTTACCTCCGTAGGGATCCACCTGAACGACGACCTTATCCCCTACAAGGACCTTGATTTTATGAACGCGCATGCGCCCACCTAGATACGAAAGAATTTCCTTTCCATCTGCCGTAGCTACGCGAAAAAGCGTGCTTGGAAGTGCTTCCACCACGCGTCCCTCTACTACGTCAATATCATTCTCGTCATCCATGAAGTTCTACAAAGTCTAGCAAATAAAGGAGATTTTACAAAATTACCGCTTTGGCAAAGATTCTACAATATGGATTTTGGAAGTCTCTTGAGGGAAAGCAGACAGCCACATAGGAGAGAAACTGATCTCAGCGCTTTCAATAGAAGTCACGCCTTTCATAAGGGTATTAAAGTCCGACCGTGGCCGGCCAGCAACAAGCGATTTGAGCGCTTCCTCATCCGTCAAAAAGACGACTCGAGGAGACCCTTCTGCCAGGACTTCCAAACTCTGTACCTCTGAGAGATTATCAGTGTCCTTCTTGGTGTAAGTCATGCGATCGGTATAATCCAGACGCACCGGTTGATGTGTGTAATCCCTCACATCTTCGGCCACTTGAGCGGCAAGCTCATCCCCTTTGGCAAGCATCAAATAACCAGTAGCGGTCATTTTATACGTAGAAGTGTTTCCTGCCAACAGGTCATTTTCATTATCAGCATATTGAATATCAATAGCACTATATAATCCTACGTATCCATCCATTTTTTTCTTGGCAAGCTCATCTTTTATCTCTTGAGCCAATTCAATCGTAAGTTCATCCTTAGCCGCATTAATATCTGCAAGCGATGCCGAGGACACATTTCCTGAAGCGCCTCCTGCGATTGCTCCATTGGAACGCGCATAAAATCCCGTAAATTGTGGTGTCCCCTTAAATCCTGGGATAGTAAAGTCGGTAGGCGCACTATTGTACTCAGGACCAACACTGTCTGCGTATACGGTTACTTCCACACTCCCTGGCTTGGAAGCAGTTTTTCCAGGAACAGTGACAGACTGGGTAATTCTATAAATCTTTCCAGCAGAAGATTCAAAGCGAGTATTCTTGATAAGACGCTGTGAATCTGAAGAATAGTTATTATAAATAATAATCTTTCCACTTGCTTTTGCCTGTACAGACTTCTGATCACTCAAAGCAAGTTCCTTTGTTTTGGAAATAGAGGTTGTAGCAAGTGTATAAAGTACCGTTGTATCCGTATCCACTCCAGCCTGGGCAAAAGTAATTGTCTTTCTAAAATCACTCAAGTCCTGATGTTTGGGAACAATCGTGATAGTCGCCCGATTAAAAACGAAAGTAAGCAAACTTCCGCCTACCAATACTAAAAGAAGAGTAAGAATGAAAGCGAGCGTCCCTACGGATTGCTTTTTATGGACATAGCGAGTGCGGGGATCGCGATATACCACGCCATCAGTATCCCTGCGCCCAGCTGGGGCTTCGTCCTTTTCGTCTACATCATAAGCACGCCTTCCGCGGGAAGGAAACATTTCCATGTGTTCGATGTTGCGACGTTCACGAAATTTCCTTTTAACAGGAATCTCTACGGGACCTGTGTCATTATCTTCCTCGTATTCATGTTTTTCAAACTCCTCTACACGCTCGCGAATTTCGCGGCCACGGTTAGACCTTGAACGAGAATATGGTTTGCGTATGTCTTGCATAGCCTAAAGAAGGATCGGTACCAATAAGTGTAACACTCACCGGTGCACCTTTTGTATAGAACTGTGTATAAGAAGCTCGCTCAATAGCTTCGCCTATCCAACTGGCATATCGTGGCGTAATAAGCTTGAAGTGAGTAGGCACGCGATCGTGAAGCGAAACGAATTCAAGTGTATACATAATGCCGTCGACGAACTTGGACCCGGCAACTGTATTCATCCCTTCGGCTTCAATGTGTCGTAAGCCAAATGGATGCACATGCGAGACGAGAGCGTGGTCATCTACCACATACTCCACCTTTGTTTCGCGGTCACCAACTCTAATGACGAGATGATTGTTCATTAGTTACAGTATACACCCACACTAACAGCATAAAATGTTTATTCAAGCACAGCCTTGATACGGCGAACTCCCGCAGATACCGCTTCTTCTTTTGCTATCTTAAAATGGCCAAGCACGCCAGTATGCTCTACGTGAGGCCCACCACAAAACTCAAGCGAGAAAAGATTTGCCTCACCACGCTTTCCAGTTTCTTTCCCTACCGTATAGATGGACACCTTATCGGTATACTTGTCATCAAAAAGTCCGATTGCGCCACGTGCTCGCGCTTCTTCATAGCTTACTTCCTCACGAGTTACGGGGAGATCCTGAGCAATGACGTCGTTAATAATATCTTCCACTTGCTTCTTCTGTTCATCTGTCAACTTCTCTCCGTACGCGAAGTCAAAGCGCAATCGCTCAGGTGTAATATTTGAACCTTTTTGTTGAACGCTTTGGCCGAGCACTTCGCGAAGCGCTTCATGAAGAAGATGCGTTGCCGTATGATACTTCACCTCCATTTCGGAATCTCCACCCAGGCCGCCCTTGAACTTGCCAGCGGATGCGGTGCGAGACTGCTCGGCGTGTTCCTCTTTCAAACGCTCAAATTCGGCACTATCAACCGTAAGCCCCTTTTCTTTTGCGAGCTCTTCGGTAAGCTCAATCGGAAAACCGAAGGACTGAAGAAGATTGAAAGCATCTTGTCCATTAATGTTGCCTGTTGCTAACTTTTCAAATTCCTTGATGCCGTTTTCAAGCGTTTTTCGGAACTTTGATTCTTCTTTATCCATTTCGGATAAGATTACCTCACGCTTCTCTTCCAAATTTTTATATTCTTCTTTGTAGGTATCAATGAATGCAGCTGCGACACTTTTAGTAAAGTTGGCAGTAATGCCAAGATTACGAGCAAAGCGTACTGCACGACGAATGAGGCGACGTACGAAATACATCTGATCCTTGTTCCCTGGCATAACTCCATCGCCAATTAAAAAGGTTGCCGAGCGAATGTGATCGAGTACTACGCGCATGGCATACGTTACTGTTTCCTCATGGCCATACTTCTTATCGCAAAGATTTTCGATAATTTCTTTTGGCTCGTCGAATACGTCAATATTGAAAATATCCGAATCATTGCGTAATGCTGCGGCATAGCGTTCAAGACCAGAACCATGATCCACGTTCATTTGCGGAAGCTCTTCAAATCCGCTTGCAGTTTTCTTGTACTGCATAAATACATTGTTACCGATTTCCAAGAAGCGTCCGCAATCGCAGTTCACATGACATGCTTCATGTGCCCAAGCACTTGTTTCATGAATCTTTTTAGAAAGATCCGGGTCAAAATCATAAAACATCTCCGAATCCGGTCCGCCTGGTTCTCCTTCTGGCATATTCGCAGGTACGCCCGATCGTGACCACCAATTTTTCTTTTCAGAATAGTAGAAAATCTTTTCACCTTCCCTCATCCCAGCTTCTGGGGTTTCGGAAATCTTGGCTTCGATCCCCCTTTGTGCAAATAATTTCTGCCAGAGTTCCGCTGAGAAGGTGTCACGCGGAACACCAAGCAACTCATTGCCTGCAAAACAGGTTACATAAAAGTGCTGTGGCTCAAGTCCAAGCTCATCAATAAGAAAGGTCCACATCCAGGTGATTTCTTCTTCCTTAAAATAATCACCAAATGACCAATTACCAAGCATTTCAAAAAATGTCGTGTGACGGTTGTCCCCCACTTCTTCAATGTCTTGTGAGCGGAAGGATTTCTGAGAATCGGCAATTCTCTTTCCAAGTGGATGTGGCTGACCAAGAAGATACGGAAGCATTGGCTGCATACCAGATCCTGTAAAAAGGGTAGTTGGATCGTTTTCAGGTACCAAAGAAGCAGAAGGCACAACAGCGTGCCCCTTCTCTTTCATGTAGGAGAGGAATTTGGAACGGATCTCGTTGACAGTTAATGACATTTGCTGATTATAGCAAAAAACAAAAAACGCCGCTTTCGCGGCATTCAAAACAAGGACTGAGAAACTGTAAACACGACACGAGCAAGACGTTCACGACCATGCTTGCGATCAAGAGAAGCTTCATGAATCTCATCTTCCGGGAATACCCCTTCGGCATTCAATTCAAAAAGTTTCTTAAATTGAAGCACGAAATTCAGTCGAACATTAAGCGGTGTGCTCGGCGGAAACTCGCTTATTTTCTGAATGAGAAAAAAAAGGATGTATTTCCAATCTGACTGAGGAAGCTTCTCCTTTGCCTCCGACACGGTTGCAAAAATCATCTCTGCGTCTTTTAAATTGAAGAACAAATGGTTTGCTACCATCCGCTCTACAATATGCGCAAGCGGATTCATAAATTGCTTTTCCATGGTGCACCTCCATCTAAGAAGACGCTTTGGAAGGTGTTCTGTTGCAAAAAAAGAGCGTCACCAGATGGTGACGCTTCAAGGCAATTGCTCCAAAAGGGCGAAGCGTCCGACGGCCGGTAGGCCGAGAAAACTCCGACAGTTGAAGTGCCCTTTTCGGGCGTGTTCAGTGTACTCCCTTACCTATTCGGTATGCAAGCAAAATACTCACCAACAGTTCTACATGTTCCAGTCATTTGTCCACCAACCGTACAACTCTCACCTTCATCCTTTTCATCACATACATCTTGCGCTTCTTGGGGCGGAGTTGGTGGTGTTCCTCCACTCATTTGCGGAGCCCCGCTTGGAGATTGACTCATGGGAGACTGAATATTTCCCGAAGATTGTGATTGTGTACCTTGTGAAGGCTGCGCTTTTACCGTTTGCTTTACTTGTACAGAAGGACCAGTGGAACTTGGTTTGCCGCGAAAACATGATACCGAGTATGGATAATCCTGTGTCATGACATAGTGATAGGTAACTTTCTTTTTCCCGTCCACCACAATCTCGCTTACCAGACCATGGCATTCATCCAGGTTCTGTGTCGTTATATATGTATCTTTCGCCACTTGCGGCCCGGTAATTGGAAATCCATCAAGCGCATACCCAAGCACTGTCTTGATGCCAATATCCTTGAAACATGGACTTAGTGAATGATAATGGTATTCGCCACTTTCTTGCGGGTGACCAGCGCAACTATCCTGAGCCTCATGTGCGGGTGCATCGCGAAGTGGAGCATCTAGTCCGTTAAATAACGCCACTCCGGAAAGCATAATGCCAGCTTCTCCTCCCATACAATATGGAGTAGCTGAATATGTCGGCTCTGCTGGAACTGTATCTTTTATTGTTTGAGAGGAAATGATATTTGGATTCTTGTCATACTGATACACCTTGTCCGAAGAAGAAACAGGGAAACTGCCTGTTGTGTGATTAATTGGTAAATCATTTCCCGAAAGAATGCGATATGCCCCGGAGATGATGTTTGAGAAAAGCGCGTTTGGCCACGATACCGACCCAGATACAACATACTTACTTAAGAAATTCCATGTGCTCCCATGAATCCACGGACCGTTCTGATCGGAGCCCACATTTTCCTTATGTACATTACAGAGATAAATATATCCTTTTTTAGGTTCTGTGGTTGTGTACTTACCGTCTCCTAAAGGAACTTCCCCGTTTGCATAGGGATTACCTGCCATTTTTAAAAGTTCTTCATCAGAATACACATGAACACCATTTGCATAGGAAGTAACAGAAGAAGAAGTGGAAGATGCTTTTAGTGTTTGGGTGCGTTGTGGAGAAGTAGCTGGGGAAATATTTATTGAAGTAACATTCACTTCGCCCCTTGTCCTCTCTTCGGGTATGGTGCTTGCATTTTCCTCTACGTGCACCGAAGTTGTAGCCGTTTCCTGAGGAGCTACAGGTACACTCGTTGCAGGTTGTGGGGCTTGCGCACTAAAAAAGGAACTAACAACTAAAACGATACTCGAAAATAAAAGTTTTAATGCGCTCATGTTATTTGAATAAAGCAATAAAAGTTTGATAGGGCACTGCTACAAGGAGTGTGCCTAAAGTTACAAGGAGTAATCCAATCCCGGCTTGCAGAGTAATTCCTTCTGACAACACAAAAAGAGCTAAGAGCGCCGTAAAGACAAGCGAGAGTCTATCAATCACCGTCACCGCAACTGTTGGACCTCCCGCCAACGCTTGATAAAAGAATATCCAAGACAAGGCTCCTCCTAGGGCAGAAAGAGTAATAAAAAACCAATTTCTAGGAGTGAGTAGAGAAATACCGCTCGTGGTCAATTTGCCAAATGAAAGGGCAGCAACCGTTACTATGACTGCCATAAAAATACCGCGAAGGGAAGTAAGGAGATTACTATCAATCCCTTTGAGGCCTGCTTTTGCTGCGATAGTCCCTACCGAAGCCATAATTGCACCGAGAAGGGCGTAGAGGATATACATATGTAGGTTTTAGTATACCGAACATACTCCTGTAATGGCTAGGCCTCCATCCACGTCTTTACCTGGGAATCTAAGCCAAGAAGGGAGTAACTCTTGCTAGAACAGAAGCACATTAATTGGTACTGGGAAGCCATCACACTGGCCAGATTGCATGGATTAAGCAATATTCGCATGGCAAGAATGTTTGCCGAAAAAGGTGGATGCGTCGGCTGTTCTTTTTGCACATACGTGAATCGCCATGAAGAACTGATAGAGGAGATAAGCAATCGACTGCTTGGAATTGTGCGCGAGCTTACGCCTGGCAGCTATTCCAAGATTACCTTTCCTCGGCATTACAACCCCGTGTTTTCCATTTATCGCGGGTTCATTGATGATGAAGGGAAGTATCTCCCAATGTACAGCAGCATGGATCATGACAAGTGCCGTGCCCTGTATGTGGAAGAAAAAGGGAAAAGCCGCGCCTACCGACTTATCAAGATCACAGGATCTCATGCAACCAATCAACGAGCAATAGTCGCATTTTCTGACCGTAAGGCACCACCTACCGATCAGCAATATGAGACGCTCAAACAGCTCATGATTGATGCTTTGGGAAATCTCTGCTTTCAGTTCGTCTACGATCCTCGCCATCCCAGTTGAGATATAGGTTCGTTTTTGCGAACCCACCCAAAGCCGCCCTCGAGGGGCGGCTTTTTATATCTTAAATTCTATAACGTCGCCGTCTTTTACTATATATTCCTTACCTTCCGTACGGAGTGTTCCTTTATTTCGCGCTTCAGCCATTGAACCTGCAGCGACTAGGTCATCATAGGCAACCACTTCGGCGCGAATGAACTTCTGCTCAAAGTCTGTGTGAATGGCAGCTGCAGCACGGGGAGCAGTAGAGCCTTTTTTGATAGTCCACGCGCGGGTTTCCATCTCCCCTGTCGTGAGATAGGTATCAAGTCCAAGCAAATCGTATCCAGCCTTGATAAGAGTATCCACACCGTTATCGTGCGCATTCATTTCTTTGCGCATCAAGTCTTTTTCTTCACCTTCAAATTCCTTAAGTTCGTCTTCGATCTTGGCATCCACGATGACATAGTGATACATATTATCCTTGAAATACTGCATGAGCTTCTGAAAACGCTCATCATTGATCTCGTCTAGGTTCTTCCCACCTGACTGTTTGTTAAGTACATACAAAAAAGGCTTCATCGTAATAAGATGAAGATCGCGCACCAGTTTCATTTCTTCTTCATCAAACGATACAGAGTTGGCAAGCTTGCCTTCATCAAACGTTTTCTTAAGCGTATCCAAAATACCTGAAAGCTTGATTGCTTCGGGCTTCCCCTGCTTTACATCGCGACCAATGGTTTGCGATCGCTTCTCAACAGTCTGCATATCTGCCAATATAAGCTCCATGTTGATGATATCGATATCCCGAAGCGGATCTACTGTACCTTCCACATGGATAAGATCGGCGTTTTCATAGATACGCACCACTTCTGCAATCGCATCAGTCTCGCGAATATGAGAAAGAAATTGATTGCCGAGCCCCTGACCTTCGCTTGCGCCTTTTACGAGTCCTGCAATATCAACAAACTCAACGACTGCCGGAATAAT
The DNA here is from genome assembly GCA_029288775.1 of Candidatus Nomurabacteria bacterium. Classification (GTDB taxonomy): domain Bacteria; phylum Patescibacteriota; class Minisyncoccia; order Phycocordibacterales; family UBA5272; genus UBA11704. Next base: position 89,249 of record JARIGQ010000004.1, on the reverse strand, counting down.
TTTTTTGGATCCTGACATCTTCGAAAGCACTTCAAGGCGAGGGTCTGGCACGGGCACAATCCCCACGGACGGATCGATTGTACAAAATGGATAATTGTCCGCAGGAACAGATTTCTTGGTAAGCGCATTAAAAAGTGTGGACTTGCCCACGTTTGGAAGACCGACAATACCGATAGAGAGAGACATAGTCTTCCGATCTTATCACGCTTTTCATCTTTCTTCCATCATAGAAGTTTGTACACTGATTTCTTCTTGGTCAAAGCCGCGCACTCATGCGTGGCTTTTTTCATTCTCTGTCCGACAAACTTGGAAAAGTGTTTTGGATCCGAGAAGTCTAGGAATTTTTCGAAGGAGACCTAGATGGGTCTACATTAACTGAGAAAAATTCCGTAGCGACAAAGCAGATGAAATACTTTTACTAGTTTGCAGTCATCGCTTGCTGCAATTCTTTCTGATACTTTTTCATCACATCAAGCGCGGCATACATTTCCGGCTTACCCTGTTTTTTGAGCTCCTCGATTTCCTTGGCTATTTTTCCAAAAAGTTCGGGATTCTTATCTACCGCTTTTTGAAGCATTTCTGCCTGCTCTTTAGGAAGGTCTTTCGTACCATGCTTAACTGCTTGTCTGAGTAAAAATTCCTTGATCATAGTTATTTAGTACTTGTTTTTGCTGCATCACGAATTATTTGATCGAACGCTTCTAATGACGAAGGATTGTCGATCTTCTTGCCGTTTACGAAAAATGTCGGAGTTCCTTGCACTCCAAGCGCAACTCCTTCCTTGTAGTCCGCCATGATCTTATCCGCAACTGCTGAACTATCAAGATCTGTCTTAAACTTATTCATATCCAATCCAATTTTCTGAGCATAATTCATGATGAAATCCCGAGCCGAAAGGGATTCTGACCATTCATTCTGATTGTCATACATGATGTCATGCATTTCCCAGAACTTGCCCTGATTGCTTGCAGCTTCTGATGCTTTTGCAGCAAGGAGCGCATTCTGGTGAATTTGTGTGAGTGGGAAATGCTTAAATACAACCTTAAGCGAAGAAGCATTATCCGCAGTCACCTGGCGAACAATCGGTTCGTATGCACCACAAGCCGGACACTGAATATCGCCAAATTCAACAAGTGTCACCGTTCCGGACAAATTGCCACGAACATGGTCACTTTGGGTAACAACCGGCTCACTTACCGCAGTCGCGCTACCATTTTTATTCATAGCATAAAAATAATAAGCAAAAGCCAAAACAATGACCACAACCACAAATGTCACCGCCTTACCCTCTGTTGTCTTCATGAAATGTGAAAGTCGCATAGACCTCCAGTATATCACAATCACTAAGCCAGTTTGATTGCTTCAAGAGCCATAAAAAGTGGGATTTCCTTACGAGATTTGTCTTCCGCTTCCGCACGCGGGCCGCGTTCGCTTTTCTTGTGTGATACCCATTCCTGAAGCCCTGTTATGGCGAGCTTATGCTTTCCAAGTGCTTTTACATATACCTGAAGCGGTCGATGGAAGGAGACGGTAAACTTCTTGTCCGTTTGAGATCCAGGCGTCATATCGATTTTTACTTTCGACTCACTTATGTATTCATCCACGCGACGATATTGAATATTTGCTTGTTCGTCATATCCCCAATGCGTATGCTTAGGATTTCTAAATGCAGGATGATTGAGTACGAGAAAAAATCGACCTCCTGTTTTCAATACGCGAGACACTTCTTGAAATGTTTCCTGAAGCTTTTCGATATTCTGTATCGCAAGCACACACACTGCCGTATCGATGGTGCCATCTTTTATCATGTACAGGTCGTCTGAAGCCCCATGAAAATAATGCACTCGAAATGCATAGTCCTTGTTCTTCTTTTCGGCAAGCTCAATTAATTCCTTACCAAGATCAACACCGACAACGTGCGCGCCTTTGTCTGCAAGGAGACGTGAAAAGATCCCCTGTCCGCAAGCCAGGTCAAGCATTTTCTTTCCTTGTACCTCGCCCAACATCTTCAAGAGATTAGGATGCACAACTTTGGCATGATACGTATCGTCATTGTGTTCCAAATGCTTGTCGTACCATTCCGACACCTTGCCCCACGAAGTGTCTTTAGCTTGCTTACCTGTACGAGTTTTGTGTGGAGGCTTGTTCATATCTCGATACTATCACCTATCAGGTGGAATCTCATAATAGGAGATAAGAAACTTCACCAGTTTAAAAAATGGATCAGTGAGCGTAGCTGAAGCGTATTCTGCACCTTTTGGATTGGTGTGATACAAGAAAATGATGTACTTGGGATCATAGGCCGGGAAATATCCAAAAAATGAGTGCAGATAGCGATCCTCATAGTAGCCTCCTCCAGGCTTTGCCTCTTGGGCAGTACCCGTCTTAGCCGCAATCGAATAGTGATCCATTTTACGCGCGCCGTGAGCAAGAGCTGTGTCGACGACATGAACCAGCATGCGCGAAATGCGTTCACTTGTACTTGCATTCAATACTTGCTCCGCAGGATCAGGAATGATCTTTTTTACCGTACCGTTTTCATAAATGATTGAATCGACAATATGCGGATTTACTAACTTCCCCCCATTCCCTAACGCCGCAAGCGCACGAATCGTTTGAATGGGAGTAATAGCGATACCTTGTCCGAATCCTGCGGTCGCGTTATCCACAAATACTTTGGAATCCAAATTTTTAGTAAGCCCCGAACTCTCCGAAGGCAAATCAATACCCGTTTCTTGGCCAAGACCATAGCGTTTGAAATATTCCTGAAAAGTATTAATACCCATTTTTTCAACCAGAAATACAATTCCCACATTCAGCGACTCATCCAAAATGCGTTGCATGGACGTATTAGGCCCGCGCGGCTTTCCGTCAAAATTTCTTACTTTATATCCATCCAGATCACGAAAACCCGTATCGGTATAAGTAGTACTTTCATCTACCGCACCACTATCGAGTGCTGCCGCCATGGTGAGAGGTTTGATAATACTTCCCATTTCATATACTCCTGATACATCTTGATTTAAAAATTGACTTGCGTCCTGTACATTCGAAAAAGCATTTGGATCATACGATGGGAGCGCATCCATAGCAACAATCTCGCCGGTTTTAGGATCCATCACGATGCCACCCACAGTATCTGAATGCCATGTTTCTTTGGTCTCTATGAGTACTTTGTGGAGTTCACGCTCCACTTCATCATCCACCGTAAGGACTATGTCGCCCTCGTCGCGATCTGCGTTGGACACGCTCGTTTTTTCAATATCTGCAAATAATTCAGCAAAAAAATTCACTGATGGACCGCCTTCTGTTCTTGAAAGAACGTCATTGTAATACCGCTCAATACCATATTGCCCTTGTACCGATAAGCCGTTATTACCCACGAAGCCCAAAACCTTTGCTCCTATCTCCCCTTCGGGATACGAACGCTTGTTGTCTTTTACAAAACTAACCCCCTGGAGCTTAAGGAGACGAAGCTGCCCCACGGTTTCTTCAGGAACATCTTTGGCAATCTCTTCATATGGATCATCCTTCTTACTTGCTCGTGCAATAAAACTTTCCTTATCTAAACGCAAGTACCGAGAAAGCGAATCATACAGCGCCTGAGGATCATCAATTGCACTTGGATCAAGCGCAATACGATACGTGCTTGCAAGCTGCGCCACGGGCACCGGATCTTTGTTTCTATGAGAAAAATAAACCACCCCTCTATCAAAGGAAGGCGGAGCACTTGAAACGTATTGTTTTTCGGCAAGATCTGCATAATATCCGTGTTTAATTACTTGTACATACAACGCTCGTCCGAGAATAACAAGCGCAACAAGAAACCAAATGAGCATTACCGCATGCGCTCGATCTTGTGAGCGAAGCAATTGATCTTCTGTAAGGCCGGTGGAAGACTTATCGTGCATAGAGCACCGCGTAACTTGCTATAGGATCTTTACGGACGGCAAATGTAGCGTTGTCTACGCGCGTATACTGATGTTCTGCGAGAGTTGTATCGCTTATGCTTGCGACGGTATTGGCATAACTGGCTTCAATGGTAGAAAGTTGGGAAGAAAGATCTCGAGAAGCGACAATATTTTGCTTTCGCTCGATTACGGAAAAAATAAGAGACAGGAGTACAACACAATATACGAGCGCGAGCACGACAAGTGTGCCAAACATAGTATGAATAGTTCGTCTATAAAGTGTGACTGATTGATAGCGTGGTGACATGAGTGCAGGTGATTTATATTCTTTCGGCAATGCGAGCTTGAGCGCTACGTGCACGAGGGTTGGTGTGTAATTCTTCTTCGGAAGGAACAATTGCTTTTTTGGTAATAATCTTGAGGGTGTCGGAAAGATTTCTCAATCCTTGCTTAACGATACGGTCTTCAGTGGAATGAAAGGTAATAAAGACGACTCGTCCTCCTTGACGAAGAACTTTCGGAAGCGAAGCCAAGAGTTCATGTATGCTTCCAAGTTCGTCATTTACCGCCATACGAAGCGCTTGGAATGTCTTCGTGGCAAAGTGTGTCTTGCGATGCCGATACGCCGCAGGAACAGCAGAAGCGATAATATCTACCAATTCATGGGTAGATTTGATTTCGGCCTCCTTTCGGCGTTCGATAATTCTATGGGCAATCCGACGAGCATAGACTTCATCGGCAAAACCGTAGAGTACATCGGCGATAGTAGCCTCGCTCCAAAAATTGACGATGTCATACGCTGTTGTTTCTTCTTCTGAAGGAAGCGTACGAAAAGTCATAAGGAGCGGCTCATCGAATCGGAAAGAGAATCCCCTTCCGGAGGAATCAAGTTCCTGCGATGAAAGGCCTAAATCTGCGAGCACTCCGTCTACCTGATCAATACCCAATCCAGAGAGGATGGATTCCAAATGACGAAAATTGGAGTTTGCGAAGTGGATGGTGGGAGCGGACACTACAGTGTCTAGTACCTTTTTTGCTTCAGCAAGTGCTTCGTCATCGAGATCGATGCAAACGAGTGTTCCTTTTTTTCCAAGACGTTTTGCAATTTCAAAGCTGTGACCGCCGCGATTGGTTGTACAATCAACGTACGTGCCTCCTTCCTTGATAGCGAGTCCGTCTATGGATTCATGTAAAAGTACAGGTATGTGTGACATGGTCGAGTGCCACTAGAGCATACCGAGATCGCTTAACTTTCCAGCAAGTGCATCGGCTTCACCGAGTGCTTTCTTGGCATATTCCTTCCAACGTGTCTCATCCCACATTTCAATGCGTGAGTACATGCCGGCAAGAACCACCTTTCCAGTAAGTCCTGCAGACTCCTTCAAGGTGTCAGGAATAAGGATGCGGCCGGCTGCATCAATGTCAGTTTCAAACGCATGCGCAAGCATGACGCGATTGAAGCTGCGCGAATCGGCATTACCGAATCCACTTTGTGCAAGCTTTTCCGCAATTTTCATCCATTCCTTTTCTGAAAAGATAAAGAGTGACCCATCCAAACCATTGGTCACCACCACTTTTTTCCCCAAAGAACTGCGCCACTTTGCAGGCAGCGTTAGTCGTTTCTTTGGATCAAGTTCGTGCGTGTATTGGCCAATCAGCATGGAAAACGTAAGTTCGCGAGGAATCTCCCACAATCCCCCACTAACACCCATTTTACACCACTTCCCTTCTTATTACCTAGAAAATACCTGTGGATAAAGGAAAAAGCCGCGCAACCGCGCGGCTTTTTCCAATCTCCCTCTACGCTTTAGGTTTTACCAATGGGAACGTGTGCACTTCGCGTATCGGCTTATCAGCCAAAAAGGCGAATAATCGCTCCCCAAATCCAAATCCACACGTCGGTGGCATGCCATGCTCAAGCATTTCCACAAACGAATCATCCGCCATCATTGCTTCTTCATCCCCTCCTGCAAGCAATTCCTGCTGTTTCTCGAAGCGCACCCGCTGATCAAGTGGATCATTCAACTCCGAATACCCCTTACCGATTTCTGATCCGGCAAGTATAGGTTGGAAAATCTGTGCAGTTACTCCGTCTGGATTTTTCTTAGCAAGTGGCGCTACAAGCAAAGGGTGATTAATGAGGAATGCTGGTCCTGCAATATTCTTGCGACAGTATTTCCAAAGCGTGTCGATCAGACGTTCTTCATTCACTCCATCATATTTGATATGCAATTCGTCAGCTTTAGCCTTAAGCTCTTCAAGAGTAGCCGAAGTAATATCAATCCCCGTCTGACGCATAACTTCATCTCGATAATCAATGTGCTTCCATTCATTAGCAAGATCAAACGTATGCCCGCGGGTGGTAAATGTAGTAGTACCAAATACTTCCAGAGCAATTTTCTTGTACAACTCTTCGACAAGTTTCATTCCTTCCTCATAATCCGCATAAGCCATGTAAAATTCACAATTCGTAAATTCTTGCACATGCTCTGGAGAGGATCCTTCATTACGATACACACGTCCAATTTCATACGTACGCGGAAATCCTGCCGCCATCAATCGCTTCTGCCATAATTCACCTACCGAGATGCGCATGAACACATCAAGATCGAAATCATGATGATGCGTTGCGAACGGACGTGCTTCTGCTCCGCCTGTAGTTACTTCAAGTGTTGGCGTTTCAACTTCCACGAATTTCTTTTCCTTCAAAAATTCGCGTACCACTTCCCAAAACTTTGCTTTTTTCTCAATCATTTCGCGAAGTTCGGGATTGGTGAGAATATCCAAGTAACGCTCGCGTAAACGAAGCTCCTCATCCTGAATGCCGTGATACTTGTCCGGAAGCGGAAGAAGCGCCTTAGAAAGCATAGAAACAGCAGTAACAAGCACACTCTCCTGACCTGATTTGGTAGTAAAAAGTGTTCCTGTCACTTCAATGAAATCACCCACATCCACATAGGCATTAAAAAATGCGTGTGCCTCTTCACCTGATTCAGGAAGCTTGATGACCGCCTGAAGCTTGGCCGTTCCATCATAGAGATCAATAAAGATAAGCGCTCCCTGCCCACGCGCGCCCATCACGCGACCAGACACAATCACCTGCGTACCTTCGCTCTCAAGCGTCTTAAAGCCGCGTACCACATCGCTTAATTCATGCGTTCGACGAGATATTGCTGGATAAGGATTTTGTCCGGAAGCTTGAAGTGCTTCCAATTTCTTCATGCGCTCGGCGCGGAGCTCGTCAATTGATGCCATAGTATAGAAATTATAGCATAGAGCCATTTTGACAGGATTAATGATAAATAGTAACTTTAAATAAACCTCAAGGAGATGACATGTTCCTGTTCTTCGCTTTCGTCTGTGGCACCGCATGGATCATCCATGACACCCGCCGTTACCTAACTATTCCTCGCGAGAGATATCTGAGGGTCTGCCAACACCCTCAGCACGAAATCGTCCTACGTTGGAAGGCTGCCGAGCACGGACATGAGATCCCTCGCAAACAAAACGTATTCAACCTCAAGCAACTCGTTTTCGAGGGATCGCTCAAAGACAGCCTAGGTACAACATGGTTCCAAGGCGAACATGAGATACCGGTCTTCTATTTCCAAACACTGAAAGTTCTGCAGTAAAGAATAGAAGACACCGAAGCAAAAGCCGCACTCTTAGGTGCGGCTTTTTCCTTATGCAATATTCTTGATGGTATAACTTGTCTCTCCTTTTGGAGTAGAAAATGTAACCGTATCCCCTTTAGCCTTACCTAAAAGCGCAGCACCAAGTGGTGATTCGTTTGAGATCTTACCCTCGAGTGAATCTGCTTCTTCGCTCCCTACAAGCGTAAACTGACGCTCATCTTTTTCGCCTTTCTTTACTACTGTTACCGTTGTTCCTACTTCTACAGTATTTGCGTGATGCTTGTCAGCCACAACTGCATTCTTAAGAATTTGCTCAAGGTGAGCAATACGGTCTTCGCAGTTTGCCTGATCTTCGCGAGCCTGGTGGTATTCCGCGTTTTCGGAAAGGTCACCGAGTGACTTGGCATATTCAAGGGCATCTGCAATTTCCTTGCGACGCACCGTTTTCAATTGATTGAGCTCGTTTTCAAGCTCGAGCTTCTTTTCAGGTGTTAGATATTCCATATATTTAGTTTTCCAATTCTACCACTTAGAGGGGAGCTTGTCGACCCTTACTATTTTGTGTATTCGGTATTGTCCCGCATCCATTCGATCACTTCACGAGCCGCAAAAATCGCTCCATGCGTATTGTGAATGGACCCCTTTTCCATCATGACCACAAAGACATAGCGGGGATGGTCATATGGGAAAAAGCCGGTAATCCACGAATTAATCATATCCTTTTTTACACCAAGTTCTGCGGTACCAGACTTGGATGCAACCTCCACACCAGAAATATTAAGTGCCCCACCAATTCCTTGCGTTACACCTTGGCGCATTCCTTCCCGTATCACTTGAAGATCCTTTTCAGGAAGAGCAAGCGAAGTTGACTCTGGAGGAAGACCGAGCAATACATGAGGCGTAACAAGCTTGCCACCATTTACAAGCGCCGCATCCGCTCGAGCAAGTTCAATAGGCGTTAATTGAAATCCATACTGCCCAATAGCCGTATGGTACGTGTCGCCCAAAAGCCAACTCTCATTGAAGATCTTTTCTTTCCATTCTGGTGTGGGGATGGTGCCGTACTGCTCTCCAGGGAGATCAATGCCAGTGGTGGTGGCGAAACCAAACATCCGTGCGTATTGATCAATTTTGGCGATTCCTAGTCCTTTCTGATCCATATAGCCTCCGCCTACTTGGTAAAAGTACTCATCAGAAGATTCCGCGAGCGCCTTTCGCAAGTCTGTCCAGCCGTGAGCTTTCCAATCCTTAAATACCGAATCCGGACCTCCATATTTATTTTTTATCACAAGCGCCCCGGTAGAGAGAATCTGCTTCTCAGGCGTAATGACACCTTCCATAAGCGCAGCCAATCCCATAAAAGGCTTTACTGTAGAACCTGGAGTAAAGAGACCTGCCACTGCCCGATTGAGGAACTTATGCCGGCTATCGTTTAAGTCCGACGCAACTTGAGCCTTTTCTGCCGACGATGAGGCATTGGTTAAAAGATTATTATCATATTGCGGATAATTGGTAAGCGCCAAAACTTCACCTGTATGTACGTCCATAATGACACCCGAACCTGCGACATATCCATACCCATCAGCCAAGGATTTTATACTTTCGTACAATTTCTCTTGCACCCCGGCATCAATAGTGAGACGGAGATTATCCCCATTGGTTGGGTCTATCGTCACATTCGAAGCTTCCACATCTCCTTGAGCATTAACGCCTACCACCTGTTCGCCGGGCACCCCTTGAAGCAAATCCTGATACTGTTTTTCCACCCCGTCTTTTCCAATATATTCTTGTTGCCAAAATACACCCGACGAATCTTTTTTCGGATAACTCACATAGCCCAGAATATGAGCAAACCCTGGAATCTCTGTATATACCCGCTTAGGCACTTCATTAAGCGTAGTTGTGCCTGTAGTGTTCCACGCCAAAAGCTTTCCCGTACGATCAGCAATTGTGCCACGAAGGGCAAAAATGGGAGTAGATTTCAAGTGATTCCTATTTGCTTTCTCAGCATATTGCGCGCCTTGCACGATTTGCATACCAAACAGCCGCGCCGTAAAACCGAGAACAAAAAAAAGAACAATACCGATAGAAAGATAAAAAACGTGCTTACCGAGGGGGCGCTCCAAGTGTCCTTCCATTTGATTAAGATCAAGCTTAGAGACGTTTTGTGAATCCAAAAATACGTCTTCGGGAGAAATTTCGTGCGATGCCGCTTTTCTAGCTCGGCGTGTAGACGTATGGCGAAACAAATTCATATAAGGCAATAATAGCACAGACAATAATCAGCAGAATCGGCTTCGAAGCAGTCCCAAGCGTCGCATCAATAAGCGCTGCAAATAGAATAAGAAGTGCAAAAATAATGGTTTTAATCGACATGTTTTGCTTTAAGATAAAAAATAGAGGACGTTACCGGATTATAGGTTCCCCGAACATATACCTTAGCCCCCGTATCTTGCTCAGATTCCACTACAGACACTACTGTACCCAACACATAGGATTCATCGCTTCTCAAATAAATAGTATCCCCTTCCGTTACTACGGTTCCTTTTGGAAGGTCGGCGGTAAAATTCCCTCCACCCGCACCCTGCAACGAAAGAAGTATTGAGGAGGAGGCAGTAACACCATCAATTACTTTGCCGCTTTTTGAAAGAAGCTCACACAAAGAAGTCGACGTGCGCACTTCCACAATTTCACACACTGGTTGCATGCCTCGTATAAATACCAATCCGCCTTTTTCTACACCATCCTTATATCCTTTGGAAAGCAAAACGGTAGAATAGATTTTCGTGACATCTTCCGCAATAGGATACATAACAATGACAGGAACACTGGATGAAGGCAGAGCCTGACTTGTGAGCTCTAATTCTCGTATGCGCGCATCGCGCTCAGCCAACTCATTTTCGAGTCGCTCTATATTCACTTGCAAATCATGATCTTTCTGATCAAGCGCATGCCGAGAATAAAAATACGTTCGCACTGATTGCGGCACAATGTATGTCCCAATTTTTGACGCCTGATACACCCGCATTACAGGTTCCGTAACAGGAGCAATAAATGCTTTAAAGGGTGTCCAGAAATAAAGAAATAGCACAAATGCTATTCCACCCAAAAAAAGATTGACGTATGTATTATTTTTTCTTTTACCGGAACGATATTTCATCTGTATTTTGAACGAGAACGTCTTCGTACGTATCGATATGTTCTAGTATAACTCCCGTACCTCGCGCAACAGCAGTGAGTGGATCATCAGCGACACTTACAGGAACCTTAAGTTGCATCTCCAAAAGCTTAGGAAGATTCCTGATAAGCGCACCCCCTCCGGAAATAGTCATACCTTTATGCATAATATCAGCAAGCACCTCCGGAGGTGTCGTTTCCAGAACTTCACGAATAGCTTCTACAAGTTGAGCTATGGAAGCATACATAGCCTCTCGAATATCAACATCGGTAATAATAGCTTCTCGTGGAAGCCCGGTTACCAAATCACGCCCTTTTACAGAAAGCTCTTCCCCTTCATCGTCTGGAAGCGCACTTCCAATAGTCATTTTGATATGTTCTGCAGTTTTTTCTCCGATAAGCATTTTGAACTCATCACGCATGTAACTGATGATATCTTGCGTTAACTTATCACCCGCAACTTTAAGCGACTTCGAGCGCACCACGCCACCAAGAGCAATTACCGCAATGTCGGTAGTTCCGCCGCCAATATCGACAATCATGCTTCCTACAGGCTCATGAATGGGCATATGCACACCGATTGCTGCAGCCATCGGCTCTTCGACAATATAGACCTCGCGAGCACCTGCTGACTTTGCAGCGTCGTACACTGCGCGCATTTCAACGTTGGTAATCCCGACGGGGATACCCACTACAACTCGCGGACGAAAAAGTTTTTTATCTACCTCGTTGGCTTTATTAATAAGATACGCCAGCATTTCTTCGGTTACCTCATAATCAGAAATCACACCATCCACAAGCGGTCGCACAATGCGAATGTGAGATGGGGTGCGCCCCATCATATCTTTAGCTTCGGCACCAACAGCTACCACACGCGAGGTTTTTTGATTAAGTGCAACAACGGAGGGCTCATTGATGACAATACCTCGTCCGCGGAGATAGACGAGTGTATTTGCGGTACCAAGATCAATCCCGATATCGTTGGAAAATTGGCGATAGAGGCGCTCGAACATGCACCTATTCTAGCACTTTCAAAGCCGTACGTATTGATTGACTTTTAAGACCAAATATTACATTATTACGCCAACATTGTTCTTGAAAGAAACTGTCATGGACTCCCGTCCCTACGCTAAAATGGAAGTCGAAGGCCTTGCGGCCATGCTGAGCGACATGCTGAAGAACCAGAATGGCTTCGAAAGAACGTGGAAAGACATTGGGGGAGCCCACCCATGGATCGAGGGAACACTTGCTGTGATGGCTGAAAAGAAACATCTCAGCGACCTTTTTCCACTGAAGACCAACAATAAAGAGAAAAAGCTGCAGGAGATAGAAGCTAGTGCATTCATCCGCAACTGCACAACATGGGAGAGAATTCTCCTCCAAAATCTCAATAGCACCCGCTACGGAGAGATGTTCACTCTCCAGATCCGCCTTCCTTCCGCCTGTTACCGAGGCAAGGTAAGGTGGAGCGGATGGGGAACTCACCTTCCCAACCGCTTTCACTTCGCCAAACTAGAAGACGGCTTCAGGTTGGCAGGGATTCACTACCCTCTATGAGAGGAAGCACAAAGCCCGCAGGATTGCGGGCTTTTTGTTTTTATTTAATCGCAATTCTGAGCAAACGACTTCAGCAACTGTTCTACCGTTACAATTTCCGAAGTATCACTTGTACGTTCCTTGATTTCTACACCTCCTGCCTGCAATGACTTGTCAGACACCACGACTCGCATAGGAATACCAATTAAATCACTATCGGCAAACTTAGCTCCGGCAGATTCCTCACGGTCATCAAAAAGCACTTCCACATGCGCGTCTGTTAGTTTTGTATACAACTCCTCTGCTGTCTTTGCTGCTTGCGAATCCTTGTCTTTAGAAAGAGAAATCAAATGTACAGAAAATGGCGCTACTTCAGCCGGCCACACAAGCCCTTTTGCATCCGATAACAATTCGACGATCACCCCCATAACACGTGCAGGTCCGATACCGTAGGATCCCATCCAGACAGGCTGACTTATCCCCTCTTCATCTTGATAGGAAAGTTCAAGAGCTTCCGAAAATCTTGTTCCAAGGTTGAAAATATTTCCAACTTCGGATGCTTTTTCCACGCGAAGATCTTCTTGCTTTACACCCAAATCAGCAAGCACTTCAGGTAGCATCACTTCTTTATTAATCGCAATACGCTTACCATCATGAATATAAATTTCATCCTCACCTGCATCACAAATAGTTTGGAATTCATGCGAATACTTTGAGAAAACGCCCCCTGAAGCGAATGTTACATACGTCTTTTCACCAATACCTAAACGATTGAAAATTTTTACGTATGCTTCCTTTACTACTTCATAATACTTCTCCTGATCTTCCTTGGTACGACAGAAAGAATAAAGGTCTTTCATAATAAATTCACGCGTACGCATAATCCCTGACTTTGCTCGAGTTTCATTGCGAAACTTTGTCTGAAATTGGTAGGCGTATACCGGCAGATCTTTATAACTTCTAATGAACTGCTTCATCATGCGCGTAAACGGCTCTTCATGGGTAAATCCTAAACCGACTTTAGCGCCAGACTTGAGTTCCGTTTTGAACCACACATCGACAACCTCTTCACTCCAACGATTCGTCTTTTCCCAGACTTCTGGTTCTTGAAGCGCGGGAAGCGTAATTTCCTGTCCCCCGATGGTATTCATTTCATCACGAATAACATCCATGATTTTATTGAGCACGCGCAATCCAAGCGGTAGATAAGCATAGGCTCCCGCCATTTCTTTATTGATAAAACCTGCACGAATGAGCAACTGCGCATTTTTAGCAATTTCATCAGCCGGAGCTTCTTTTCGAGTTTTGGTATAAAGCTGGGATTGTCGCATAAGAACATTTAGTATACCAAACTACATTGAGACATCATGAATACTCACCACAATGAGCAGACACATCAGAGCAGCAAAACCCACAATATTAAGCCATGAGTAATATTTGTAAGGAATTCTTTTTCGAGTGACTGTTTCCAAAAGCACCACAACAACTCGCCCTCCATCAAGTGCCGGCAAAGGCAAAATATTAAATACAGCCAAATTGATAGAAAGAATAGCAACAAGCGACAGAAGTGCAGTCCAACCATAGTGACTTGTCTCACCTACCACCCGCGCAATACCAATCGGTCCGGCAAGCGAAGAAAGCACATTCTTACCTTGCCCAATTGAAGTCACAAGTGACGCTAACCCTTGCACAGTAGTGTACGTCATATTAAAAGTAGTCTGATAACCAAGCTTAACCGCTTCCCAAGGTGTGGTGTGCACTATGCCGACCATAGACAACGATACCCCAAGTGCCTTTTTGTCCGGAACAATTCCATATACCGCAGCGATCACCGTACTTGCCTGTTGACCATCGGGAGAAATATAAGAAATGGAGAATGGATCATTCTGATGACGCTCAATAAACGACACTACGGAGGTTGCGCTCTCAAGGGTAGCAGTTTGTCCTCCACTTACAATCTTAATAAGCACTGATCCTGGTACAATACCTGCCTTATATGCAGGAGAATCAGGAGTTGCGTCGACCACGGTAAGTGCTGCATGCTGAATACGCGAGCCGTACGTTGGATCATCTGAGCTCATTTGTACAGAGCCAAACGACGTGCCCACGAAAATTAAAAAAGCAAGCAGCATGTTCATTGTGACACCAGCGACAAGTACAAGGAGTTGTGCCCATTTCGGCCGATTGGAAAAGGCACGCGGATGTGTTTTCGCGGCATCATCTGGCTCGCCATTTTCTCCCCAGATAGATACATATCCTCCAAGCGGAAGTGCGTTAATTGCGTACGTAGTTTCCCCTTTTTGCTTGGCAAAAATACGCGGAGGGAATCCAAATGCAAATTCATCGACACGCATATTCACAAGCTTAGCAGTTATAAAATGCCCAAACTCATGCACAATAACCAGCACGAGCAATATAACTAAAAATAACAGAATCGAAGATACTGACATGTAACTTAGTATACCATGTGTGAACAGCACCATTTGACAATGGTGTAAAATTGGTGTGTAATTGAATTTCCAACAAGAGGAGATCGGAATGAAGTTTGGAAACTTGATGGTTCTTTCGCTCAGCACACTGCTGGTAAGCTGTGCTACACATATCGTATCCCCGCCCCCCTCAGATATGCCAGTAGTGGAAGAGGTGCTGGGCCCTCGCATGCCAAGCTTCACCGAGCCAGCCATGGAAGAGGAAAATCGAAAACACATGGAAACCTATGAAGCTACGAAGTCAAAACAACTGCCCTTGGTCAGGTGAAGAAGCTGCAAACGGAAAACGCGCAAATCATGCGCGTTTTTTCTTTTCTGTACTTATTCTCCCATCACTTCCTTTTCTTTTTTATCAAATAGTGCCTCTAATTCACCGTTAGCAGCATCTACAATGCTTTGCATTTCATCACGAAAACGTACACGATCATCTTCTCCATAATTGCCCTCTTTTGCTTGTGCGTCGATGTCTTTGTTGGTTTCTTCACGAAGTGCACGCACGCGTACTCGGGCATCCTCCAATCGTTCCTTCAAAATTTTTACAAGCTTTTGGCGAGTTTCTGTAGTAAGTGCCGGAAAATGCACACGAAGCCCCTGATCGTCCGATGAAACTGAAAGTCCGAGATCTGCTTCATTGATAGCTTTTTCCATCTGACCAATAACTGATTTATCCCAGGGAGCTACGCGCAATGTTCGCGGATCCTCTATATTGATAGACCCGGTGTGGGCAATAGGAGTACGCGCACCATAGAGATCGATATGCACAAGGTCTAGCACCTGCGGTGTCGCACGCCCTGTCTGAATAGAGCGGTATTCGTTGGCGAGCCACTCTAAGATGTCGCTTTTCTTTTGTTTAACGTCTGCAAAGTTATATGCCATAGTGATGCGCCCAATTCTATCATTTAATCGTTGGGAGCAGAAGGCTAAGATATTCCAGAAGCGCTTTTCCTGACGCCGAAGGATCAGAGGCATAGGACGCTATGCGAAGCGTTTCTTCCACAAAACGCCTCGGCGAGCGCTTATCTTTGAGAGCATCGGCGAGCGAAAGGATATATCCTTTAATAGCTTCCCTATCTTTTCTTCCTTCTTCGTCTGTCTGTGCCAGAAGTTCAGCGATAAAGATGAGCTTCATACGTGACACAGAAGGACTGGTAAGAAAAGCATACGCCTCATCAAGTACCCCTTGGCTCGTCAGTGGAATATGCTGAAGACGTGAAAGCACTGTATCAATAAGCGCGGAACGACTGGGAACAACAAGAATAAATCGTGTATTAGTACGTGGTTCTTCCAAAATCTTTAACATGGCATTCTGAGCAGGAATACCAGCAGATGCAAACGAAATAAGTCCCACGCGTTCTTCATGATACGGTGTCTGCGCCCAAGCGATGATAGACCGAGCCGTCTCAATATCAAGCACGGTTTGATTAAAGAAACGATGCGCTGGAGAAAGAGAAGAGAGCTCTTTCCAAAGCTTACCTGTATACCCTACACGCTCGTCATGAGTAAGAAGAAGAGCGTGATGGTTAGGTAACTCAGAGAATTTCATATAAAAAGTATATCAAACAAGGGCCCAGGAAGAAGATTAGGTAATTATGCTAGTATTACGAAGTTATGTTCTTATGGAGGGTTCATGGACTCATTTCTCGAACGATTTGGAACCTTTCTCAACGATGAAGAATTCCTAAATTATGCGCACCTTGATCCGGATCCGCGCATACGGCGCTTAGCAGAAGCTTTTAAATCGCATATGGAAAGTGCTCTTGCGGCGCACATGGATGCATTCATTCAAAAGGAAGTTCCGTGCCTTGTAAAAGAGGGTATAAGTGGGCGCCTTGAGGAACTGGCTGATAACTTAGACGAACTTGGAATACGACTTCAAACTCTGGCTCGTACTACTTCTTATAATGAGCTTCCTGAAAAAATAAAAGACCTTCTCAGAGACTTCACTGAAACAAACGACTTACAGGAAGACTGAAAAGCCGGCATGTGCCGGCTTTTTCTTTATCGCTTCGCAAATATGGAACGCTTGTAGGTATCAAGATGTTCAAGCGCCGTCCCTGTTCCCTTTGCTACGCAATAGAATGCATCTTCGGCAAGTACCGCCTTTACCCCAGTGCGACGTTCCACCAAATCCGGGAAATGACGAAGCATGGAGGTTCCTCCAGACATGATGATGCCGTTATCGATAATGTCTGACGCCAATTCTGGCGGTGTTTCCTGAAGCACATCCTTAATCGCCTTGATCATGATGCGCAACTCCTTATCAATTGCCTTAACTATTTCGTTAGTTCGAATCTCTACGGTACGCGGAAGGCCTGCAATAAAATCCCGACCCTTCACTTTCATGGAAAGCTCTTCTTCTAGTGGAAGTGCAGACCCAATTTTGATTTTGATCTCTTCTGCTGTTTGATCGCCAATTGCCAAATTATACGTTTTCTTAATGTAATCAATGATCGCCTGATCGACTTTATTACCAGCACACTTTACGGATGTACTGCACACAATACCTCCAAGCGAAATCACCGCGACGTCTGTCGTCCCTCCTCCAATATCTACAATCATGCGCCCTTGCGCTTCATGAATAGGAATACCGGCACCAATTGCCGCAAGAATAGGCTCCTTCACTACATACGCGTTACGAGCTCCCGCTTTAAGTGCGGCTTCGATAACGGCACGGCGCTCAGTTGATGTCACACCGGCCGGCACAGAAACCATCACATCTGGTTTAAAAAGATTGAAACCCTTAAGCGCCTTATTGATGTAATAACGAAGCATGGCCTCAGTAACACGATAGTCTGCAATCACTCCATCACGCATGGGACGGTACGCAACTATCGAGTCCGGTGTCTTACCAATCATATCCTTAGCTTCATTACCCACCGCCATAATGCGATTATCGATTTCCGACACCGCAACTACAGAAGGCTCAACAAGTACCACCCCTTTTTGTGGAACATACACGAGTGTGTTTGCGGTACCTAAATCAATACCAAGCTTTTTGGAGAAAAATCCCATGTACCTACAAGTGTAGCACACAATAAGCGGTATTTGAATCTAAATTATCCTTATATTTCAAGCTTTTTTAAGTCTCTTCTTTGAAAGCGAAGCGTATGATATCTTGCTATACTTGGCTGATGAAAGTCCTTACTGTAGCACCGCTTGCTTCCGGTATTCCGTATGAGGAACTTACCTATTTTGGTAAAGATGATGTAAATGCAGGAGATTTAGCCGAAGTAACCATTAAACGACGAGTAGCACGGGCACTTGTCATTGATTCCCAAAAAGCAGAAGAGGAAAAGCAGTCGCTACGGCATGCGTCCTTTAATGTGAAAAAAATTTCCAAAATCCATACCAAAGGATTTCTCCATCCAAAGCTCTGGAATGCGCTTTCATATGTTTCCTCATATCTTATAATTCCTTTAGGATCGATTATTTATGATCTTCTTTCGGAAAAAGCATTTGAAGGCCTTACAGCAATTTCCGTTCCCGAAGAAACAAAAGGGTTTGAACTTTTATTACTTGAACAAAGCTACAAAGAACGCCTTACGCGCTATAAAACCACCATACGCGAATCTTTTTCCAAAAAGAAATCATTGGTGATGTTCTTTCCCACCATCACCGACCTTGAATATGCCAAAGATGAACTCTCCCGCGGAATAGACGAATACGTTGTAACCCTTCACAGCAATCTTACCGACAAACAGTACAAGGAAAACTTACAAGCATTATCGAAAAATACCCACGCCCTTCTTATTCTCTCCACACCTTCTCTTCTTCCATGGCTTCGAAAAGATTTAGGATTAGTCATTATTGAACGCGAACACAGCCACTACTACTTTACTCATGGAGATCATGGGTACGACCAACGTGTCGTGCTCGAGCACCTTGCAAAAGGAAGTGCTATTCCCTGCATACTAGGCTCGCATATGCTTTCACTTCGTGCACACATGCTTCACAAAACACGTGAAGCACACGAAATCATGCCGCTTCAGTTTAGAAATGATATGAAATTGGCTGTGGTGCCGATGATTGATGAAAATAAAAGTGCCTCACCCTATCTTTCACGGCAAACACTTTCCATACTACATAACGCCAAGCTAAGCGGCAAAGGTCATATCTTTCTCTATGCACAGCGAAAAGGTATGTACCCTACCACTGTATGCAGCGATTGTGGCACCCTCTTTACCTGCCCGACATGCAATAGACCCTATGTACTTCATAAAATTGCCGGACTACGCACCTATGTGTGCCATGGATGCGAAAATATCGTTCAGCTTCATGAAGATACCACACTCTCCTGCAGACATTGCGGAGGGTGGCGCATGCAAACATTAGGCATAGCTACAACTGGAGCAGAAGAAGAATTGAAGCGCTTAGGCATACCTCTCTTTGTCATTGATGGCGAACGCACACCTACGAGGACTAAGGTAAAGAAAACATACAAAGAGTGGTTGGAGGCTCCTTATGGCGTGCTCATAGGCACAGAAATGGCCCACAACATGGTGAATAAAGCAGACCATGTGATTATTCTTTCCCTTGATTCATTATTTTCCCTTCCTGAGTATCGTACAGATGAAAAAGTGCTCAATCTAGTAACAGAAATGGCAGAGAAGGTTCGGGAAGGCGAAGACTATCGTCTTATTCTCCAAACTCGGCTCAAAGGAATGACCATTATCAAGCAGCTTACTGCGCCAAGTTTTCGCGAAGTCTACGACACCCTCTTGCGTGAACGCGACGAATTTCATTTACCACCTTACTACACCGTAATTCGAGCTTCCTTCGAAAACATGCCTGAAGACATGCGTACACGTATCAAGCAGGAACTTGAACCCTATGTCACCGAATGGTTTGAGGCAGGGCGAGGTGTAACGCTTCTCTTCATTCACATTAAGGAAAGCGAATGGGCCAACAACCCAACATTGCGCGAACGCATTAAGCGCGTCGTTTTTCATGGACATCCACAAGTGAATCCCCTTCATTTTTTCATGTAACTCCATATAACCCTTTTGTCCCCTTCTATTACATCTACTTTATTGTGCGGTATTTCTCTTCGTCATTATACGTATTTGTCCAACTCATTATACAAAGGCGGCACGCCTCGTATCTGAAACAGAAAATGACTTAGATACACAATTTCACTCTTTACAAAAATATGATAAAGTAGCGTAATGAAAACGCGTGGAACTATTGTACAAATAGACGAAGATGAAAAGAACCCTCTCCGACTTACGGCTCATGTAGTGAAAAAGGCGGAATTCGGATCCAAAGAACTTTTCGACACCATTAAAACTATGCAATCAGCACTTGCAAAAGAAGCAGATGGCGTTGCACTTGCTGCTCCTCAAATTGGCATTTCCAAGCGCATGTTTGTTATTTCTCCTCTGGCCTATGAAGAAAAAGCAAAATGGAAGCCACTTGTCTTTATTAACCCCATCATCACCAAAGTATCTAAGAAGATGGAAGAACGCCAAGAGGGCTGTCTTTCTGTGCGGTGGGTATATGGAAAAACAAAACGCCACGTTGGGGCAACCATTGAAGCCTATGATGAATTGGGTAACAAATTTTCCTTTGGTGCCACAGGCCTCATCGCTCATATCTTCCAACATGAAGTAGACCACTTGGATGGTATCCTCTTCATTGATCACGGTTTTGATTTTGAAGAATACACCGAAGAAGAAATAAAGGCAGCCGCTCAAACGGCACACTAAGCATGAAACCAACCTTTGCGTTTTTTGGAACAGGACCTCTTGCCGAATCGGTTATAGCTGCCCTTGTACGCGCAGGCTATGAACCTTCGCTTATCGTCACCAAACCCGACGCACCTCAAGGCCGCCATATGCAACTTACGGCACCACATATCAAAACGTGGGCAGAAATGAAGCATATTTCTACCTATCAACCCGAATCTTTGAAAGATCTTCCTGAAGACTCTCCGCTTCATACCGAAAACTTTGACCTCTTCATTGTTGCAAGCTATGGAAAGATTATTCCCGACGCAATTTTAAACCTGCCCAACAAAGGCGTACTCAATGTCCACCCCTCCCTCCTTCCGCTTTATCGAGGTCCGTCTCCTATTGAATCTGCGCTCTTAGATGGCGTTATGACTACTGGAGTATCTATTATGAAACTCGATGCGGGTATGGATACAGGTCCCATTCTCACGCAGAGTGCTTTTATTATTGACCCTAATGCAACCGCTGGAACACTTGAAGTAGGGTGCGGACAATTGGGCGGAGAGCTTTTGGTACAGATCCTTCCTCACTACTTGGATGGAACACTCATTCCAAAAGAACAAGAACATGACAAAGCAACTGTATGCAAAAAAATAACCAAAGATTTGGGCGAAATCACCCTCACAACCAATGCTGCCGAAGTGCAGCGCAAATTTAGAGCCCTTACTCCATGGCCTTCGGTATATTTTTTCCTAGACCATAAAGGAAAAAACATTCGTGTCAAAGTAACCAAAGTAAACCTTCTTCTTATGGGATCTTCAACGCTTGTCGCCTCTGACATCATTGAAAGTGTTATCCCGGAAGGAAAACATGAAATGAGCTTCGAAGACTTTACCCGAGGGTATCTTACAAACTAAAACGCCGGCGAATGCCGGAGTTTTAGTTTGTCTCCTTAGTGGAGTTCTACCTTTTCAATAATCACATCCTGAAGCGGACGATCATTTGAATCTGTCTGTACTTCCTGAATCTTAAGAGCGGTTTCAATTCCTTTCGTCACATGTCCAAAGACCGTATAACTTGGAGGAAGCCCTACTCCCGGGTTGGCAGTTACAATGAAAAATTGACTTCCATTGGTGTTTGGTCCTGCATTCGCCATAGCAACAGTACCAAGCGTATATGTTTCCTTTCCTGAAAGCTCATCATTGAACTTATACCCTGGACCGCCGGTTCCCCACGCCGCCTTTTGAGCGGGATCCTTTGAAAGCGGATCACCTCCTTGAATCATGAAGTCCTTAATAACGCGATGGAAGCGTACACCGTTATAAAATCCACTTGCTGCAAGTTTCTTAAAATTCTCGACAGTCATTGGAGTAGCAGTTGCAAAAGCAAATTCAATAGTCCCCAGATTAGTAGTGATGGTTGCTGAGGTAACTCCTTGAGGAATAGTTGATGATACTTGGTCCATAGATGAAGAGGTAGGTGATTGGGATTGAGAAGCTTGGGGTGTAGTAGTTGCTAAAATGGTACTTGCTTGCTTTTGCGGAGGAGCTCCTCGTAAGAAAAAAGCAGTTCCCGCTAAAGCGACGATGAGAATAATTATAACGGTAAACGTTGTTTTTGTGTCGTGATCCATGGGTTCAATCAGTTAATCTTTTAAAAAGGGATTTTACTTTGTGGGCACTTCTTCGGAAAATGGAGCGCTCCTTATCCTTATGTTGTGCCAACTCGCGAACGAGCATATCTTTCAGAATATCAATTGCTTTATAGAGATCATCTTGGGTTGTTTGCACTGTCGTTTCCTTCCCACGAATATGAAGTATTCCTTCTGCTTGGAAAACTGCTCCATGGGCATGGTGATTAGTGGTTTTTGAAAGCTCAACGGTCAATTTTCCGCTCGTGTCGTCCTTGGCGACATACTTCTGGAGCATCTGCATTTTATCCATTGCATACTTTCTAATCGCGTCCGTCATTTCCATATGAACACCGGTGATGATGATATGCATATTTTATATTTCAATTATACGGATAGTATACCACCGGAACGGTGGTGAGGGTACCCTCAAATATGGAACTACCGGAACACTATTCCGGTAGTTCGCTTTCTGTATATGTTACCCAGCGGTGGATTACATTCCTGTGCGGAACGTAGCTCCTGGAAGAGAAATACTTACGTTTCCTGAAGGATCGGTTGCCACGATAAGGTAGTAGTACGTTGTATTGGGACTAAGACCGGTAACTGTCGCCCCATGGACGAGACGAGTTGTCGTATCGAAGCTTGCGCTCTGACCATTGGTTACCGAGAAGCCGACCGAATTAATGTCCCCTTCGTTGAAAGTAAGCGGTGTTGTGTTGTAATACACACGACCGGTTGCAAGTTCATTCGTATTCCATGATACGGTTGCACTTGTTGAACCCGGGGAAACCACTACTCCACTAATATAAGGAGCTGATGTATCGGCCCCGGAAGAAACTCCACCGGAAATAAGAATATTCATCTTAGCAAGCGTAGAAGGACCCACTCGCCCATAGCCTGTGGCTGAAGGTGATCCTGAGCTTACAATACCGTAGTAAGCCTGGAAACGCTCTACGGCTGCTTGCGTAAGAGGACCATAATAGCCGGTCACCAACTTCTCAGGATAGAACTGAGTAGTGGCAAGATAGCTTTGAATAGAAGTAACATTTGCTCCAGATGCACCCGGTCCCGCTTGCCCAACAATAGGAACCATTTGTGCAGAGGCTAGTTGAGTAAAGCCGAGCGTCACAGCAAGCACAATGAATGCTGATGTAATGAACGTGACGATGTGGCCGAGATTCTTGCGAAGATAGCCATTCGCGATAGTAAGTACGTTTGTTGTCATAGTAATTAAGTAAGTAGATTAGAAGCCCTAATGAGGCAAAGTAGTAAAGCTGGATGCGGCGGTTGTAGTGCCAGTACCCGTGCTTCCTACTACTTTGAAAAGATACGTTGTGTTAGGAGTCAGTCCTTCAAGAGTAATCTGGCTTCGCTTCCAGAATTTCCAAGAAGGCTCATGAACCGCTGCCTCCGCCATTGCTAGAGAAGTCGTGGTGCCATAATACACCGTTGCGTCCTCTAAAACTGTCGGAGACCAATCGATTGTGGCTTTATCTGAACCTACATCACGTACCACAAGAGATTGAAGTATCCCTTGAGTACTTGAAGCTTCCTCAGTACCAAAATCGACATTAAAAGTAAGCACTGCAAAGAGATGCTTGAGGAAAAGAAATGGTGACGCACTTGTTGCGGTATCGGCGTCCCCATATAGCCATGCTTTTTCCCAAGGAGTACTTTGCGGAGATGAAGTGGTGGTCTCTGGCTGCGTTGTACTACTCTTCTCTTGTGCTTCTAATTGATACGCTCCTTCCACATGCGTTATAGTATCTGCCTTAAGATCGAGCGAAGTGTCGATATCTTGAACAGATGCTGCGGATGCAGAAGCGTCAAGATACACGCCAGTATCAAGCGCATAAGCGTGTGCTGTGACTATACCAAGTAGCAAAAGTGCGCTCAGAGTCGCTTTAGCACGTAGAGTGGCGTATTTCATAACGTTACTTATAAGGGGACACAGTATCCGGCCTTTGATACATGTAAGGTGTACAGCAGGCCCGGAATGCTTATAAAGGGTGCATCCACCCTATCAATAGAGACGCGAAATAGTTGCCTTTCTTACAATGGGGCTTCTTCGGTGTCGTCGGTTTGCACGCTGCGCTTAGCTAAATGCTCAGGGTATGCACCTTCTGGAAAATCAGATCGGCGGCGAAGCACGCCGTCCCATGTATTTGGCTTACCTTCAAAGGGATATTCGCCTGGCGGATAATCCGTCACTCGACGAAGCACGCCGTTCCACACTTCGGCTTTTTCTTCGTCCGTCATCTTCATACTTCTGAGACGCTTGATTGTGTAATTATCTTCTTCGTTCATGAGGTTTGGGTAATGCTGACTTTAAGCTTGTGCAGTCCGCGATGGATGCGGACAGATACGTTGTTTTCCTGTTCACCAAGAGCTTCTGCAATTTCCTTTACCGAAAGATCATCAACATACCGCATAAAAACAACTTCGCTATATGCTTCGGGAAGCTCCTTAATGCGTTCCACCAAAAGTCCTGCTTCCACTATAGAAATAGTATCCAATTGAGCATTGTCCGTCGGTTCAAAGCCTGCTTCGGACATTGTATCAAGAGAGTCAAATTTTTTCTTGCGATATTCATCAATGATGAGATTGCGTGCCACTTTATAAAGAAGCGCCTTCATATTCTCTACCTCATTTCCTGCCAAAAGATATTGCCATACTTTTACGAAAACATCCTGAGTGAGGTCAATCGCTTTTTCGCGATCGGAAACCTTAAAGCAACAATAGCGAAATATTGCGTCGGAATATTCGTCATATGCTTGTTTAAGTTTTCCAGTAAGGTGATCCATAAGGGCGATGCAGGGCTATAGTAGAAAATAACAGTTAGAAAAGGTATCTCGTGACATACATTATTGGGAAGTAGAGGTCGCAAAGCGCACAGGTATACGGAGCTCAAGCGCGTTCTGAGGCAAACCACTGGGGTTGTCATTGCGTAGAACAAGTGTCCCTGTAGCGGTGGCTGGCTTTGCAAAAGAAAGTGTTGCCGAAAACGGAACAAAATTGGTTGTCATCCAATCACCTTCAGCATGAGCCGAGATAAGAGCAATACGCTTTCCCATACCGTCCAAGAGCTCCACAGGAAATGCTGCTTCAAAATACCACGATCCGCGTGCCTGACCAGAGACGATTAGGGGACTTTTTACCACTTGATTTGCACTCACACTCGATACCCGAATACGATCGGTAATTGTTGTGGTAGCAGAAGAAGTGGCAGTGCTACTTCCTGTGCCAGTTTTCCCTGAACCTACAGAAGAAACTCCTCCGGCTCCTTCTGTGGAAGTAGGAAACGGTTCTGTAACGGATGTGTCTACAAATACTTTTCCGTCGGGAGTGACACATTCAGGCGGAGCAGTAGTGACAATTTGATACCCGGCGGCTTCACACTCTGTAAAGCTAGTAATAAGACCGGCTGGCTGATGCTTGGAATAATACAAAAACCCTCCAACTAAAAGGACAAGGACAATAATTCCTATAATAATAGCTCGAACTGATCTTTCCGTCATATGCGTTGTGTAGCGATTAAGATAAAAGTGTCGTTTCTGACGAGGGTGACGCTACAGGGAGAGAAATATTACATCTCTTCTTTGGTAAGGCAAAGCACCTATACCCCGTCACGTAGACATACCACCATACTTTCACTTAGTATGCAATATGCTTACGTCCCTATGAATGACCCCATCGAATTTATCCTCAATGATCATAGAAAAGCTGAAGCTCTCTTTAAACAATATGAAGAGATAGATGAGCTGGGCTATGAGACTAAAAATAAAACCGTACGAAAACTTATTCGCCTCCTTCGTTTGCATATGGAAATGGAAGAGCGACTCGTCTATCCTTTAGCTTCTCGAGCCTTTGAAGAAGAAGCACGCAAGATGGTAGAAGAAGCAAAGGCAGAACATGGAATTGCTAGGCGCCTCTTAGAGGAATTAAGCGTTACCCATCCCGAGGACCCTCAATTTGATGCACGTGTAAAAGTTTTGAATGAAACCTTTACTCATCATGTATTAGAGGAGGAGGAAGAACTCTTACCTTCCATGGAAGAAAAGGTGGCCGGAGAAGATATGGCAACCCTAAGCGAAGAACTTGAGCGCTTTCACGCTGAACATGAAGATGTTCACTAGGATCATTGGCCTGCTATACTAGGCTTATGACACAACATACATTTTCAATACAGCACGCACTAACGTTCGGATGGGAAAAAACCAAAGAACATTCCTGGTTCCTCTTTCAAGTGGCGTTAGTTTCACTTTTTCTTCTCTCGATTCCCACTTTCCCCCCTCTTCATCTCTTAGTAGGATTAATAGTCATGATTGGGCTTGTAGGCCTTTCGCTTCGAATCGTAGATGGACAACCTACCGCATGGAAAGACCTCCTTTTGCCGTTTACCAATAAAACCATTTTTATAAAATCCCTTCTAGGTACCCTCCTTTATATGGTGATAATTGGCCTCCTTGTTACCCTCATTGGAGTTATTGACGCGGCCGTTATTTTCAAACTCTTTTCTTCTTCGGAAGATCATATATGGCTTGCGGTTGGTGTGGGAATACTTTCTCTATGGCCACTGCTTTACATTTCTTTACGCCTCAAATTCTACATCTATGCCATCATAGACAGTAGCGCAGACGTTCGGACTTCCTTTACTTCTAGCTGGAACAGTACAAGAGGAATGTTTCTTAAACTCCTTGCATTCAATCTCATTTTAGCCGCTATAAATCTTCTAGGACTCCTTCTTCTTGGCGTGGGACTGGTGATTACTGTTCCTCTCTCCCTTATTGCATACGCCTATGTTTACAAGATGCTTAAAGACCACCATATGCATAAATCTAAAAGTACTTCAGGACCTCACATTGCTTAACCTGTACTTAGAAAGCGCCCGATGGGCGCTTTTTTGTAAGAGAATAAATCTCCTTCCGTCTAGGATGCATATGGATAGAAGCATCATTAACCACTTGGATGATTTTTTTGAAAACGTTCCTTTTCCTATCGATCGCGATGGACTTGTCCAAGAATCATTGGATTTCCCATTGCCTGATAATGTCCGCGAAGCAATAGCCCTTCTACCAGAAAAAGAATATCATTCTCCCGGAGAACTAAGAGAAGAACTCCTCGGCGTACCCTTTGATGATGGCACACCCAAAAAATCAGAAGATGAGATGGAGCTGGAAGAAGTAGATGACAAAATGGATTCCTTGGTGAACTTGGATGAATTTACCCAAATGGGAGATGAGGAGAACCAGGAGAGCTTCTAGATAATCCTTTAAATACTAGTCTTTTCAAGCGCTCTCAAAGTAAGATTCTTTTTCCCAAAGCGTCACCATACATAGACAGAGTTGCGCTTACGCGACCCTGGACATTACATTAACTAATCTATACTACTATGGGAATACTTCTATGGATCATCTTCGGTGCTCTTGTGGGATGGATCGCTTCAATCATTATGAAGACTGACGCCGAACAAGGCCCCCTCCTCAATATCATCGTTGGTATTGTCGGTGCAGTCATTGGTGGCTGGATCATGAGTTTCTTCGGCCAGTCCGGCACGACAGGGTTCAATCTTTACAGTTTCATAGTTGCGCTCATCGGTGCCTGTGTACTTATTGCAATCGTTCGCGCGATCAGGAGATAAATAAGTTCGTTTAACAAATAGGCTCCCCTTCTAGCAAGGGGAGCCTATTTTACATGTGCTGATAGAGTAAAAAGGTTGTAAGCAGCAGGTTTTCAACACCAAATAATGTCTTTTTGTCTATATACTGAAAGTACATTAAGCAAAACCCTCTCTATGGATCCTCACCCTCACCTTATTGCACACAAAACAGAAGAACGGCCATGGGGAACATTCGAGCGTTTTACTCTCAATGAGCCAAGTACGGTAAAAATTATTACAGTATTACCGGGTGAAGCCTTCAGCCTGCAACGCCATGAAAATCGCGACGAATACTGGAAGATTATCTCAGGCACAGGAACTATTACTTTGGACACTTCCTCAAGCCCTCTTGAGGTGGGAAAGTATTACGAAGTTCCACGAGGCACCCTTCATCGCATACAAGCCGATTCTGATCCTGTGGTTTTTTTGGAAATTGCCATTGGTATGTTTAATGAAGAAGACATAGAGCGATTGGAAGACAAATATAATAGACCAACACGCGCACATACGCCTCAGCAATCATGATATCGTCCACATCTTCGTCTCTTCCAGATACACTACTGGAATCGCCGCTTGCTGTTCAAACACTTGGAATCATTGTTCTTGTACTCCTCTATGTGTTATGGAAAAAATATGTTCGTCCCGATGAGAAAAGAGAGGGCTCCAAATCAATCCTTATACAAAAGGGATATCACAACCCGATACATGAGGGACGTTTTCACCTTGACTGGGAGTGCGAAGGTGTATTTAATCCCGGAGCAATTCGCATAGGAGACACAACCCACCTTTTGTATCGTGCCATCGGAAAAGATGGAGTGTCACGCCTGGGATATGCATCCTCAAAAGATGGAGTACGTATTGACGGTACGCTTCCCTACCCCGTGTATTCTTCCATTATTGACCGATTTATTCCGCCCTATCTTCGAGCATATAACCCTACACTTTACCCTTCAGGAGGGAGTTGGGGAGGCTGTGAAGATCCACGCATTACAAAGATTGACGACACTATCTATCTTACCTACAGTGCCTTTGATGGGTGGGACTTCATACGGATTGGACTTACATCAATCAGCGAAAAGGATTTTCTCGAAAAGAAATGGACATGGAAGCGTCCCCAGCTCATTTCTCCTCCGGGAGAAATACATAAAAACTGGGTACTATTTCCAGAAAAAATACAAGGCAAGTACGGTATTCTTCATAGCATTTCCCCTAAAATAGAAATCGAGCTTCGAGAGAACCTTGAAGGGTTTGGATTCTCTCAGCCGTTTGTGCAAAGTCCCGTCGGCCCTCGCGAATCTACGACAGATGCAACATGGGATACTCGAATGCGGGGTCCAGGGGCACCTCCCCTTAAAACAGAAAAGGGATGGCTTCTGTTCTACCATGCAAACACCCATGCTGAACCACATAAGTACAAAGTAGGTGTTCTTCTTTTGGACTTACAAGAACCATATCGCGTGTTGGCACGATTACAATTCCCCCTTCTGGAACCAAATGAATGGTATGAAAATGACGGTAAACCAGGAATCGTGTATGTGTGCGGGGCAGTAAAACAAGGCGATAGAATCTTTCTCTATTATGGTGGAGGAGATAAACGTGTATGTGTCGCCCACTTAGAAGAGAAGGAGTTGTTACATGAACTTCTTACTAAAACAGGATAAACTTCATTGTATATGTATACAGTTACCCGTTCGCAAAAAAATCCACTTCTCCTGCCCTCTCCTCATGACCCCCGTCAAGCAGTTGCAGCCTTAAATGGCTGTCCTATACAAAAAGACGGTGCCACTTATCTTGTCTACCGCGCCATCGGAAGGCCTGATCCTTTGGTATCAAATGATGCACCCCGATCGTGTATTGGCATTGCTAAGGAGCAACCGGATGGAACGTTTGCAGAGGAAAGAATTCTTTTTGAGGGAAATGAATCATACGATATGTACGCATGTGAGGATCCGCGAGTCACCTACTTTGAAGGGAAGTACTATATATTCTATACAGCCATTTCAGGTGTTCCATTCGGTCCCTCTACCATCAAAGCCGCATGTGCCATATCAAGCGACCTTATTACGATTGAGTCTCGACACCTTGTCACGCCTTTTAACGCCAAGGCAATGACTTTGTTTCCTGAACGTATAGAGGGAAAAGTAACACTCATCCTTACAGCACACACGGACGAACCCCCTGCCGTAACCGCTATAGCCCAAGCAGACTCCATTGAAGAATTCTTTACGGAAGACTATTGGACAACCTGGCATGCCAATCTTCAATCGCAAAAGCTAATACTCTCAAAAACTTCCGATGATCACAATGAAGTTGGTGCCCCGCCATTACTTACCAAAGACGGATGGCTTCTCATTTACTCTCGCGCCCAACACTATTTCACTCCGGAAAAAAGATTGTTTACCATCGAAGCTGTAGTTCTCGATAAAGTGAATCCTCTCAAGATCGTATACCGTACACGTAACCCCATCCTTGTACCGGAAGCCGCTTATGAACGATTCGGTCTTGTACGAGATGTAGTATTTCCTTCGGGTCTTATCTATAATGAAACAACCGACGTACTAAGTATCTTCTATGGCGCTGGAGACACCGTATGTGCAAAAGCAAACCTCGTTCTCTCACATCTTCTTACAAGCATGAGAGAGGAGGAGCTTGTCACGCGCGCCCCTCGCGGACCAATACTTAAGCCCCTCCTTCGATCAAAGTGGCAGAATGTAGCAGTATTTAACCCTGCCGCGATTAAGATTGATGACACAACCTATATCCTCTATCGAGCCATGGGGAGTGACAATACCTCTGTAGTTGGCCTTGCTGTTTCTCAGGATGGATACACGGTTTCTGAGCGACTTCCCGACCCTATCTATCTACCACGAGAATCTTTTGAAATGAAAAAGGCGGGAGATAACACATTTTCCGGATGCGAAGATCCTCGTATTACCTGCATCGACAATACCCTTTATATGCTCTACACCGCGTACAATGGGGTCGATGAACCTCGGGTAGCTATTACTTCCATTAGTAAAACCGACTTTCTCGATCGTGCGTGGGAAAAGTGGCATACTCCGCACCTTATTAGCCCGCCAGGAATAAGCGACAAGGATGCATGTCTGGTCTCGGAAACAGTTAAAGGAGAGTATGTATTCCTGCATCGTATCAACGGACAACTATGCGCCGATACGGTGCCATCCATAGAACCTTTAGAGAATATACAACTCTCAAAATGTATCGATGTCCTGCAACCCCGTCCTGGGTTTTGGGATTCCCGCAAAATAGGACTTGCTAGTCCTCCACTCCACACATCAGCCGGATGGCTTCTCCTTTATCACGGCATTTCAGAAGATGGGACATACTCATTGGGTGCTGCGCTTATGGATACACATGATCCCACAGTTCTCATAGGACGAGGCATAGAGCCAATTATGTTCCCACATACAGCCTATGAACATGAGGGCATTATTCCTCACGTAGTATTTCCATGCGGAGCAGTGCTTCAAGACGATACGTTGTTTATCTATTACGGCGGAGGAGACAAGGTAGTCCATGTTGCCACTTGCTCCCTTTCCCTGCTTATGAACCGCCTGCAGCCTGTGCCTGCTAAGTAACCGTCCATGAATAAGCTATCTGGTATATTGTTTGACATAGATGGAACTCTAACTGAAAGCAAACAAGCACTTTCATTTGAAATGGCTACGCTTCTTGGTGGACTTATAAATCGTCTCCCTGTTGCTTTGGTATCCGGGGCAGGAATAGAACAAATGAAGTCACAAATTGTCGCTCATCTTCCACCTTCTACTCTCCTTAGTAACCTTACCCTTTTTCCTACTTCAGGCGCACGCGCTTTATTATACGAAGACAATACTTGGAAAGACTTGTATGTCATGGAATTAAGCGATGAAGAAAAAAAACACATCACGGAAGTCTTCGAACCTCTTGTCAAAGAAGTAACAGAAGGGCACGCGCTCTTTGGCAACCAAATCGAAGACCGCACATCTTCAATAGCTATTTCGCTCTTGGGTCAAGAAGCTCCACTTGAAGCAAAAAAAACATTCGACCCGGATCAAAAGATACGACAAATGCTCGTTGCTCGCGCAACCCCTCAACTGCCTGGCTTTTGTCTTCGGTTGGGAGGAATGACTACAATTGATATCACTAAAATCGGCATCGATAAAGCTTACGCAGTTCAACAATTCGCCAATCGCCTGGAACAACCAATAGAATCATGTGTCTATGTAGGCGACGCACTCTTTGAAGGAGGTAATGATGCTGCTGTCTTTCGTGTTCCGGTACAAACCCACGCAGTTAAGAATGTCCAAGAAACTGCTGATTTTATCCGAGACCTTCTTATTTCTTAAAACTAGTCCGAGCTCCAATTCCTCAACCAAAACAGAAGAGCACCTCTTAAGGTGCTCTTCTGTTTCCACATCTTATCCCTCTATCGCGGATAGACTTTATCGAGAAGTTTAGCGGCATGCTCTCGTCCACCCAAACCAAAGGCAAGTGTAAGAGTAAGCACAAGCCCTCCAAAGAGCATTTGAATAAGAGAAGTTGCAATCTTTAATTGTACGAGCGCAGCGGTAATTGCAAAGATGACCGTTCCGTACTTGGCCACCAACGAAATAACTTGTTTATCCCCAAGGCTAATACTTGAGAACTGCATTCCTTTAACCAACCGTTCCAAGAAATCCCCCACAATAAATCCGACGGTAACAATAACAATCGCAACTAGAATATTAGGAATATACAGGAGGAGCTGATTCAAAAAGAGATTGATCTGTTGGAGGTTAAGTACTCCGGCAATGGTTACCAGTGTAGCAATCATAACGAGCCATTTTGTAATCACACCAAGCACGACGGAAGGAATGAAATGAATTCCTGCACTTCGTAGATGAGAATGAGTTTCCACATCTTGCACTACTCTGTCGATACGACTAAAAGCAACAATTCGTCGTACTACTTTGGCAAGCACTACTGCCAAAACATAGCCCACGATAAAAATAATAATTGCAGCGACAAGTTTAGGAAGGAACAAAAGAAACGTATAGAACACATTTTGAAGCGAAGCGGTAAATTGTTGACCAATTCCCGGAGTGTATGTAGTAGTTGTATAGTCCATGGTTGAGTACTAGTGCTAATTAATCCTGGTTACTCTCTTTGTGACGAAGAAAGAAATAGAGAAATTACAGGAGTACAATGGAGTACTTTGGCTTTTTCTATGAGACCAAAATACAAAAATACCCGCTTTGGGCGGGTATTTTTGACTCAAGACTTTTGCTCCGCAGGTAGGGATCGAACCTACGACCAACGCGTTAACAGCGCGCTGCTCTACCGCTGAGCTACTGCGGAGCGAAAGCCTCAAATGTGCTTTGTATCATACTAAAAACCTCTAACCTTAGCAAGATCCTCCTTTTGGGAATAGTAAATCGCGCCTAAAGCGCGATTTACTATTTTACTTCCAATCTTAGCGCATGGAATCCCAAATCATGTAGATAGCTGAAAGACCTACCAAGAGATAGACAATAGCTTCTAACATTGGCCAACTACCCAAGAGCATGTGAACGACATTCCAGTCGCTTCCAGAGCTCATAAGAGAACCGAGACCTACTAGGCCCCAGTTAAGGCCTCCAACAATCACCAAGATACGAGCGAGTTGTGAGAGCATAGTGTTAGTTTAAAATTCAAGGATCTCCGACCTGAAGGATACGAGATCCCTATTCTTTAAGTGTAGCGACCCCATGCCACTTAGCCAGTGGATAAGTGAAAGCAAGAAAGCACCCTTTACAGGGGTGCTTTCGCAAGCTTTGTGAGGCTTATCGATTGTTTCCGCCATTACCACCTCCTCCGTTTCCGCCATTGCTATTGTTGCGATCATTGCGGCGTGATTCTGCTGATGCTTTTCCTCCTTCACTTGCCACGCGCTTGCGAGTCTGTTCGTCAGCTGATGCAAGTCCGCGCTTTGAGTTGCTATTGTTGTTCTGATTATTGTTTGCCATAGTCATTAGGATGGTCGGTCTTATCTGTTAACTCTCATTGTGCGACCATTTTTAATGACGATACCTTCATTCTATATCTTACAAAATAAAATCCACATGTGGTAAAGACCCCATTTACCTTATATTGCTTGAGATTTTAAGCGCAAGAAAAATCTTCTTAAAAAGCATCTCCTTGGAGAACCGACTCTTCATCGCTTTCTTTTTCAAACACAAGAGCTTCATATTCGTTTGATGAGGTAGCTTGTACTTCACGAAGTGTGGTTGAAGCAGTTATTTTAAAACGACGCGTAGTAGGATGGTCATACTCTCCTTCGGTATTTCCAGAGAAATCAATAATGACTACTCCTTTAGCCTTCCGCCATAAACCATGTTCATCAAGTGTCTCTCCCCCCTCTGTAAAGGTGGTAACCAAATGTGCTGACTTATCCTTACCTAGATACAATGCAGCCACATCAGGACAACCTTGATGTTCATCACATATATACTTTCCAGTCGTACCTCCAGAAGAAGATGTAGCTCCGGGAATCATTGTATCGCTTCTTTGTTGCTCAAAAGCGGACATAACAATACCTTGGCCGTCGGCAGTACGAATAAAATATCCACCCATAAACACAAAAAGGACGCTTAAACCTACAACAAGTACTTGATACATTACAGATGAGTATACCTTTACTTCTCGGTATGTTCGTAAGGATTGTCCACTATTTTAAATGGCAAAGGGTTTCTATTCTTCATAATAATAGCCGCCGCATCATGATGACCCCCTCCACCGTACTTTAGAGCAAGGTCTGTACAATTTATACTTCCATCACCTCGCAAAGAGACCCTGAGCACATCCCGCTCAAACCGGTACACAATAGAGAATGGTCCTTTCTTAAGAGCGAGTTGATGTCCAAGCTCACTTCGCAAAAAAGATGAGGCATTTACGGCATATACTTGATAGCCTTCAAACTCTACAAGCATGGCTTTATCCATGTGTTCCTGAACTAATTGAGTAAATTGTTTAGTGAGCACTTTTCCTTTTTCGATTGCAGCTCCCTGATTAGTTTCTAATTCTTTTTGCAATTCCTCAAAAACGCCAAAATCTAGTTCGTGGACATGAATATACGCTTCTATTTCCTGATAATGAGGTAAAGCATGAGCCCAGGTATCACTATCCGAAATGTACTCAATAAGCTTTGGCACTGTCTCTCCTTGAAAAAACTTCCATGCGATCTTTGCTCCAGAATCGGTTTCAGAATAGACATGGTCGGGCAGGCTTTGTACGAGCTGCTTCACACTCTCATGATGATCAAGCACTACTACTTTTTTATTCTTCTCTAGAAGCTCACGTGTAATCCGCTCACTAAAACAAAAATCAAGAACATACACTTCTCTATCAACAACTCCTTCAGGGTAGTCATCCACCTTTAGGTGAAGAGCTGGAATATAGGAAGCATTATCTCCATATTTTTTCCACGCCGCATATGCTGCGCCAAATCCGTCATAACAATGAGCATGATAGAAAATAACGATATCTTTGAGAGGTTCCATAAAATAAGTATACAGTGAGGAGCAGCCGTTCAACAGAACTGACAAAAGAAGGAAAATGTGTTACTATAGACGAGCTGCCCACGTGGGCATTTCTCTTTATATGGCAGTCGAAAAAGCAATTCCACAAGGAGGTGAAGCAGTGCTTCGCTTCGAAGACGTCATCTTTAACTTTGGCGAAAACAAACGCATCTTAGATGAGGCGAATTTTGTTGTACGCAAAGGAACCAAGCTCACGCTTATGGGGCAAAACGGCGCCGGTAAGTCCACGCTCTTTTCGCTTATTATGGGTGAACGCAAAGCCGATGAAGGCCGCATTATTATTGGACAGGATTTGCATGTAGCAATTGCTAAACAATTCATCCCCCACTCGCAGTGGCATCTTACTGTGCGACAATTCTTGGAAAAGGCTTTTGACGAAAAGATCTACGATATTGATAAGCGCGCCAAGGAAGTCTTTACCGAAGTGCAATTGAACGTGCCGCTTGATCGTACCATCAAAGAACTCTCAGGTGGACAAAAAGGACGCCTTCTCATCGCGCAAGCGCTCATCCAAAATCCAGATATTTTGCTGTTGGATGAACCAACCAACAATTTGGATAAGGCTGGCATTGCCCTGCTTACAGATTTCCTCAAAAATTACCCGGGCACCGTACTTGTTATTTCTCACGATGCTCCCTTCCTCAATGCCTTTACTCATGGTGTCCTCTATATCAATACTCAAAATCGTAAAGTAGAACAGTATGTAGGTAATTACTACAAAGTAGTAGAAGATATCAAGCGCCAAGTGGAACGCGAACAGCGTGCCAATGCCCAGCTCGAAAAGGAAATTCTAAGCAACAAGGAAAAAGTGAACTTCTTCGCGCACAAAGGAGGTAAGATGCGAAAACTTGCCGCTAAGCTCCGTGATGAAATCGATGAAATGGAAGAAGACAAGGTGGATGTACGAAAGGAAGACCGTACCATCAGACCATTCGACATTAAATGTCAGGAAGATATTGGTTCGGTTATCGTACGCTTTGAATCGGTTGAAGTATTGCATGATGGCACTCCCGTAAAGCGAAATGTTGAGCTTGAACTTCGCAAAGGTGACAAGCTCCATATCGTAGGACCCAACGGTATTGGAAAAACCACGCTTCTTGAAAAGATTGCCAAAGGTACCGAAAAAGGCGTCAGCGTAAAAGAAGGAATACGCATTGGCTATTACCGTCAGGACTTCTCTACGCTTGATTTCGACAAAAGCGCCTACCAAGAACTTGCCAAGGTATTGAAAAAGCTCGATGATCAGCTCATTCGCCGCGTCGCCGCATCCATGCTTTTAGGTGCAGAACAACTCGCTTCCAAAATTGGACTTCTTTCAGAAGGCCAAAAAGGACTCCTTATGTTTGCCTACCTTCGTCTCCAAGAACCAGGACTCCTCATCTTAGACGAACCGACAAACCATATCAACTTCCGCCACATCCCCGTAATCGCCGAAGCAATAAAAAACTTCGAAGGACCGATTATTGTCGTATCCCACGTAGGAGAATTCGTACGAGAACTTGGTATTACCCAGACGCTTGATCTCGGCAAACTATAAATGCAAGTAGACCCAGTGGGGCAGTACACCCAGTGACACAGTAGATACCCTTAGGTAGTAATTTCAGTACATTCATCATCGCATTACTGAAATGTGCTGCATTTACTGCATACACTGGGCTACTAAAATTACTACCCCACTGTGTTTACTATTTACCCTAGATGTGGTAGTATGAGATCATAAGCAACTCCACGTTTTTAGGAATGTGTGCTAGGGCTTATTGTTAACAATTAGTTTCTACATCAATGAATTCAAAACTTTACGTAGGTGGAATACCTTACTCTTCTACAAATGAGGATCTTAAGGCGCATTTCAGCGCAGCTGGAACTGTAACTTCTGCTCAAATCATTATCGACAAGATGACTAACCGCTCAAAGGGCTTCGGCTTCGTTGAGATGGCGTCTGAAGAAGAGGCTCAAAAGGCTATCGCTATGTTCCATGACCAGGATTTCCAGGGTCGCCGTCTTACGGTGAACATCGCGCGTCCACTCGCTCCGCGAGAGGATCGTCCACGTCGCGCATTCTAATCTGTCTGCAGCAGATTAATGCAAAGCAAAACCGCCCGGAAGGGCGGTTTTGCTTTGCATCTTATGCACACACTCCGTATAAGAAAAATTCCTGATTACCCTCACCTCCCTGAATATGACACGGAAGTATTTGTAAATCAGTCATTCCATGTAATTTGGCGATGACTTCATATTTTTTAAGAAGTGAAAGCACAAGCTCCATATCTTTTACAATGCCTTTTTTCGTATTTCCTTTCCCCACTTCAAACTGCGGCTTAATGAGAAGAAAAAATGCCGTTCCATTTTTTCCAAAAGAAAGAATAGTTTCAAACAAAGGCTCAAGGGAAATAAAAGAAAGATCAGCAACCACGATATCATACTCACGGGAAGCTTGGAATGCACGTATGTCTGTAGATTCAAAAAGCGTAATTCGTGTATCTCCTCGTAATCGAGCATGAAATTGGTCTGTGCCCACATCAACCGCATCAACGTGCGCAGCTCCATACGAAAGCAAGCAATCCGTAAACCCGCCGGTAGATGAACCAATATCAAGTGCCTGTTTTCCTTGCACCTGGCTTTGTATGACTTCCTCATCTCCATAAATATCCTGCAGAATACCTTTAAGTTTCTCCCCTCCCCGGGATACAAAACTTCGCTTTCCTTGTACGCTCAATTCATCCGTATCCTTGATTGCCTTTGTTTGCTTAGTAACAATCACCCCATTTACAAGCACCAATGACTTTTCGATAAGCTCCTGCGCTTCTGTGCGTGATTCGCATAAAGCACGTGTTACAAGCGCCTGATCTAAACGCATACAAGTAAAAATAAAGTAATTTCAGTAAACACAGTAGTTTCAGTACTATAGTACATTTAAGAAGAAGATTGCAACCTACCTATCACTGAAGGCAGCATTTTGCGTACTTCCATAAGAAGTTCCTGCGAAGTGGTAAATTGAGGTTCAGACATATACTTTAATGCATGAGCCAACAACAATTGTGTCTCCAATTCTGCCGCAGACCCGTCGGCAACTCTAAGAAAAGAAATATAATCTTTATGAGTTCCACGTCGACTACCTTCGGCAATGTTAGAAGGGATAGAAACAGCAGCTCTTCGCATTTGTGATTGCAAACCAAATTTTTCTACCTCCGGAAATTGTTCAGTTGCTTTGTAAATATGCAATGACAGATCAAAAGCCTTTTGCCAAACAATCAGATCTTTATACTCCAGCATTCACAAAGTGTACTACAAAAACTACCACTGCAACGAACTGAAACCACTAGGTTTAGTGTATCTATTGTGCCACTAAATACTGTATTTACTGAAATGTACTACCCTACTGGGCCACTGAAATTACTGTATATACTGTATTTACTCCATCCACTGCATTTTAATAAGTGCGGCGCGAGCTGCTTCGGTTTCTGCTTCTTGCTTGCTCTTACCTACACCCTCACTTATCAATTCTTCACCAAAATAAATACCTACGCGGAATCGTTTATCATGATCCGGCCCTTCCTCTCCAAGCACACGATAAGCAGGAGTAACACTTCTCACCTCTTGAGCTTTTTCTTGGACGAAACTTTTAGCATCCTTGTACAATCCTTGCTTGACGATATCCTCTGTTTTAATGAGTACCGTTTTAGAAATAAATACTTTTGCCTCTTTATACCCTTGATCCAAATAAAGCGCCCCAACGAATGCTTCGTACGCATCCGCCAAGATAGACGAACGCGCACGTGACACATCCTTCGCCTCTCCTTTGGAGAGCTTCATCAAATCGTTAAACCCAAGATCATCTGCCACTTTGCCCAATGTCACCGCATTCACAAGGGCTGAGCGGTAGGCGGTCAGGTCTCCTTCGTTGTGATGAGGATAGGTTTCATACAAAAATTCTGTCACCACAAGCTCAAGGACA
This sequence comes from Candidatus Nomurabacteria bacterium, assembly GCA_029288775.1. Classification (GTDB taxonomy): domain Bacteria; phylum Patescibacteriota; class Minisyncoccia; order Phycocordibacterales; family UBA5272; genus UBA11704. The sequence continues at coordinate 50,026 of JARIGQ010000004.1, read as the reverse complement.
GCATCCCCTAAAAATTCCAAGCGTTCATTATGTTCCAAACCGCTTCTTGGATTTTCATTAATAAAACTACGATGAATAAACGCTTGCTCCAAAAGAGCCTTATTCTTGAAGGTTACTGAAATGGAGCGCTCAAATTCTTGAAGAGTCATAGATTCACCGAATTATACAATCTTTTCAGCAAGAGACAGTGCCTTTTCGATAAGCGGCTTAATGTCATCATAAATACGAAGCTCACTTACTTCATCAGCATCAAACCACTTAGCATCATCAAGGCCAGTCTTCTTTTCGAGCTGAAGCGGAATATATTTTGCGGTAGCCAAGAAATAGCTTACATGCTTGACCACCTTTCCAGTTTCCGGCTTATTAGCGATATATTCATTCTCACCAAGCTTATCCATAATAGTAACTGGAATACCGATTTCAGATTCAATTTTACGCTTTGCCCCCTTCTCCAAATCCTCTCCCTCTTCAAGTCGTCCTTTTGGAAGCGTCCAATAACCAAACACATCATGGACAAGTCCGACATGGAGTTTGCCATCAGTTTTCGAAAGGACGACCGCACCCGCAAGCATTTCTTTCGGAGCGGATTTCATATGCTCGGATTTGGTCTTAGTGGTCTGTTCCTTTTCAGGTTCGCCCATTTCCTTATATATAGCGCCGAGTACACCGTTTACAAAGCGGCCCGAAGTTTCTCCACCATAGGTTTTTGCAAGTTCTATTGCTTCGTCGATAGCTACCTTCGGAGGAACTTGTCCGCGATCACCAAACAAAAGCTCGGTAAGTCCAATGCGTAAAATGTTCCTATCTACGGTACTAATTTTTTCGAGTGGCCAATCTGGAGCCGCACGTGTAATAATGTCATCAATAGTGATACGGCGCGAAAGAGCGTTGGTCAAAATATCTTTTGCAAATGAGGCATCCTTTATGCCTTCGCCAAACTCGTCCCTATTGCGTATAAGAATAGGCTCTACGGCATCCTGAGTAATGCCAAGCTCACCTTTCATGTCGAGTTCAAAAAGTGTTTGGAGAGCGAGTGTTCGGGCTATGTGGCGAGTACTCATGAAGGAAAAGATCTATGACTTACTTATCAGTATAGTGTAGCGCACATGTGCAGATAGAAAAACGAAAATTGTGGAAAGTGGAGGCAGTGCATTTCAATAGCCCATTAGGGTAGTACATTTCAGTAGTCCAGTGCATGCAGTAGTTTCAGTGGCTCAGTAATCGTGCTACTGAAATTACTTACCTAATGCAACTTACTGGGCACTGTATATACTGAAACTACTTAATTTACTGCACCTTTGCCTTTATTGTAAGCACTTTCTGGCCACGATAATAGCCGCAGGCGTCACAAACGCGGTGCGGAGTCTTCATGGCGTTACAGTTCTTGCAAGCAACAAGGTTCGCTGCCTTAAGCGCGTGGTGTGAGCGACGGTTAGCCGTATGCGCTCGGGTGTGTCTCATTCGTACTACCATAATGCACTTATTTTACCTTATTCTACACTTTTTAGCAAGAGCGAAAATTCAAGTAATTTCAGCGGCACAGTAGCCCAGTGTACGCAGTAGTGTCAGTAAACAAGTAATCACTCTCGCATTACTGTATTTACTGAAATTACTTACCTGCTGCAACTTACTGAGTCACTGTATTTTACCGAAACCTGCCATCTCCACTGCTCCTACTTTCCTCCTAATTTATAGAGCTGTTGAACTTCTGCAGCAGAAAGTGCCTTATTATAGATACGGACATCATCCATTAATCCACTATAGTCCCAATAATTCGCTAAACAATTATCTTCCCTTCCAATTCTAGGACCTGAATCGGATCTATAAACAATATTGGTACCAGATCCGCTATATGACCCGCTTATATTTACTCCATTTACATAAATACTCATATCCACTGGACCACGTATAATCCCCACAACGTGGTACCATTTATTTGATTGTATAACCCCTCCACCTGTAGCAAATGATCTTCTACCCGTCGGGCCGCATATAGTATTATTTCCGTAGTTTAGACCTAGCGCTCCGTTGCTTTGTAAATCAATCCAAGCTCCTGAGTGAACACTACTTCCTGATTTATCGGTAGTAATTAAACCTGCGGCAGAGGAAGGTAGAACTGGTTTAATCCATACAGAAAATGAAAGCGGTACAGAAAGCTCAAGAGAGGAGTTCGGAAGAGAAACATACTGACCATTCCCATTAAACCTTAATCCCTGTCCAATTTTTCCAATATCTGTACGAGGTGATCCGTTTAAGGTTCCGGTATTTCCTCCACCAGAACTATCGAGAGTAGATGTTGAAGTCATATTCTTGCCATCAAAAGTAAAATGAGCAACGAGTCCTGAAGCGGTGCCTGATTGAGCAGATATGGGGTCCGAGCTTGCAAGCTTCACTTGCCCAAGCTTATAGAGCTGCTGTATTTCACTCACACTTAAATCTCGGTTATAAAGACGCACCTCATCATACACAGCATTTGAAGAACCGAACCCTGGACTAAAACCATATCGTCCAACAAAACTGTCAAAACTAAAAGGAGTACCTATTGTACCTGTACCTCCGATAGTACCACTTGAAATTAAAACTCCATTAGCATAAATTTTAGTGACTTTGTTATTAAATGTTACTACCAAATGTGTCCACGTATTAATTGGAGGAAAGTAATTACTCACAGTAAGACCAAACGGACCCGAAGAATTAGAATCGAAATAGGAAAAACTAAGACCATTATAGGCGGCAGTGCTACCGAAATTAAATCCTTTATATGTGCCACAACCACCGCAGTCGCGGGCATTTGAAAGAATGGTGTTTGTCTTGATCCCTGCTGCGTTAGGTTTAATCCAGGCAGAAATGGTAAGTTTATTCGTAATGTTAAAAGTCGAGGAACCTGTATCAATATACTGAACATACGAGGCACCAGTGGTTGTAGAAGTAAGTAAAACCCCTTGCCCTATTTTCCCCGTACTAAGTGACCCTGCGGTAGCAAAGGCAGTACTTGATGATCCGGTCCCTGTATTCCCATTGCCAGACATATCTGGAATAGAAGTAGGCGTAGTATTTTTCCCATCAAAAGAGTAGTAGAGCTGTAAGCCATTTGTAAGCGATGAAGCAGTGGAAGTGGCCGTAGCACCAATTGACGTTGGGGCATTTTTTGCAAGATAAGCAATTTCAGAAGAAGATAAGGCTCGATTGTAAATATATAATTCATCCAAGGATCCAGATGCGTAATAATTCCCACATCCATCAAACCCAAAACGTATCCCGGACCATGAGGTGTTTACACTAGGACCTAAAAGAGTAGAAGTAGCTAATAAAACTCCATTTTTATAAACCATCATTGTAGTACCAGAGCGTACCGCTGCTACATGTACCCATTTATTAACAGGATTCGAAGTTGAGGGGATCAAATATTGCCAATTATTTACATCTCCTCCCGAAGTAAGGTTATTACCAAAAAGGATAGAATTAGCGGCAATAGATAAAACATAGGGAGATCTACTATTAGTGATTCTTCCAAAGACCGGAAATTGAGCAGTTCCTCCACACGGATTACTTGTGTAAGCTCGCGGATTTACCCAAGCAGAAAGAGTTAGATCTCCTGTAATATTTAAAGCGGACGGGGTACCAATATGCACATAATCATCCACACCATCCAACGCAATACTTCCATTTATTTTCCCCTTTGTCTGCCATCCGCTTGTGGTAGAGGGTGTACTGGAAAAATTATTTAAAGTTCCATTGAGACGATTGCCGGAATAATCCTTTGCTGTTGCCGTTTCCCCTTCATCAAACTTCCAATATCCAACAAGACCCTGATTGGAGGGCTGAACGGGAACAATGGCAGCAGACGCAGTGGGTACAGTAAATACAGTTGATATAGTGATTTTAGTCCATACAGTACTACAGAAAAGGGCGATCAGTAATACAGCGATAAAAAGGCTTTGCCTTTTTATCGCTGCTACGTTCTTACTTATTCTATTTTTCATATTTTCTTTCATGTTATATTTCCTGCGCCTAGCATTCACTGTATTTACTGCATGTACTTGTTACTATCTTCTATCACATCCACTGATTACTGTATTGTACTGTAATGTACTGAAATTACCGTTTCCGCTATCCCCTCTCCCCTCCTCCTATTATGGGGTCTGAGTGTCACTTGGCGCTACCGATACCGGAGCGGAGGGTGCAGTAGTTTCAGCAGACCCAGTAGGTCCAGTGGTTTCAGTAGATGCAGTCGACCCAGTAGAACCAGTGGACGCAGTAGGAGAAGTAGATGCAGTAGTTTCAGTGTTGCCTGTATCTACTGTACTTACCGCATCCGTACTCGTCCCATTGCCTATTGTATTTACTGTATCTACTGGGCTACTTGTAGTACTAGTTCCTGCAACCATTCCCGTCTGTCCTGTGGAGTTCAAGATCTTCGTAAGCTGATCCTTATTGATACATACATCCTCAAGACAGATTACCTTTGCAATGATGCGACCGTCTTCAGAAATTGACCATGCACCGGATGCAGACGCGAGGCTCTTGATGTTGTAGATCGCAACGCCATTTGCATTAAGGTCTACGTTTCCAGTTGTGAGCATGTTTGTCGTCGTAGCAGACTTGCCATTCATATCAACCTTCTGGTAACCATTCTCCACATACGCGATTACTTTGTCATTTCCTGGAACGTAGTCTGAGATAGCACGTCCGATAGACTTTCCTTCGCCAGTAAGCTTCATAGCGTATCCGGGGCGAGTAAGAGATACGGTAAGGAAATCTCCAGCCTTGACCGCGCCGTTTTCATCCGTAACCTTTACCGGTACACGTCCAGCAAGTGCTACCGGTACGCCATTTTGTACATCCGCACCAATGTGAAGTCCTGGGCGAGTAGACACGATTCCGATTGCCTCGAACTGATCACGAGCCTTCTTGATGCCTGAGATTTGGTATACATCCGATGAAGATGCGGTCGATGTCGCGCTTCCACGAGTCGAACTCCAAGCGACGGTAGATGTTCCAAATGCAACCACCGTACCCGCATCCACAGCTTCAAGTGCAGGATAACTTTCCGCAACGTCAGCAGGAGCACCGATTGTCGTTGCACCATTTGAGAAAATATTGCCAGCAGAATCTACACGGAACGCAATACCATTTCCGCTTCCGATGCGAAGCATGTCAATCGTTGAAGTTGTCGCAGTCCAGATATCGAGCGCAAGTCCAGGAGTAGTTGTACCTAACCCGAGGTTTCCATTCTGATCCATAACGCTTGTGTTTCCACCGAAGTAGCTAGCTGCAGCAACCGAAAGGTTGGTTGTTGAAGCGTTTGCAAAAGTTGCTAAACCGGAAACGTTGATCGCGCCATAAAATGTTGCATTTCCTGTTACAGCAAATGTAGAAGAGGCGTTAACAGCTCCGGTAAATGAAGAGTTGTTAAGGATCGAAAGCGTACCAGTTGCAGTAAGGTTACCTCCGAAGTATCCATCACCATTTACGGAGAGAAGTGAACCAGGCGTTGTAGTACCGATACCCACGTTTCCATTTGATTCTACTTCGAAGAGAGATGCGCTAGTTGATGAAGAGACACGGAATGGCTGAGCAGAACCTGTTCCGTATACATCGAGCTTAGCCGTAGGTGTGGAGGTGCCGATACCGAAGTTACCAGAACCTACAAATGTTGCAAGAGCACCTGACCCCAAGCTATTTGCACGGAGAAGCGTACCAGTAGATGTTGCGAAGCCTTGATAAAGATCAAAGAGTGCGCTTGAGTCTGTTGTAGTACCTGTATTTCCGCTCCAAAGATTGGCGAGAGAGAAAAGTGGTGCAGTGATTTGAAGGGATGAAGTTGCTCCTGTGGAAGCGTTACTAAGTGTACGGGTAATCATGGTAGTAGTACCAGAAACTAGAAGCGTTGCAGAACCGGAACCGTTAACTCCGTATTGTGGAGCAATTTTCATCATATTTCCTGAATGGAAACGTGTGGAAGCAACGGACACGCTACGTACTGAGTCGAGATTGATAAGTGCTCCTGAGTAATCAGCGTTCATCGCAGCTGAACCAGTAATGTTAATAGCAGAAGCCGTAGTCATGCCACCGCTTGCAGTGCTAAAGGTTAAGCCCTTTGCGGTAGATATATTGTTAGATGAACCAATATTTATTCCTGTTCCTGAGGTCAAAGCCGGAAGATTGAATCCTGTTCCAGTAGATAAGTTGCTTGCAGTTAGGGCAGTACCACTTGTAATGGAAGCGGCTGAAAATCCGGTACCTTGAGTAATGCCTGTTATTGAGATACCTGTAGAAAGAGAAGATGTTGCACCTATCGTAAGGCTTGAGTTGGAAATAAGAGAAGATGATGTCGCGTTAATACCTACTTGTCTAGATGAAGTATCTGCAAAAATCTGACTGAGTGAAGACGTGCCGACATTAAATGTTCCAAAAACTTCCAATACTCTAGCTGGAGTGGTTGTACCGATGCCTACGTTTCCTGCAAAGTAGTTATTTCCTGCAGAAAGTGAAGTAATGGTACCCGTGGCAGTAAGGTTACCCCCAAAGTATCCATCACCTTGTACCGAGAGAAGTGAACCTGGAGTAGTGGTACCAATCCCTACGTTTCCTGCAGATGTCACGGTAAAGAGTGAAGCTCCAGTAGACGATGCAAGAGTAAAGAGGTTTGTGGATTGAAGTGTCGATGAACCAAAAATAGTAAGGAATGACGGTGTCGTGGCAAGAGAACTTGTACCGATTGCAACAGCTCCATTGAAAGATGTCGTAGCAGAATTAAACGTCGTACCATTGGCCGCACTGACAATATAGGTTCCACCCGTAATAGTGAGCTGCCTTCCAAACCATGTACCATTACCATTACCGATTGTTTGAAAACCAATATTACCTGATGTAATCTGACCTGAAGCAGTAATAGTACTTGCACCAGTTATCGTACCTGTCGCAGTAAGGTTACCTCCGAAGTAACCATTTCCTTGTACGGAAAGGAGTGATCCAGGTGAAGTAGTACCGATACCGAAGTTTCCTGTTGGACCATCGATACGAGCACGTTCAGCACCGCTAGCGATGAAGATAAGATGGTTGAGATTACCTACAGTTGTATTTCCTGATGAATTAACACCAATAAGATTGAAGGATGCACCGCTAGCTGATCGACCCTTCAAGAACTGATTGAACCCGATCTGAATATTCCCATTAGCAACTTCAAGAGCTTCAGCAGGTGTTGTGGTGCCTATACCTACAGCGCCAGCAAAAGTTGATGTTCCTGTACCAATATTAAGTGAATTCCATCTAGCTGAAAGTGAACCTAGCGAGCGAGTATTGTCAACATTAGGAATAGCATTGTTGTTGAATTGAGTGTTTGAATTATCAATTGTAAGACGTGTTATTCCTTGTGTCTTTAGACGAAGAGTTGCATTGTTGGCATCCGTATCAATGTTTGAAGAGAAAAGAGTTCCTGTTGCAGTAAGATTGCCGCCAAAGTATCCATCACCATTTACCCCGAGGAGACCAGCTGGTGAAGTGGTTCCGATACCAATTGAGCCGTTGTTAAGTACTCGCATTCTCTCAAGACCGAAGGTTGAGAAAGTAAGTACACCTGATCCATCAGTATCGTTATCTGCTGCGAGTGCAAGATCAGTAGGGGATGTAATGCCTGTTGAAGTACCCGCTGCAGTTCCCATGAATGTTCCATCTGGGAAGTAAAGACCATTACCTGATCCTGAGATACGGATGTTGTTGAAAACATTGAGCGTACCTGTTGCTGTAATATTTCCTCCGAAGTATGAATCGCCAGTTACAGAGAACTTAGATCCAGGAGTTGAGGTACCGATACCGACATTACCTAGCCCGACAGCAAAGTACGTATCGCTATTTGTACCAATCTTGGCGCGTGACACAGCACCGTTAGTATCCAAGAATCGAAGACCAACGTTATTACCGGAATCATTGTAAAATCCTGTCATAGCGGTAGGTGCAATATTGAAACCATTTGCAATACCGAGAACAAGGTTATTTGAATTTGAAGGGTTATTGCCACGAATATATGAACCGACTCCTGCAGCAGATGCAAAGACATCGAGCTGGCCCGCTACAGAAGTCATAGTACTTGTACCGATAACCAGGGATCCCATCACAGATGAAGTTGCTGTACCGAGTGTGGTAAGCGTACCCGTTGCAGTAACGTTACCTCCAACATATGCATTTCCTTGTACAGAAAAGAGTGAACCTGGGGTAGTGGTACCGATACCTACGTTATTGGAAGTACTTACGAAGATACCATTGCTTACGCTTGCGTTTGCATAGTTATTTACGATGCGAATATTATTTCCTGTAGAGCTGCCGTAGTTTACAAGGTTGAATCCCTTATCTCCATTAGCTGTAAGGTATCCTTGACTACCATCTGAGTAATCAAGACTGATATATTGTGATCCACTATTCGGACGATATACGCGTAGACCTCCAGCTCCAGTAGGTGATCCTCCTGCTCCGTTATCGATACCATTTATTACAAGCCCTGCGGACACTGGAGTCATTCCGATAGCTACGTTACCGCTTGGATTAATGGTGAAGAGATTAGTACCTGATGAGGAAGCAACAGCAAATGGGTTAAGCGTAGATGAAGCAGAACCTTGTACAAAGAGTGTTGCGCTTGGAGAAGAAGTACCTACACCGATAAGTGCAATAGCTGAACTACTTGCAAGATAGAGGGCTGGACTTGCAAAGTTTCTAGTATTTGTAGTGAATATCATACCTGCGCCGCTACGAATACCAAAGTCTCGCCCTGTAACAGTTTGACCATCAAAGCCCCAATAGTTAGATGCCCCGAAAAGATTTGGAGCGAGGCTCAAAGTTTGAGCATTAACCTGGAAGTTAATAAGGGATCCGCTATTGCTTTGACTCCAAATATTAAGGTTATTTCCATCATTGTAAATCTGTGAGAACGTAGTTGTGGTAGTGGCAAGCGAGAACGTAAGCTTCTTGTTCGCACCAGTAATTTCAAGTGCAGACTGTGGAGTTGAAGTACCGATACCAACATTTCCTGATTGCTTGATATCAAACACGCTAGTACCACTAGCTGCCACTGAGAGAAGTGACTTTGCTGCATTTAGGTTGCCTACAACACCTCCTGTAGTGCGGAAAGCGTTAATAGTAAATGCAGGCTGGGTGTCGTCATTATTATCTGAAGACACATTTAACTGTGAAGGTGATCCGTTCACGCTAGCATTCTTGAGTTCAGCGTACCCATTTACGCCAGAAGACTGGATACGAAGGGCCATATTAGAACTACCTGTAAGATGAAGGGCTGCTGCGGGACTCGTTGTACCAATACCAATATTTCCAGACACAAGGAGATTGCCTGCACCAGCAGAACCTGTAGTGGTTGCAAGATCATAACCTACGCCAAACGCGCCGCTTACAGTGAAATCTCTCCATCCGTTTGTACGGAAGAGACCTGGTTGAGTACCATCGCTACGAGTTACTTGGAGCAATGTACTTGTACCGTTGCTTGTTGTAAAGATACCTGTCTGGTATGCCAGAGAAAGATTACCATTAAGAGTTGAAGTACCTGTTGCAAGCGATGTGATTGTACCTGTCGCTGTAATATTGCCTCCGAAGTAACCATTTCCCTGTACAGAGAAGAGAGATCCGGGCGAAGTTGTACCAATACCGACACGGCTGTTTGAATCGAGGGTCATTACAGAATTAACACCGGCTACGTCGAAGTTGATCGTTCCAAATCCACCATTGCTTCCGATACGGAAGTCTGTACTGTTTGTACCGCTGGCATATCCGATACTAGCAACTCCATTTCCGTCGCTTGCGCGAGCAAACTGAATTGCTCCAGAACTACCGATTTGTCCCATCTTAAGAGGAGCATTAGCATTCCAACTAGCGCTCGCAATAGTTACAACTCCATTTGTCGATGGGAAGAAGCTGCTATTGCCTACAACTGTCAAAGGAGTGGTAGGAGTTGTCGTACCGATACCTACCGCACCATTTGCGAGGATGTTGAAGATGCCAGCGTTTGTTGTCGTAGCGACAGCTACCAGCTGCTGAGTAGACGACCCTGTTCCTACGTTAAAGAGTGCTGAGTATGTAGCTGATGGATTAGGCACAACCGCAAATGATTGACCTATAGCATAGACTGTTCCTGTCGCTCCCGGCTGAAGAATAACATGATTAGACGTTCCTTGTGTCGCACGCAAAAGGAGACTTCCTCCATCCTGTACACCTACAAAAGCTGCAGTTCCGCTTATAGCATCATATGAGTTGCGGTTTGAACCAAATGTAATAGAGCGGCCTCCGGAATCCGATAGACGAAGGGTAGCCATACCGGTTGCGCCAATATCTACCGTGTGATTAAGTCCTGTAGTATTTCCTACTGTAAGCCCATTCTGAAGTGACCCAAGCCCTCCCGAAGCGATTTTAAGACCTCCGGCAATACTACTACTTGCAGTGGCAGTAGAAGACGTAATTGCTCCTACGCTAGTGAGCGTACCCGTTGCATACACATTACCTCCGAAGTATGAATCACCAGTTACAGAGAACTTAGATCCAGGAGTTGAAGTACCGATACCGACATTGCCATTTGCAAGCACCGTGAACTGTGTTGCCCCACTTGAAGAAGCAACGGTCAAATTAGGAGTCACATCAGATCCCTGAATATAAAGATTAGATGACGGAGTAGAAGTTCCAAGTCCTACGTAACCATTTGAAAGGATGGTGAAGAGACCCTGGTTGGTTGAAGTACCAACTGTGAAGAATGGGTTGGTACCTGTCGCAGCAATGTGGAAGTATGATGTCGGCGTTGTCGTACCGAATCCAAAGCGTGGATTCTGGATACCACCCTGACCATCATGCTCACCGTAAACAGTAAGCATGTTGTTGCCACCGAGCTGTGAAGTGTAGCTCATGATGGTGCCTGTTGCAGTTGCTCCAGAAATTGGAAGATCTACCCATGATACCTGGCCTGCATCCTGATCGAATGCAAGGTTACCGATTGCAAGGTTGGAAATCGTCGTCTGGGTTGAAGATGCATCATATGCGAATGATCCACTTCCAATCACTACGTTTCCATTAAAGGTACTTGTCGCGGTAGTTGAAGCTGCGGTGAAGTAATCCGCAACTGATGATGATGCAGTGAAGTTATTGACGAAGAGATTATTCCAGCGAGCTGAAGCAGAACCGAGATCATACGTGTTCGTAACATTTGGAAGCACGTTGCCACCAAAGAGCGCAGAACTAAGTACGGTGAGTGTGCCAGTTGCTGTAAGATTGCCTCCGAAGTATCCATCTCCCTGTACGGCAAGCTTAGATCCAAGTGGAGTCGTAGTACCGATGCCTACATTGCCACCTGCATTTGGATTAAGAAGGATGGTACTGCCATAAAGCTGTATAGTATTGAAAGAGGCTTGAGTATCCAGATACGTAGCCAAGAAAGCTCCGTTACTATTTGAGCCGAAGCGCATATTTTGATCTGTTGCTACACGAATATTTGCTGCTCCGTTTACTTCCAACTTATAAGAAGGTGAACTAGTGCCGATACCCACGTTGCCATTCGATCCCAACACGGTAAAGTTGTTCGAGTTACCATTACCAAGGACGCTGAAGTTTCCAGTGTTGGTATTAAGCTGAATGTCGCGGGTACTTCCTGAATTGATGTTGATTTGTCCCTGGCTTGAAATAGTTGCCGTACCGAGGAATGAAATGGTGTTAAGACCGATACGAGTGTTTCCTCCTACATCAAGGAGAGCAGCCGGAGCAGATGTAGTTCCGATTGATAGCGCACCTGCAATTGTTGAGCTGCTTGTTCCAAGCATGTTAAGCGTACCCGTTGCAGTCACGTTACCAGCCAAGTATGAATCACCTTGTACCGAGAGCTTGGAACCTGGAGTTGTGGTACCGATGCCGAGACCTGCAGATGTGATTCTTCCGTATTCAACACTTGCACCATTATTTGTAAATCTAGTACCTTGCGTACCTTCCAGTTGAACAAAGTTTGCAGTATTCAATCGAATGGTTGCATTATTGATTGAAACAAGTCCTACAGCACTTCCTCCTGCACTTTCCGTGTCTACCCCAATACCATTTGTACCCATAACTGCGAACTTATAACTTTGTGTAGAAGTACCGACTCCTAACGCACCGACAAAAGATGATGTGGCGGTACCAAGAGAAGTTATAGTACCTGTCGCCGTAAAATTACCTCCGAAGTAACCATTTCCCTGTACTGAAAGAAGTGACCCTGGGGTTGTTGTACCGATACCTACGTTTCCAGAATTTGCCAAAATAGTCATTCGGCGAGTTGCTGACTGTGGCGTTGACCCTGTAGCAAGTACATTCCCTGTTTCAAAGGTAATATCTCCTGGTGTTCCAGCTCCATTACCTAGTCCTCCACGAATAGTAAATAGTCCAGCATTAATATCACTACCAGCTAGGTTTGAATAGCTTTGTCCTGCAAGGAGTGATGGCTTACCTGAGGTATCAGTAATACGGGAACGCTGACCAATGTAGAGTTGATTGATATTATTATCTCCAAAGACGTTAGTAGTCACTCCTCCGTTTAAATCGTCGCTAAACGAAAGCCCTCCTCCGGCAAGCGCCCAGGAATACTGAGCAGTAGCCCCGACGGTGCGTGTAAATGTAAGCATCGCAGTGCCTGATGCACCTCCACGAATAAGAATTGGAGCCTGTGTGGCGCTAGGCACACCGAAGGCTGAGCTACTTGCCACTTCCAAGGCATAGAGAGGAGAGGTAGTTCCGATACCCACGTTTCCATTCTGAGCAAATGCTACTTTGGTAATTCCAGCCGCCTGCAGATCCAATATATCTCCTGTTGAACTAGCATTCGCCTGATTTACAATAAGCGACGGGTTGCTGTCTGCGACATTTCGTGAAGCTGTTAGACCTGCGTTTCCAAAAACAAGATTTGCATACGTATTGCTATTGTTGTTTGCGATAGCTCCTGTAGTCATAGTAAGTGCGTAAAGATTTCCTGATGGAATATTTACTGCACCAGCGCTTGTAACTGTAAATTGGTTGTTATTTCCTACCGTAAGCAGTTGGGAAGGAGTTGTGGTGCCGATACCTACATTTCCATTACTCTTGATTGTAAAGATATCCCCTGTTGTTGTCGTTGCTGAACGAACTTGTAGAATATCTGAAGTCTGACCAGGTGCCTTGTCCAAAACAAATCCCGGAGTACCTGTTTCGGTATTTCCTATATAGAGAAGCGCAGTATTTCCAAAAGAATTTTCTGGAGCCTGTCCTACGCGAAGGTGAGAAGCACTGCTAAATCCGATCGAAACTGCTTGACTTGAAAAACGATTAAAATGAAGTGCACTATTTACAGAGTCAATAGCGCCTGTTGCAGGAGCAATAGTTATTTGTCTTCCTCCAGTTGAACTGACAGTAAGAACAGGAGATGAACCTTCCACATAAAGCGTCGATAATGGAGTTGTGGTGCCAATACCTACATTACCTTGTGCAGTTGTATAAAGTGTACTTGTACCGATTGCAAGTGTACCTGTTGCAGCCACATTGCCTCCAAAGTAACCATTGCCTTGTACTGAAAGAAGTGACCCTGGGGTTGTTGTACCGATACCTACGTTTCCACCATTGAAATATGAAGCTGCGGCGGGATCAAGACGGAGTGTCTGTGCACCGGTATTATCCATGCCATATAGCGCAATTCTTGATGTAGTACCTCCAGCATTTTGGAAGAGCCATCCATATGAACCAGACGTATTATCAATTCTTGCAACAACATTACTTGTACTTGTAGGTGAAGAAACATGGAATACCGCATTTGGATTAGCAACCCCTACCCCGAGAGCTCCGACAAATGTAGAAGTTCCAGTACCGAGCACGTTAAGTGTGCCCGTTGCAGTCACGTTACCAGCCAAGTATGAATCACCATTTACAGAAAGTTTGGATCCTGGGGTAGATGTGCCAATTCCTACGTTATTTCCACTAATAATGAAAGGAGCTACGACACTAGAGCCACCTGTTGGAAGAATGGCAAACTTACCTCCAAGTGCGCTGTTATTGTTATCAGTTGAAATGAGGCTCCATCCTATACCTCCTGAGCCTGTGTTATACAAACTAATTTCTGGCTGTGTTGCAGAAAGAGAAGTTCCAGAAATTACCAACTTCTGATTTGGCGTTGTTGTACCAATACCTACATTTCCAGCAAAAGTTGAATTACCTGTACCGATGTTAAGTCCATTAAAGCGTGCAGCTAGTGTGCCCAATGTCTTCGTATTATCACCATTTGGAATAATGTTTCCTGTAAATGTTGCATCAGCCGATGAAAGAAGAAGACGAGCCACACCTTGTGTACCGAGACGTAGAGTAGTTGAACCAGCACTTCCCGGATCTGTAAAGAGATAATTTCCATAGATGCGACCATTATCACCATTTACAGTAAGGTCAGATGCAAATGTGGATGACCCTGTACCAAGTACGTTAAGTGTTCCCGTCGCAGTAAGATTACCACCGAAGTAGCCATCACCTTGTACAGATAGCTTAGACCCTGGGGAAGTTGTACCCATTCCAATATTACCTGTTCGGTCAATTCTCATCGCTTCAGTGAGAGTATTATTCATTGCAGTAAAGAACTGAAGAGCGCCGGAACCATGGTTTACAGTATTAATGCCCGTGATTGAAGAAAGTACCTGTGGACCATTTGCTGCGTTTGTAGAATCGTAGAACTCAATACTATTACTTCCTGTTCCAGTGAGACGAATATTTCCTACAACATCGAGCTTTTGCCCTGGAGTTGAAGTCCCTATACCAACATTTCCTGTGCTGAGTGTAGAACCACTTCCAAGACCTGTAGCAAAGATAAGGTTACCAATGTTGAGCTGATTGGAACCCGTCTGGGAAAGACCCGTGCGCAAGTCCTGACCAATCAAAATGTTGTTGGAACCTGTAGTAATACCCACGTTTGTTGTTGGATAGTAGCCAACAACAATGTTCTGGCTACCCGTACTCATATCATAACCAGCCTGATAACCGAGCAAGGTGTTATTGTTGCCTTGCATATTAAAACCTGCAAGATGTCCCACTGCGGTATTAGAAGAAATACTTACCGATGTAGTTCCTGCAAGCGCTGCAGCACCCACTGCTACGTTGTTGGACCCAGTTTGATTTGAGAAGAGCGCACCTACAGCTGTAGTAAATCCACCGACAGCTACGTTGTTGCTACCTGTAGTAATATTATTTCCTGCACGGTAACCAAGTGATGTGTTTGCTGCACCTGTTGTTACTGCACCACCTGATGATTCACCGAATGAGCTGTTACCAAAACCAGTGGTTACAGAGAACCCTGACCCTGCACCTACTGCAGTGTTTGCCGTTCCATTGAAAGACTGTGCTCCTGACTGAACATTTGAAAGTGTGCGGGCACCAAATGCTGTGTTTGACCCCGTGGAAGTTGCAAGGTTAAGCGCAAGATATCCCATTGCAGTATTGCGTAAAACACTAGTGGTTGCAGCAGATGAAACAATTCCAGCTCCTGCACCTTGACCAACAAACACGGATTGCTGGGTAGATGTCGAGTAGAGCACAGTAAGACCATCCATTTTGTATCCTGAGTTTTTGTCAGTATTAATGAAACCACTCACATCCAATGGGTAACTTGGTGTTGAAGTACCAATACCTACGTTACCATTTGAATCAATTCTCATTCGTTCATTAGTAGAACCACCGCTTGCAGAACCGCCGCTAATAAATATAACAGGTGCATTGGCAATTCTTGTACCTAAGAACATCGCATTCGGGAAAACCGACGCAGCACTATTTCCATATTGGAAGGAAGCTGCCAAGTTTCCATTGCTGTCGTACATGTTTTGACCGGAAAAACCATTAGTGGTGGTGGACTGAAGAGAAATAGTGGCATTTGATGCAACGATATGCAAAACACTGATTGGACTTGTTGTACCGATGCCCACATTTCCATTTGTATCGATAGCAAACTTTGTAGCAGAAAAGTCATTTCCTGTACCAATCTTGTACTTACCATCCGATGCGTCCACACCCGTTACGAAGCGAGATACGTTGAATGTCGCATAACGAAGGTAAGCGTTATTGCTATCATATGTTCCCACAGTCAAATACTCAGATGATCCTGACGTCATAAAGCGACCATTTCCAATCACATGGAAAGGATCAACTGGCGAAGTAGTACCTACTCCCACCTTTCCAGAATTGGTAAGTGTAATAGAAGGAGACGAGGTGGAACCAACGAAGAAGTTCAATTGTGCTTGACCTGCTCCGCCTCCTGTTATGTATGAATAAGAGCTCGGACTAACACTTCCCCCCGAACCTAAGCGGAGTGTTCCCAGCTGTGAAGTACCTCCTGCGCTGAGTCCGTAACGAACAGATCCATTAGAATCAAGACTCCATCGCATATCGCTATTGTCATACACTTCTGAAAGCGTACCATTCTGAGAACTCAAAAGAATTGCATTAGTGTTGGTAGCAAGCTGTCCAAAAGTAGTCGTACCATTGTCCTGTAATGTAAATCGAGGAGTGTTGGAGGCGTCTGTAATTTGGAACGCAATACCATTTGAAAGTCCAGACCCTGTAACGGCGAGGCGCCCTACCGGAGAAGATGAACCAACACCCACGTTTCCACCTCCAAGATTGAAGAAGGTTGTACCCGCAACGGTAATTTGAGTATCCGCATTTGCGGTACCATCACCCTTAAGAATTTGGAACACCTTAGACCCTATAGTATTTGTCTGACGGAAAAGACGCACGTATGCATTTTGAGAAGCATTATTGATCGCACTTAGATCAACTGTAGTATTGGATCCCGTATCCGCTACGCCCATTTGGAGAAATGCAGGATTCGCAGTACCGGTGCTACCAAGAAGCAACTGATCTCCACCTAAGCTTGAATTGATAACACTCAAACTCTTGGTTGGTGTGGTTGTTCCGATACCCACATTTCCAGATGTTGCAATGAACATGCTTGAAGAGGTAGATGCCGGTGTTATCGAACCTCCTGCACTATTAACAGTGAAACCAATTCCTCCGTAGGCAGCGATCTGAAGGGAAGCATTCGCTACATCGTTTTGACGACTAAGACCGAAGATACCTGATCCGCCTATACCGTTATATGCCGTAATCGCGTTATTGCTTCCAGCCATAGTAAGCGTACTCCCCGTGGTAACCTGACCACTGCTATTTACAGTAAACGCTCCACTATTTCCGACTACCAAATTTGTCCCCGGAGTGGAAGTACCAATACCAACGTTGCCTGTTGCATTAGTAACATAAAGCTGATTTGTATTAAATGCGACATCTCCCGTTGACTTCAAGGCAAGAACATCATTTTGATATGCACCACTTGCATTGAAACGAGAATAGATTTGATCACCACCAGCATTAAGGGCTGCGGTATATCTGTCCTTACCTGCTATCTGGAAGCGGACTCCAGCAAATGTTCCTGCGTTACCAGTACTGTTGTTAAGAGTAATAAATGCACTTGTAGGATCTTCTACGCTCAATTTCCACTGCGGAGTTGTTGTGCCAATACCGACCGCTCCGGCAAATGTAGAAGTCGCAGAACCAAGTACACTTAGTGTTCCTGTTGCAGTAACGTTACCACCGAAGTATGAATCACCTTGTACCGAAAGAAGCGAGCCTGGGGTAGTGGTACCGATACCGACATTTCCCGTACTTGTCTGAATAGAGAGCTGTGCTGTTCCAGCGGAGTTTTGGAATTGAGTATCGCCTCCACCCATATTTTTGAATGCAGTACTAATAGACCCCAGTGGGAAAATCTGGAACCTGTTTACATTGCCCGCGCTACTTGTAAGAGTAATACCTCCAGCAGAACTGTTTGTTCCTTCAATATGAAGAACACTTAAAGGTGTACTTGTACCGATACCAACGTTCCCATTAGGGATAAGTACACGTCCAACCCCTTGAGGAACAAGCCGCACGTCTACTGATGAATTGCTTCCGATAGCATAGAGACCGTCATAACGAAGCGAGGTTCCTTGGGTAAGATTGTTAGCATATGCGGCTACAATACTTGTCCCCTGTGAATTATCAGGTGAAATAATAGTTAGCTTCGAAGCTGGAGTTGAGGTGCCGAGTCCAAGACGTCCATCTGCAAGGAGTGTAAACGCATCCGAACCGCCATTGGTACGAATAGAGAGCAGACTGTTTGAGCTTGTTACAGCATTTTGAGTATTAAGAATAAGTCCACCAGTTGCAGTGTTGCGAGTAATGATAGGCCAGATACTACCTCCAGTAAAACTCAACTGACCCGCAGAAGAGATAGCGACCGTACCTGTAGAACTTACCGTGAATTGATTGTTGTTACCTACAGTAAGGAGCTGAGAAGGACTCGTCGTGCCAACTCCCAAGTATCCAGAGATAGTAGTAGTTGCAAGGCTTGTGTTTGAAGCAACGGTAAGCGTGTTTGTGATGGAAGCATCACCAAAGGTTGCGCCGGTTGCCGAAAGGTTGGTCGTCGATGCATTCGTAATGTTTGCCGTAACGAGATTTGCAAGCGTAGACCAGAAGTTAGTTGCAGTAAGATTGGTAGAAGATGCATCCGTAAGCGTGGTGCTTCCGAAGTTTGTAAATCCTCCAAGTGCTGTGATAGTCCCAGTTGCAGTAAGGTTACCTCCGAAGTAGCCATCCCCTTGTACCGCTAGCTTAGAACCTGGTGTGGTTGTACCGATACCGAAGTTTCCACTTGAAATAGTTGTAGTCGCATCAAACGCATAGGAAGGATAGTTTATAAATGAAAACGTATTAGCTGTAGCACCAACTCTTGTGATTCCAAATCTTCCAAAGATACTTCCATTTGAACCATCCCAAATAGCAAGACCTGTCGCAGCTCCCGTGGTACGCACGTCAAGGCGGTATGAAGGGTTGGTAGTACCAATACCTACCTGCCCAGCAGTATTTGTAAAGAGTGTACTTGTACCGATTGCAAACGTACCCGTTGCAGTAACATTTCCTCCTATATAAGCATCACCTTGTACGGAGAGCTTAGATCCCGGGGTTGTAGTTCCGATACCTACATTTCCGTTGGTATCAATTGTCATTTTTTCTCCGAAGTTTACATACAATCCCAGGTTAGAACTATTACCGCTAGATTGGTCCATTCCTTTTACCCTATTAGTATCCGTTGAACGAACCCAAAGGCCGAATTGAGTATGTAGGTGATTTGAAAGATAAGTATCATTTGTACCCACTTGAGACAACACTCCAAGATTATTGTTTCCGGCCCCTCCAAAATTGATAGAACCTGATGTATATGTATTTCCTACAACACTAAGATTGTAACTTGGGGTTGTCGTCCCAATACCAACCGCTCCGGCAAATGTAGAAGTTGCAGAACCAAGTACACTTAATGTTCCTGTTGCTGTAAGGTTCCCACCGAAGTAACCATTTCCTTGTACTGAAAGAAGTGAGCCTGGGGTAGTGGTACCGACACCTACGTTTCCTGCGTTAGAAACAACCATTCTAGTAGCTTGATTCGTGGTATCATAAATCGCAAAATTGCCTGCGCCCACAGGAGAACCTGTGGTGCCATTGATAAACGACCACACCTGATTAGTATTAGGATCGGCAAGATCAAATCCTGCCGATGATCCAGCAACTGCTTGGATGGTGAGATAGCGTCCTGGAGTAGTTGTGCCGATACCGACATTAGTACCACTGATAGTAAGCACCGGTGCAGCATTTCCCGTACCATTATCGATACCGAGCATCATCTTATTACCGGTGGACGCACGCAAGATACTATCACCAATAGTCGCATTGTTAAAGAAGCCCCCCGAAGTTCCTGCTACACCAAACACAAAGCTCCTTCCCGTACCGTTATCAACAACTTGAAGATTGTTATTAGTACCTCGGATTACCGCACTACCACTATCAATCACAAATTTTGAAAGTGGAGTAGTAGTACCGATACCGAGATTACCAGTATTTGTCAGCACCATACGAGTTGATCCACCTACCTGAGCATTAATAAGATAATTGTTTCCTGAACCAACGCCTGTTTCTGTAGGATTGATGAGGAGCGCTGTGTAAGAACCTGTTCCAGACTGATTGATAGTTGGCGTAATAGCAACAGTTGTCTGATTATACGAAGAAGCGTTCTGAAGTGCCCCTAATCCTAGAGTTGTGTATGTAGTTGCTGCAGGATTAGCGGAACGGAAATTGAATGTTCCGTTTGAGACAACATCTAAATATGAATCTGGTGCAGTTGCCCCTGCTCCACCTGCAATACCTAGACGAACACTTCTATTTGCTGCACTTCCACCAAAAGACTGGAATAGATTAAAGGTATTATTGGAAGGATTCCATGCCTCTACGAAGCGTTCATAATTAGTAGTCTGATCTGAAGTGTTGTAGAAAGCAATACCGCTTGAAGTAGAAGCAAATGTAAGCGCATGAGTTGGAGATGAAGTGCCAATACCAATATTTCCAGCAAAGTATGAATTACCAGCACTAAGCGAAGTAATAGTGCCTGTTGCAGTAAGGTTCCCTCCAAAATATGAATCTCCTTGAACTGAAAGCCTAGAACCTGGGGTTGAAGTTCCAATGCCTACGTTTCCCGTAGCATCAGCAATAGTCATATTCACGTTACCAGCTGAACTGAGGAAGTTAAGTGCTCCGTTTACGAGCGTTTGAATAGCTGCGGAAGCGTTGCCATTTGGGAAGATTGCGAGGCGTGGACCAACAGTTGTACCATTAGTTGCAGAAATAACAAGCCCCTGACCTGAGTTGGTATTTGCGATAGTTCCGTCAATCATCAACTTTGCAGAAGGAGTGGTAGTACCAATACCGATTGCTCCAGCAACAAGCGTACCTGCTGCTGATCCTGTCGTTCCATTTCCTACAGCAACTACTCCTGCTGAAATGCGCGAGAGACCTGTATCAGCACTAACGCCTGCATTTGTACTTGGCGACCAACCGTATACACCCGCACCACTTACACGCACATATTGACCATTAGGGTTGATGTTGAAACGATTTTCACCTGTACTTGCGTTAAATAGAGAGCTTCCCGTTACACCATCAGATGCAAGCTGTACCAAGTTTGCACCGGTACTGCTTGCGATACTGAAAAGGCTACTTGTGACCCCACTTGCAGTAATAACTAGAGGATTACCTGGAGTTGTCGTACCTATTCCTACGTTTCCAGCAAAGGAAGAATTCCCTGTACCTAGCACTGTAAGTGTACCAGTTGCTGTCTCATTACCTCCGATATATGAATTACCCTGTACTGAAAAGAGCGAGCCTGGGGTTGAAGTACCGATACCTACGTTGCCACCGCCAAGAATAGTCATCGCGGTAATCAACGTATTTGTTGCTGTACCAGATGATCCTGCTGGAGAAGTCTGGAATTGAATCTTTCCTGTTCCTGTTCCTGTTGACTGGCCAGCTGCGAGGACAAGTGTTCCTCCGTCAAAGTTTGTAGCTAAACCAAGTGCCGCGTTCCCTGCAGACACCGTCAATTGCTTACCTGGAATATTAGTTGCACTGTTTTGTGCAATAGAAATACTGTGGTTATTAGTATTACTGAAAACCATATTTGCCGTACTATCCAAAGTAAGACTATTGCCAGCTCCTGAGACAAATTGCAAATTAGTCACGGCTCCACCTTGAGAACCAATAATCCAATTAGTTGTGGTACCGCTAGCCACAAGTTTGATTCCTGTAGCTTGTACTCCCGAGTTTGTAGAAAGAGTAAGATATGAACTGGCTGCTCCTCCAGAAACTTCCAACTGGCTAGATGGACTACTTGTACCAATAGCCACACTACCTCCTCCAGTTGCAAGAACAATATTTCCTGTACTTGTTCCTCCAATGTTGATAGATCCGCTACCCTTTGCGTTGATAGCAAACGGAATATTGGTATCTAGACCCACAGCAGTGAGAGAAACCATACCACTTGTTGCAGATGGACCAACAGTCAAACCATTAATGGCATTGAGTACACCACCCACTGAAAAGACATCGTTGCCTGCGTCCTGCACCTTAAACAATTTTACGTTTGGATTACCTCCCCATGCACCTACTCGGTTGAATACAAAAGGATTGGTATTGATATCTACACTAAGGCTTTCAAAGTTCATCGGAGCAGCGAGTGTCGTCTGCATTCCCCATCCAGATGAGATTGAACCAATCTTGAGGCGTGGAGAAGTTGTACCTGCTGCAATACCGATAACACCCGTCGCAGGCCTAATCCAAAGATCATTGTTATCCGTCGAAATGCGGGAAGCATTAGCGTCCGAACCATTGAAAGCAAGTTCAACTTGTCCGCTCCCATTATCAAACATGGTTACATATCTTGAAACAGAACCGATACGACTAGTACCACTAGTAAGGACAGTAAGCGTACCCGTTGCGGTCACATTACCAGCCAAGTATGAATCTCCTTGAACGGAAAGCTTAGAACCTGGAGTTGAAGTACCTACCCCAACATTTCCATTAGCAAGAACAAACAAGCTATTCGCTGGAGCACCTCTTTGGATAGTTGCAATCTTATTAGTTCCATCAAAGATCCCGAAGTTATCAAGACTATCAGAGAAAAGCTGCCACTTAATAGTATTGTCCCGTCTGAATTGTACACCGGTATTATTTGTTCCCGAAGTATCAGTAATAATGTAAGCATTACTGCTATTGCTATATACGTGGAGTGGAGAAGCCGGACTCGAAGTTCCGATACCGAAGTTACCGCTCGCGTCAAAATGACCCCACTCTGTTAAGCTGCTGGAAGTAAACGCCATACCTCCACCAATGACACCGCGAATCTGGCTAAGGATGGTAGTTCCATTAGAAGAGAACGTAAGGTTTGGTGAATTGGAATTACCTCTGTCGATAGTAATACCTCCTAGTGCCGGACCACTGACCACAAGCGTGTTAAGTGGAGTAGTTGTACCGATACCTACACTACCATTATTCTTCACAACAAGTGCCCCTCCAGGACTGGTCGAAGATGCAACCCTGAAGAGGTCTACAGCAGTTCCTGATGGTGGAACCACATCGAGGAAATAACTTGGAGACGCAATACCTACCCCCAAAGCTCCTGCAATTGATGAGCTCCCTGTTCCAAGTGTGGTAAGCGTACCGGTTGCCGTAAAATTTCCGCCAATATATGCACTACCTTGTACGGAAAGCTTAGAACCTGGAGTTGATGTGCCTAACCCAAGATTACCTGAAGCATCTACAACAGAAAGTGCTGTACCGAAGCTATTCTGCCATTCCTGAAGGTTCACCGCCTGGCTTGCTGACCCCTTTACAATAAGGAGCTTGGTTGAAGTTGCATCATATCCATTGCTGTTGATCACAAGTGAACCATCGCTACTAATACGCACGCGTTCTGCAAATGGGTAGGCAACTCCAGCACCTGTTCCTAGAGTAGAGAAAGCCAGATAACCACGAGCATTTGGATCTGAAGCATTTTCTTTGCGACCAGAAATTTGACCAAACAAAGTTTGCTGCCCGGACGAACCCTGGTATCCGCCAAATCCAACTGACCCACCAAAGTCTTGGCCAAATTGGTTGGTAAAGATAGAGAGATTTGCATTAGCCATTCCAACAGCCCCACTCGAGGATGTTGAAGTCTGGTTGGAATCCACGATAGCAAACTTTGCCAAAGGAGTACTCGTACCGATGCCAACATTTCCTGCACTTGTAGTAAAGAGTGTACTTGTACCCAATGAAAGCGTGCCTGTTGCAACAATATTTCCTCCTATATATGCAGCTCCCTGCACCGTAAGCTTAAGGCTTGGAGTGGTACTACCGATGCCAAGAACACCTCCAGAGGTAAGAACCATTTTTTCTGTAGAATTCTGGATAAAATACAAATTACCAAGCGTGCCCGGAGTACAAGGTGAATCGCTATTCTTAAATGACCATGAATTTGAAACATTCGAATTATTAACCAGCCCAATTGAAGCCCCGCATTGTACATGAGTACGATTCACTGTAAGACCAGCAGCTGCACCCGCTACTTCAAGCGTTGCTTGCGGACTTGTTGTACCGATTCCCACGTTGCTTCCATTAGTACCAAATGTAGAAGTACCGGTAACTGCAAGTGTTGTTGAGAAAATATTGGTAGCAGTAAGACCGGTAGTTGAGGCATTACCGAGCTGGCTTGAATATGAAAGCGCAACAACATTGGATGCTCCTGAAAGATTGCCGTAATCATAGGACCATCCTGAAAGATCTGACTGAGTCCAGAGATTGTTATTATTCATCACATCAACAGATAGTGTAGAGAACGCCCAGTCTCCACCTCCTCCTCCAGATGAACGGTCAAGCAAAATTGCCACCTTTCCATTAACGTTTCCAAGTGATATTCGTGGAGCAAGTCCGCCCTGGGAAGAAGCGCCGTACTGAATGAAGTTTCCGCCAAAGATATAAAAGACTAGACGGAGGCTGAGAGGTTTGCTATTTCGCCAGTCATAACCTGTAATAGTTATAGCGTCTAGGGCTTGAAGGCCATCTGCATATGGAATATTGGTAAGGATGCGCAAGGTTGACTGCAAGTTACCCGAACCCTTGTCATTTATATTGAGCACATTCTTCACATCACCGCCGGACTTAATAGGACCATTTACATCGAGCGCAGCAACCGGACTTGAAGTACCGATGCCAAGCCATCCTTGAGAATTAAACATAGCAAGCTTGCTTCCAGAATTATCCAAAAGCTCAAAGAGATTGGTTGTTCCTTGTCCTGCACCCGCTTGTACGGTAAGCGTAGTGGTTCCCACTGAAGGAGTTTCGTTCTGAATCTTGAATGACTGATTAGCCTCGAGACGGCTAAGGGCAGAATTCCAGCGCAGGATGGCATTTGGCGTTACGAGACCGCGGTAGAACACAAGCTGAGAATCTTCGAGGTCGTTAGTATTATTGTCTGAATTAATCGTAAACGAATTGTTTGAAGTTCCAGAAATTGTCGTCGATGCCGCAGAAATAGAGTTTACGTTGATAGAGTCTGCATAAAGCGTTCTCCAATAGAATGATGGGGTACCGAGATCATATACCTTATTCTGTGCAGGAGTAACATCTGAGTTAATGAGAGAATTGACGGTAAGCAATTCATTACTTGAAGTACCGATCACCACATTACCATTAAGGAATACATTGGATCCGAGTGTAGAAGTGCCCGCTACATTAAATGATCCTTGCACTGACTGATCTCCCTGGATGTATCCATTACCTACAGAAAGCGTCTGTGTGAAGAGATTTGTCGTAGTCGCGTTATCGATAACTCCGTTTGAAGCATAAAAGTTGGTAGAGGTAGCGTTGGTAGTGGTTGCATTGGTTGCAATAAGATTCGTGATAGTTGCGCTTATGATAGTTGCAAGCGTAGACCAGAAGTTAGTACCAGAAAGATTGGTTGTCGATGCAGTATCAATCGCTGCATAGGTGGATGAGGTTGTCGCGAACGTTGAAGTGCCACCTACGCTTAGATCGCCACCTATTGTAAGCGATGTTGCGGAACTTGTACCTACAGAGAGATTTTCAATATATGCATTCGTGGTTGTTGAATTAGTCGTGGTGGCGTTTGCAATAGTTGCATTGGTTGCGTTTAAGTTGATAGCCGTAAGATTCGTAATAAATGTATCGATTGCAGAAAGAAGTGTTGAGAAGAATGCGGTTGATGTTGCGCGAGTGGTTATTAAATCTCCAATTGTTGTGGATGATGCTGTAAGGTTTGTTACATATGCATTTGTTGTTGTGGCATTATCCGTAGAGAGATTGGCAACATACGCGTTAGTGGTAGTTGAGTTGGTTGTCGTTGCATTTGCAACAGTTGCGTTGGTTGCGGTGAGGTTGGTAGCAGTAAGGTTGGTGATAAATGTATCGATTGCAGAAAGAAGATTTGCAAAAAGAGCGGTTGATGTTGCGCGAGTGGTTACAAGATCATCGATTGTCGTTGAAGCCGCCGCAAGAGAAGTGATATATGCGTTAGTAGTAGTCGAATTGGTTATGATGGCATTGGTCGTCGTTGCATTATGCGTAAAGAGATTCGTGATATACGAGTTCGTAGTGGTGGAGTTGGTCGTGCTGCCGTTTACGAGCGCAAGACTGGAGATGAACGCATTGGTTGTTGTGGAGTTTGTAAACGCAGCATTCGTTGCAATAAGATCCGTAAGTGTGGAAGATGCAGCAACGAGATTTGCGATGTACGCATTCGTAGTTGTGGAATTAGTGATAACAGCATCAGAGAGTGTAGATGAAGCCGCTACAAGCTGGCTTACGTATGAATTGGTAGAAGTAGCGGCATCTACGAAGAGATTTGCAATATATGCATTTGTCGTACTTGCGTTAGTAATAACGGATGATGTTGCTGTAAGGCTGTTGATTGCAACCGTTGAAGTAAACGATGCTGGACTAGTGAAAAGAGAAAGGCCTGTAAACACCGCATCCTTAAGCGTTGGACTATTAAGGATCGGAGTCGTGAGGGAGAGATTAACGGCAGTACCTTGGGTAATTGTTGGATTCTCGATGGTTGTATCCTTCAGGTAGCCGATAGTAGAAATGCCGATTGCTGTTGAAGGTGAAGAATATGAAGGGATAATGTATGATCCCAACCCTGCTGGAGGAAGAATACCGTTTACTGTAGAAGTAACTCCATTTACACCATCCTTACCATCACGTCCAGGAGTTCCTGGGACACCTACGTACTGGGTGATGTACTTGGTGATAAAGGTTGGAGAAGCCACACCCTGATCGTTAGATGTAAACAAATTGCTTGGAGTTGCTGGAATCGCAGCTGGAGTCGTTGCAGCTACAGATGACGCCGTAGACACCGGGATAGAACCGTCAGCAATCGCATCATAATTGCAGCGTGTACGGTCAACATTGTTCTTGGTAAATGAACAGTAAAGCGCAAGAGAAAGCTTGTCGATAAGCGGGAGAGTCTTTTTCGTCTGTGCAAGCGCAGTATTGGTTGTACTTACCCCAAGCACCATGCCTTGCTTTGATGTAACAGGAAGAAGCGCAAGTGATGCATGAGGAGGTGTGAATGTTGCAAACTTGGAAGAAAGTGCACTTAGGGTAAATGTTGTAGAGGTAAGCACATGCGGTACAACATCCTCAGGAGTTATGCCTCCTACAAGTGTGAGTCCCGTACCTGCAACGCCGATTGAACGATCCTCTGTCCCTGAGAGCACTACAGCGTGCTCGTCAATTGGACGCACAGCAAGTGCAGGAATATTCAAAGAAATCTGTGGAAGGGAAATCGTAGCAATTTCGTGAGCAATTGCCTGAGGGATACCTGCAGGAATAACCGGAAGTGAAAGCGCAAGTACAGGGAGTGTATCTGCCAAAGTTACACCCGATCCAAGATCAGTAGGAATAGAAGCAACGAGTGGGCGTGAGAGAGAAGCCACGTTCTGCGCAACCGAAGGCAAGGTATAGGAAAGCGCAAACACTTTAGAGGCAACAGCCTGTGGTGAAAGTTCTGAAAGTGAGAATGTGTGAGCAAACTTAAAGCTAGCGAAAGGCTGACGTGGCGCAGAGTAAGAAAGTGCAGCAAATGCAAAAGCAGTACTGGATGCAAAAATCAAACCAGAAAAGACAAAGAGAGCTATATGGTTAGCTACCCTTGAAAGAACTTTTCTGAACCCTGAATTGCTGAGCTTTGACATGCAATTTATTACTATTAAGTATAGTAAAAATCGTGAATAAAAGTAGTAAAAAATGTGGATAAAGTCCAAACAAAAAACCCTTATCTTAAAAAGTGATTTTAACTTTTTTGCATAAATTATCCCCCCGCTATTAAGGGGGTTAGAACGCCCTCTAGAGAAGCGTTCTATGGTCGTTCTATAGCACCCTCAAAAAGATGAATTTTTTGTAATTTTTGCCCAAAATGACCTCTTTTAATTATTCTGCTTTATCGAATAGTTTAAACCCTTTTAAATACGTACTTCTGTGGTATTTTGTGGCACCCATGTTACCTATAGCCTCTCTATGCTCTTTGGTTCCATACCCGACGTTATTTTCCCACTTGTATCCCTTTATTTGCTTTGCTAGTCGCTCCATATAGCTATCTCTATGTACTTTAGCCACAATAGAGGCTAAAGCTATTTCTACAAACTGTTCATCCCCTTTGATATGAGTACTCTGGTTAGCCTTATAGTGCTTAATTTTTAAACCTCCATCCAAGCGTATCTTGAGGGTTTCCACAGGAAGACCCTTGCGACTTAATGTGCGTAGACAGGAAACAATACACGCGTCCACTGCTTTCACAATGCCATGCTGGTCTATAAATGCAGCGGAACGAGATGCAATTGCATATTCTATGCGAGATTTAATTAATCGTTTTTGTCTAATAGTTTTAAATATATTGATTCTTAATGAATTATTAAGTTTTTTAGAGTCTCTAATAGAATTAGAAAAAAGTACTCTTTTTACTTCTTTTAGATCTTCCACAAAGCACGCACACACTGTAACCGGACCGGCTAAAGGACCGCGACCCGCTTCATCTATCCCAATACAACCCTTGAAAGGGTACTGGATGGAGCGTTTTGGTGGTAGTTTTGACATCACACAGAGTATATAAGAGATCCCTCCTCTATGCCGATTAGTGAGCTTTATCATGCTGTATACTAACCCTATGTTCGTGCATCTTCGTAACCATAGCCACTATTCCCTTCTCTCCGCTCTCCCTAAAATAGATGCGCTCGTAAAGAAAGCAAAATCCTATGGTCATACTGCTGTAGGGCTTACTGATTACAGCAATATGTATGGCGCTATTGAGTTTTCTAAAGCGTGTGAAAAAGAAGGATTAAAACCTATCATAGGGGTGGAATTTGACCTTCATTACAATGACAGGAAGTTTAAAACAGTTCTCATTGCACATAGTTTGCAGGGCTATAAAAATCTCATGCGTATTACCTCTATTGTAAACGTCGAGAATCCACTGGAACCAGTACTCACCCAAGACATACTTCTCACCTACAAAGATGGGATCACTCTCCTTTCGGGTGGACAATGGGGAGAGGTGAGCAATCTTCTGGCGATTAATGAAGAAGAAGCGAGGACGCGCTTAGCTTTTTACAAGGAACACTTTGGTGAACATTTCTTTCTCGAGATCAATCCGCATACTGCAATGGAACATGGACCACTTATGCGGGAAAAAACAATCGCTCTTGCACGCGAAACAAACACCCCTCTTATTGCAACCTGGAATTCACACTATTTAAGCCCTAATGATAAAGCAGCTCACAAAACACTGTACTTTGTCCACGGTGACGAATACTCTCAAAACAGATACGCACACCTTTTTCAAAAAGAAGACTTTTCTTTTGTGGATCCAGAGGCAGCAGCGAAACAATATGCAGATATTCCGGATGCGCTTGAAAACACAGTTAAGCTTGCCGAATTGTGTGATGTACAAATACCTCTAGGCAAATGGGTATTTCCCAATATTGAATTCAAAAAAAGCTACGATGAAGATCTCCGTGAGCTTGCCTATGCAGGACTTCAAGTACGAGACATGGAGCCTGCTCCGCATGTACTAGAGCGTTTAGATTATGAGCTTAAAGTGATTGCAGACAAAGGCTATTCTCCATACTTTCTTGTGGTATACGACCTTCTTCGTTTCGCGCGAGAAAATAATATTCTCACTAATATTCGAGGGTCGGTTGCGGGCTCACTCGTAACGTATTTGCTTCAAATTACAAAATGTAACCCTTTTGAATACAAGCTTCCATTTGAACGCTTTCTCAATCCAGAACGTCCGTCTGCACCGGATATCGATATGGACTATGCCGATACAAGACGCGATGAAGTAATTGATTATGCACGAAGCAAATACGGAATTGATAACGTGGCCCAGATCGGAACCTTCGGTACCATGATGGCTCGTGGCGCAGTGAAGGATGTCGCGCGCGCAATGAAATTCCCCTACACCGTTGGCGATAGAATTTCCAAAATGATTCCTCCACCCAAACAAGGATTCCCTGTCACCATTGCAAGTGCGCTTGTTGATGTTCCGGAACTTAAGGAAATGTATGACACTGATCGTGAAGTACAAATGATTCTCGACATGGCACAAAAAGTAGAAGGATGTGCACGACACATCTCTGTACACGCAGCAGGCACGGTAATCTCCCCTTCTCCGCTCTGGGACTTTACCCCAATACAAAAAGATCCCAAAGGCGGCAAGATCATCACACAATATGATATGTATACGATCGAAGATGCCGGTCTGCTTAAATTCGACTTCTTGGGTATTCGTAATCTCACCATCTTAGGAGATGCCATTAAAATTGCCGAGGACCGTTATGGAGTAAAGCTCGATATAGAAGCAATTCCGCTTGATGATCAAAAGACATTTGACATGCTTGCTCGCGGAGAAACGATGGGACTCTTCCAATTAAACGGCTCTGGCATGACACGGTTTTTAAAGGAACTAAAACCTTCAACCATCTTCGACATCAACGCCATGGTGGCGCTCTATCGTCCGGGACCGCTTGAAATGATTCCCGAATACATCAAGCGAAAACATAACCCTTCGCTCATTTCTTTTGTGGATCCACGTCTTGAGCAAGTACTCGATCAATCATTCGGTGTCATCGTATATCAAGACGACGTGATGCTCATCGCTATTCACTTGGCGGGGTACTCGTGGCTTGAAGCGGATAAGCTTCGCAAAGCTATGGGTAAAAAGATTCCTGCAGAAATGGCAGCGCAAAAAGAAAAGCTCATGCAAGGATTCATTGAACATGGACTTTCGCAAAAAAAGGCGGACTTGCTGTGGGAACAAATCGAACCATTTGCCGCATATGGATTCAACAAGGCTCATGCTGCAAGTTATGGTCGTGTGGCGTACCAGACGGCATACATGAAAGCAAACTTCCCTGTCGCGTACATGACAGCGATTATGACAAATGAATCGGGAGACGTAGAAAAGATTGCAGAAATTGTGGCGGAATGTAAACGTATGAATATCAATGTGCTTCCACCGGATGTAAACGCATCCGAAGGAGGTTTCTCCATTATTAAAGATAGTAATGGTAAAGAAGAAATTCGTTTCGGACTCTACACCATTAAAAACTTAGGAGTAGATATTTCGGATGCAATCATCGAAGAACGGAATAAGAACGGGCGCTTCACTTCATTTGAACAATTCATTCGCCGAGTAACGCATAAAAACCTCAACAAAAAATCTCTCGAAGCACTCACCATGTGTGGTGCACTCGACGAACTTGGTGATCGCGGACAAATACTTGCAAACATGGATAACATCCTCGCTTTCCATAAGCACGTAGTGAAAGACAACGTGCTGCAAGATTCATTGTTTGGTACAGAAGATACAACATCTTTTGTCATGAAACCTGCTCCCCCTATTTCTCAAGAACAAAAATTACAATGGGAAAAAGAGCTGCTTGGACTCTTTGTCTCCGGTTTCCCACTTGATCCATGGAAAGAAAAAATTGCTGCACGAGGATTAGACATTGAAAAAATACACCACGATATAGCAGATGGTAAGGAAGTTTCCCTGGCTGCAATCATTGAAAACTCCAAGATCACCAAAACCAAAAAAGGCGACCATATGGCTCTTGTACGCCTGCGAGACTATAGAGGGGCTATGGAAGTTGCCGTGTTCCCCGAAACCTATAAGCGCTACAAATCTTCTATTGTCCTTGATGTGCCGATCGTTGTGCGCGGGAAAGTGGCTACAAGGAACGGAGAAAAGACCCTTGTAGTCGACGAAATCAAGATGCTTACCTAGGGGTAAGTCACACTTTTCCCCATTTTCCATTCTATTTACACCTCTATTTGCCTTGTGGTATAATAGGATCATGGTTCACATGCTATCTATTGTGCAAATAACGCTAGCTATTCTCCTCATCGCCCTCGTGCTCATCCAACGAGCCAATACCGACGCGTCTGGCGCACTCGGTGCCGACGGGGCTGGAGCTAGCTTTGAAAAGCGCGGTGGAGAATTGGTATTACATCGCATGACGATTATCACATCGCTTTTGTTTGTGATAACGCTTGCCTACCCTCTCATCGTCAGATAAGTAAGTCACGATAGCTAGTCCATGTGCTTCTAGATATGGACACCTCTCACATACCAGAAGATTTCAATCGCGAAATCAAGAAAACTCCTTCAAAACTTAAGGAGTTGTATCGATCACTTTCTCCGGAACAGGTCATTTTGATGTGGGTGCTTTTGTTTATCTCCGCAATACTTCTCTTTTCGGCGCTTATCTCTATCAACTCTCGCTTTCTCGTGAATGTGCCAAGTTATGGAGGAAGCATATCGGAAGGAATCATCGGAACTCCCCGCTTCATTAACCCTGTCCTTGCAAGCACTGAACAGGATCAGGATCTCACGTCACTCGTTTATGCGGGTCTTACAAAGTATGACGAGGCAGGCAATACCGTCTATGACATGGCAGAATCAATCACCGAAAGCGATGATCATCTTCATTATGATGTTGTCATTAAATCTGGAGCAACTTTTCACGATGGTAAACCAGTTACAGCAGACGACGTAATCTATACGATCAATCTCGTGCAAGATGCAAATATCAAAAGCCCACACCGCCTTGAATGGGAAGGGATCACTATGCAAAAAATAAGCGACAAGGAACTTACTTTTACCCTTCGCCAACCATATCCTCTCTTTTTCAATAACTTAACACTTGGCATTCTTCCTAAGCATATTTGGAAAAATCTTAGCGTCGAACAATTCAGTCTCTCTGATTATAATATTCACGCAATCGGAAGCGGACCGTACAAAATCGACGACATTCAGACATCTTCCGGTATTCCGTATGAATTTGACCTTGCCGCACATGAAAAATACACACTTGGACGTCCGTACATCAATACATTAATTATCAAAACCTATCAAAGCGAAAAGTACCTCGTTCAAGCATTTGAAGATGGAGAGGTAAGTCGTATTCACGGTATTTCTCCCGATGAAGTACTTCAGCTTGGGGTAGCTTCATCCTCTGTTCGCACTTCCCTTCTCCCTCGCACATTCACGGTATTTTTCAATCCTAATAAGAACTCCGCTCTTTCAGAGAAAGTAGTACGCCAAGCGCTCCAGGCAGCAATTGATAAGAACGCCATCGTACACAACGTGCTCCATAATTATGGCAAAGCACTTGATGGCCCATTCCCATTTGACGATGAAACTTCGGTTTCAACCTATGATCCTGAGGAAGCAAAACGCCTTCTCTCTCTTTCAAAAGAAAGCAAAGCCAAGCAGCAAATTACTATTACGTTGACCACTGCCAATACCGATGAAATGCGTGCAGTTGCTACCATGATCAAAAGTTATTGGGAAGCAATCGGCATCAATGTAAACCTTGCCGTCTATGAAGTAACAGATCTCAATCAAACAGTGATTCGCGAGCGTGACTTCCAAGCGCTTCTCTTTGGTTCCATTGTAGAAACCCCTTCCGATCTCTATGCGTTCTGGCACTCCTCGCAAAGAAATTATCCCGGACTTAATATCTCCAATTATGTTTCCAATAGTCTCGACACGAATCTCCAGACATTGCGCACAGAAACGGATCCTGAAGCTCGCGCAAGTACCTATGCAAAAGTAAAAGATGAGTTCCAAGAAGAAGTGCCCGGAATATTCCTCTTTGCTCCCTCGCTTATTTATGTCACAAAAGACAAAGCAGCGACCGTACTCCCTTCCGTAAGCTATACCAACTCTTCACGCTTCACCCTTGTTAACGAATGGCACGTATACACCGAGCGAGTATGGCCGATAACATATACCAAACGGATTGAGCAGGTAGTAGAAAATATTATTCATTAACCCTCCCGGGAACAGACTAGCAATTAACCACAATACTATGAACGAAGAAATTACAACAACACCAAAGAACGAAACTCAAGCTCCTCCCGTCCGGCGCGAGCGGTCTCGCGGCGGTCGTGGACGCAATGCTCGTCCACCACGGTCTATGGTTGGACCAAAATTCGATACGACCGTTTCCGGAAAACGCGAAACCGATCATATTCCCCCACTCAAAGACGGCGATATCCGCGTCATTCACTTGGGAGGTGTAGAAGAAATTGGCCGAAACATGAGTATGATTGAATACAAGGATAGTATTGTGATTGTTGACTCCGGTATTCAGTTCACCGAAACCCATACGCCAGGTATCGACTTTATTCTTCCAAACACTCGTTATTTGGAAGAACATAAACATAAAATCAAAGGCGTACTGGTGACCCACGGCCATCTCGACCACATTGGAGCTATCCCTTATATTATGCCCCGCATTGGCAACCCTCAGATTTATGCCAGGCTCTTTACGTCACTCATGATTAAAAAGCGACAAGAAGAATTCCCTCACCTTGCTCCGCTTACCATCAACGTGGTTGAAAAAGACGATACGGTAACGTTAGGTGATCTTAAGGTGCGCTTCTTTGGTGTAACTCACGCTATTCCTGACTCCATGGGAATCATTGTAGAAACTCCTTATGGAGATGTGGTTCACACTGGTGACTTGCGTCTCGAACACAATGACGGCATTCCAACGGATGATGAAGTTGAGCGTTATAAAGTATTCGAACATCGTAACGTACTCCTGCTTATGGCAGATTCGACAAACTGTGAAAACCCTGGATTCTCCATTTCGGACACGGTCGTGTATAACAACATTGAAACAATCATTCGCGAGACCCCGGGCCGTCTTATTATTTCTACATTTGCTTCCCAGGTAGAACGTATGCTCTTCATGCTTAATACCGCAGAGAAATATGGCAAAAAAGTGGTGGTGGAAGGCCGCAGCATGAAAACTAACGTGGAGATCGCCAAGCTTGCAAACATGCTCAAAGTAAAACCGGAGACGCTTATTCCTCTCGAAGACATGAATCGCTACCCGGAAAACAAACTTATCATTTTGGCTACCGGCCAACAAGGAGAAGAATTTGCAGCTCTCGGTCGCATTGCGAATAAAACGCACAAATTTATTCGCCTTACTCCGCGCGACACCATTCTCATGTCCTCCTCTATCGTGCCAGGCAACGAACGCGCAGTACAAAACCTGAAAGACAAACTTTCTCGCCAAGGTGCTCATCTTATTCACTATAAGACATCTGATGTTCATTCTTCAGGTCACGCTAATCATGATGAACTCATGTGGATTCACCGGAAAGTGCATCCTAAGTTCTTCATCCCCGTACACGGCTATCACTATATGCTTCGCGTCCATGCCGACATCGAACGCAAGCTCGGTACCCCTGAAGAAAATATCGTCATTCCTGATAACGGTATGGTGATCGAAATCACTGATGGTGGAAATAAGATTGGTATTATCAAGGAAAAAGCTCCCTCGGAAATGATTGTGGTAGACGGAACATCTGTGGGCAAGATACAAGATGTGGTCATGCGCGATAGACAAGCTCTTGCGGAAGATGGAATGTTCGTCGTGATTGGTGTTATCGACAGCCGAACACACACACTTAAGAAATCCCCTGATCTTATTTCGCGTGGCTTCGTCTATCTCAAGGAATCACAAGATTTGCTATATCAAACACGCCTCCTAACCAAGAAAGTTATCGAGGATGCCCTTGCTCGAGGCGGATATATGAATCTCGACCAGCTCAAGCAGGATGTGACGGAATCAACTACCAAGTTTCTTCTGCAAAAGACTGCAAAGCGACCAGTTATTATTCCAGTAATCATTACCGTCTAGCGTACGTGGAAAACGGGCCGGAAAACGGCCCTTTTTCCTATATACTTTTGTTATGCATGCCATTGTCAAAAACCGTCTTCTTCTTGTAAGTTATCTTCTTACTATCCTCTACGCGCTGCACTATGGCATACCCTTGTATGTAAGTTCGTCCTACCTGCATACCTATTGGAGTGCTGGCAATGTGAGCCTCATTTATATGATTGGAAGCTTTGCCGCACTCTATGGATCAATGTCGGTTTCCAAGTACATGCGTCGTTTGCACACCTATCGATTCACCATGTCACTTGTAGCTGCAGAGATAGTAGCTACGATTGCCTTCGGCTTATTCCAAAACCCCTATCTGCTTGCGTTTCTCTTTATTACACATTTTCTCCTGCAAACCCTTATCTATGTCTGTTTGAATGTGTTTATCGAAAGCTTTTCAAAGCATGCAGAAACAGGTTCCATTCGAGGTATCTTTCTCACGCTCTTAAATATAGGCATCTTAATTTCCCCTGTTCTTGCGGGAGCAATTCTTTCGGTTGCTTCATTTTCTACCGTATATATTGTCTCTGCGTGTATGCTTATTCCGTTTGTAATTCTCATTCACCATTATTTTTTGCATATTGAGGAGCCTGCATATGATCGTATCAATATGCTGCAAGCACTTAAGGTGGCGTGGAAAGATAAAAACATACGCGCTGCACTCATGGCGGAATTCATGGCGCAATGTTTTTATGCAGTGATGATTATCTATTCACCGATGTACCTTGTAACCATTGGCATTAATCTTCCTGTGTATCTTACGGCCATACTTCCCTTTGCACTTATTCCTCTTGTCGTCCTTCCTTACGAGCTTGGCTACCTTGCAGATACCAAACTCGGAGAGAAAGAACTTTTGATTGGAGGATTGCTTATTCTTGCCCTCACTACCTTCCTGTGTGTTTTAATAGATGTGCCGAGCGTCTCACTATGGCTTATCGTCCTCCTGAGTTCTCGTATCGGGGCAGCTTTTGTGGAAACGATGGCCTTTGCATACTACTTCAAAAAAGTAGGTCCGGAAGATGCTTCCCTTACGGCGCTTTTTTCAAACACGATGTCATTTGCAACCATAGCAGTAGGGGCAATCGGTTTGGCGCTTGCTCCGTTCCTTGTAGAGCGACCCCAACTTATGTTTATTGTTTTAGGTTGTGCACTTTTGTGGAGTGTTTCGTACGTCTTACCAATGAAAGATACCAGATAATCCTTTCCTCAATCCATTACCATGCGAGAAATAAAAGTTACAACCAAAGAAGAAATGAGAATCAATGCTTTTCTACGTGATGAAGGAATAGGCTCTCGCCGCACCATCGATACCTATATAGAAAAAGGATATATTCTCATTAACAAAAAGCCTGCCACGCTTGGCAGTAAAGTAAAAAAGGGTGACGTAATTTCCGTACAGGCGCCGGAAACCAACTATATGTATGCTTTGTATTACAAGCCGCGTGGCGTGGTAACAGGACCTCTCCCCGAACTTCCTCACTGCGAACCCTTGGGTCGCTTGGACAAAGAAAGTGAAGGTTTACTCCTTTATTCAAATGATTATCGTGTAGTGGATGCGCTCCTTCATCCTCGTCACGCTCGAGAAAAAGAATATGAAGTTACTGTGCGCGAAAAATGCACACCGCGCGTTGTCACTCTTCTTAAGAAAGGCATTCGCACCCAAGAAGCCCAATATGCTCCGGTAAAATCAGTAGCGATTTATAACGAAGGCTACTCGCTACGCATTATTCTTACCGAAGGCAAGAAACATGAGATACGCCGTATGCTTAATGCGCTTAATCTTACCGTAAAGACACTTAAACGCGTACGCATACTCTCTTTTGTAAGTCATGGATTAAAACAAGGCCAAGTACATACCCTTTCTGATCGCCAAGTAAAAACACTTTTGACCGAACTCGCTATTCCACAATAGCATATCCGCCTTTGCGCTCCACAATATACTTTTCTTCTATAAGCTTCTCGAGTACTGATTGGGCACGTTCGTCTGAAGGGAGCTTTTCCTTATGAGCAATTGCAAATAGTATCTTTGCTCGCAATTGTCGAACCGACCCTATATAAGGACTCTGACGCGAATAGTGTGCGCTTTTTATATTATGAGAAATCTTCTCGGACTTAAGATATGCCCCATAATCCATGAGCGCGTAATAAAAATGACGTGCCCCTAGCTTCTGCACTGAAGCAAGCTTATGCAAGCGAGCGAGATCATCGTAGAGCTTGCCATCATGTATATTGGTTTCCCCTTGATGAAATGCTTCAATGAGTGCGGTGCGAATATTTGTTTCTACAAGATGATCTGGAAAAACATCGTAAGCAAAGGCGAGTATTGCTGATGCAGTATAAGGACCAATACCCTTTAGTTTGAGAAGCTCGGCATAGCTTTTGGGAAGAGCTTTTACATTCCTTGCGATTTCATGAAGTGCCTTTGCGCGACGTTGATACCCAAGTCCCTGCCACAACTTGAGCACGTCCGTAAATGACGCTTCACCTAAACGAAAAAGAGTTGGGTACAATTTCATCCATGTCTGATACTTGGGAAGTACGCGCGATACCTGCGTCTGCTGCAGCATGATTTCGCTTACCAAGATACGATACGGAGTGATTTTTGTACGCCACACAAGCTCATGACGCCCATACTTTTCGTAATGGGAAACGATATGCTTTACAAACTGTGCATCGTTTTTAGCTTGTGTAGGAATGACCGATCGCTTCATCTTCGCTATCATTATCTGCGTCCTCTTTCGTTGTGTGTACTCGACCATCAATATGATTAGGTGGCGAATATGTCGTAATAATCTTTACAATATCTTCTCCGACATTAATGAAATTATGCTTGGTTCCAGGAGTAACCACCACTACATCTCCACCGGATACTACATGCTCAACATCATCCAGTATCACCTTACAGATGCCCGAAATAATATAAAGCGTCTGCTCGACATGCTCGTGAATTTCTTCTCCCACCTCCCCTTTGACTGGAATAGACATGACCACAAGCTGCGACTTAGTCCCGGTAAAAAGTACCTCGCGAAAATTGTCATTCTTCTGTACAATCGTTCCAATATTCCCTACGTACGAAAGTTTCTTTTCCATATATGTGAATAACTTCCCTTGTTGCTATTGAGTATAGCACGCTGAAGATATACACTATATCTCAGACAGTTGTTTCATGTTTATCAGATTTAAGTAAATGAATTATAGATGACAAAGACACCGATCCTTGAAGTCTATAAAGACAAGAAAGGTTTGTATCGATTCCGGCTTCTCTCCCGCACTGGCGACAAGATCGCAGAGTCAACTCCGTTTGATTCAAAATCAAAAGCGCTCGCGCAGGCAAAGAAGCTTTCCGAATGGACTGCAAAAGCTTTGCTTGTCGATGCTGATAAAAAAGCAGATGCGGCTTCAAAAACAACTGGGAAGCAGTCTCTCAAACGGACTGCGGTCAAGAAAGCGGAACCTTCGAAAGCAAACTCTTCCGCTCAAAAAGTTGGAAAGTAGCCATGAAGCAACCGTAACGCATCAAACAAAGACGTCACTTCGTTCGAGTAATCGTACGAACACACTGAGAAAACCGCCATACTTACCAGAGGGGCGGTTTTCTCTTTTAGGCAAGAGTATAATTTACGTTCAAATTCGTTGGGAGAGAATATAAAGAAAATAGCATCAATTTAAGTGTGAAGACTCCTTAAAGGAACATTCAACACCATATCCTTAGTATTGAATGTATTTATTACTACACATACTTAAAGAAAGGACAAAAACATTGACAGAGGACATTATGCCCCGTATCGTTAAGATAGATAGTCCTTTAGGAAAAATATGTTAAACAACCCTCGCCTTAGAGATGGTATAACTGAAGAAGATTGCATTCTTTATCGTCGTGGAAGGTTTATTCTTGAAAACCTCATAAAAAACAATGCCGAACTAGCGGTCTATGGAGAAGATCTTTTGTATAATTGTCACTCCATTTGTAGAGCACTTGTTATTCATATACCACAGTTGCGAGTTGCAGACGGGTATCACTTTACAGTAGAAATAGAAGTGAAAAATGAGTATAAGCCAGTAATTAGAGAGATAACTATTCACTCATGGTTATTGTGCCCAAGTGGATCTATAATTGACCCATGCCCTGTAAGTATTATGACAGTTGAACCAATTTTTTTCCACCTCAAGGGAAAGCTAAGGAGACTTACGCTTATACATACTTAGAATTACCAAAAGTACTCAAGAAACTGGACCTAAAGGAAATTAACTTTAATACAGCCCGTCTAGTCCTTTCTATGTATAGCGAAAAAAACTGTGAACCACCCATGACCACTTTAATGGTCATGTTTATTTCAAAAGAAAAATAATAAGACCTATCACAATAGGTAAACCTAGAATAAGTACAATAAGCTTCCTATCTTGCGAAGTCATACAATGGATTGATACCACTTTCTACTTCGCGCTTGATGTGCTCATGTATGTACTGACCAATGTCTACACCGGTAGATCGTAATGAGGTCATGAAGCGCCCGTCTGGTCGAAGTGAAGGTGACGTTTCTATATTCACTACTTTGTACGTATTGTTATCATAAATGACATCAATGATTGCGGGACCTGTAAGCTCCAATGCTTCATATACTGAGGTGGCAATCTTTTTCATTTGTTCCTTGCGAAACTCGGGAGCATGAAGATACGTCTGCATACGATGAGACACATTCGGAAGCTCATTGATTCCTGCAAACGTTTCCACCCATACCGGCGTGTATACCTTTTCTCCGCGAAAATCCGGAAGGACAATCAAGGATGACGTAGGCAGTCTTCGATACGTAAGTATATGCACGTCCACCCCTTTTGTATGGTACTCTCGCACTATCTTTTCAAAATCAGCATATTTTGTGACCAACTTGGAGGCTACATCATTTCGCTTCACAAGTGGACGAATCATAAGCGGCGTGTGATAGCGAGACCACACATCACGAAAGAGTGAATCCTGGAGCGGCGCTTTGGCCCGCACGACCGTTGTATCGGGTACTTTAAATCCCTGCATGCGAAGTAGTCGATACATATCCTCACGCGAAAGATGAACATCGTTTGCCGGAGAAAATAAAAGTGGTACCCCCATTTTCTTAGCAAGTGCAACATGCGGCGCATTGCGATCTCTCGTTACATCCACAATTGTATGTGCGCGCGTAAAGATCGCATGCGCGTCAGTGGGCAACCCTTGGGCAGTCCATTTCCCCTCTTTATCCACGATTACATCCAGCGGCTTATAGCCGATTTTCGAAAGTGACTTAAGTATCTCCTGCCCTTCAGAAAGCGATAAAGAAAAATCCTCTCTTCCTCCGCGAATAACCGCAATATCAGGCATGGAACGCGAGACCTTTAACATACACACAGTATAGCAAGTAGTATAGTAATGCAGTAGATGCAGTGAAATCAAAACCGCGCCCGGAGGGGCGCGGTTTTGATTTACCATTCCAAAGTACCACCCGTTTTATACTCAGTTACGCGAGTTTCGAAGAAGTTTTTTTCTTTAGCCAAATCCACTGCTTCGCTCATCCACGGGAAAGGGTTTGCTGATCCATACACCGCATCAATACCGACACGCATCAGGCGACGATCTGCAATGTACTCAATGTACTGCTTGAACCCTTCGGCATTTAGTCCAAAGATTCCCTTCGGGAATACATCCACCGCAAACTGGTACTCAAGCTTCACCGCCTTGTCCACAAGAGCCTTGATACGCTCCACGAATGTAGGTGTCCAGAGTTCCGGCTGTTCCTGCTTGATGGTGTTGATCATGTTGATACCGAAGTCCATGTGATTAGACTCATCACGCATGATGTACTGAATCTGTTCTGCAGATCCGACAAGCTTCCCCTGTCGCTGAAATCCAAACATCACCGCAAATGATGAATAGAAAAATATGCCTTCAAGAATAAGCGAGAAGACGCAGACATTTTCCAAGAACTTCTGATCTGCCTCAAATGTCCCCGTCTTGAAATTGGGATCAAAGATTCCTTGATTGAAAGAAAGTACGAATTCTTCCTTATTGTAAATCGCGTCGATTTCGCGATACATGTTGAAGATTTCCGTTCCATCAAGTCCAAGTGATTCCACGATGTACTGATAGGCTTGCGTGTGAATCGCTTCTTCGTATGCCTGACGAAGCAAGTATAGTCGCGTCTCAGGTGACGTCACATGCTTGTAGAAGGCAAGCACAAGATTGTTCGCCGCAATGGAGTCTGCAGTCGTAAAGAACCCGAGCACCATCTTAAGCGCATGACGCTCATCTGCCGTAAGCACTGACTGACTTCTCCACTGCTCAATATCAAGCTGCATGGAAATTTCCGTCGGCAACCAGTGATTGGCATTTCCCACATTGTATGCGTCCCATGCAAACTTGTGCTTGATGGGCCATAGCTGCACTACATCCGCTCCACCCCCGTTTATGATCTTGCGTTCATTTACATCCACGCGTCCAGCCCCGCGCGAAATAACCGGCTTGGATGGATCATAGCCAACCGGAATAGGACCGGTAGCGGCGGTCATGAAAGGACCTTGGGGGACATGAGGCATTCCTGGAAGTGTTCCTTGTGAATTGTGTGGTTGGTAAGGGGGCATACGGTGTAAAAAGACTAAGTTAATAAGAAGCGGAAATGAAGAGCGAGATTATTCGCAGCCATCGCAATGGGCCCCAGGCATAACGGTAATATTGTATTTCGGCTGAACTTTCGGCGCTTCGCCCATGCTAAATGCGGGTACTGATTCTACTTGAGATACGCTAGACATAGCGGGCATTGAAGATGGGATAGACACTACTTGCTCAAGCACAGGAGTTGCCATAACTGGCGTCGACATTGCAACAGCAACTGCTGATGCCATGGACATCGGACTTGGAACGGCCTCTCCAGTAGGTGCAGCTGCTCCGGTTGTGTTTGTAGAGCGCTTATTCGTTGCACCGAATTCAGCAGTGCTTACGGTTGCCTTTTCTACCTGAGATGCACCAAGCGAACGAAGGTAATACGTAGTCTTAAGACCAAGCGACCATGCGTACTCGTAAATGTTTGCAAGTTCACGACCAGACGATCCTGCAAAGTAGATGTTAAGGGACTGTGACATATCCACCCACTTACCGCGATGCGCAGCGGAC
Organism: Candidatus Nomurabacteria bacterium; assembly: GCA_029288775.1. Taxonomy (GTDB): domain Bacteria; phylum Patescibacteriota; class Minisyncoccia; order Phycocordibacterales; family UBA5272; genus UBA11704. The sequence goes on along the minus strand of JARIGQ010000004.1, from coordinate 7,210 downwards.
TTGATAAGCCATGACGGATCGATTTGGAATACTTCCTTGTACTTATCCTTCAAATGCGCAGGTACTTGTGGAATATCGCGAACGGAACCATCGTGGAACTTAAGCTGGCCGATCATTTCAAAATCCCAAAGACCAAGCGACTTTAGATCTGCGACGAGATATGGATTAATGATGATAAATTCACCATTCATGTTGGACTTCACGTAGATGTTCTTGTAGATAGGCTCAATAGTCGGTACGCATCCGGCAATGTTAGAGATAGTTGCTGTTGGCGCCATAGCCATGGTATTTGAATTGCGCATACCAAATTGCTTCACTGCTTCGCGCACTGGTGTCCAATCAAGGCGTCCGGTCTTGGAAACTGGAAGCTCAACACCACGCTCAGCCTCAACAAGCGCTAGCGTATCTACCGGGAAAATACCGCGATCCCACTTGGAACCCTTAAAGCTTGAGTATGCACCTCGCTCACGAGCAAGTTCTGCTGATGAAAGAATGGCATGATACGAGATAAGCTCCATAGACTCATCAGCAAACTGTACCGCCTGATCCGAGTCGAAGTTGATATTCATCATATAGAGCGCGTCGTGGAAGCCCATAATACCCATGCCGATTGGTCGATGACGGAGATTCGATGTCTTGGCCTCGATTGTTGGGTAATAATTTACATCAATCACATTATCAAGCATGCGAATAGCGGTACGAGTCGTTGCGGCAACGAGATCCACATCAAACTTGCCATCACGAACGAGACGCTGATAGTTGAGCGAACCCAAATTGCACACTGCCGTTTCCTCTTCTGAGTTGTTAAGCGTAATTTCTGTACAGAGGTTTGAATTGTGTACCACGCCGGCATGATCCTGCGGTGAACGAATGTTTGAAGGATCCTTCCATGTAATCCATGGGTGACCAGTTTCATAGAGCATTGTCACCATCTTCCTCCATAGCTCGCGCGCCTTCATACTCTTATATACGCGAAGCTTGCCTTCCTTACCGAGCTGCTCATAGCGCGCATAGTGTTCTTCGAATTTCTTGCCGTAGGTTTCGTGAAGTTCCAGCACTTCATCAGGAGAAAAGAGTGACCATTCACCATCATCACGTGCACGCTTCATGAAGAGATCCGAAATCCAAAGTGCAGTATCCATGTCATGCGTACGACGACGTTCATCACCCGTATTCTTGCGAAGCTCGAGAAATTCTTCCACATCATAGTGCCAATTCTCAAGATACACACATGTTGCCCCTCGACGACGACCTGAGCGATTGATAGCAACGGTTACGTCGTTGGCAATCTTAAGGAATGGCACAATACCGTTTGACTTGATACCTGAGCGCTTTACAAGAGAACCTGAAGCACGTACCGTTGTCCAGTCCGTACCGATACCTCCTGCCCACTTAGAAAGCTGAGCATTATCCGCGTACACCTTAAAGATGGATTCGAGTGAATCCCCTACTGTATTGAGGTAACAAGATGAGAGCTGAGGATGCTTGGTTCCAGAGTGGAAAAGCGTTGGTGATGAAGGGACAAAGCGAAGCTGAGACATTGCCTCATAGAACTCGACAGCACGAGCTGTGCGATCACTTTCCTTTTCTCCAAGGGCAATACCCATAGCCACACGCATCCAAAATCCTTGAATGTGTTCAATAATGTTTCCATCACCTTCCGCATCGCGCACAAGATAGCGCTCATAGAGCGTCTGCGTTCCAAGATACATAAGAAGATGATCTCGTTCACGAACAAGTGATTCTGCAAGCTTTGCTACATCAAAGCTTCTCATGCGCTCATCCAAAAGCCCACGTTCCAATCCCTTTTCAATACCATTCACAAACATCTGCTTGTACTGTTCGTCTACCTTTGTATAGTCGAGAGCTTCGCCCATCAAGTCTTCATTAATAGAATGAAGTACCATGCGGGATGCAACATATGAGTACGCTGGATCTTGCTCGATCATGGCACGTACCGTCATCACGAGGGCTTTTCGGATGTCGCGAGTTGGCATGCCTTCATACACCTCAAGCTTCACCTGATTCAAAATCTGCTCAACGTTGATTTCCTTTTCATACCCTTTCACAACATGCATGAGCGATGCACGGACTTTAGCGATATCGAAGCGTTCAGAGCGTCCATCGCGCTTCACAATCATGAGCCCTCCCTCCTCTACCTTTTCGAGCATTTCCTGCTTCTTTTCGTCACGAATCTTCTGATGCTCGAAACGGTAGATGATGTAGTGCTTAGCAACGTCAAAGAAGCCCGCTGCCATAATGTGCTTCTCTACAAGGTCCTGGGTGTGTTCCACCGTCGGCACATACCCATCGCGCGTGATGGCTTCTAGTTCGAGCTCCTTGGTTACAAGCTCCATGATATGGCGAGCTACCGCCGGCTTTTCATCACGAAGCACACTGAGAAATGCCTTCTTGATTGCCCGCTCGATCTTCGCTTCGTCAAATGGGACGAACTCACCATTACGCTTCTTAATTGTTTGTAGAATAGCCATACACGCTCTGAAAATAGGTATTATTTGGTAATACTTAGATTGTACAGAGGAGAGAAGTAAAAGCCATGCTTTTTGTCCCTCAGGGCATGTCAAGAGTTAGTATTGACACGCTAGAACGCATGTTCTTAAACAACCTTATTGCGCAAGACTTTATGGTAACCGATTGCGAATCTGTGGGCTTCAGCATTTGCTAAAAGTATTTCCTTTTTATGGTTATCCACATGGACTTTATCTCCCAGGATGTCCTTTGGCTTATGTCTCTCATCTTTGACCACGGAAACAATCGGAATGGAAAGACCAAGCATCGCGAGTACCCGCTGGGCGGTATCCTTGTGCGCCTTGCCTCCATCAATAACAATCAAATCTGGATAGCGCCATTCCTTGTGATTAAATCGGCGGAGCATGATTTCACGTAGTCCTTCATAATCATCATTGGTCTTTTCAGGAAGCTTAAAGCGGCGATAGCTCTCCTTGCACTTCTCCTTCCCTTCAATGACCGTCATCACCCCTACCCGATCAGAGCCAGAAATATGGGCTACGTCATAGGCTTCGATGCGAAAAGCGGCGTCCTTAAAAGACAATATTTCCTCATCTTGAATGAGATTGATGTCTTTTATGTGGTCCAAAGCGAAAAGCGTATTACGTACCTGGGCAGCCTTTTCAAATTCCTGCTTTTTTGCAAACTCCTTCATTTGCTGCTCGAGATCTTTCTTTAATTCTGTCCTTTTTCCCTCAAAGAGCTTTCGAATATTATCGATATGTCTTTTATATTCTTCCTTGGTAACCAACCCGGTGCACACCCCTGGACAGAGCTTGAGTTGAGCATTAAAACATGGCTTCCCTTGACCGGCTTCGCATTTATCATGATACGGGAACATGCGCCGAATAATCTTCATTGCTTCTCGCAACTGACGTAAAGAAGCAAATGGACCATACACTTTTTGTATATCCTTTTTATCAAAACGCTTCTCAAAATCGCGAATGCGCATGATAAGTACGCGAGGAAATTCCTCCTTGGTAATGACTACACAGGTAAAGCTCTTGTTATCCTTCTCCCGCGCATTATACGGCGGGGTATGTTCCTTAATAAGCCTGCTTTCTAGAAGAAGTGCCTCAAGTACGGAATTCGTGCTTTGGAAGGTCACCGTATCGGCAGCAGTCACCATAGACACAAGACGAAGTCCCCGAGCCTTCATGAGGTCGGGATTAAAATAGCTTCGCACGCGATCACGAAGCGAGGTCGCTTTTCCTATATAGAGGATATTCCCGTCACTGTCGCGGAAAAAATAAACGCCAGGATTATCGGGAAGACCAACCTTTTCGAGGTCTTGCCTTTTCATGGTATATATTGTACAATAAAAATTCGTTCTACGCCACCTCACTTAAGGCATCACACCCTGAAGAAGAAAGCCACTGGAACGAGGGGTCTCCTGCATCTTCGGCAACAAGCTCTGCATGGAGAATAAATAACGTTTTTGAGGAGAGGTTCTTTAACATGGCCAACGGGAAAAATAACCCGCAGCCGGAAGGCAATAACTGGTTGACCAACTTCTTTGCTCGTACCGCGGAAGCGTGGAACCGCAAGTCGACGGTCTCTCCAGACTCCGAGCCTGACCCGCATTCGATCAGCCTCGGAATCGGCGCTGCCGACCCCCACAACCCTGTCGCGTGCATGGAAGTGGAACATGGCAGATAGCGAGGAAACAGATCCGCTTTGCCGCGGATGCCAGAAGTTCGACAGCTGCGAGACCAGGAAGATCCCCCTGGCCTTCGCGAAGTTGAACACTCGTAGAGTCGGCCCTCAGAAGTATCACGAGTGCCACAGCATCATTCCCGAAGTAGCTGCCCGCCCCCCGGAGCCCAACAAGGTCATCCGGGTGCGGGTCGGCGAAACCGGAGTGCAGTACTGATTCGGTCCAGTTCACGACCGAAAAGCCGCACAACCTTTACGGACGTGCGGCTTTTTCATTTCTCAATTTTCTTTATTTCACCTTTTTCTTCAAAACTTTTTTCAAATACTGCCCCGTGTAGGATTTGACATTCCCGGCAACGGACTCCGGCGTTCCCGATGCGACCACCTTTCCACCTCCCACTCCCCCTTCCGGACCGATATCGATAATATGATCAGAGGATTTTACAATATCAAGATTGTGTTCGATCAACACAACAGTATTTCCCTTATCCACCAGTTTATTGAGAATTTCAATCAACTTGGCAATATCTTCATAGTGGAGTCCGATTGATGGCTCGTCCAAAAGATAGATGGTTTTCTCGACATGTGGACGATAGAGTTCGCTTGATATCTTCACACGCTGCGCTTCACCGCCCGATAGCGTTGTAGCCGACTGACCCAATTCAAGATAGCCAAGCCCTACATCATCAAGCGTCTTCACGCGATCATGTACAGCCGGAATATCTTTGAAGAATTCAATTGCTTCCTCAACCGTCATTTTCAAGATGTCATAAATACTCTTCCCTTTCCACTTCACCTCAAGGGTTTCTTTCATGAAGCGCTTGCCACCACAGACATCACACTCCACGTATACAGTTGGCAAAAAGTGCATTTCAACCGCGATCTCACCATTTCCTTGGCACGCTTCACAACGCCCACCTTTTACGTTGAAAGAGAAGCGAGAGGCCTTCCATCCTCTAATACGCGCCTCTTCGGTTTCCGCAAACAAATCACGAATGAATGTCCATGCTCCCGTATACGTTGCCGGATTGGAGCGAGGGGTTCGCCCAATGGCGGATTGGTCGATCAAAACTACACGCGATACATATTCAGTTCCCGTGATGGATGCACAGTTGTAAATCTGTGCCGAGCGATGTCGACGTTCGAGACGAGCAAGCAAGTTCTTGTAGAGAATTTCATACATAAAAGAACTTTTACCCGATCCAGACACACCCGTGATTGCTACCATGCGCCCCAATGGTACCGACACATTCATATCCTTGATATTAAATACACTGCCTCCTTTGATATGAATTGTCCCCTTATCTCCCTGCCGACGCACTGGTACCGGGATTTCCTTTTCTCCACGAAGATAAGAAAGCGTTACCGAGCCTGACTTATTTTTAGGAGCAGTCAGAAGTTCATCCAAATACCCGGCCACCACAACTTCTCCCCCGTGCACACCAGCCTTTGGTCCGATATCGACAATATAATCCGACGCATAAATCGTATCTTCATCGTGTTCCACCACAATGATGGTATTACCCATATCACGAAGCGTGGTGAGTGTCTTAATAAGACGATCATTATCACGCTGATGAAGGCCAATGGTTGGTTCATCCAGCACATAGAGCGCCCCTACAAGTTTGCTTCCAAGCTGAGAAGCTAAGCGAATACGCTGTGCCTCACCTCCAGAAAGCGTGTCGGCCTTGCGATTAAGCGAGAGATAATCCAATCCAACATCCAGCATAAACACCAAACGAGACTCAATCTCTCGAATCACTACAGAAGCGATTTCCTGCTCTTTTTTGGTAAGTGGCAAGCGCGCAAAGTAGTCCTGAGCATCCTTAATCGTAAGCGCCGTAATGTCTACAATATTAATCTTCTCCTTATCATCCAAAAATACGTTCAGTGCTTCCGGTCGTAAACGCTTCCCCATACACACTTCACATTCATCAAGTCCGCCGAAATACTTGGTACCCAAGCCGTTACATGCGGGACACGCTCCATAGGGCGAGTTGAAAGAGAAAAGACGAGGTTCAATTTCCGGAAATGAAAAGCCGCAGTTTGCACATGAAAACTTGTTGGACATAATAGTCTTTTCTCCAAGAATTTCCACCTCCACCAAACCGTTGGACTCATGAAGTGCGCGTTCAATCGATTCCGAAAGGCGCACCAGAGCATCTTTTTCCGTTTGTTTATGACGAAAATCATCCAACGCAATAGAATCCACCACGATAGAGATCTCATGCTTTTTATTCTTATCTAGTACAATTTGCTCACGCAACGAGTGACGCTCACCGTCTACCACCACTTCTGTATACCCTTTTCCCAGCATGTCATAGAGCATTTGATAGTATTCCCCTTTTCTTCCGCGTACGACAGGAGAAAGGATGAGCACTTCAGCTTCAGAATATTCAACCCCTTTGATCGCTTTCTTGGCATGGGAATCGTCCGCATGCTTCACCCGATCCAAAATAAAGTGCATGATTTCTTCATTGGAAAGCTTCTGAATACGCGAGCCGCACTCCACACAATAGGGCTTACCTACACGGGCATAGAGCACACGCAGGTAGTCATAAATCTCGGTAATAGTAGCAACCGTGGAGCGCGGATTACGCCCAGCAGATTTCTGATCAATGGAAATAGCTGGAGAAAGACCGACAATTTCGTCCACATCAGGCTTTTGCATCTGATTGAGGAATTGTCGGGCATAGGCCGAAAGCGATTCCACATACCGTCGCTGCCCTTCGGCAAAAATAGTATCGAACGCCAAAGAGGACTTTCCTGATCCGGAAAGTCCTGTGAATACGATCATCTTATGCCGAGGCATTTCCACCGTTATGTTCTTGAGGTTGTGCGTTCGCGCACCTCTGACGATAATGCTATCGAGCTCTGCATGCTTTGCTATTTTCTTGGCGGACATTATGAAGTTTTCAAAATTAGTACAATTGTTCTAGTATAGCATTTTTGACAACTTTTTTCCATTAAAAGTAGTAAAGAAAAAGCCGGCGTATACGCCGGCTTTTTCTTTACTACTTAAAAG
>JARIGQ010000002.1 GCA_029288775.1 Candidatus Nomurabacteria bacterium | reverse complement strand
AAAGGAGCTACAATAGCTGCATCCTTTTTCTTTTGCAGAAAATGGACGAGATTATCTAAGCTTTCTGGAAAAATTTCCGTATCAGGATTGAGAAAAAATAAATATTCTCCTTTTGCGTCCCTTGCTCCGACATTATTTCCCTGACCAAACCCTTTATTGCTATTTGGAAGATAGATAATAGCAGGATAGTTTTTACGTATATCTTTTTGTATCGTTTTTACTTCATCATTATCAACGACAATAACCTCAAAAGAAACTTTTTGCTTGTTTTTGTAGAGGGATTCCAAACAAGAAAAAAACACAGCGTCTGCTTTATAGTGAACAATAATAACAGAAACAATCGGAGACATAGTATTTATGCATGCTGGTTGCTCAATTTTTTTAGCAATTGTTCCAGATGATTGATTTGTATATCCCATGTCCATTTTTCCTCAATCCATTTTCTTCCGGCTTTGCCCATTGCTTCGAGCTTTTGTTCATCTTTGAGAAGAAGCATGACAGCATCCGTGATTGCTTGGACATCAAATTCAACGACGTATCCTGTTTCACCATGCTTGATCGTTTCACGATACCCAGCAACGTTAAACGCAATAACAGGTGTTCCACACGCCATTGACTCAAGCGGGACAAGACCAAACGTATCAAATTTATTAAATGAAAACGTTAGCAACGATTCACTATACTGTTTCGCTAATTCTTGATCGCTCAATCGCTTCTTATTATCCTTAGTCCATTCAATGACTTTTAGTTCTGGACGAATCGCTGCAGGAATTCTTTTGAGAGCTTCAATCGCGTAATCATATCCACAAAATGCATTTTTGTCGGCGACAAAGAACACTTGTTTTTTTCTTTTTTTAGCTGTTGGTTTGAAAACCATTTCATCGACGCCAATGTAGCAAACAGCAGGATATACGTCATAATTTTGAATCATGCACTCTCTACCAAAACAGCTGATAGCAGATATATGCCGAGCCGCCAATGTATTCGCTCTGTCGAGTTTTTTTCGCACATAGCGTGTATATTGTTCATAGAGGCGATTGGGTAAACTGAATGTATCAGGAATACGCATGCTATATTCATACACCATGCGTAATGGTTCTAGAGAAAAATAGAGATTGTTTGTTTTGAGAAATTGCAACAGGCAAGGCGCTTGCGTAATCGCTGTCTCTTATACACATC
>JARIGQ010000007.1 GCA_029288775.1 Candidatus Nomurabacteria bacterium | reverse complement strand
CCGGTAAGTCGCGGAGACTCGCTATCACGCATGTCATGCGACTCTTTCAAGGCTTCCGCAAACGCGCTTGCTAAGAAAACAGCTTCAGTTCCGCTTCTAAGCTCGCGTTCCTGTCCTCCGCCATACACAAGCGGTTCTACTTTAATTCCTTCTCGCTTATAGAGTGCCGCAATTCCTTTCGGACCATACACTTTGGAAGAATTGATCGTCATGAGATGACATTTCAATCGCAACACATCGAGATTAAGATAATTCCCTGCTTGGCAGGCATCTATATGAAAGTAAGGATGCGAAGTAAATGTTCTTCCGTTTTCTTTCTTCCATTCGTCAATAGCGCGCCCGATTTCTTTGACCGGCTGAATGGTTCCTATTTCATTATTTGCATACATTACCGATACCAGCACAGTATTTTCCGTAAGCGCTTCGCGAAGATCTTTTACTTTCACGATCCCATTGTCATACACCGGAAGATAGGTTACGATAGCTTTCCCCCATTTTTCCAGCTGCTTGATAGGCTCAAGCACCGATGGATGCTCGATGGCTGTAGTAATAATATGAGGCTTCTCTACATCCATGCGCGATTTCATGGTTCCCAAAATTGCCACGTTACAACTTTCCGTTCCATTTCCTGTAAGGAAAATTTCATACGAATGAGCATTCAGTACAGTCGCAATCTGATTGCGTGCCTTTTGCAAATACTGCGAAGCAAGATCTCCTTCCTTGTGAATTGCCGAAGGATTGCCATATATCGCAAGACTCTCTGCAAGCGCCTTAGAAGCACGCTCTGAAAGCGGAGTTGCGCCGGCGTAGTCCAAATAGACTCGTTTGGTTTTGGAAGTAAAAAACTTAAACATACGCGTACTCTATCATAAAAACAAACTGACCCGTGGGGATCAGTTGAGGTAGCCTCCTTTGTGACCAATATAGGCAGTGTTTATCACGAACTCAGAAATGTTGAGACCTTTGCTGATTAGAGGTTGCTTGAGGTGCTTCAACCATGCTCTTCGCTTTTCTTCTTCTATTACCGAAAGCGTAGCGTCTATGCGCTCAGGTACTGTAGAATCAAAAACTTCTTCGCCCGGAGTTTTCTTCACATCTTCCATGGAACCTCCTTTCAATATATAAGCATACTCCTCTTTGTATAAAATTTAAAAATAACAAACCCCCTCCACGTGGGAGGGGGTTGTACGACTAAACTTCAGTCGCAAGGCCAGGCGGCCGGCCGATCAGGTGCGGAGCACCTTCATCGGCGAAGCCCGCTGGTTGGCGCTTCCGGGCATGGTGACCGCGCCGTCCAGGTTGATGTCGTAGCTGCTGCCGGCGCCGGGTCTCAACCAGAACATCGTCCTGATCATGGTGCCCGGCGGCGCGCGGCCGCCCATCATCACCTTCTTCACGTCGGCCAGGCCGATCTTCTGCAGCTCGTGCCGCAGCGGCACCAGGCCGATCGAGCGCACCTCGCCCGAACCGCCGCCGATCACCATCTTCATCTTCGCATGCATGGTGCCGACCTTGTCCGAGTTGGCCAGCATCGCGCTCATGTTGCCGCTTTGCATCGTGTCCTGCTTGGACACGATGTGGATGCCCTGCTGGACACCCGGCGGCGCCTGCGCGCCTTGGGCGCTTGCGCACGCGGCCATGGCCACGAGCACGAGCGCCATGAGAGACTTCTTCATGCAATCTCCTTTCTCGAAAGGACGAAACGAAAGGTACTACAAGTTGAGGTTCGTCCATCCCCTCTCCTTACCTGCACAAAATCTACCATCAAGTACTTTCCTTGTCTAGGGCTTGTGCACAAGAGGACTTTCAAGCTTTGCAAGGAGCTTCAAAAGCTCCTCAGAAGTACCTTCGGGAATAACACCTGTCCGAAATGACTGAAGGACTCCTTCCAAAAACGTTCGACCCACTTCCACTTTCGGTTCTTCCGGCGGGAGCAGGCGTCCTCCGTTATGACGCTTAGGAAGCGGATAAGCTGCGTACTCTCCATAACATTTAAAATCTGGATGAATACTCTTATCCAGAAGCGGCACATCGCCCCATTGAAGCAGCCGACCGTTCCCATTGTAATTACTCACAATGCGAACTATGAATGCCGGCTCACCCGCGCCTGGTCGCACACTCAGAGCAAACTTGAGCATCTTCTCATGTTGATTTCCGTATCGAGATACCATCTTGAATCTCCCAAAGATCGAATGTCACCACTCTATCAAAATGCGTATTGCGAGTCTATGTTATACACATCTATCGCACAGGATATTTTTTGTTTACACTGAAGTACTCATGAATGCACAGAACATACTCCAGATCTTCCTTACTCACTCCACTAGCTTACTTACCATTGCACTTGGTATCATTCTGCTCTACGTTATCTATCTTCATCGCAAGCTTTCGTTTTTCATGCGCGGAGAAAATGCTAAAAGTTTGGAATCAGTCATCAAAACCTATCTTGCGCACGTTGATGATCTCAAAAAACATGACGAACTCATCGCCGAACATGCGCTCAAGCTGGAAAAACGACTCACTCAAGCAGTGCGCAATGTCTCTACCGTGCGTTTCAAGGCTTTTGATCAAAACGCAAGCAACCAGTCATTTGCAATCGCGCTTGTAAACGAACTCGGAAATGGTGTCATTCTTTCTTCACTTCACCATCGCGACCATGTGTCGGTCTTTGCTAAACCTGTGACGCACTATGCAAGTCAGCACGATCTCACCGAAGAAGAACAAGGCGTACTCGAAGAAGCCAAGAAAGCCCACAGGAGCTAATCATTTGCCCATAGGAATCTTTACATAATCGTGCTATAATTGTGTCATTCTTTTTATGTCTAAAGCAGCCCCACAAGGAGGTGTAGTTTCTCGTCAGCCCGTTATTGCGGTTCTTGGGCATGTCGATCATGGAAAATCTTCCCTCCTCGATTTCATCCGCAAAGCAAATGTCGTCGACGGTGAAGCGGGCGGTATCACCCAGCGCATTAGCGCCTATGAAGTCATCCACAAAATGGAAGATGGTCGCAATTTGCCAATCACTTTCCTCGACACTCCAGGTCACGAAGCCTTTCAGTCCATGCGTGAGCGCGGAGTAGAAATCGCAGATATTGCTATCTTGGTCGTTTCTGCAGAAGACGGTGTCAAAGCTCAAACGCTTGAAGCGTGGAAAACAATTGAAGCACACAAGCTTCCCTATGTTGTAGCTATCAATAAAATAGACAAGCCAGGCGCAGACATTCAGCGTACCAAAAATTCTCTTGTAGAAAATGGCATATACATAGAAGGTTATGGTGGGGATGTACCGTGCGTAGAAATTTCTGCAAAAACCGGCCAAGGCGTAGATTTCCTCCTGGAAACGCTTCTACTTGTGGTTGAGTTGCACGAACTCAAAGCAAATCTACAAAGCGAAGCTACTGGCTTTGTACTCGAAAGTATTGTGGATCCAAAGCGCGGCATCTCCGCAGCACTTGTAATCAAAGATGGTACACTTCCAGCTTCCGGATCTATTCTTGCAGGCTCTGCGCTCTCCCCTATCCGTATTATCGAAGACTTTGCCGGTCGCACTATCAAGTCACCGCATGCAGGTCAACCAATTAAAGTGACAGGGTTTGATGAAGTCCCTGTTGCTGGTTCATCTTTCATTTCTTCTTCCAATAAAAAGGAGATCGAAAGCTTAGCCCAGGAAGCAAAGCAAAATACGATCAAAACAGTCCTCGATCCCCGCATCTATCGCAACGCTAAGGTTGTCATTCCGGTTATTGTAAAAGCAGATTCGCTTGGAACACTCGACGCGGTTGTGCGTGAGCTTGAAAAGCGCACGACAGATGACGTGAAGATCAAAATCATTGGACATGGAGTAGGGCCAATTACCGAAGGAGACATCATGCAAGCCGGAGGTGATGAAAAAGTTCTCATTATAGGGTTTGCTGTCAAAGTCGACGGCAAAGCTCGTGAACAAGCAGAGCGATTCAATATTACACCGCAAACCTTTGACATTATTTACAAACTCTCCGAGTGGTTCGATACCGTCGTTACTGATCGTCTTCCTTACGAAGAAAAAGAAACAGTGCTTGGTACGCTTAAAATCTTGAAGACGTTTAGCTCGCAAAAAGACAAGCATGTCATCGGTGGTCGTGTAGAAACAGGTCGCATTGCACTCAATAGCTTGGTAAAAATCATTCGTCGAGGTGTAGAGCTTGGTCGCGGACGCATTGTTGAACTTCAGTCACAGAAGATCAAGGCACAGGAAGTCATCGAAGGTAACGAATGCGGTCTCATGGTAGAAACCAAAGTTGAAATGATTCCATCGGATATTCTCGAATCAATCGTTGTAGAAAAGACACGTATTTAACTTCTTCGTATGTTTACCCAAGGACCAGATCGCGCACCTTCGCAGCGACAGACAAAAGTAAGTTTGGAAATCCTCGCTATTGCGCAGGACTTCTTTCAGCGTGAATCCTCGGGCGCCTCGCTTATGACATTCACTCGATGCGAAGTGTCTCCCGATATGCGCCAAGGAACACTGTACATGACCGTACTTCCGGTAGATAAGGAAGATGCTGCGCTTAACTTTGCAAAACGCATGCGCACCGATTTACGCAAGTACGTCATGAAGCGTCTACCCATCAAAGTTATTCCATTTTTCGAAATCGAAATCGATTACGGTGAAAAGAATCGCCAGCATATCGACAAACTACTGCGAGAAGAAAAAAATAAAGAAAAGACAAGCTAACAACGCCTCACACACAGGCGTTTTTAGCTGCCCGCTAATACTTGACAAAATAGCATTTTTGTGTAATAATAGAAATCTGTTGTTCCCTGTAACATCCTTGGGCAGAGTCCCAGAAAGGAATGCAAGATGGAAGTGAAAAATCACCGCGCCGTGCACGGCGGAGAACTCTGCGACGGACACCTCACAAACGGACTCGTGGTCGAGCTCTTCCGTAGCGGCAAATACCAAGGACCGCGCGACGGCCTCAACGGCTTCATCCCAGCGGCCATCCTTCGTAATAAATTGAAGGTGTGGAGTTTCCAGAGCCTCGGTATGGACAAAGGCTGCTTCGGCGAACTCATCGAGTACGGCGACGAAGCCTCTGCGGAGTACGTCATTGCGGTCCACGATCGCGTGAACCTCCTGAACCTCTTCCGTGTCAACGACTTCGTTGGCGCGGTCCTAGTGAAGTCCGAAGGCGGGACCATCGTCATAGGCGGCAGCTCGATAGAAGAACTCCTTCCTATCAAGCTTGCCGTCGCTGAAAGCCTGAACCTCGGCTTCACGCCGAGCAAGGAGGAGTGGGTGCTCAAGCTCAAGCTCGAACAAACCACCCGTGAAGCCGGTGAAAAAGCGCGCGATGAGGAACGAAAACGCGCCCAAGACGCTCGCGAGCTGGCTGCTCGACAACATGCCGAAAAAGTCGCCAACATCGAGAGTCGACCGAAGGTGCATGCTTTCACTCGCGACGGCCTGAAGCACTACCTCGGCACTCCGGTCTATAACGACGAGGAATGGAAATGTCTGGGGGATGGCAGGTACTGCATCCTCATGGAGGGCACCGAGCCTATCGAAGCGTTCATCGTCTCCAAGCAGCATGCGAAGGTGAAAAAAACGCGCATCGTTTCGGTTGTCGGCAAGAAACCGGACCAGACGACCACCGCGATGGAAACGGGGCCGCAAGCTATCGGCCAACGAGTCGTGGAAATCCGCGGCGAAAAGCGTCCGATCATCATCTTCTCTTCGATGGACGACATTCGCGCTCTCCGCGCAGCCGGCCTCAACTCCGGGACATGGGTCGGCATGCACAAAGAAAACGCGACCAAGATCGATGTCTTCGCTATGAACCATGGAGGTATCACAACTGTGGGGGTTGTCCCCGCCTGACCCGAGCTTCGCGCAACGCGAAGCAAGACCCGAGTCGAACGTTTAATCGTTCCTCGGGTTTTTTCTTTTCCTCTTTTCATGTATAATCACGTAACGTTTTCAAAACGCCCGGGTGGTGAAATTGGTAGACACACTTGCCTTAGGAGCAAGCGCCGAAAGGCATGAAGGTTCAAGTCCTTTCCCGGGCACAAATGAAAAAACCGCAAAAGCGGTTTTTTCATTTGTGCCCGGG
>JARIGQ010000003.1 GCA_029288775.1 Candidatus Nomurabacteria bacterium | reverse complement strand
TTCCTCGGAAAACTTGATGTTGTACTCCTTAGAGATCTTGGGGTAGACCTCATCCAGAGCATTCCTTTGCTCCCTTGTTCCCGCAAAGGTGAAGGTTTGGCAAGTTTCAACGGATGCTTCCTGCATGAACAATTCTCCTCGGGAAGTTCATTCCGAATTTTATCATAAAACTATCACAAACCTTCGAGCTGGGGCTCTGGGGCGAAGTTAGAACTTTAATATTGACATAATTAACTTAATGTGATACAATAAATACCTTGGAGCTTTTGAAGGAGATCGCTTTGGAAGAGACATACGCGTTCAATATCGATCTGGCACTCGACAAGCAGATCACCGAAACCCAAAAAAGCCAACTCATGGTCCAATTGGGAGAGGTGGTCAGGCAGGTACTGGGTCCTGCACGAGGCGGCATGATTCTCATCCACACACCCAGGCCGGAGCAGGACCGTCAACGCTGAACACCACACCGCCAAGCAAGATCGCTTCGGCGGTCTTTGTTTTTAAATTCTCGAGCTGCTCATGGAAGAAGTTCGAACTTTTCTTACCTCTTCCGTGCTTCAATAGCAATCCAGAATCCCAAACCTCTGTCTTCCACATTCTCACTGCCATAACCAAAGTTTTTAGTGCTTATTATTTCAAAACCAGCTTTCTCAAGTGAACTGATGATATCTTCTTTTGTGTGCAAAAAGAATACATTACGAGTCATTTTACCTGTAGGCAGCTTTACCGCTCCGTCCAACTTCTTCCCTTCTTTAGTTCCTGTAAAAAGAGACTCCCATTCATCGTGAGTTTCTGGGTTGGAAGTGATAATAAAAACCTTACCCTCTGGTTTTAAAACTCGGGAGAGCTCCTTATGTGCGTCGTCTAGGTTTTCAATATGAAACCAAACACCGACTGAAAAAGCTCCGTCCACACTTCCCTTTTCTAGTGGAAGCTCGTAAGAAGACCCTTTAATAAATTTCTTTTGAGGATACAACTCAAATGCCCTATCGATAAGAGCTTGAGATGGTTCGACACCAATATATTCAGTTTCAACATATGGAGAACAGACACCTTGCCCAGCTCCTACTTCCAAAACTGTTTGAAGGTGATTTTCTTTTACCCAACTATTAATCATTGGGTACACTTCCTTTTCTCGAGCTCCTCCTCTTTCAGTCTCAATAGCATCAATCCACTCCTGTGCCATCTTTGAATCTTCAAATGGATTATCTTCTCGTAGTTGTGTTGTCATGATGACAAGTATATCAGCTGGGGTACATGGACTCGAACCACGATTAACGGAGCCAGAATCCGTTGTCCTACCATTAGACGATACCCCAATGTGGCCATCATAGTACCATTTTTAGACCAATCTTTCAACAATTGCCAAAGTGTAAGATTTTGTAAGTAGCTGCGTCTATTTACTTCGAGTGCTATCCAAATCGCACTCGCAATGCGGGCAGTTTACCTGGTAACATTTTCTTTCGTAAGATGCTTCGTGTCTTAGGATATTGCGAAAGAAAAGCCGGTTCGAATCCGGTGCCTGCATCCAGATAAAGACATATACAAGTTATAAACACCCTCGCATTGGAAGAGGTGTATGCTTAAAAGTGGGTCCATCCCAAAAGGAGTATATCGATGAGCAACGATTACGACATCGATCCGGACAACCCGGACCATCCTGACCTTTTCAACGGAACCACGCCCTTGCAGACCTGCGCGCAAGAAGAGGAAGTTCCGCCGCGGTCGGCACCGGCAGACACGCGCCAGGAACAACTGCCTTTCTACCAGATGGCGTGAAGCCACTGCGGCGAGCCCACGCTCGCCGCCTTTCTTTTTATACAAGCACTCGCACAAGACGAATCTGATGAAACGTATACTTACCCTTAAGGTGATCAAACACAGGAGTAAGTTTCGTAGTTTCCAACACCTCAAAAGCTTTTTTGATTTCTGTTACTTCTTTCTTCTTTGGAAGCACATGTGCAAGCTCTACTTTTTCTTTGAGTTCAGCCAGCTTTTCAATGTGACCAATAATGGTATCAATAGAAAGTCCGCGAACTTCAGCAATATCCTTAAGTGCCATGCCGGTTGCTAGCATTTCTTGGGTGACGACATGCGATTTTGTTTTTTCCTGAAGCTCTTCAGCTTCTTCTTCGGATAATTCCTCTATCGATCCTCCGGATTGGGTCAGGAACTTTTCATGGAGCTTTTGCAACTCCTCTGTATCGTATTTATCCAGAGCTTGTTCGGCTTGTTCACTCTTTGTACGAAATGAATAATCCGCTTCCCGAACAATTTCCGAAACCTGGAGAGCTTGAGGATTAAACCCGACCAGATGAAGCCCCTGGAGACTCTTCAAGCGTGAAAGTGCCACATATCCCTGACCGGAAGCAAAGGCCCGGCTCAAGTCAATTTCTGCCCTTTCAAGGGTCATTCCCTGGCTCTTGTGTACGGTAATTGCCCAGGCAAGCTTAAGTGGCAATTGCGAGATTTCGGCTTTTACTTTGCCATCCTCCTCAATGCGCCACGAATCTGCCTTTACCGAAACACGTCTCCCACTAGCAAGTTCCACTACTGGCGTATCGTCTGTTTCAAAATCCACCACTTCCCCCATGGAACCATTAACAAATCTGCGTTCGATATCATTCTTGATGAAGATAACCTTGGCGCCTTTTTTGAGTTCAAGGGTTTCATCTGCCAAACAATTGTTCTTAAGAGCTTCAAGAAGTGCACCTTTGCCACTTGCTACCATCTCATAGGTACGCACATCTCCCGGAAGTTCATTAAACGCTTTCCTATTGATAAGGTCGACGTTTTCATTATGTGTATAAAGCTTGATGTGATCATCGGTATGCGCCTGCGTTGCTTCACGAAGCATTTCATAATGCTCTTCTTCCACCTCCCCTGCGCGAATGGCATTTAAAATAGTGGAAAGTGAGTCATCATCCTGGCGATGCTGTTCGGTCAAATAACAGATCACAGGCTTGGCTTCTTTCCATGCCCGCGAAGCAAATGCGTACACCTCCTGACTTTCATAGGTGCTATCATTTCGCACAACCGGAGGCAATTGAAAGAAGTCCCCCGTAAATACAACCTGAAGACCGCCGAAAGGCTTATCATTTCTCCGCATATGCTTGGCTACCTTGTCCAACATATCTACAAACGAAGCGTGGAGCATGGAAATCTCATCAATAATAAGCACCTGGGTTTCATTCCAACGTTTGTACACATTCGCCTTTTCTTCAATAGCATCCAATTCATAGTCTGTAAGGCGCTGCTTAATACCAATACCGCTCCAGGCGTGAATAGTCGTCCCACCAACATGAGTGGAGGCAATACCGGTAGATGCAGTTACCGCATAGCGTATGCCGTGCTTTTTGAGGTAGGTAATGTATTCACGAAGCGTATACGACTTTCCCGAACCTGCAGCTCCAGTCAAAAAGACCGTGTGGCCAAGTTTCAAAATTGAAAGAGCAGTTTTCTGCGTCATAGAGGCTTTTAGTATACCGCAGAAAAGAAAGCTTCTATGTTGATAGTAGAACAATTGTTCTTAGTACCAGCACTCTATGCTTGTGGTTTAAATGTTCAAATATTTTCGAACGGCAAGAAGAGAGGAAATAACCGAGAGAATAATACCCGAGAGAAGCAAAATACCGCCGAGTTGGAAAATGTGCGAAACGTAATATGAGTGAAGATTAAGCCCTTCGAAGAAAAAGACTGTTTTCTTAGTTACCCAGATAGTCGCCGGCCAATAGAAGATGAGTGTGATAAGGGTGGCTACAAGCGCATAGAGCGTAGCCTCGACAATAAACGGACCACGAATGAACATATTCGATGCCCCTACCAGCTTCATAACCGCAATTTCATCACGATAGACGAAAATGGCGAGACGAATCGTGTTGTATACGATCATACAACTCATAAGTACGAAGACAAGCGAAATCCAAAATCCTACCGTATTCGTCCATCCGATAATATTATTCAATTTATCAATGGAATCCTTGAGCTGATAGTAGTTAATCTTATCCACCGATCCTTGGCTCCCTCCCAAAAGGCCAGAATCACCAGAAAGTTGATCGGCAATTGCTTGATACTGTGAAGTATCCTTGGCAACCACAGAAAGCGAAGCGCCGAATGGATTGGTACCAAGCTCATCGAGTGCCTGAAGCGTCAGTTGATCTCCTGCATGCTTGTCGCGGAAATCGGCAAGTGCCTGATCGCGCGTAGTGAGAGTGACTGATTTTACCTCAGGCAGTCCCACAATACGTGCTTTGACATCATTTATCTCAGAATCCGTTGCATCAGTTGTAAAGTAAATACGCACATCCACCTTCTCTGTCACCTGCTCGAGGGTGTAATTGAAAATAGCGTGGAAAATGAAGAACGCCGTCATGATAGAAAGCGTAATCGTCAAAATGAAAATCGAAGAAAGCGAAACCGTGCGATTTCGGTAAAATCCTCTAAGGCCGGCAGTAACAATTCGACGAGCAAGTGTGGTTCGCATAAAAATAAAATTACATGGTGAACTTACCGGATTTCTGATCACGGGTGACACGACCATCTTCCATGGTAATTACGCGGCGACCGAGATTGTCCACAATGCCTTTGTTATGAGTAGTAAGAATAACCGTAGTACCTAAATCATTGATCTTCTTCAAAATCTGCACGATATCGTAAGTGTTGAGCGGATCTAAGTTTCCTGTTGGTTCGTCTGCAATGATGATTTCCGGACGATTGATGATAGCGCGAGCAATTGCGACACGCTGCTGTTCACCACCAGAGAGCTGGTGTGGGAAGTGGTGCATCTTGTCTTTCAAGTCCACAAGATCAAGCACGTGCGGAACATCCTCCCGAATATCGTCGTCATGCTTACCTGCCGCTTCCATGGCAAAAGCCACATTTTCATACGCCGTCTTGTTTGGAATAAGTCGAAAGTCCTGGAACACGACGCCTACCTTGCGGCGATAATTGGTCATGTCCTTGCCACGGAGCTTATGGATATCTTCCGAGTGAAAATGCACCTTGCCCGATGTTGGGTGCTCTTCTGCAAGAAGCAATTTGATAAGCGTGGTTTTCCCAGCGCCTGAGTGACCTACAATGGATACGAGTTCTCCTGGATGGATGGTAAGCGAAATGTCATCAATGACTTTCGTTCCGTTCTCGTATTCCTTCGAAACTTTGTCGAAGTAAAGCATACTCTTATCTTAACACATCAAAAAACGATTTGTGACAATGTGTGAATAATACTTTGTATACAAAGAAAAAACCGCCCGAAGGCGGCTTCGATTATTTTCTCAGCTCGTCAATACCGGGTGGCAAGATAGTAGTGGTGACCGCCGCAGGCTTCGGGGTCGTTGACGCGGCCGTCAATCGGACCGAACTCGTAGACGGGACGTCCGGCGGTTTGCTTTGAAGTGAACACTACATCACCCACCTCCTTATAAATGTTTTTCCACGCGTTCAGGATGACTACAGGCTTATGGGTAGTTGGAACTTGCTCGAAAAATGCCACAGCTTCCGGAAAAGTAGAAGGGTAGAGATCCAGGAGCTCCATAAGCTCAAGCATCCTGTAGCGCCGCACGACCGAGTGGCCGTCTATGTCTCCTGCGTATTCGGGAATGATCTCCAGTACCACCACTTTCGCTTCCCGTCTTTGTCTCCAATCTTCCGGTGCAAGAAGCACACTTCCCCGAACGAGGACGTGATGGGACGAGCGTGAAAACAGAAGATCTGTTTCGATGACCTGCTCCACGTAATGAACCTGATCACTCCAGTCTCCTGAGCGGAGTCCAACCGTTCGCTCCTCGAGAATACAAATGGGAATATTTTCGAGGGACATCCTGCCCCCTTGCCGCATGAACTCCTCGAAATGCCTTCCTGATAAGCGAGGAGTTTCGATGATTTTCTGAACGTCCTTCACTTCGAAGTCTCCCCAGCGAACAGCACCACCCAGGCGACCCATGAGGTTGATGGCTTGCGCAGGTTTCACTTTTCTATCGTCCATGATCGATCCTTATGCTGTACAATGTTGAACCCGATAGTAGGCTACACCACAGCGAAGAAGATCTTATTCCTCTTCGCTGCAGTCTAGTAACTTCCGCTTTCACACTACCGTTTTACCTTCCCCACGTCAATTAGAGCTTCTTTTCTGCTTCTATAAACTCATCAATCTCCCCTTTCTCAAGAACCGCTTCTACATTACTGGTTTCTACATCCGTACGATGATCCTTCACCATCTTGTAAGGATGAAGCACATAAGAGCGAATCTGATTTCCCCACTCAATCTCAGTGGTCTTCGAAATCTGCCTTCCTTCAATTTCTGCTTTTCTTTTTTCTTCTTCGAGTTTAAAAAGTTTTGCCGCCAAAATCTCTAGCGCTTTTTGCTTGTTTCTTTCTTGCTCACGCTCCGTTGCTACGTGCACCGCAATATTGGTAGGGATATGCACGATACGCACAGCAGTCTCACGCTTATTCACATTTTGTCCGCCCGGGCCAGAAGATTTTGATGTTTCAATACGAATCTCGTCCGGCGGGATCGGCTTCTGCTCAACGTGGGGGATAATTGGCAACACTTCCACCAGAGCAAAAGACGTGTGTCGCTTGGCCTGTGCATTAAATGGCGAAATACGCACAAGTCGATGCACACCGGACTCATTCTTCAAATTACCGTATGCATTCTTCCCTTCAATTTCTATTGTTACATTGCGAAAACCGCCATGATCATTTTTATTTTCATGTAAAAAAGAATAGCTATATCCTTGGCGCTTTACATACGCGTCATACATTTCATAGAGCATGCGGGCAAAATCTTCACTATCATCTCCTCCGGCACCCGCCAATATAGTCAAAATCGCGTTTCCTTTATCCAAAGAAGATACACCATCCCGCTTATCCTTTAATTCCTTTATCTTCTTTATCGTCTCTTGTGCCTTTTCCTTGTCAACCCAAAAATCTACGCTATTCATCTGCGCTTCAAGTTCGGCTATTTCTTGATCTATTGAGGAAGGTTCCATGATTGTAGGCATTATAACAAATAAGCACCGCCGACTAGGGCGGTGCTACTTTTTCTTAGAAAGATATGACATTCCTTTGCCGGAAAGACAATACACTTTCGTGTCGCGCTTGAGCGGTCGCTCAAGATACCTTGTCACTTCTTCCGAAACGTACCCTTCTCGCACTAGGAAAGTTAAAGCCCGTTTGAGATTAGCAAGTGATACGGATTGAGTGTTTCGAAAAAGAAACAAGGGAGGGAAAAGCTGGGTGTAATTATGCTGAATTTCCTCCAAAGTGCGCCGCTCCATCGTTAAGGACCTGAGTGTTTTTCGCACCAGGTCATGTTCCAGAGTTGGTTGCTCTGTCATGATGTACTCCTGGTGCAAATAGTGAACCTCAGCCTTTACCCTATCAAAAATCTCCTTATTTTTCCAATACTACTTTTCTTCTGCATCTTTAAGATACTTCTTATCGCGAAGTTCTTCCGGCATTAAATCCTTTTTTGTATATCGTTCATATCCTTCACCGTACCCAAGATCTTTCATGAGTTTGGTCGGCGCATTCCTAATACTCATGGGAATAGGAAGATTGCCATACTTTTCAGCGTCATGAAGCGCCATCTTGTAGGCTTCATAGGCGCGCTTTTCTTTTTGCGCTTCAGCTAGATACACCACCCCATGAGCAAGATTGATTCCTGCTTCCGGCATACCAATTATCTCCACGGCTTTAAATACCTCGTTAGCTACTACAAGTGCCATAGGGTCCTTCATACCAATATCTTCGGAAGCAAATATTACCATGCGGCGAGCAATGAATTTGGGGTCCTCACCGGAAGTTACCATGCGCGCCAAATAATAAAGTGCCGCATCTGGTTGGGAAGCTCGCATAGATTTAATGAAAGCACTTATCGTGTTGTAGTGTTCCTCGCCTTTTTTGTCATACCGAAGATGTTTTGATTGAATCGCGTTTTTCAAATTCTCCACCGAAATCTCCCCATACA
This sequence comes from Candidatus Nomurabacteria bacterium, assembly GCA_029288775.1. GTDB lineage: Bacteria > Patescibacteriota > Minisyncoccia > Phycocordibacterales > UBA5272 > UBA11704. Next base: position 44,409 of record JARIGQ010000003.1, on the reverse strand, counting down.
GTTCTTTAGTATTTGATAGCACACCGAGAGCGGAGCGGGCGTCGCCGGAGGCTATAGCTACGAGCCATTCCATAGCATCTTCAGAAAGAGCATATCCTGTACGGCTGAGAATTTCTTTCATCTCATCGTCTGTCAATTCATTCAAAACAAACACGCGACATCGCGAAAGAAGTGCTGGTATTACTTCAAATGAAGGGTTCTCCGTGGTGGCTCCGATCAAAATAAGCTTTCCCTTTTCTACATATGGCAAAAGATAATCCTGCTGGGCTTTGTTGAACCGGTGAATTTCGTCTAAAAATAAAACTTTTGGACCGAATAATTCGCCACCTGTTTCTACAAGTTTTCGTATATCATCCTTCCCTGCCGACACCGCAGAGAGCTCATAGTAGTCGGCATTAATGCTTTCCGCATAGATGCGAGCAAGAGTGGTCTTTCCAACTCCTGGCGGACCCCAGAGAATGAAAGAAAACACATGCTTCTTCTCAATAGCAACACGAAGTGGCTTGTCGGGGCCAACAAGATGAACTTGCCCTATAAATTCATCCAGCGTTTTTGGACGAAGCTTTTGCGCAAGCGGTTCCATATAATCGAGTATATCACCTTATCTAGAACAATTGTTCTACTTGGGAGAAGGAATGGCTAGTTCTCCGCGTGTTATGACGCCAAAGAGCTCTGGGTCTGACATGTGCGCCACTCGAGCAAGCACGTCCGTACTCGTAGAAAGCCTTGGCACAGATCTTTGCTCAATAATAGGCATGAGTGTATACACCATTTGATTCTCTTTTTTTGTCAACGAAAGTGTCAAACCTTCCTGTACTTCTTTGGAGAAATATTGATCAAAAATAAAATTACCCAGAGAATAGAAAATGGGCTTATTTTTATAGAGTTCAATACCTTGCACCACATGCGGATGGGATCCGACAATTGCGTCCACTCCTCCATCAATAAGCTTGTGGGCAAATTCCTGCTGTACAGCTTTTTGTGTGTCATATTCATTCCCCCAATGAAGAAAAGCAATTATATAGGCATCTTTGTGTTCACTTCGAAGCTTAGCGGTAACTTCCAATGCTTGTGTTTCATTCCATCCTGTTGCGATCATATTGATGCCATATACAAGTACTGTCGTACTTCCAAGCTTAGTTTCCCAAACATCTTCTTGAGTAGGTTGATAGCTCCCTGTATGAGCTATACCTGCTGCATCAAGTGCTTGCTTAGTTTCTTCCCATCCGGAATACCCATAATCAAATGCATGATTGTTTGCCAAACTCACTGCGGTTATTCCCATAGCTTTGAGAAGCAAGGGCGTGTAGAGTGGTTGAGAAAAGGTAAATCCTTGAATGGGTGTTTGTACATGCTCTCTTGGAATGGGTCCTTCTAAATTAGCAACCACCTGATAGCCTTTTAAAAAATCTTTTATTCGAATAAATGGGTACGTATGATCAGAGGCACTTAACTCTTCCACATACCGGCCAAGCATAATATCCCCCACAAAAAGAAGAGGCAAAGAAGAAGAGTAAGATACCGGCGGTACAGTATCGGAAACGAATGAAATCGTACGTGTAGAGCGAAAAGAGGCATAGGCTAGAGCTCCGATACAAATGAGAAGGAGGGTGAGCAAAAAGGCTTTCATGTGCTTCAGTATAGCAATGTTCATCCATTGAATTCCTATGCAATTTTAGCTAGAATAGAGCGACTGTTTCAAAAGAAATCAGCCAATGTAGCTCAGTTGGTAGAGCACTTCCATGGTAAGGAAGAGGTCGCCGGTTCGATCCCGGCCATTGGCTCCAAGACCAGGATGGTCGTTGCCAGAGTAGCTCAGTTGGTAGAGCACTTCACTCGTAACGAAGAGGTCGCGAGTTCGATCCTCGCCTCTGGCTCAAAAATTATTTTATTAATTTCCCTATTTTGTTTTCCTTCTTTGCGCGGTAGGCCTCTATCTCCTTGTGATTTCCTGAAAGAAGCACTTTTGGTACACGATACTTCTTTCCTCTGTATTCATAGACTTCCGGACGGGCATACATTTCATGTGAGGCTACACGTGTTTCTTCAAGCGAATTCTCATCATGGAGAACTCCTCTGATTTGGCGAGTGATAGCATCGATACACACCATAGCCGGAAGCTCACCTCCTGTAAGTACATAATTTCCTATGCTCCATTCTTTGGCCTTAAGAATTTTCTTCACACGCGCATCAATACCTTCGTAGCGACCGCAGATAAATACAATGTCGGTATATTTCTTGGAAACATTCTTCGCGATAGTATTTGAAAACATTTCCCCTCCTGGATTGAATAATACGAAAAGTATCTTCACGTTTTTCTTGCGAGCAAGTTTCTTTTCTATTTTTGCTACACAATTAAGAATAGGATCTGCCCACATGACCATACCGGGACCGCCCCCATACGGTTTGCCATCTACGCGTCGGTGCTTGTCCTTGGTATATTCGCGAAGTGCATACGTATGGATTTCGATCAGTTTGTTATCGATTGCACGCGAAATAATAGACTCGGCAAAATATGAGTCGAGCATGTTCGGAAAGATTGTTACAATGTGGTAACGCATACTTGACATTATAACAAAAATGTTTTGTAAAAGCAAAAAGCGCCGAGAAGCGCTTTTTGCTTTCTTCTTTGTTGGAAAACTGCTTTACATACGCGAAGCCTAGGAATGTTTGGAAGGAGACGTAGTTTAGAGGCTACGTTGACTGAGAAACATTCCGTAGCGACAAAGTAGATGAAATAGTTTTACTACAAAGACTTAAGATCATTCATCACTGCATCTACATCCGATGTATCAAATCGTGTAGAGGAATAGGCTCGCTCGCCTTCATTAGAATCGCGAGCATAATCGTATCCGCGACCTTCTGGCTCATTAATCTTGAGATTCACCCGAGCATTATTCTTCATCCCTACAACCCGCAAAAGCGTACGAAGTGCCTTTGCAGTCGCACCATCGCGCCCGATGATTTTTCCCATATCTTCAGCGGCTACATCAAGTGTAATAAGTACACCCATTTCATCTACCCTACGGTCTACCTTCACTTTCTCTGGATTATCCACCAACGCCTTCACTACATACTCGACAAATTCTTGGTCTTTCATATCTTTAATGGATTAGCTATCTTTAGTCTATCAATCCCCCTTGTTCTATCAAACTAGTTATCCCCCGTCAACAAATTCCCTGTTTCACTGGATTTGTTGTAGGAACCGCTCGGTTCCTAACGCTTCGCTTGTCTCCTCCACGGAAAAACCATAGACTTGGTTTTCCAAGCAGACTCCCGTTAATCAAAAACCGCCCATGGGCGGTTTTTGATTGCTGTATGTATTACGCTGCTTTGGCTTCCTTTACTACAGGCTTCTTCTTAGGAAGGACATTAATCTTCTTTCCTTCGATAACCCCCTTAGAAATAAGGAGATTGTGGACAGTTGGAGTAGCCTGGGCTCCATTTGCCATCCAATGCTTCACGCGGTCAGCCTTAGCCTCAAAGATACCAGCCTTCACATTGTAGGTTCCTACAATTTCCGCAAACTGGGTAGTCTTTGGCTTAAGTGTAGACTCTGCGACGATAAGACGAAAATGTGGGTCGTTCTTGCGTCCTGTACGTTGTAGTCTGATTTTTAACATGTTCCCAATTCTACCATAAACCGTAGAAAAAGAAAAGCCCCTTTGCAGGGACCTATAGGGAGAAAAGCTGCTAGTCGTAATAGGCAAGCACTGCCCGTACAGGGCATACTCCCGTATAACAAACGAGGGTGGCTTCGCCTGTTCCGAGAAGGAATTCCCGGGCTTTGGGGCAGTCACACGGAAGTCCAGCCGGATTTCCGTCCGAAAACCCGGGACAGTAATCGTGATCAAAACCACGCTGATTAGCGTAAGCGGTCTCGTCTTGTTCCTGAAGAGCGCGGAGGGTTTCTATCGTTATAGGAATGCTCATATGGCATCCTCCTTTCTAGGCTTTTAGTGTAGCACCTTAGAGGACAAGCGCATAATCAATGACTCGCAAATCCAAATTAGCACTCTTTACCTTAATCTTTACCGGCGTACCAATCTTGTACTCAACTCCCGTTCGTTCCCCAAAGACACGCCCGTTCTTCTGATCAAAGACGAAGAAATCTTCGCCCAAATCACGCAATCTCACCATGCCTTCGCATTTGGACTTTTTCTCTTCCACAAAAATTCCCCATTCAGACACTCCGGAAACAACCCCATCGAAGACTTGGCCGATGCGATAAGACATATATTCCACCTGCTTGTACTTGATAGACCCCCGCTCAGCATCTGCAGCTTCCTTTTCTCGGCGGCTAGCCTTGGCGCACAATGCATCAAAGAGTCCGCGCTCTTCTTCTTTCGGATAATCTCCCGTAAGGACGCGCTCCAAAATACGATGCGTTAACACATCGGGATAACGACGAATTGGAGAGGTGAAGTGTGAATAGAATTCAAACCCAAGTCCATAGTGACCAACATTTTTAGTACTATAGATCGCCTTGGCCATTGCACGTGTAATATGTACCTGAAGCAATTGCTTTTCCGGCTTATCTCCAAGCTTTTTCAGCAAGTCATTCAAATCCTTAGACGGAATTAGACCATCCATAAATCGCACTTTATACCCAAGCGACCTAATGTAGAGATCGAGGTCATGCATCTTTTCCGGATCAGGCTTATCGTGAATACGATACACACAAATAGAATATCCATTCTTTTTTTCTTGTACCTCCGTAATGTACTTACTCACGTACTTGTTCGCCAAAAGCATAAACTCCTCAATCATCTTATGCGTATCACCGCGCTCTTTTACATATACATCAATCGGTACCCCCTTTTCGTCCAGCTTGAATCTAACTTCTTCGGTCTCCAATACAAGCGCACCAGATTCGAATCGCTTCGCCTGCATTTTCTTGGCAATGCGATTTAAGGTATCAAGCTCCTCATAAAAATCACCCTGCTTATCATCGAGTGTCTTTTGCGCATCCTCGTAGGTGTACCTGCGCTTGGAATTAATCACTGATCGTCCATACCACTCGTTATATACAACCCCTTCATCGTCAATTTCAAATACCGCAGACATGACCAAACGATCCTTGTCCTGCACAAGCGAACACAAATCATTTGAAAGTACTTCTGGAAGCATCGGAATCACGCGGTCTACCAGATACACCGATGTTTCGCGTGCAATAGCTTCATCATCAAGTGCCATACCCGGTTTTACATAATAGGAAACATCAGCAATATGGATACCGACTTCATAGTGACCATTATCGAGCTTCTTGAAAGAAAGAGCATCGTCAAAATCTTTGGCATCAAGAGGGTCGATAGTAAAGACCGCTACATCACGAAAATCACGACGTCCGGCTTTATCTTCTTCGGTAATACCTCTGCGCTTAATAGCTTCGGCTTCCTCATTTACTTTTTCAGCATGCTCATCAGAAAATCCTCGCTCAAGCGCATAAGCAAGCATTTCCGCATCATTGTCCCCAGGCTTACCGAGTACATGCGTCACTCTTCCTATCGGAGATTTCTTAGGGTCCTTCCATTCTTCAATAGTCGCAATCACTTTGATGCCAACTTCCGCGCCTTGTAGTGATTCTTTAGGAATAAGAATGTCCGTATACATACGCTTGTCCTGCGGCACGAGGAAATAATGCCCATGATCTTCTTCTATGATGCCTGCGTAGCCATGACGAGCTCGTTCAACAATTTCCAATACTCTTCCATAGAGCTCTTTTTCACCTTTAGCATTATCATGCTTTCCCAAAAGCTCGATTTTTACGATATCATGATGAAGCGCAGTATTAAGATGGCTATGGTCAACAAAAACAGCACCATCATTTTCTAAAGCTTCCACGCGCACATATCCATCTTTCTTTGTCGTAATACTAATCTGCCCCGTAAAAATCCTTTCCATATAATCCTTTTACTATATCATACTCTTCTTCATTGCTTTACTTACCACCAAAATGTAATCCTACACCCACCTTAATAGGTTTTCATTTTTATTGTGCGTAGCTTTCGGCTTCCTTAAAATTGATTGATAGAAGTTTGGACGATCCATCAACTCCGATTGTTACACCATAAAGCATGTCACAATGATTCATCGTCTCGCGATTGTGCGTAATAACCAAAAGCTTAGACTTCTCCGCAAGCCTGCGAAGCATCACACCATACTTGCGCGCGTTTGATTCATCAAGCGGCGCATCAGTTTCATCAAGCACCATAAATGGCGGCGGTGTGATCGATGACATTGCAAACAAAAGTGCGATGGAGACAAGCGCGCGCTCGCCTCCGGAGAACATGCTGATTTCTTTTACTTTTTTATTCGGAAGCGATACGTCAATATCGATACCTTGTTCAATAAGCTGATTTCCTTCGTCATCTATCTTTGCAATGTCCATTAAAACAAGCTTACCCTTGCCACCAATAAAGACTTCGCCGAAAAATTCGCTAAATACTTTTGATACTTCTTTCACTCCGGTAGAGAATCGTTCAGAGAGCGTAGTTTCCAGTTCGTCAATAAGCTCCAAAAGCTTGCCTTCACTTTCCTTGATGTCAGCAAGCTCTTTGGTAAGGTATTCGTCGCGCTCACGCGTAGAACGATATTCCGCCATAACCTCTTCACGATTCGGCACACCTGCTTCTTCTATACGAAGCTTGCTACGCTCGATAGCGCGCATGAGATCACTTGATTGGGTATCTTTAAAACGTTCATCTGCTTCATGTGATTTGTATTCCAATACTTCGCGACCAACAATAGTAACTCCTTCTTGCACAAGCGCATCAAAATGACTTTTACGAAGCGCATACTCTCCTTCTTCTTGGCGACGCAAAGCAATTGTCGAATCAAGTTCGCGAAGCTTGCTTTCAAGTGTCATCATTTTCTTTTCCTCCTCATGCTTGGATTGGAGCGTTGCTTGGGCGGTTGTATCTACCGCATCTATTCTTTCCTGAAGGACGACCATTTCATGCGAAAGATCGCGTTCCTTGCCTTCATGTTCCAGAATACTCGCAGAAAGAACATCAAGATCTCTTTGAATTGCCTCTTTTCGTGTAGTTTCCTTACCGCCATGCTTGGTGAAGAAGGTTTCTGTAGTGGTGTGGAGGTCACGCGCATGCACCTGTGCTTTCTCGTGTTCTCCACTTCGAAGCGCTGATGTAAGGTTTTCAAAACCGTGTCCGAGGACCACATGAGTTTCCTGCCACTCGTCTTGTTCGATGGTAATAGAAGTGCCTTCCTGTTCCCGCCCTAACTCTTTTTCCAAATATGCCTTTTCAGCCTCCATACGACCAAGTGTCTTGGACACCTGATCACGTCGTTCAAGCAAGCTTCTCATTTCTGCCTGGAGCGTCTGCTTTTCATGAATGGAAACACTCACACTGTCATGAGTAGCGTTCCTTAACATGTGCAATTCTTTTTTGATGGAATCTGTAATAAGAAGGAGCGAAGAAGAAGTTCCCTGCTCACGGATTCGTTCGTTAAGCTTCATAAGCTCTTCTTCTTCACGCGTAAGATACGCGATCAAAAGCATATGCAATTTCTTGCGTTCCTCTTCTTGAGATTCAATCTTATCCACTTGGCGCTTGAGATGGTCCAAGTGCGGCTTGATTTCTTTCCTTAATAACTCAACTTCGTGCACATGCGCTTTCACACGATCCAATTTGCGTTTAGATTCATTAAGACGCATATGATAGATGCGAAGCCCAAGAGCATCCTCAAGTGCTTCTTTTCTATCTTTAGGAGACGCAAGTAAAATACGATCCGCTTCACCTTGATTGATAATCGTATGAGCGCTTGCTCCAATACCCGCAAACGACAAAAGCTCTTGCACGTCCTTGAGACGGATCTTGGCATCATTTAACATGTAATCACTCGTCCCATCCGAATAGATCACGCGCGCAAGCACAAGCTCGTCGTACACAAGAAAAGGCGCAAGCGTGTCGGACGCATGACTCATATCTCCGCTGTGAGCAGTCTTATCCCGATTATCAATAACCATCGTCACGGAAGCTCTCGACATGGAAGCTAAATGTTCCGATCCTTTAAAAATAATGTCCGCGCCAATCTTTCCGCGCATGGATTTCATTGACTGCTCGCCAAGCACAAAGCGAATAGCTTCGGCAATATTTGATTTTCCGGAACCATTCGGTCCCACAACACCAGTAAGCTGATGCGTAACATCAAGCGTCGTTTTTTTAGCAAAGGACTTGAACCCTTGGATAGTAATATGCGAAAGCCGCATGATAGAAAAAGTGTACCATGCAATAAGTGTGCTCTGGTGTTGAAATAAAAAAGAAGAGCGCGCTTGTGGCGCGCTTCATCGTCTCTTCCTTACGAGTGACGAACCGTGCGGAAGAAGGAGCCGGATCGCTTTTTTGCGGGCTTTGGAGAAAGCTCATCTTCCAGTTGTTCAGCTTGTTGCTTGCGTTTCTTTTCCAGAAAACGCTGCTGCCTTTTCTCAAGACGTTGCGTCTTCGAGTACTTCTGGCTGTTGCGGGGCGGAACCATCATGCGCCCATTCTGTATGGAATTGGCTTTCATTGCTTCCCTTTCCGCAGCCGAGCCGGCTTCTTGCGTCGATCACCCTTAAGCGGTGCCGCGCGGCCACGCTTTTTCTTGGGAAAGCTTCCTTCGTCTAAGACAGGAGTCATGGACGAGAACGCGCTGCTGAGAGCCATGTACATGGCCGACATCATGGTGATCATGCTCCTATCCCACACCCGCGGGATAAACATCCTAGAAACACTCATGGATTGCTCCTTGTGGTGAACTATATCACCACAAAATCTATCACACCTGCCTAAGCATGTCGAATGAGTCGCTTGGCAACAGACGATACCACCCAGCCAATCGCATACCCAAGCACTGCACCACCCACAATGTCATACCAAAAATGAACACCAGCAAGCACACGAGCAGTACCAACAATAATAGCTACCACATACAACACATATCCAGCTTTCTTATCAAACGAATACATAGCAGCTGCAAGCGCAAACATATATGCTGCATGTCCTGAGGGAAGCCCATAGCTTGAAGTATCTTGTAATTGAAATAAAGCTTTGGATAAATCCGGTCTAGGTAAATGAAATAAGTTTTTCAAATACCCAGCAAAAATATAAGAAGCTCCTGCAGAAAAGAAAAGAGTGAGAACATGTCGTACATGATGTTTTCTTTCATGACGCTTTAGCACATGATAAAAAGCGTACAACGATGCCACGTAAATCAAATCCTTCGCACAAAAGATAATTATCCAATTCATATGTATCAGAATACCATTAGGACGTATGGTATGCTTTTTACATGACATCATTGCACGCCCTTTATCTCGGTATTATCGAAGGTCTCACCGAATTCCTCCCTGTCTCTTCCACGGGTCACCTCATCCTTGCCTCCCACCTTCTCCACATTCCGGATTCTGATTTCATGGTCGTCTTTGAGATCGCCATTCAACTTGGCGCCATCATGGCTGTTGTGTACATGTACTGGAAAAAACTATTTACCATGTCCACCATCAAACGTCTCGTGGTCGGTTTTATTCCCACAGGTATTGCTGGATTTGTGATTTATCCTCACTTGAAAGTACTGCTTCAGAGCCCGCTTGTTGTCGCCGCGAGTTTATTTCTTGGAGGCATTGTTATTTTATTTGTGGAAAATGCCTATTATGGATGGAAGGAAAACGGAAAAGTTATTCTTCGACATGAAGTATCCATGAAGGAAGCATTTTTTCTTGGACTGTATCAAATCATAGCACTCATTCCAGGCGTATCCCGGTCAGGTGCGATGATTGTCGGGGGACTCTTGATGAAATTGGACCGCAAAGTACTTACCGAATTTACATTCCTTCTTGCAGTACCAACCATGGCTGCAGCAACATTGTATTCACTGTATAAAAATATTCACGTAGTCGCACAAGTTGGCAATCTTGAAACGCTTGCAATCGGCATGGTCACATCTTTTATAGTTGCAACCTTCGTTATCAAGCTTTTCTTGGATTACATCCGCAAGCACACCTTCGTTGCGTTTGGATTTTATAGAATACTAATCGGACTTATTGCGTTTACTGTTTTCTTTCCACGATAAATTAAAACCGCGGACTTTCGTCCGCGGTTGCTGCCATGATGCCCTTATCGGCGAACATCTTACCATCACAAAAACCCGTTCGTCGCGCACACACCTTTCCAGAGTTATGGGAACATTCCCATTTCATTATAAAAATCCTTCTTCATTTAAGCAAGAGTTACAAAAGAAAAAACCTGAAGCTTTCGCTTCAGGGGCTGGTTAGGGCGTGTGGCGACCAGCGAGTTTTCTGTGGAATCATCGGATGCATGGTCCGAGGAATATTGGAAGACGTGGCGCAAACGCTAGGTGGACTTGCTCATCGGCACACCCTTTCTGGAGATTGAACCTCCTTCCCTTATTATAAATGCCTCCCGTACTTTCGTGCAATCTTGACGCGATTGAGCTCTTTTTCGATAAGCGATTCGAACATTCCAAAATCAAGATCGTCTTCTTTTTCTGAAGCTAAAGCTTTTGCACGAGCAAGTGCTTCTTCGGCACGTGCATGATCGAGCTCTTCAACAGGTTCTGATCGCTCAAGCAGCACTACAACCTCTGTGATTCCTTTTAAATGCGGGCGCACATTCACCAAGCCTTTAAACACCGCATAGCCCATGCCGGTACCTGCTTTCTTTACCACCATCTCCCCTGCTTTAATCGTAGACACCAAAGGCACGTGCTTGGAAAGCACGGTAATCATTCCACTTGTTGTCGGAATGGATACGCTATCGATGATCTCATCGACAAGCACCTTATCTGGTGTGACTACTTTAAGCTTAAGCATTGGTCTTGTTATTTCGCGCTATCACATCATCAATTGATCCTGCCATGTAGAAATGCTGCTCAGGAATATGATCGTGCTTGCCTTCAAGGATTTCTTTAAATGAACGCACAGTATCCTCGCGCTTTACATACAACCCCTTGGCGCCCGTAAATTGCTCGGCAACGAAGAATGGTTGGGAGAGAAATTTCTGAATACGGCGCGCGCGCTGCACCGTTTTCTTATCATCATCAGAAAGTTCGTCCATTCCCAAAATCGCAATAATGTCTTGGAGATCCTTGTAGCGCTGAAGCACCTTCTGTACGCCACGCGCAACTTCATAGTGTTCATTACCAACAATATCTGGCTGAAGAATGGTTGATGACGAGTCGAGTGGATCTACCGCAGGGTAAATACCAAGCTCAGAAAGCGGACGAGAAAGTACGACTGTTGAGTCGAGGTGGGCAAACGTTGTCGCAGGCGCCGGGTCGGTAAGGTCGTCCGCTGGTACATACACTGCCTGTACGGATGTAATGGAGCCATTCTTAGTAGATGCGACACGCTCCTGAAGTCCACCCATTTCTGTTGCAAGCGTTGGCTGATATCCTACAGCCGATGGCATACGACCAAGGAGCGCTGAGAGTTCAGATCCAGCCTGTGTAAAGCGGAAGATGTTATCCACGAAGAGGAGTAGATCTTTCTTTTCTTCATCGCGGAAATATTCCGCCATAGAAAGCGCAGAGAGCGCTACGCGAGCACGCGCTCCTGGCGGTTCGTTCATCTGCCCGAACACAAGCACTGTCTTATCAAGTACGCCTGACTCTTCCATTTCGCGATAGAGATCGTTTCCTTCACGAGATCGTTCACCTACACCCGCGAAGATAGAGTATCCACCGTGAACGGCCGCAATGTTGCGAATGAGTTCCTGGATCACCACTGTCTTTCCTACACCAGCTCCACCGAAAAGTCCTACCTTACCACCTTTGAGGAACGGACAAATAAGGTCCACCACCTTGATACCGGTTTCCAACACTTCTGCCTTTGTTGATTGTTCATCAAATGAAGGAGCAGCGCGATGAATCGGATAGGTTTTTTTATTGGTTGGCTTTGGTTTCTGATCGATCGGCTCACCCACCACATCGAACATGCGTCCCAGGATTTCCGGACCCACAGGAACTTGAATTGCCGCACCTGTATCAGTTACTTCCATACCACGAGTGAGTCCATCGGTAGAAGACATGGCAATTGCGCGTACATCGTTGAACCCGAGATGCTGTGCAACTTCAAGTGTAAGAAGTGAGCCATCTTCGCGCTTTACATGAAGCGCGTTACGAAGACTTGGCACGCCTCCTTTGAAGGTGATGTCGATGACTGGCCCTACGATTTGTGTGATTGTTCCTGTGTTCATGATATTTTGTAAAATTATTTTTAAATTATGGCTAGGTGGTTAATGCCATGGCTCCACTAGTAATTTCAGCGATTTCTTGTGTCACCTTTTCTTGGCGAGCGCGGTTGTAATAGAGTTTCAATTCGTCCTGAAGCTCGCTTGCGTTATCAGTCGCATTCTTCATCGCAAACATGCGCGCTGAGTGCTCCGAAGCGTAACTTTCTAGGATTGCTCCATAAATAATGTTATGGAGCATCATTGGGATAATAGTTTCAAGCACACTTTCCTGATCCGGTTCGTATTCATAACGAGGTTCCCCTCCGGCATCCGGCTTACCTTCCGAAGAAAAGGGTAAAAGTTGTGTAAGTGTAGGAGTAAAAGTGGAAGCAGAGGTAAAGTGCGTATATAAAAGCCGTACGGTGCCAATTTTCTTTTCCTTGTACCAGCCTACGAGCATATCTGCAGCCACGCGCGCATCATCTCCTGTAAGTACAGGATGATTAAAAGATGCGAGCGTCTCCACGTGAAGCTTCTTAGCAACTTTCTCCGCATACTTACCAAATGCTACGATCTTCAATTTCTTTCGTTCCTCTTCGTTATATGCCTCTATAAGCTTGCGATACACATTAACGTTATAACTTCCACACAAACCCTTGTTCGATGCAATCATAATAACCACTTCGGTATCTACTCCATTATGTTCAAGAAGATCATGAGCAGCAAGCGGATCAAGGGAGAGATCTTCAAGCACATGCTGAGCTTCCGTGTGGAAAGGACGAATGGTAAGTGCAGCATCCGTTGCTTTCTTCATCTTTGCAGCCGAAACCATCTCCATCGTCTTAGTGATCTTTTTGATGGAGCCAACGGATTTTATCTTCTGCTTGATGACTTTGGTCTGCATTGTTTACTTAGCGTGCGTATGAACAAATGATTCGAGTGCATGCTTTAACTTGCCCTCAATCTCATCATTCCAATCCTTTTCAATCGCTTCTACTACTTCTTTTCCAGATGAAAGCATATAGGTATGCATTGCCTTTTCCCAGCCACCAATATCAGCTACTTGCACAGAATCCAAGAAACCATTGTTTACCGCATACACAGAAGCAACCTGAAGTCCCGTACGAAGCGGGGCACCATTAACCTGCTTGAGCATTTCTTGTGTTCGCTTGCCGCGTTCGATTGTTTTTTTGGTATCAGCATCAAGATCAGAGTCGAATTGAGCGAAACTTTCAAGCTCGCGATATTGAGCCATGGCGAGCTTCATCTTGCCGGCGTTTTTCTTCATCGCCTTTGTTTGCGCGGAGGATCCCACACGTGATACCGAAAGACCGACATCAATTGCCGGACGCATACCTTTGTAGAAAAGGTTTGCATCCAAGAAAATCTGACCATCCGTAATAGAAATCACGTTCGTAGGAATATATGCGGACACATCTCCAGCTTGAGTTTCGATAATAGGAAGCGCAGTGATGGACCCTCCTCCTGCCTCTTCATTGCGGCGACATGCACGTTCAAGAAGTCGTGAGTGAAGATAAAATACATCTCCAGGATATGCTTCTCGTCCTGGTGGGCGCTTGAGAAGAAGCGACATTTCACGATAGGCAACCGCATGCTTGGAAAGATCGTCATATACCACAAGTACGTCCTTCTTTTTATTCATGAAGTATTCTGCAATCGCAGTACCAGAATACGGTGCCAGGTAAGAAAGCGCAGCAGAGTGGGAAGCGCCAGCTAATACTATTACGGTATATTCAAGTGCTCCGGTTTCGCGAAGCTTCTCTACGATTTGTGCAATCTTTGATTCCTTCTGACCAATTGCCACATATACACACAGTACACCAGTTCCCTTCTGGTTGATAATGGTATCGATTGCAATTGTTGTCTTTCCAGTCTGACGGTCACCGATAATAAGCTCGCGCTGTCCGCGTCCAACAGGAATCATGGCATCAATTGCCTTCACCCCTGTTTGCAGCGGCACGTTCACCGGCTCGCGCTCCACCACTCCGGGAGCAATTTTCTCCACAAGTTCAATATCATTGAGGCCGGAGAGCTTTTCTCCATCAAGCGGATTCATGAGAGGATCAACGACACGCCCCAAGAGCGATTCGCCAACCGGAATAGAAAGTACGCGACCCGATCGAGTAACTTCTTCTCCTTCGCGCACTTTGTCTCCACCATTAACGATTACCACACCCACCATATCGGCTTCCAAGTTAAGCGCGAGCCCTTTGGCACCGGATGCAAACGACACTTCTTCCATGCTGGCTACATGAGTAAGGCCCGCCACGCGAGCAATACCGTCAGCTACCGAAATGACATTTCCCGTCTCAGCGATAGCTACATCCGTAGAGAGCGTAGCAATTTTTGATTCCAGATCTTTGATGATTTTTTCTACTGACATGGTTTAGTGGGTGAGTTGATTAATAATTCTTTGAGCGGAACCGTCATAAAGCTTTCCTTTATAACGAGCCCTAAATCCCGCTAATAGTTCTTTATTGATAGCGATTCGTACTTCCGCGAGGTCATTTCCAACAATACGTTTGATGCGACTTTCAGCGTCTTTGGAAAGTGGAAAAGGAGACTCAATATCGATAGTACTACCTTCCTTTTCAGAAACTGCAAGTTCAAGAAGAGCGCTTTTAATATTTGGAAGAAGTGCAAGCAGATTATATTCCTTAAGCGTTTCAATCAGAAGATCGCTTGGGATATTCTTCTCTTTGAGGATGTGAGCAATCTTGCGGGATAGGGTCATACTTACTTCATGCTTGCAATAAGCCTATTGTTTTCTTCTTCGGTGAGATTTTTCTGAAGTGTCGCAGCATACAAGGTCGCCACCAATGAAGGCAAAGCCTCTGCTACATCTTTCTCTACTTTTTCCTTAAGGTGCGTTTCCTTCTCTACAAGAAGTTTCATCTTTGCTTCCGCTTCGGTTTCCGCTTGCGCTTTGATAGTTTCCGCCAAACGAGTAGCTTGATCTTGAGCTTCACTTATGATGACATGACCTTCCTTTTTAGCTTCACGTAGAATCTCATGCTTTTTTTCTTCAGCATTCATCAGCGCTTTTTCTGCCTCGCTTGCCTGAGTCAATCCTCTCTCCACTACGCTTTTCCGTTCATCCAATGTCTTTTTGAGACTCCCAAAGAAGAACCTGTTCAAAATGAAAAGGATAATGAGAAAATTGATGAAATTCGCAAGCGCAACATGCCAATTAAAACCTACGCTTCCGAGGATGCTTAAGATCTTGTCCATGAGAACGGGATATTAACCAAGGAGGAAAAACGCAACGAGAGCAAAGATCGCCGTGGTTTCCGTCATCGCTACACCGATGATCATCTTAGAAAAAAGAGATCCTTGAATGTCTGGATTACGTCCAATCGCTTCCATAGTCTTTCCTACGAGATATCCCTGGCCGATTGCCGTACCTACCATGGCAAGAATGGTCATGCCTTTTGCGATATAAACTGCTGCTTCTGGTGTCATACTAAATATTAGCTACTCAATAAAATCCGCCCGTGCGGGCTTGATGTATCTATTATAGCATATTTTCCACTCTTTCGGTAGTGAATTTTAACTCTACTTTTGACTAACATCATATAAAAAGCTACAGTTTAAGAAATTGTTCCCAGGAGACCGTTCGTGATAACTCAGAGAAAACCGGTTATGCGTGTGGTATACCGCATTGCACCCCAAGAAGCACAAAAAGAAGAAAATGGGAGGCGTGAACAACGGGCAAGACCCGGTGTTACGTATATCCTGCTTTCCGCACAACCGCGGATGTACCTGAGAGCAGCCGATACTGACTCGAAAGCAACCATCGTTCGCACACGGCCCAAGGAAGCCAAACGCGTAAGCGTTGACTTCAATCGAAATGGTGCGGTTCCAACATGGATCTGCAACTTAATCGAGTTGCAAGAGTGCGCACTTCGTGAACTGCGCGCACTTCAACAGAAAAAGACCTCGTGAGAGGTCTTTTTTAATGCTCTTCTTCCTTTTTAAGGACCAAAGAGTAGTACACCGTCACAAGAGCAACGAACACAATTGACTGGACAACACCCACAAGCACTCCCATTCCCATCCAAATAGCCGGTACCGCGATCGAAAAAGTTCCCAATAAAATCACCGTAAGCACTTCGTGCGCAAACATATTGCCAAACAAACGAAGTGAAAGCGAAAGAATCTTAGCCAACTCGGAAATAATTTCGATAAGTCCTACAAAAAAACCGATAATAGATACAGCGCCTTCACTCAATGAAGTCTTAAAACCTTTCCATACCTGCTTGATCTGAATGAAATGTGATGTGTATCCAAAAAATCCTTGTTCGCGAATACCCACAATTTGCATAATCACTATCACTGCAAGCGCGAGACCGAAGGTAGTATTGAAATCCGTTGTCGCTCCCCGGAAAAGTGGCACATGGAGACCATTAGCTGCAGTTATATAAAATCCCGAAATCCCTGGCATCATCGGCAAAAGGTTAGCAACCAAAAGATAAGTCATCAAGGCTCCCACATAAGGGACAATTGTGGCGGCTTTTTCCTTGTCTCCCACAATAGATTCAATAAACTCGGCAACATATTCATAAAACAACTCAAAAGCAGCCTGTAACCGGGATGGAATAAGCTTTGAACGAGAGGCTTTAATAGCTACATACACAAACAGAAACGTAATGAGAAGCGTGGTCACCGTAGAGGTAGCAATCGTAAGCGGGCCAATATTACCCAGTACTGGGGAAGCGATAGAAGGCACCTCTTCGCGCACATGAAAAAAAGATGAGTTCTCTTGAGATTCGTGCATAACAGAGGCAATTTTATCACATTTCTCCCTTTTTTTCTACTGAGTGGTTGCCTTTAGATGAGGTTCGCTCATAGAAAAAGAAAAGTGCTGCAAAACCAAAGAGCGTAGTCGCAATTACCATGAATCCTTTAAACTCAAACCAGGTTCTAAGCGACTCAGTACGTCGCACATATTCATTAAGAGAGGCGCTTATAAGGAGATATCCGATCCACGCATACGTAAGTTTGACCCATGCTTTCGTCGACATAGGAATGACTTGCTCAAAGGCAATTTTAAGAAAAGGCACATTGAAAAGTAAACCGCATATAAGCGTGAAAGCACATGTAAGGTCATAGAGCGTATCTCGCATCTGAATAAACCTCGGCTCACGATGCATAAGCGTAAGATAGCCAAATAAAATCGTAAGCAAAGCAACGTACAAAGCAAGGTACGGAAGACGTTTCTGAAGCCGATACGTAAGAATAGTAGAAATAATAGTAGCAATCATTAAAAACGTAGTTGCTTTATAGATGTGGAAATGAGCAAACGTGGAAAGAAAGATAATAATCGGACCAAACTCAAGAAGAGTACCTAGAAGGAAGCGTCGTAATACTGGGGCTGGGATGGTGATCATAGGAAGGTAAGTGGTATACTCGTTACTATTAAGTATAGTATATATGTCTAAGCTTCGCTCCCTTTTCTCATCTTTTGCATCAAAAGCGCGTCATTTTACACTCTCTACTCCCGTAGCCATTATTCTGGCTTCCCTTATTCTAGGAGGAAGTCATATCGTGTACGGTCTTATTTCTCAATCTACTCCAGGTACGCAAACAACTTCCTTTACCGGAAAACCAATCGATGGGACTGACTATGTAGAAGGAAAAACTAACAGCAAGGTGGTAGTAGTAGAATACTCTGACCCTGAATGCCCATACTGTATTTCGCTTCACCCAACCATGAAGCAACTACGTACAGACTACGGAGACAAAATAGCATTTGTATACCGTCATTTCCCTCTTACTCAAATTCATCCTCATGCATATGATGAAGCAAAAGCAATAGCGTGCGCGGGAACCCTGGGAGGAAAAGAAAAATACTATGAATATATAGACGCTTTGTTTGGTTACAAAGCCCCGCTCCAAACCCAACAAAATCCTTCCCCTCAGCTACCAGCGAGTGGAAAAGAGGACATTGCTAAAAACGTAGGCCTCGACAGTGCCGCTT
The DNA here is from genome assembly GCA_029288775.1 of Candidatus Nomurabacteria bacterium. Taxonomy (GTDB): domain Bacteria; phylum Patescibacteriota; class Minisyncoccia; order Phycocordibacterales; family UBA5272; genus UBA11704. Next base: position 26,214 of record JARIGQ010000003.1, on the reverse strand, counting down.
TCAAGCGATGTGAAGAAGATCAAGCGACGGCCACTGCCATCGATAGTTCCATTAACGACGGTATTCAAGCCGGGGTACAAGGCACCCCTTCTTCTTTTGTTCTTCTTAAAGAGAAAAAAGGGTATAAAGTGATAGCCTTCATAGACGGTGCACGCCAATACGAATATTTCAAAGCCGCCATTGATCAAGCCCTTGCGGAGTAATAAAAATAGCGCTGTACACAGCGCTATTTTTATTAGGGTTTACAAAGGTTTTTCATGGGTATAGGATACAGAGTGGACTCTGAGGCACCCATTCTACAAGGGCACCCAAAGAGGCTGAGGAGCAAGCTAGTCGACGGCCCCGGTTTACCGGAGAATAAAACTAGCGAGCATTGTAAGTACCGCCATCACCAAGAAAGGACATAAGATGGCAGCAAAAGAAAAAGAGACCGAAGAGGTCTCTGGCTCACAACAGAACCAAACCCTCGCCTTCGAAAAGAGGTTGAAAGCGGAGGCAGCAAAGCCAACCGGCCTGTACCTGAAGATCAACACCGAAGAGCAGCCTGTGCGGATCTCCGCCAAGTTGATCGGCAAGGTCTTCGAGAACAGCGCATGGGTCGGCTTCTGCTACGACGGCAACCTGGTGCGCACGATGGAAATCCCGGATCGCAACTACGCGTGGAATGCGATCATGGGCAGCGGAGACGAGCTCCACAAGGCCCGATTCTATCTGCCCAATGGAGGACGGATCGCATCATCCGCCGTCCTCACAACCGAAGCGAAACTGAAGGCACCACCGATGCCCCGTTCGCGGAGGGACTGGAACCATACGCGCACCTTCTTACTGGCGCGGCAGATGGCCGCAGAACACGCGGGTGTGGAGGAATAGCGGCAGGGATATAGCCGCTCGCAAAAGCCGGACATCGCAAGATGGCCGGCTTTTTTCTTTTGTAGATTACTTAACGTCTGATTTTACTTCTTCTGCATGTTCGGCTGGCTTTACCGATTCATAGATTTTGGCAATCTTTCCTTCTTCGTCTATAAGAAAACTATTGCGAATGATTCCCATATATTCGCGGCCCATAAATTTCTTCTTACCCCAAGAATCATACTTCTCAACCACCTCACCTATCTCATCAGAAAGGAGCGGGAATGGCAGATCAAATTTTTCAGCAAACTTCTTATGACTTGTAACACTATCCTTGCTCACTCCTACAATTACTAATCCCATCTTTTCAAATTCCTTATATCCATCACGAAAATTGCAGGCTTCAGTGGTACACCCCGGTGTATCATCTTTGGGATAAAAATAAAGAAGCACTTTCTTCCCCAGATAATCCTCAAGCGAATGCATCTTTCCCTCCTGATCAGGAAGTGAAAAAGTAGGCGCTTTAGTTCCAATTTTTAGCATAACTCCAGTATACCTATGCACAACTGCGACACAAGCCGTATAGTTCCATTGAATGAGTTCGCGTTTCCTTGAACTTTTTAGATTTCTTAAGCATTTTTTTAACTACATCATCAATGGAAATACCTTCGACCTTTTCAATTGTTTCGCAATTACTACATACAATGGAATGTGAAGCCCGTCCTGTTTCGAGCTCGTAATGTGCATGTCCATGATTGAAATCCAGTCGGCGCAAAAGACCAGCTTCATGGAGCGAGGCTAGATTTCTATACACCGTTGCTTGATCAATATTTTCTTTCTTGCGAAGAAGGTCTACAAGCTCGTAGACAGTAATAGGATGCTTCTGCTTGGAAACTATTTCTAGCACAAGGAGACGATGATCGGTGAGACGAAGACCCCCTTCTTTAATCATGTCTATGAGTTCATCTTTTGAGTACAACGCCATATATCCACATCGTAGCACGTCTCCTGTGTATTGCAAATAGTTCGCATTTTGCATAGACTAAGGCCATGGAACTCCACCTTTCTTCATTTGCATTATTTATTATTCTCACCAGCCTTGCCACACTCATTGGAGGCCTCATTGCGCTTCAATTACAATCCCGCATCCATTTGCTCCTTGGGTTTACCGCCGGAGTAATTTTATCGGTAGTTTCATTCGATATCTTGCCAGAAATTGTTGAACTAGCCAACCATTTAGGAGTAGATCTCCACATGGCTTTTGTTCCGCTTGTTGGTGGATTTCTTATTTTTCATGTAGTAGAAAAATATATTCTTATTCACCACACCCATGAACATGCATACGGAGAACACCGTCACCCTACGATTGGTGTTGGATCGGCACTTGCGCTTATTGGCCACTCTTTCTTAGATGGTATCGGCATTGGCTTAGCGTTTCAAGTTTCTCATGCAACCGGAGTAGCTATCGCCTTTGCGGTACTAGCGCATGATTTTTCAGATGGCATCAATACTGTCTCACTTATGCTCTCGCATAACAACTCACGCGTACGCGCACTTATGTTCTTAATCGCTGATGCAGTTGCACCCATTCTCGGTGCCCTCTCAACGCTTCTCTTTACCATCTCTTCCGCCTTTGGACTTATATACCTTGGAATCTTTGCAGGTTTTCTTTTGTATATCGGCGCATCGGATATTCTTCCGGAAGCACATTCCCGTCACAGCAAATGGACAACCGTACTCATGACAGTAATTGGAGCAGTGGGAATGTTTTTTGTCCTTAACTTGGTACAAACTATTTCATAATTCCCCCGCCAAGACATTGCGATCCGTCATAGAACACCACGGACTGTCCTGAAGTAAAAAGTAATTCCCCTTCTTTACGAGTAACCTTCCATACCTCATTATCTTTGTGAAGCGTAACCGTAGCAAGTGGAGCTCGATAACGTCCTCGCGCCTGACATACTACCCCTTCCCCAGGCTCCTCCTGAACAAAACTTACTTTTTCAAGAACGATTTCTTCTTCGGAAGATAAAGGCTTGGTATGAGACACCACAAGCCTATTAGCTTCAGTATCTTTTGCAATTACATAATAAGGCGTAGAGACTTCTGTTGTGGTAACAATAGTAAATCCGTGTCGCTCTCCAATGGTATAGAATATCGCACCTTCATGCTGTCCGATAACACGCCCTGTTTCATCCACCACCTCTCCTTTTTCTTGTTTAATATATTCTTTAAGGAGTGTCTTTAAATCTATCGTGCCTACAAAACAAAGTCCTTGGCTGTCCTTCTTCGAACTTGTATAAAGATTCCTCTTTTGTGCTTCATTTCTTACTTCATCTTTGGTCATATGTCCAATGGGAAAAAGCACATGTTCTAAGTCTTTACTTGTAAGCGTCCATAAAAAATAGGTCTGATCTTTATTGGTATCCTTAGACATCAAGAGCTGCTTATGGTCGGTTACCGCGTAATGCCCGGTAGCAATATAATCTGCGCCTTGAGCTTCTGCCCATTCCCAAAAGGCGCCAAATTTTACTTCCCGATTGCACATTACGTCAGGGTTTGGTGTGCGACCACTGCGATACTCCTCAATCATGTAATCAATCACTCCTTGTTTATATTCCTTTTCCAAATCAAGCGTCACAAAAGGAATATCTAACTCCGAAGCGACTCGCATTGCATCTAGCCTATCTTCTTTCCAGGTACATTCAATAAAATCCGGCTGCCACACTTTAATAAATACTCCAGTTACATCGTAACCTTGTTCCTTAAGAAGTGCTGCCGAAAGCGACGAATCAACTCCACCTGACATGCCAACAAATACTTTCTTCCCTTTATTCATAAAGCCAATCTAGCATGTGAATAGTAAGTTTACAAAGCCGGTGAGCGGGTATAGGATACAGATAGTACACCACTAGGAGACTCCGAAATGATACGACAGTTCTTTTTCGTGCTTGCTTTGGCGACATGTACATCGCAAGTCTCTGCGCAACACCATCGGCACGGATATGTGACCTTCGGTCCGCCGGTGCTCGTCCGACCAGCGTTTCCCCCTCCGGTCTACATCCAACCACAGCCGCTCTATTACGGATCAGCTGTCGTTGGTCCCGTGTACCCACCACCCCAAAGCCGAATCATCTCATGCCGTATGGAATGGGTTCCTTCAGGTCAGTACACCGTGATGGGAAATGGCCAGATTGTGCCACTCTTAGTCCCTTTGCAACGCTGCTAAGGATAGCAGCCATCAAACCCCGCACTACTACGTGCGGGGTTTTACGCACCCATCATTTTCTTATAGCACGCAACAAGTGCTTTAGTGTCCGCCAAAGCAGTATGGGCTTTTGGATTTTCTACCTTCAAAAGTTCACATAAAGCTCGCAAAGAAAACTTATCCGCTTGTGGAGCGTCATAGAGTCGCGCAAACGCAATAGAAATGGTGTCTAACTTTGCATAATGCATGCGGCTTTCTACACCTGTGCTTTCAAATGCTTTTTCTATAAAAGCGTAATCGAACACGAGATTATGAGATATGAATGTGGCACTCTGGGTCTTTTTTGCAAATTCTTCCATGGCTTTTTCCAGATCTACCGCAAACATCCAATCAACTTCGTTGTAGCCGTTAATGCGTAGCGCTTCCTCATCTGCAGTTTCAATATGTTTAGGCTTAATTTTCCATTCGCACTCTTCAATAATTTCAATGGCTGGTCCTCGTCCCGATCGTTCAACTTGTCGGCAAATAATACATGCAAGTTCTACGATCTCATGCTTAGAAGGATCTGTTCCGGTAGTTTCCGTGTCGATAAATGCTAAATTATGTACTTTCATTCCTAAACTGAATTATCTGTAATGGCTAGCGGAGATACTTGGCAATATTTTTCTTATGCTCTTCGTAGGTGGTAGCGTAATGCATTTTACCATCCTTTCCCGTAAGGTAGTAGGTGTAATGTGTAGTAATTGGATAAAATACCGCTTCAATTGCCGTAAGACCAGGATTTGCAATAGGTATCACAGGAAGTCCCGTTTGTTTGTAGGTGTCAGGAGCCACATCCACCTGAAGTCGCATACCGGAAGCTAAACGCTTCTGTAAAATACCAGATACGATGCGCATATCTTCGTTTGTTTTTGCTTCACCTTCCAAGATGGAGGCAAGTGTAACCACTGCCTGTTGGGTAGGTACATATTTTGGATAAGGGGCATGAGTAAAATGTAAAGCGTATTCCTTATCAAATTGTGCTTTCATTTTTTCAATAATGGTTTCTTCATCAGAAGACGGTAACGGATAGTAGGTAGAGGGGAATAAATAACCATCAAGCTGTTCATCTCGTACAACCTGCACAAAATGAGCTTCGGAAATCGCCGGAATTCCCTGATGAAAAGCGGCAGCAATTTCTTCCGTCGTAAACCCTTCCGGTATAGTTACCGAAAGGAGTGGCTCGTCTGGAAGACGGGTAAGCTTGGCAATTATTCCGGCCATAGAAAGCTTCATATCGAGATGATAGGTACCCAATCCGATCTTTTTATCTTTTCCGAGCATAGACACCCACGCCTTAAAAACGAGGGCAGAATTAATTACATGTTCCTCTTCTAATCTTTCGCCAATACTTCCCAAGCTTTCACCTTCATGTACCTGAAAAGAAGCCCCAAGAGGAAACTCCCGCGGGGCCCGCGTAACAAAAAGCGTAACAAAAAGAGCAACTACAAGTAAGGTGCCGATGCTTATGATCTGAATTCGCTGATGCATAGTACTCTTTATTGAGGAAGATTGACTGGAGCGACGCTTTTGGCGCTATCAATGCGTGGAAGTGAAGGAGTTGTAGTAGAAGCTCCAGGCAAATGCCACAGGGTCGCTATTTCCTCAAGATTATAGGTAGAGACCTCATCTAAATGAGGATGGGAAAAAGGATGGAAAAAGGCTTCGTAGAACATACGCCATGTTTTGCGCGCTTTCATGGTTGAAGTCCAAAAGAATAAGTCTTCTCGCTTATCAAGCCAGTCACGAGGAGTAATATGCGGATAAAAAGCTTCTCGTTCCACATAACTCTCAAAAAGCTCTTCCTTGCGCCATGGTACGCGCCGACCTCGCGTGTTTTGCCAATCAAATGGATATGGCGTTACCACACGAGAAGGACTGAGATTGTTAGGACCTCCTGCATAAGGACGAGGGAAACTCAAAATGTTTTGAATGTTGTGAAAATTAAATTTTGCTTTGGTTTGATCGGCTATATAGATAAGCCGTATTGCTGCCACCACCAAAGGTGAGCCAAACTTTTTATTCGCTTCCTCTACCATCCACTTTTCTTCCATTGTAAGCTCGGTTTCCTTTTTAGGAAGCAATTTGTCTTCTTTGTACGTTTTATCCACCGTTTTCATTTTCGGCTTTCCATCAGCATCAACATCATCACTTGGAACAGATGTTTTTACTGTATCACCATATTCATCTTTCACTTTATCTCCAGACTTAATCCATTTACCGGTACGTACTTGTTTCTTAAATTTCTCAGACAAATCAGACAGACTTAAGTGTTCATGGGTGACTTTGTTAACATAGAGTTTAGGTAATTTCTTGCCGTTATACAAACCCTCGTCCTGAAGAATAATCTGAAACCACATATGCTCGCCTTTTTTCATGGTACCCATCATTTCAATAAGCGGATTGAGCGGATTTACTTGCTTTTCATCATCAGGATTGGTAAGCCCAAAATCATTATAAGTTTTAAGAGGAAGAAAATCTGCCGGCGGTTTATACTCTTCATTCTTAATCTTCAAATCCTCCCCTTTGTCATTCTTCATTGCCCACGGCCATTTCTTGTCTAAGGTAAATCCAGCACCCCACAAATCTACTTTGCTTTCATTGTCATGGGTATACCGAATGAGCTGCGTATAATCTTCAGCTTCAACAATTTCGATACCAGGATATTGCGCATAAAAATTAGACTCCACAAGCGGACGAAACTTTTGCTGAATGCGCACGTAAAAATGAATCACCCCTTCAATGGAAGCTATTTCCAGGGAAGAATATATCGGGAGATTACCTTTGAAGTACTTATCATGCCACGTACCATATCCTCCTAACTGTAAGAGCGAAGTGAGGGCGATTTGGGTAGCAAAAGGAGACTTAAATATTTCACGCGGGAGTCTGATCTCAAGCATGATATATTCGTTGTTGGTCTTATTGAGATACTTCTGATTGATATACATCATCCAAAACCGCCACGACCATGCGCAGATAAGCAAGAAAGCGAAGAAGTAGACAAGCGTAAGAGTTACATCTATCAAAAGTTGCATACTCTAAAGTATAGCAGCCGCCACACTATTCACCAGTAGAAAAGCGCCGAGTTTCTCGGCGCTTTTCTTTTACCTGGATTAGGCAAGTGTATATTCTCCTGAAACCTTGCGGAAATATTTTGCGTTCTGAAGATTTACGAGTACGGTGTTTGGCTTAACAATGCGCTTTGCAAGCACGCGCTTAACGATTTCGTCCTTTGGAAGCGGACGGCCTGACTCCTTGAGAACTTCAGTAATCACATCACGAACAACTCCTCCGGTGTGTCCCCAATCCTTAAGACCATACATACCGCGTCCTACAAGGACAAAACGTGGATCCTTGATAAGTTCGTTATGACACGTTGCCACGTGAGCCTTTTTGCCAAATGTCTTATTGATTTCCTGAGCTACTTCCTTGAAGTGCATCGGGCGTCCCGCACGGCGCATAATAAGATATGCATAATCCTTGATACCACGGGCCTTTACATGAGGAGATGAAGTGCGACCCCATTCTGACAACTGATTCTTGCCAATTACTTTTGAAAGCGCGAGGTAACGATAAATCACTTCCTTGTTGCTCTTGAACTCATCAAGCACGCCTGACAAGTGACTCATAAAGCGATTGAAAATTTCTTCTTCAGAAACAAGATCTTCCTCGTCTATGGATTCATACAACTTGTGCAGCGCCTGACGTACCTTTTCTGCATGAACATCATCTACTGTAAAATGTGCATGGAAACGATCATCTTCCTTGTACTTCTTGAATTCTTCTCCAAGCGCAAGGTAAAGATTGATATGATTCTGAACAACTGGATCCTTTGAAATATGACGCATGAGCTGTTCCTCTGAAACCACAGCTCCGAGCTCTTTTACAATTGCATTAAGTTCATCAAACACAAAAGCATGTTCTTTAAATTCCTTGGACTTCTTGATGGTTGAAAGTGCAAAATTTTCGATCTGGCGAACGCGCTCACGAGTGATATCGTAGGTCTTACCAATAGCTTCAAGGGTCATACGGCCTTCCTTTTCCAAGCCATAGCGATTAACCACAATTTCTCGGGTTCGTGGATTAAGCGTGGTCAAGAGCTTCTTCGAAACGGCTTTGGGTTTAAAAGTAATTCCGGGCATACGTGTGATTAAGATGTAATTCATTCTACCAGAACTTGCCAAAAACGTCAAATTACGATGTTTATGAGCTTATTTGGCACAAAAATGACCTTTTTAGGGGTCGCTTCCCCTACATATTTCTGATACGTATCAGTCTTTTTCGCCTCATCCAATACGTTCATTTCGGCCATATCTCGAGGAAGTACAAGGGTTCCGCGAAGTTTGCCACCTATTTGAATAGCAATAGTAACCGTAGATTCAACAAGCTTTGTCTCATCAAACTCTGGCCATGGAGCCCGGTGGACACTTACAGTCTGCCCTAGATCTTTCCAAAGCTCTTCTGCAATAAACGGCGCAAAAGGAGCCAAGAGACATACAAAATTCTCAAAGTCTGCTTTGGCTACTTCATTGGTCTTTTCATACTCATTGGCGCAAATCATAAGCTGCGATACACAGGTATTGAACAACATACCATCAATACCTTCGGTCACTTTCTTGATTGTTTGGTGAGTAATTGAAAGCGATTCGGCATCTTCCGTTACTTTAGAACATATCTTCTGTACCTTATCCAAGAATCGCTCTACACCGACGATTGCCTTACTATCCCACGCCACTGATTGATCAAAAGGACCAATAAACATTTCATACACCCGAAGCACGTCAGCACCGAATTCTTTGATAATGTCATCTGGACTTACAACGTTTCCTAAAGACTTACTCATCTTCACTCCACCTTCCCCCAAAATCATTCCTTGCGAAGTACGCTTCATGTATGGTTCGCTTGTAGGCACAATACCAAGGTCATAAAGGAACTTATACCAAAATCGGGAATACAAAAGATGAAGTGTGGTGTGTTCCATGCCACCGTTATACCAATCCACTGGAAGCCATTTTCCTAAAAGGGCAGGATCACCAATCGCGTGATCATTCTTGGGGTCAATATAACGCATGAAATACCATGAAGAACCTGCCCATTGCGGCATAGTATCAGTTTCTCGCTTAAATACAGTCTCTTTCGCAGCATCTTCATGGAAGTATCCTTGCTCATCAATATAACCTTTTACGTTTACCCATTCAGGCACCTGATAGAGAGGTGATTCACCATTATCTGTTGGTTCGAACTTAGCTACATTAGGAAGAATAATGGGCAAATTACTCTCATGCACAGGATACATGGTGCCGTCTTCACCGTACACAATTGGAGTTGGTTCCCCCCAATAACGCTGGCGAGCAAACACCCAATCGCGAAGCTTTGACTTCACAACAACCTTTCCACCGAGTGCTTCCGTAATTTTCTTCTTTGCTTCTTCCCCAGAAAGCCCATCAAATGATCCTGAATTTACAAGAATGCCTTCGTGGGTAAATAATACCGGCTTATCGCTTGCTAGCCGCGTAAGCCAATATGGAAGCTCCGAATTGATCATCTTTCCTGGAACAAATTCTTCAGGTGTCACCCACAAAATTTCATTACCTTCGTTTTCACCATCGAGCGCTATCGGCTCCCTTGTGTCACTCTTTAACTCAAAATATACCGCGCTTGCAATTGCTAAACGATTTTCATCCTTATGCGGTGCAAAATAACCTGCCTGAACAGGATCACCGAGGGTCTTCACATATTCAACATCTGTATAGCCTGTCTCTTCTCGAAGCTCACGTCTTGCTGCTTCTATAACATCCTCTCCTTCTTCCACTCCTCCTATAACAATAGTGTCCCACCTGTGAATAGAATTCCGAATAATAAGAAAAGTTCCATTCTTTGGGTCACGCACAATTGCATGCACATTGCGTCTTACTTTGGTTGGCTTATCAGCACGTGGAACATTTACATGATCAATTACATATGGCCGTGTTACCTCCCTCATTGGAAGATTGTAACGAATAGCAAACGCGTAGTCGCGCTCATCATGGGCCGGAACGGCCATAATTGCTCCGGTTCCGTATTGTGGAAGCACATAATCAGCAATAAATACCGGAACCTCTTCTTGTGTTGCTGGGTTAATTGCCGTCACTCCTTCCAAACGAACACCTGTCTTTTCTTTCCCTTCTGCCGAGCGATCAATATCAAGTTTAAGCGCGGCATCTTCCTTGTAACGAGCTACTTCTTCTTTATTGGTAAGTAATCCCTTATCGAGCAATTGCCCCACCAGTGGGTGCTCGGGTGCAAGTACACAATAGGTACACCCAAAAATAGTATCAGCCCGCGTAGTAAAGATAGCAAAAGGAATACTTTCATTTTGAGCTTTAAGCGTGAACGTAAGTTCACTTCCCGTTGAAAGTCCAATCCAATTACGCTGCTGAATTTTTATCTTATCCAAATAAGTGGTTTCATCCAGATCTTTGTCTAGGCGTTCCGCATATTTGGTAATTGCCAACATCCACTGCTTTTTATTTTTCTTTTCAACCGGCGTACCACACCGCTCACAAGCTCCATCTACCACTTCTTCATTGGCAAGTACGCATTTGTCTTTTGGACACCAATTCACAGGCATTTCTCGCTTGTACGCTAGCCCCTTTTCATAGAGCTTCAGGAAAATCCACTGCGTCCACTTGTAATATGCCGGATCAGTAGTATCAATTTCACGTTCCCAATCAAAGGAAAAACCACACGCTTTCATTTGCTTGCGAAAATTTTCAATATTTTCTTGAGTAGTCACTTTTGGATGAATACCAGTCTTAATTGCATAATTTTCTGCAGGAAGACCAAAAGCGTCATATCCGATAGGGAAAAGTACTTCATAGCCTTCTCGACGCTTCTTGCGTGCAATCACGTCCATAGCCGTATAACTTCGCATATGCCCCATATGCAGCCCTGCACCGGAGGGGTAAGGAAATTCCACAAGAAGATAGAGCTTCGGGCGAGAACTGTGTATATCTGTTGTATACAACTTCTGCTCATCCCACTTTTTCTTCCAGTATTCCTCGATTGCGTGATAGTCGTAGGTGCTCATAGTACTTTTAACTTTACGTGAAATTCTGTTTCTTGTCGAGCAAAAAAGAGACCTTAAACAGTCTCTCTTTGTACAATCTATTGTCCGTAATACATGCTTGGAGTAATCACTCGCTTGAAGCATGTATGCTCAGCTTCATGATTCCAAAATGGTGACTGATCGCCTTCATAATAGTAATTGGAAGCAAGATACGGAGCGTCCGTTCCAATGCCACCCTTAGGATATGAAGGGCTTCCATCTCCATTTGTCTCCCGTACCGTATCGAAGTCAGCACATAGTTCAAAAATGGCGTTGGATGTCATTACTTTCTTCTTCGTCATAAAATCAACCGCAATCGTTGGCTGCTGAATCACACGATACTCATAGGACGCCTTTGTCATCGGATCTGTAGGAACTGCGTACCCTTGAAAAGCATCATTAAGCTCAGATAAAGTAGCCGGGAGCTTATCAGTAGTCTGAAAATGGTTGTATACCTGCTGCTGAAGACTTGAGATATCCGAAAGTCGCGTATCATCAATGCGTCGGGCCCGCATTTCCTTTGGTGTACCGATAATAGAAATGCTCCACACAAGCGCTGCAAGCACAAGCACTGTTGATACCCCGGCAAAAAGATAAGGAAGCTTGGTTTCTTTTGTGTAATTTCGCTTAAGTGCATACAGATAATACCCTCCCACAAGCGCGGCTACGAGAATAGTAGCAAGTGCCTTAAGCCCAAAGCGGACCGTAAGCTCTCCGCCTAGATAGGTATAAATTGTTGCAACAAGCGCCCCAAGCACAGTAATGGCCGTTGCAAAGAGTGTTACATACACGAAAAGCTTTCGTATGAGAAGATCGCGTTTGAAATGAAATTTGCTAATATCCTTCGATACATACATGGAAAGTGCCAAATAAATGGGAAAGGCGACAATCAAAGATGCGATTGCCATACGCATATCACTTGAATATGCATCCATATATTGTCCCGCTTCAAGCACATCAGTAAAACGTCGTTCAATTGCAGCAAAAAGGATTTGAACAATATTAGACACACTCACAAGAAGCGAAATAAAGATTCCGGCATATACGAACACGTCAACGGCTTTGGTTTTTGATTCCATGGTAGTGTTTTTCCTAATAAGCGATACAACAAGCGCTACAATCCCTCCTAGGACTAAAAGGAGTACTGCAAGCACTATGAGGATAATAGTGGTCATACACGGCCATTCTAGCACTTCCATGATATAGTGGAAATATGGCAGTTTCTTCTCCAAAAACGCCCTTCTCCAAGGCGGAAGAGCTTGCACTTCTTGTGACGAAGTGGATAGGCTCCGTACCGTCGGTTATTGTTCACACCCTTTTCTTTATAGGTGCGTTTTTATTAGTACTCTTTGGAGCAGATCTTGATCGCGTACTTCTCGTACTTACCACACTCGTCTCCCTAGAAGCAATTTATCTTTCTATATTTATCCAAATGAGCGTGAATCATCAAGCACGAGCCCTTGCCAATGTAGAAAAGGACATTGATGAAATTCAGGAAGATGTGGAAGAAATTCAAGAGGATGTCGACGAAATTCAAGAAGACATCGATGAAATGCAAGAAGACGTGGAAGAAATGCAGGAAGATATTGATGAAATTCAGGAAGATGTGGAGGAGATAACCGAAGCAGAAGAACAATAAAAAGCAGCCGCTTTTCGCGGCTGCAACGTGTCTCCTCCATGTTATATGGCACCTTCGCAGAAACAAGGAGTTTCCGCAAGAGGAGACGCCTTTTTGTAACAAATCTTACATTATTCAAATACGTGAAGAATCCAATTCACTAACGTAAGTACTGAGGCGAACACCATAGCCATGATAAAAGAGGGTATTTCAAACCCCGGAACCAGAAAAGCTGCGAGAGCTACCATAAGCCCATTAACAACCAATGAGAAAGCTCCAAGCGTAAGCAGGGTAATCGGAAGCGTGATACCTGCAATGGCTGGCTTAATCGTATTGTTGATAATTGCAAGGACAATTGCAAAAACAAACGCGGTCCATCCGGTGTGCCATGAAAATACAATGGGCACCCCCACTTTGGTAATGTAACTCGCAACCAGTACAGCAAGCGTTCTGTAAAGCAGATAATTCATATTTAGAGTGCGCCCTCGCGCGTCAAGATTTCCAATTTCTTAGTGACCCCTCCCCGATTATATCCACCCATTTTCCCATCGCTTCGAATGACGCGATGGCATGGCACATCAGGATGATAATTCTGACTTAATACCATCCCCACTGCTCGCATGGCGCGAGGCCTGCCGACTTTTATCGCCACTTCCTTATACGTCATAAACGTTCCTTCTGGAATACCACGCACTACATCATACACTTGTTCTTTAAAGGTCATATTAGGAGGTAATGATAGTATGAACCTCTTTAAGCTCTTCTTGGGTTGCGTCATACGCTTTTCCTATAGAGAGATCTTCCATTTCATTGATGGGAATCAAATGAATATGGGCATGAGGCACTTCAAATCCAGCTACCATTATCCCCACTCGAGCAGGATGAAGCTTTTCTTTGAGCATCTTGGCTACGAATTGTGCAGTTTGCCACATATGACCAAAAAATTCAGGCGGAACATCATCCCAATGGTCTACCTCAACCTTAGGAATAACGAGGGTGTGCCCTTTAGTGTGCGGACGAATAGTGAGAATTGCTATCGTCTTTGGATCCTCATAAATCTTATAGCACGGAATCTCACCTGCAATAATTTGTGAAAAGATAGATGACATGCAGAAAGTATACCACTTTCCTATTCATACCTAAGTGCTTCAATAGGATTAAGTTCAGCCGCTTTCTTAGCCGGATAATACCCAAAGACAATCCCTATAAGCGCAGATACTCCGAAAGCAACTACTACTGGTTCAAGTGTAACCGAAGTAGCAATAAGGCCAGTTAAGGTAAAGGCTTTGGATATGATATACCCGACAACAATGCCAATGATACCCCCAAAGACAGTAAGCGCGATTGCTTCGGAAAGAAACTGAAATGAAATATCTCGCTTGCGAGCTCCAATTGCTTTACGCAAGCCGATTTCGCGGGTTCGCTCGCGTACGGTAGTAAGCATCATATTCATAATGCCGATACCTCCTACCACAAGCGAGATTCCGGCCACTGAACCCAAAAGAAGCGTAAGCGTTCCAGTGATTGAATTTGCAGTTGCAGCAAGATCCGCCTGATTAAAAATAGAAAAATCTGCAGCCGAAGGATCGCGTATCTTATGCCTACGAAGAAGAAGATTGGTAATAACTGTCTGCGCATCCGCCATTTTCGAGGCGTCGCTTACCGACACAGAAATGGTTGAGAGATACTTAGACCCTGTAAGATACTGCTGTTCAGTAAGAAGCGGCATATAGACACGATCATCTGTATTACCGAGACCGCTGCCTCCTTTAGCTAGCGTGACCCCTATTACCGTAAATTCCTGATTATTGATACGCACCTTTTCTCCAATTACATCTGCTCCTTGACCAAAAAGATCATCGCGGGTAGTTGGTCCAAGCACTACCACTTTAGCAAACTGATTGCTCTCATCGGTAGCTATAAAGTTTCCTTCCTCCATGTCAATCGAATGCACGTCGGTGTACGCATCAGTCACTCCATAAATCGTCGTATTTGTATTATTGGGCGTTGCCACCACTTGTGCACGCGATTGTGTCTCAGGGGACACAGCAGAAACATACTCCGTCAAAGAAGTAATAGCGGAAGCATCCTCGAGTGTGAGAGAGTTTCCTGATCCTCGTCCTTGGGAAGCTCCACCTCCTCGCTGGCCGCCTCCAGGAGACACTGTTAAGAGATTCGTACCGAGCGAACTAATACGGGACTCAATGCTTGCTTTGGCGCCATTACCAACGGCAAGTACCACAATTACCGAAGCAATACCAATCACAATACCAAGCACCGTAAGAAGGGAGCGTGTCTTGTTGGCGGTTAGAGCTGCTATGGTCTCTTCTGCTGTGTCTAAAAAAGTCATAAGTAATTAGCTCACGAGATGTCCGTCGCGAACATGGATAACACGATCGGCATGTGAGGCGACATCAGGCTCATGAGTAATAAGAATAATCGTGCGGCCTTGTTCCTTGTTAAGCTTCTTGAAAGTAGCAAGTACGATTTCTCCAGTCTTGGTATCCAAATTTCCTGTGGGTTCATCCGCAAGGATGATGGCAGGATCATTTACAAGCGCACGCGCAATTGCCACACGCTGAATTTGTCCACCCGAAAGCTGATTGGACATATGATCCCAGCGATCCTCTGGAAATCCCGAAGCACGCAGAGCTTCTTTTGCCTTCTCTTCACGTATGTGCGGATCAAAACCAGTATAAATAAGCGGCAAAGCAACATTACGAAGTACTGTCGTACGCGGAAGAAGATTAAACGACTGAAAAACAAATCCTATCTTTTGCGCGCGTATATACGCCTGTTCATCATCACTCAAATAAGAAACATCTTTTCCGTCCAAGTGATAGGTACCGGATGTTGGCTTATCAAGCAAACCAAGGATATTCATAATAGTTGATTTACCAGAACCTGAAGGGCCCATAATAGCAACAAATTCTCCCTTATTGATACTAAAAGACACACCGTGAAGAACAGGAGTGTCCGTATCTCCGTTTGTGTACACCTTGGTAAGTGATTTGCAGACAATCATACTAGAACCCGCCTCGGGCACCAGCGCGAAAAGAAGCATTACCTCCTCCACCTCCAATAAGCGAAGGAGCTTGTGCACTTCCCGAGGTGCTAGCTACAGTCCTTCTTCGAATGACGACGAGCGCTCCCTCATCGAGCCCGCTTACTACTTCGGTTTGCGTATCATTGCTTAGTCCCGTTGTGATCTCCACCTGCGCTGTGCTTGAGGCCGAACTTCCACTTGGAACTTCAACATAGGTTTTTCCTTTGACCCTTTTGATAGCTTCGTTTGGAATGACAAGCACGTCATCCTTATGATCGATTTCGATATCTGCGTTCACGGTCATTCCAGGCTTAATATCTCCTTCCTCATTATCAAATACAATTTCTACCTTATAGGTTACTACACCTTGTGTAGTGCTGCCGAGGGTATCAATCTGGGCTACGGTACCTTTCAATTTGACTCCCTGAAGAGCATCAAAAGTAAGCGTTGCCTTTTGACCAACACTTACTTTTGAAATATCAGCTTCGTTTAAAGAAATTTCGGCAACTTTTTTGTCGGTAATAATCGTACCAAGTGACGTGGAAGGACCGACAGAATCTCCTACCTCGGCAGTGATTCCTGCGATAATACCATCAAACGGGGCAAACACCGTGTAGTCCGCAAGCTGTGCCTGAGCATCGGCCACTTCGTTTTGACGCTGAGCAACGGCAAGCTCTTTGGCACGTATATCCAAAGCATCGGCCCCTGCCATAAGCTTGTCCAATTGAGCCTGAAGCTGAGCCAATGATCCTTGCTCTGAAGCATCTGTCTTATCACGCGTTGCGAGTGCGTTTTGATAGGACGTATATGCTGAAAGGTATGAAGAAGCGGCTTTGTTGGGAATGGAAATAATCCAATTAGGCTGAGCATCGAGGGTCCCAAAGGTGATATATAACCCAGAGTCTCCAAGCGGTTGAGGTGTGGTAAGACTTGCAACTCCTTGTCCATTGGCAAGACCAGTAGCCAAGAAATGAAGTCCATCTCCTGTCATGTAGGTTGTAACCTTAATTTGCCCTTCAGTGGTTCCTAGATAACTTCCGGTGATAGTAGGAGGCTGTGAGCTTGTCATCTGTACCTCAGGAAGGGCTTGAAGACCCGCATTAAAAAGCACGCGTTTGGCATTTGCTACTGCGAGATCTTGATCCTTTATTGCCTGCTGCGCGTCTGCAATCTGATTTTTAAGCTGAAGTACTTGCACCGTATCTGCTGGCTCTTTGATCTTATCCAACTCAAGCTGCGCAGTTTCAAGATTAACTTTGGCAGTCTGAAGCGCACGATAAGCATCTGTTGCGTCCAAAGAAATCAAAGCTTTACCTTGCTTTACTACGTCTCCTGCTTTTACAGAAATAACACGAATATCACCAGACCCTTTTACCTTAAGAGTAACCGTATTGGTAGGCGAAACAGTTCCAGATCCAGTCACATCTACCGAGAGTGGAGCTCGTACCACTTTTACCTGCTGAATAATTACGGAAGCGGAAGCGGTTTTAGCATGAAAAGCATACCAAGCACCTCCAATGACAAAAACTCCCACAAGCACGGAAATTATCTTGTATGTCTTAATAAGGGAAAAGGCTTTAGAAAAAGACGCTGCGGGAAAACGTGTCATAGGAAAATAGGAAATATGCTAAAGCCTGAGGCGTACATCTAAGTACAATGTAACTTTACGATTTATTACATCTCTTTCTCAGTTTCTGGTTCAAACTCCATGCAGATAGAATTCATGCAGTACCGTTTACCAGTGGTAGCGGGTCCATCATCGAACACATGTCCTAAATGGGCATGGCACGTCGCACAGCGCACTTCGGTACGCACCATGCCAAGCGAGGTATCTTCCACATATTCAACTGCTCCTGGAAGTGCCTGATCAAACGACGGCCAACCTGAACCTGATTCGAATTTAGCATCCGAAGAAAATAGAGGTGTACCACACACTTTGCAGGCAAACTTTCCCTTTCGATGCTCATTCAAAAGTGCACCGGTGAATGGCACCTCAGTTCCTCCTTCAAACAGCACATGCTTTTCTTCGGGAGTTAACGCTTCTTTTCGCTTTTGTATATCCATACTCTTAGTATACTACTCCTTCCACGGAATGTTCTTCTCTTCACGAATTTGGCACGTACGATTTACAAATGCTTCGCGTCCAGAGCCCACACGATAGAGATTATAGTGTGTAGGATTTTTATTGGCATAATCCTGATGATAGTCTTCAGCTTTGTAAAAAGGCTTACGCGGAAGTACGTCCACTGCATGAGGCTTGTCATATACATGAGATTCATCGAGCTCTGTAAGCACCGCTTCTGCAATTGCTTTCTCTTCGTCGTTTTCAAAATAAATGGCTGTACGGTAGCTCTCGCCGCGATCTGCAAATTGTCCACCGTCATCGGTTGGATCGATGTGGTCGATGAAAAACTGCAACAACTTCTTATAGGAAGTCTTTTCGTCATCATATGCTACAAGCACCACTTCGCGATGCCCCTTATGGTTTTCATACGTTGGATTGTCGGTCTCCCCGCCAGAATATCCTGAGGTTACCGAAAGCACGCCAGGCGCCTCCTTTACATCATGTTCCACACACCAAAAACATCCGCCAGCTAGAATAAGTGATTGAGTCATTCACTTAGTATACCTATTGATATTGTACGTAGCTAGGCTGCGGACTCCATTTGAGAATCGCTTCCGGAGTAAGTATACCGGTTGACGGCGGTCTTAAATCGTTCTTATAAAAAAGTTTGATGCCTGTGAATTGCACCGGTTCACTTGCAACTACCTGTCTGTAAATACCAGTCTTAAGCGTCTGCGTTCCCCATCCATCCATCGTCATTACCACTTGTACTTCTTTAGTTGGCTTAATGAGATTGGCGTGAGTAACCATATTCTCGGTAAAACGATGTACGACGAGCACCTTTGGTGGCAGATTATTTTCATCTACTATTTTGGAAAGCATAGTAATTACGTCATTAATTTCACTTGCATCAAGGGTGCCGATGTACTCGCCCGGCTTTCGTCCACCTTTCATCGCAAATTCCGGATCAATACCCAAATGAACCTGAGGGAGCTTTAAGTACTCCGAAATAGCAGCGACTTCTTTTTGAATTGTGCTTTGTCCAGCTTGCACATCCAAAAAGACAACTCCATGTGCTTCCTTTCCAAGCTCCAAAGCTTTTTGAACCTGGTCATCTGGCATGCGGGCTGTCCAATCGCCGTCAGCCCCTGCTGAACCTTGAGCCACCGTCACAATATAGTGAATCGCAGGAATAACAGGCGTGCTTGGGTCTGCTTGCTCCCAGTGTTCTACTTCGGAATGCAACTTTTGCAATACTTGATCTGGTGGATATTCTCCAAGTACTCCCATTTGCTTGGAATAAAAATTACCGTAATAGGCAACAATTCGATTAAACGGAAGCAATGCTCCATCTTTAGGATACGGAAGATTCTGTACAGGCCATTTATATTTTTTAAGAGTGCTTGTTGCAGTGGAGGTAGCAGTACTTGTAGCTTGGCGTGGGAGATTGGCAAGTGAAAGAAGCTTAGCATCATACGCTTTCTGATCAAGTGGCGGATACTGTGGAACAACTTCAGTAGAAGAAGATTCCCCCGCAACCATAGAAACAATATTGGAATAGGTTTGTGGAGTAGACACATGCGAATACCAAAAAACTCCTCCTAAAATAATGGCACTTATGAGTACTGAGATAGTAGCTGCACGCACAACAGCCGAATTCAATTGTACTTTCTGTTTACGTGCCATATATGGTAATTCAGTATATCAAGCAAAAGAACAAGATGTATTAGCGAAGTTCAATCATTACTTCGTTGCGCATCATCCATGGAGGCGTCCAAGGAGCATTGTATCCAGCATAGAAAGGTGTTCCTGTCGTTTGAATGCCGTCTTGAGCAAGCAATTCACTGAGCTTTTGTTCCATACGCTGCACACGAGCATAGCTGCGATAGCCAGAAAAGCGAATAGCGGCAACTCTCTTTTCGGGAATTTCCACCACTTTTACACGCGGGTCAAGCGGAACTGGAAGTGTGTCCAATGTATACGATTTTGGCATGCCAAAAGAAATCACCCGTTCTTTGCTTGCATCTTCAACCATAACGGGAGCTGTCATGGCAATCTTTTCAGAAGGAGTGTCCTTCACTACAACCGGGGAGGTCATAGCGATTTTGTTCTTTTTCTCATTAGCTCCAAAAATATAGTTCGCTACAATACTAAAGCCGTTTCTTACCGCTTGATCATACGAACCATCCACCGTAGTCTGAGCTACAATGTGAGAAGGATATTTTCTGATCTCATATCCATTCGCTTTTTTCTCTACTGTGTACTGTGCTTGCTCTACATGAGAGCTAAAATATCCATACAAGGACCAACCCGCAATGAGTACAATGATAATAAGTAATATATTCATTACTGCAGTATAACAGCGAATGTGGTGGAGCGGGCGTGAAATTATCACAAATCTGCCTCGCAAGGCTCGAACTAGTTTCGCGACCCTGTTCACATCTAGCGGCTTATATCGTAAAAGTAAAAAGACAGCTTCTTGCTGTCTTTTTACTTTCATGTGCGCCGGGCTGGATTTGAACCAGCGAAGCCCGAAGGGCGACAGATTTACAGTCTGTTGTGATTGACCACTCCACCACCGACGCAAGTGAAAAATATTCTAACATTTTTTGACAAAAAAGAAAGCACCCACAGGGTGCTTTCTTTTTTGAAGAGTATCTGTTACTTACTCTTTGCCAGCTCCTCACTTTGAATTGGGCTTGGAATTTTCTTCGGCTTTTTAGCCTCAATAACAATCTCCCCTTTCTTATCAAGCGACACTTCTGCAATGCCACCCTTCATAAACTTCTTAGAAAGCATGAGTGCAGCAATCTTGTTGAGAATATGTGTCTGAATATAACGCTTCACTGGACGCGCACCATAATGAGGGTCAAACGACTTATCAGCGATGTGTGCAACCGTATCATCAGACACTTCTAGAACAATTTCCTTCTGGAGCAAACGGTCTGCGATTTGCTTAATTTGGAGTCCAACAATTTGCTTGACCTGATCGCGGTTCAAGACATCGAAGATAATTGTTTCATCAAGACGATTCAAGAATTCAGGCTTAAAGAATTCCTTAAGCGCATCCATAACACGCTCTTTCACTTGGGTATATTCGCTTCCTTCGCTGTGATTTGCAAATCCAATCTGCTCCATCTTCTGAATATGGTTACTTCCGATATTGGAAGTCATAATGATGATGGTGTTCTTGAAGTTAACCACGCGACCTTTTGAGTCAGTCAAACGGCCTTCATCAAGCATTTGAAGGAGGAGGTTGAATACTTCCGGATGTGCCTTTTCCACCTCGTCAAAAAGAATGACAGCATACGGGCGATGACGTACCGCTTCTGTAAGCTGGCCGGATTCTTCATACCCGACATATCCTGGGGGTGAACCAATGAGCTTAGACACGCTGTGCTTTTCCATGTACTCACTCATGTCAACCTTGATGAGCGCTTTTTCGTCATTGAACATGAAAGAAGCTAATGCTTTGGTGAGCTCGGTTTTACCCACACCTGTTGGACCAAGGAAAAGGAATGAACCAATTGGACGTTCTGGGTCATTGATGCCTGCTCGCGAACGGCGCACCGCGCCTGAAATCTTTTCAATCGGATCGCGCTGACCAACCACGCGCTTCCCGAGTTCGTCTTCCATACGCGCAAGCTTTTCTTCCTCCTCTTCAAGCATGCGAGATACCGGAATACCTGTCCATCGGGCGACAACTGCAGCAACTTCTTCTTCGGTAATTTCTTCCTTGAGAATACGACGCGTCTTTTGCAGCTTCTTTAGTCTTTCCATTTTTTCCTGAAGCTCACGAGTAAGTTCAGGAATTTGACCATAACGAATCTCCGCGATTCGAGTAAGATCACCGCGCATTTCGGCATTCTCGGATTCAAGACGAAGCGCTTCGAGCGTCTTTTTGATATCTCCAATTTCGCTTAATGTTTTCTTTTCATTCTTCCACTTAAGCTCAAGCTCTCGCGTCTTTTCCTTCACATTTGCAATTTCTTCATCAATTGCACGAATGCGATTTTCGGTTGCCGTATCATCATCGTCTTCATGAGCCACGAGTTCTTTGGTGAGCGCTTCCTTTTCAATTTCCAAACGCATTATCTTGCGATGAGCTTCATCCAAGATAGGTGGTTTGTTTTCAAGCGCAATACGAAGCGAAGAAGCCGCTTCATCGATAAGGTCAATTGCCTTATCCGGAAGGAATCGCGACGTAATATAACGGGTAGAAAGATTCACCGCAGAAACAAGAGCGTCATCGGTGATGCGCACCCCGTGGAATAGTTCATACTTTTCTTTAAGCCCGCGCAAAATAGCAAGGGCATCTGATTCGGATGGCTCTTCTACAAAGACCGGCTGGAAACGACGTGCAAGTGCCGGATCCTTTTCGATATGCTTTTGATATTCCTTAAGCGTCGTAGCTCCGATTGCACGAAGTTCGCCACGAGAAAGCGCAGGCTTAAGGAGGTTTGCCGCATCAGCCCCTCCTTCTGCCATCCCCGCTCCTACGATAGTGTGAATTTCATCAATGAAGAGAATGATGCCGCCTTGCGACCGTTCGATTTCCTTCATGATGGCTTTGAGGCGCTCTTCGAATTCACCGCGGAATTTGGTTCCGGCAATGAGCATACCGAGATCAAGCGACACGAGCTCCTTATCCTTGAGCGAATCTGGCACATCCCCCTTTGCCATACGAATAGCCAATCCTTCGACAACAGCTGTCTTCCCCACCCCCGCCTCTCCGAT
Source organism: Candidatus Nomurabacteria bacterium (assembly GCA_029288775.1). Classification (GTDB taxonomy): domain Bacteria; phylum Patescibacteriota; class Minisyncoccia; order Phycocordibacterales; family UBA5272; genus UBA11704. Next base: position 3,565 of record JARIGQ010000003.1, on the reverse strand, counting down.
CAGAATCGGATTATTCTTGGTACGACGAGAAAGAATTTGCATAAGGCGCATGATTTCCACATCACGGCCAATCACGGGATCGAGTTTGTCTTGCTTGGCAAGCTCAGTAAAGTTGCGCGTATACTTGGCAAGCGCTTTATTTTTCTTTCCACCTTGAGCTTCAGTAATATTCTGCGAACGAAGTTCTTCAAGCGTGTGATACGCAGCATCCTTGTCGATGCGGAATCGGGCCAATACTTCGCGTACTTGGCCTTGTGCTTCCAAAAGCGCAAGGAAAAGATGCTCGGTTGAGACAAATTCATCTCCAAGCGCTTGCGCAACCTTAAGCGACATCTCAAGTGTCGTTGCAAGTTCAGGTGTCAAATACATCTGATATGACGGACTCATCGTAGCTGATGCACCTGGCACTTCAATTGCATCTACGATCGAATCAGTAAGATGTACGATATCAATATCGAGTTTTTCCAAAATAGCATGCACAAGGGACTCTTCTTGTGTAAGAAGCGCACCCATTAAGTGCAGCGGACTCACCTGGTTCTGTCCTCGCTCAATAGCAAGTTCATGCGCCCGGCGAATCACTTCCTTTGCTTTGGTTGTGAAATTGTTGAAATTTGGGGGCATGGGTTTCGAAAGTTCAGTTACTAATGTGATACTCAGTACTACAGACGTGTACGGGATTTTCTTTCTTTCAGTATAACGTTTTCTGTGGTGCAGTCGTGACAATCAAGGTGGATAAGCGGGCGTCTCTGTATACCTTATTTCTAACAAACAAGAAAAGAAAGTCAACTACGGCAAACAATATACTCAAAAAAACAAAACCGGCTTTTGCCGGTTTTGTTTTTTGAGAACATATAGAGTGCTTGCTGTTAATTGCCAAGCGCCATGTATGGATCAAGATAGTCCACTGCTGTTCCCGCGTAGTTACTGTACGACGAGAATGCAGAACCGATGGTCGAGATTGCATTAGCAACATCAGTCTTACTCATGCCGTAGAAGGTCGTGTACGCCGGATCTACGTTACCAGTTTCCTGGCCAACGATTACCGTTGTATGCGTACCGCTTGCTTCTTTAACTTCTGTTTCAGAAACAGCGCGTGTTCCGTTTGATCCAGCGAAGGTATTTCGATAGGACATAAGAAGGATTTCGCTTCCTGGTTTCTTTTCCAGAATCTTAAGCAAGATAGTGTACGTATAATCGGTTGTTCCACCGTAGGTAATCTTAGGTGTCCACCCTACAACGTCATCGTAGAAGTGCGGAATAGTAATTGAGAATTTGATATCCGTTCCCACAAGGCGCTGTACTGACTGATCGACAAATGCTACGTAATCAGTAAGTACCGGCCCTTTGTTGGTCTCATACTCAGGAAGAAGATATGGTTCAACGTCGTATTCGAATCCACGAAGACGGGCTTCTGGATGAGCACTGTTATACGCCTTTACCATATCAATGATGGCAAATCCCTTGTAGCGATTTTCCTGCTTTGCCCAATCACGCCATCCGGCTTCAGCATCTACCTGCATACCATACCCATTTGCCTTTTTTACAAAGGCAGCGAGATTGCTAAAGTAAGTATTCATTGTAGCAGTCTTTGCAGAGCCATCTGCCATGTTTGCGATGTCGAGATAGTCGTCTACGGTAATATACACCGTATTGAATCCTTTCGCTTGAAGCGTCTTAAGCTTCGTATCAGCTGTCGAACTTAACATCTGTGATGGGAAGTCCCAAATCCACATACCCTGTTCCTTGCCCGAAGTTACTGGCGCAGGCGTAGGAGTAGAAACAGGTGTCGTTGCTGGATCAGTTGTCGGAGTTGAAGGTGTTGGTGTCGGAACTGAAGGAGTACTCACCGAACCAGTCGAACCTGCACCCACAGCAACCGATGACGTTGCACATGCATCTTGCCCATTGTTTGCTGTCGCACACCCTTCCGTATCAATGGTTGAACCTTCAACAGAAGAATTATGCTTTGTCGTCACCGTAACCGTCGTTGACTTACCGGCTCCAAGACTGGGAAGTGTCCAATAATAGTTCGCAGCTCGCGCAGCAGGTGTTGCAGAAACGAAAGTTTCATTCGGCGCATAGTACAAAGAGAAGCTTGGTTGCTTACAAATTCCCGCACCAGTATTTTTTACCGTAACGGTCCGTGTAAGATTTCCCCCAGGTTGTACGGCAACTGTAGTTGTCGTCATTCCAAACGAGAGATTACAGGCAGTAGCAGCCGAAGCGTTGGTAGATAAAACGAATAAAAGTACAAACCCGATACCTAGTCCCGCCAAGGCAGTATCGAGTAAACGATTCGAAGTCAAAGTTTTGTGCATACAATTAAAAACGCTTTTTTAAGCGTTTCGAGTTGCGTTGATATGGCACGAAGCGATATAGCGTTACATTCCATTGTACGGAAGTACTATGGGAAGTCAATGAACTATTTCAAACTTTTTTACCCTTATTCTTCAAGGCGTTTTAGGGAAATTTCTCCAAAAACCATTGAAAAATAGTGGTATTGAAACCATATTGTGCCTCTTTGCCTTGAAAACTAAGGCTCATTAAGTAAAAACGGACCTTTGAGGTCCGTTTTTACTATGTACTTTAGTAATATTTGTGCGTTTTTTGCGTCCTATATCCTTTCTTCTACCGCATGCCAATCAATAGATGCCATGAAGGCGTTGATGTAATCCGCACGCTTAAGCCCATAGTCAACCATGAACGCATGTTCAAACACATCCATCACAAGAAGCGGGGTTGCTCCCGCTAGGTGCCCCGCATCATGCTCATTGATCCACACATTGAAAAGCTTTCCTTCTCTTTTATCATGAGCCAAGATAACCCAGCCGATTCCGCGCATAGCCGCCATGCTGGTAAATTCTTTCTGCCAATTCTCTACCGATCCCCATGTTGCATCAATCTTTTGCTTAAGAATACGCTCGCTTAGATTCACTCCACCTTTTACCATATTGCCAAAATAAAGCTCATGGAGACGCATGCCGTTCCACTCCCATCCAAATCGTCGATGAAGCTCAGCGGCTTCTGCCGATGCAGGATCAATAGACTTGAACTTTTCGATCAAAGCATTCGTATTCTTCACGTACCCCTGATAGAGCGTGAAGTGATTATTCAATAAGGTGTCGCTAAATCCTTGAAGCCCAAGGAGGTGCGAAAAATCTTTTGGTTCGTACATAATAATAAAATATATTAGTTAGTAAATGATAGTTTCTAGTGTACTACAAACCCCTATCGAGCAAACTTCTCTTTGATCTCCTTAATTGCTTGTACAAGTGCATCTATATCCTCTTTGGTCGTATCGCACCCCATCGTAATGCGAACATTTTCAAGCGCTTCCTGTTCGCTTGCCCCAAGCGCTACAAGTACATAGCTTCCATCGGTCTCCTGGGAAGCACAAGCAGACTTATGCGATACCGCAAAACCCTTTGCATCCAAGCGAAGTATCATTTCATCCGATGGAATGCCAGGCACGCGAATATTGATATTGTTCGGAAGACGATCTTTGAGATCACCATAGATAGTAACTTCAGGAATTGCTTTTTTGATTTCCTTGAAAAAGTGATCT
>JARIGQ010000012.1 GCA_029288775.1 Candidatus Nomurabacteria bacterium | reverse complement strand
CGCGACTGCAGCGGACTGCGCGTTAGCTGACGTATACGCGCAATTCGGAGTAGAGCTCGGCACCATCTTTGGTCATGGTCCAGGTATTGCTGCCATGGGTGACCCGAGCGTGATCGCGATGCTTGAAATGGTTGAGCACTTCGCCCACCATCTCCGGCGTACATCTGAGCTCTTGTGGTAGGACCTGCAAGATCTCAGCCGGGTCATCCCGGCCTTGTTTTCGCAGCGGCCGAGAGCTTCCGCTATTTCCAGGACCATCGGAAGGTTTCTGGCATCGGTGGCTGATGTTTGCAAGGTAGACATCTTTTTTAAAGTCTCCAAGTAGGTGCCATGTTTATGGCGGGTGAACGATTTGATTTATAGTAACACGTATTTTATAAATTGTAAACATTCAGAACAAATGAAAAAGCCACCCCACATGGGGCGGCCTTGCTTTTTGTTGTTAGCCGATCGAAGATCAGGCTTGTGCGTGCGCAAAGAACTTGGCGTGCGCGATGAACGGTTTGCGCGGATGATGGACGGCAACCTGGCCATCCTCGTCTGTGTGGATGACTTTCATGAGCGAAGAGGTCAATTCTTCCGGCGTCATCTTGGCGCGAGCGGCGAGCCTCCCCAGCTTGATGGGGCAGTTGGCCGTCTGCGGATGGACTTTGACCTCGGTTCCTTGCGTGAACTCAATCTTCTTCGGCATTCAAGAACTCCTCGTTGCTGCCACGTCGGCAGACCACTATACTACTACACCTTTTCACTTTCGTAAAGTGTGTAAATACATAGCAAAGGAGTGCATTTGCACTCCTTTGCTATGTATTTGTGCCGGAGGAGAGACTCGGTCACGAAACTCCTCACTTTGTTCGAAGTAGTTTCGCGACCCCGTATTTTCGTCTCCGCAAACCACACAGGTGGCTTGCTTTCAAAACCAACAAAGTGCATGTGAAAAGCCAGAAATAAATCTGGCTTTTCACATGCATGTGCCGGAGGAGAGACTCGAACTCTCACACCCGAGGATACACGATTTTGAGTCGTGCGCGTCTACCATTCCGCCACTCCGGCTTTTTTGTGAATAAATTCTAGCATTTTCTATTAACTAAAACGAGTGCTCATTCTCTGATATACTGATACTCATCACGAGCTATGGGACACGTAGAGACTTCTATTTTTTGGATTGAGACAGATAAGATCGTACCGAACCCGTATCAACCACGGCGCGAATTTGACCAGGATCGCCTCAAAGAGCTTTCGGATAGTATTCGCCAGTATGGCGTACTGCAGCCGCTTGTGGTGTCCCGTAAGGAAACGGAGCGGGAAGATGGGTCAATCAAGGTGGAATATGAATTGATTGCTGGAGAGCGTCGTTTGCGTGCCTCAAAGATGGCTGGAGTTACTCAGGTGCCCGTGGTTGTTCGCACAGGAGATGATGATCGTGCCAAACTTGAACTTGCTATCATTGAAAACCTTCAGCGCGAAGATCTTAACGCGGTTGAACGCGCGCAATCTTTCCAGCGACTCGCGGATGAATTCAAACTTACGTGGGCAGATGTGGGACGCAAGGTGGGAAAGAGTCGCGAATATGTTTCAAATACGGTGCGCATCCTTATGCTTCCGCAGGATATTTTGGACGCGCTTTCCAAAGGGCAGATTTCCGAAGGGCATACGCGACCGCTCCTTATGCTTATCGATCGGCCGCAGGAACAGATGACATTGTTTAAAGAAATGATGGTACGCAAAATGACCGTGCGAGAAGCAGAACAAATTGCTCGTCGAATTGCATTTGAAAAGGTTCGCAAGAAGGATCACTTCATGACCCCGGAAGTGGTAGATATGGAAGAACGGCTTGCCGAGACACTTGGTACGCGCGTACAGATCGAGCCACGCGAGCGAGGTGGGCGCATTTATATTGATTACTTTTCACATGAAGAGCTGCTTGCACTTTCTATGGCGATTCGAAAAGCCGGAGAAGCGAAGACGCACAAAGGGATGTTCGATAAGCTGCGTGAAGAAGATATGGATATATTGAAGGAACAATCTGCAAGTCCGCGTGAAGTGCGTCCGGTGACTGAAGAAGAACTTACACATCTTAAACCGCAAGCAAGCCAAGAAGAGGTGCGAGAGTTTGTAGATAACGCTGCAACACAAGTATCCAGTGAAGCAATCGAAGAGGATATTCCAGTGACGGGCGAGCCGGATTATGAACCGACCAATGCCGCTATTGATGATCGGTCGCTTGATGATGTGAAGGCAGAGGAGCAGAATGACGATCTGTATAACGTGAAGAATTTTGCTTTGTAAATGTTTCAGTTATTGATCAGCGGGTGAGGAATTTATCAAGAAGCCCTCCATGTTCGCGGATGTATTGGCGTATTTTTCGCTTGGCAAGTGTCGTACGAGTGAAGTCAAGCCATTTACGTTTTGGAAACGCGCTTTCTTTCACATCTATTTCTACCACGTCACGATTTTGAAGCTTGGTATCAAGCGGTGACATTTTGCCATTTACTTTGACTCCGGCAATATGATCGCCAATGTCCGAGTGCACCGCATATGCAAAATCAATCGGTGTGGATCCTTCCGGAAGATCGATCACGTCTCCTTTTGGAGTGAGTACGAATACACGCTTTTCAAAGAAGTCGGTACGCAGGTTCTTCATGAACTCCTGATGATGCTCCACGTCCTTTTGCCATTCGATGAGGTCTTTGGTCCACCCGAGGCGACGACGGATTTCTGTTTCGCTTAAGTTCTTGCCGATTTCCTTGTATGCCAAATGTGAGGCGATACCGTATTCGGCTTCGTCATGCATTTCGCGAGTACGAATTTGGATTTCAAGAGTTGTGCCGTCTCCCGAAAAGATAGTGGTATGGAGCGAGCGGTATCCATTTGGCTTTGGTACGGCAATATAATCTTTGAAACGCCCCGGTACTGGACGGTACAAACCATGAATTACTCCGAGTGCCTGATAACAGTCCGAAGGAGTTGGGACGATGATACGTAGGGCGATGATGTCATAGATCTTGTTGAGATCCATTCTGTACCGCTTGAGCTTTTGCCAGAGCGAATAGAGGTGCTTGATGCGGGAGTCGATGCGCTCGATGTGTACATCAAAGATTGAAAGTTCTTCTTCGAGTTTTGCCACGACTTTTTCCAGTTGTTCATCAGAGATCGGGCGAAGCGTTTTGAAAATTTCTAAGGTTTCGTGGTATTCCTGAGGATATACGTATGGAAAGGCAGCGTCCTCCAATTCTGCTTTGAGGCGCCCCATACCGAGTCGGTCGGCTAAACGCGCGTGAATTTCAATTGTTTCAAGTGCGATACGATGCTGCTTTTCTGGAGAAACATACTGTAGCGTTTGTATATTATGCAATCGATCGCAGAGCTTGATAACGACCACGCGAATATCGTCTGCCATAGCGACGAAGAATTTACGAAGTGACTCCACATGGCGCTCTACTCCGGAATAGCGAAGCTTTCCCAATTTGGTAACGCCTTGTACGAGTTTTGTGATGTGCTCGCCAAATGCTTTGGTCATTTCCGCTTCGGTGATGTCTGTGTCTTCCAATACATCATGCATGATACCTGCGGCAATAGTATCGGCATCCATTTTAAGTTGTGCTAAGTTTACTCCTGTTGCAAAGACGTGATTGTAGTACGGTTCACCCGATTTGCGCAATTGGCCATTATGGGCTTTTTGGGCAAAGTCGCAGGCACGAGAAATAAGCTCTCTGTCTTTTGTGGAGAGGTTGGGAAGCAAATCGAAAATCCTCTGAGGAGAAGTATCCATCTATTCACTATACCTCCTTGTTATAAGGCTTTCAAGTATACTGAGGGTATGAAAGCAGACCGACTCTTTGTGGCAGCAAAGGCATGCATCGTAAATGACAAACGGGAAGTGCTCATTATTCGTGAATCTTCGCAGTATGAAGATAATACAAATGTTATCGGATACGATGTTCCAGGCGGCAGAATGGATATGAATGAGACATTGGAAGAGGCACTGCGTCGAGAGGTCCTGGAAGAAGTGGGACTCACTATTACAAGCTATGAGTTACTCGATGCCTATGATACTTTCAATCAGAAAGGTGATGAGGTCTGGCATATTGTACGGTTGTATTACAAAGTTGTTTGTGACGTAGGGGAAGTGCGATTATCGCAAGACCATGATCATTTTTTGTGGGCACCTTTAGCAACAATAGACAATGCTCCAGTGATTGAAAATCTAATTCCTATTTTACAAAATCTGAAATAAGAAAAGCCGCCTTGGGCGGCTTTTGGAATACAGATTAAACCAGAGTGACTTCGAAGAATTCACCGAGCCTGCGAAGCTCGCAATATAATTCCCGATCACGTTTCGCTGCATGTTCGCGTTCGGTAGCTTCAGTATTGATGAGTTTAAGCGTGCGTTGCATGAATTGATCAAGTACCCTTGGGCTCTTTGCCAGAATGAGTTTCATTTTTTCGTGAACACTATTATCTACCCGACTAAAAGCAGGAACGTATTCAGCCTCGCGAACGTCTGCAGAGAATCGGTCGTTCCCCACCTGAGCCTCGTACCACTCCAGCATTAGTTTCCCATCTTGGGTGAGGCAAATTCTTAAGTATCCGACTTTTCGATCTTTTTGCCACTGTTCATGTGTGTAAACGTTGTAACCCGGAAGATTGAACATATTTCTTGCAAGAATCACAACTCTCATGTCTTTAAGGTAACCGTCCTCATTGGGATACCATTTTTTTGGTAACTTGATACCGGTGTCATCCAAACGGTTAAGGCAGGTTCCTTGTACAGTAACTTTTTCCCATGGTAAAAAGGCTGCGCCTCCGCGCTTGCTTGAGTAATGTCGAGTGAGTTTCTTCGCCACTACTTGAAAAAGATTAATCCGTTCTTCAGTCGTGAGTTCGTATACTGGCACGCGTACGTTACCAGCGGCGAACTCGACCAAGTCTCGCGTACGGGACATGGTTTTCTCCTTTGCTCTTTGAAAGAGCTGGTTAACCGGAATACACCGGCACTTCCGCTATCCTATACTATTTCTTCTTTGAGTCCAACTTGTGCGGATTATGCATTGGGCAATCTTTATTGCTACAACGTTCAGGGATCGTCTTCGTACCTTCCATCATGAGTTCGTTACAGATTGAACAGCGGTTGCCGGTTGGTTTGGCTTTGATTGCATGCTTACAATCAGGATAATTGGTACACGCATAAAATACGCCAAACTTTCCACGACGTTCTTCCATTTCGCCGTCACTACACCATCCACAGGAAACGCCGGTGAGCTTTTTCTTGCGCTCTTCCTCGTCTTGTTCTATGTATTTACATTTTGGATAGTTGGAGCAGGCAATGAATTTGCCGTAGCGTCCATCGCGTTCCATCAAATCACCATCGCCACATTTCGGACATTTTCTTCCTAGGGATTTCGGTCCTTCCATTACCGAGCCATCAAGCTTGCGAGCTCCCATACAATCTGGATAGCGCGAGCAGGAATAAAACTTGCCGTTCTTGGCAAGCTTGATAACCATAGGTGCTCCACATAACGGACACTTGATTTCCGCTGGAGCTTCACCTAAGTTGGTTGCTTTTTCCAACTTCTCTTTTGATTTCACATCTTTAAGGAATGGTCCGTAAAAATCCTTGAGTGTTTTCAAGTAGGTGGTTTCACCGCTTGCTATCTTGTCGAGCTTTTCTTCCATGTCCGCCGTGAAGGTGTCGGAAATATATTCACCCAAATTGTCTTCTAAGAAAGAAGTTACAACTTCGCCGGTGTCCGTTGGGACAAGTGCTTTGTTTATTTTTTCTACATAGCCGCGCTCTTCGATGGTGCCAATGATGGACGCATAGGTAGAAGGACGCCCGATACCGCGCTTTTCCAATTCTTTGATGAGACCTGCCTCGGTGTACCTGCTTGGTGGTTGGGTCTGTTTTTCTATTGCTTGTAATGTTTGAAGATCCAGTGGGTCGCCAATTGAAAGTTCAGGCAAGATAACATCCTCGCCGCGCGCCTCAGGGTCTGCTTCGAGCCATCCGCGGAATGTGACAATAGAGCCTGTAACTGAAAAATCCGGAATGGTTTCTTTGGAACCAATAATATTTGCGGTCACTTTGGTGCGCTTCAATTTCGCATCCTTCATTTGAGATGCAATCGTGCGTTCCCAAATAAGAGAGTAGAGCTTCTTTTCATCGTCCGTTGTTCCGGCGTAGCGCGTACTTGCGTGTGTTGGGCGCACGGCTTCGTGGGCTTCTTGCGCATTTTTGGCTTTGGTTTTATAGGTGCGCACTTCAAGCATGTTTTTGCCGAACACATCTTCGATGGTTGTTGCGATTTCTCCAAGTGCTTGATTGGAAAGGGTGGTGGAGTCGGTGCGCATGTAGGTGATGAGACCTTTTTCATAGAGCTTTTGCGCAATCGACATGGTGCGTGAAGGGGCAAAGCCAAGGCGAGATGAAGCTGTCTGTTGAAGAGTAGAAGTCGTAAATGGAGCGCGAGGGGAACGAGATACATCTGTTGATTCCAAATCGGTTACCTCCCATGCATGCGCACGTCCAAGACGAACAATGCGATCGGCTTCTGGTTTTTCTTTGGGCTGTATGTCGCACTCAAGACCAAGAGTGTAGGTTTTGGATTCCTTTGCACGGCCGTGGGTTTTCCATTCACCTGCAATGACATAGTACGTCACAGGAATAAAGGCGCGTATTTCGCGCTCGCGTTCCATAACGATACGGAGTGCAGGGGATTGTACGCGTCCAGCCGAAAGGCCATAACGCACTTTTTTCCAGATAATGCCGGAAAGGTCGTAACCCACTAGACGGTCAAGAACTCGACGCGCTTCTTGGGCTTCCTTGAGATTCATGTCTATCTCACGCGGATGCTTGATTGCTTCTTTGATGGCGCTTTCGGTGATTTCATGAAAAGTAACGCGCTTTGCCTTCTTCAAATCAATAGCTTCTTTGATATGCCAGGCAATTGCTTCTCCTTCTCGGTCGGGGTCGGTTGCGAGAAGAATGGTGTCAGCTTTTTTGGCTAATTGTTTGATTTCCTGAACCACTTTTTCTTTTCCAGGAGAGATTTCATAGTGCGGCACAAAACCACCTTCGATGTCGATGGCTTTTTTGTTGGACTTAGGAAGATCACGAATGTGTCCAACTGAGGCGCGAACTTCATATTCGCCTCCTAAGTATTTTGCAATTGTCTTCGCTTTTGACGGCGACTCAACGATTAAAAGTTTCATTAGTCTTATGTACCTTACACTACTTTTCTTACTTCGCCAAATGTTTCTTGAATGCAACCTTTCATTTCAAGCGAGGTAAATGCCATGAGAAAGTCTTGCATAGGTAAGGCGGATTGCACAAGCAACATATCCTTTTCTATGGGTTCCTTTAAGTGCTCTAAAAGAATGCGTTCTTGTTCCGAAAAAGATTCTACGGCGTGCTCTTTTTCTTTTTTACTGAGATGAAGAAGATCGAAAAGATCATCTTCGTTGCGTATCATATAGGCACCTTCTTTGATAAGCAAGTTTGTACCTTTGGCAGCATCAGAGAAAATATCACCTGGGACTGCACCTATATCTCGACCAAGTTCCAAGGCTTGGCGAGCAGTAATGAGCGTACCGGATTTTTCTGCGGCCTCTATTACCAGCACAGCATCGGAAAGAGCGGCCATGAGACGATTGCGTGCGGGGAAGGTCCATTGCGCGGCTTGCATTTCGGGTGCAAATTCCGACAGAAGACATCCGCCCCGGTCTACTATTTCTTCCGCAAGTGGCAAATGGTGTTTGGGATAAATTACTTTGGTATCAAGACCACTTCCAGGAATGGCAAGTGTAGCCATGCCATGAGTAAGTGCAGCTTTGTGAGAAAGTGCATCAATACCAAGAGCAAGTCCGGAAAGGATAATTACTTTTTCTCCCTGTAAGGAAGCGACAAGTTTTTCCACGGCAAGTTTTCCGTAGCTTGTATGTTGTCGTGACCCGATAACGGTTACTATGCGCGGTGTAGCACGTCCGTATTCATCAATAGTAACTTCCGGTAACGTTCCTGCTATATACATATGGTCGGGCACATCATGGAGTTCAAGTAAGCGGGTGAGAAGGGGATGTTGTTCATACTCTTCGCGAGGAATGATCGTAAGAGGAAAGGACATATAAACAGTTTATAGCCAAGGTCCTACATATGACAATGGACATGAACAAGAAAGCGCGATGTCCTAACGATACCGCGCTTGCTAAAAAGATTCTCTGACACTTGAATTACCTTGCCATAAGGACATATATCCATGAACCAAAATAGAGGTAACCTCCAATTTTTCCAAATTTTAGTTTTCCATTTGGATCGAAGACATTGAAAAACCAGATTGTCAGATTGCTTGCCGCTAATCCAATAAGAGCTGACAAGTGTCCTGATTCAACGTTTACTCTGACGGCTGGTACGCGCTGGTCCTGGAAATGATGAACGTTTACTGTGTTTCCATGATGCTGAGGAGAGTCAGATTCAACACTAACCCCAAAGATAATTCCCCAACCTCTCAAGAATGGTAAAAGGGAAGGTGCAAGGAAAAGGCCGGGCCCTGTACGGAGTTTGGTGTCGTGCCCAAACAGTAATATATATCCCTGCTCACCCACGTTTATCTTCCAGGTAAACATGAGTAGTGTGCCGAGATAGCTAACAAGACAAGCTGCCCACGAAACTCCTCTTTGGTATACGTTCACCATAAGCGGCAGGTTATAAAAGAAAACAGGAACATGTGCAAATAGTACCAGTACCCCAATTTCTTTCAGGGTTAAATATCTTGGTATTTTCATCAAGACCTCCAAGGTCGAAGAACGAAGTTATGAGAATATTGACATTAATTGTGTACTTATGCAAGTACAGAAAAGACGGCCTTTAAGCCGTCTTATTCTGGAGAGCATCCTTCGTCTGGGTCCATAGGATAACCCTCCTTCAAACCATAGACTACCATTGTCGGATACTTGCAGCCGCGAGCAACTCTTGTCCGCACAGTTTCTTCATACTTCTTATTATTCTTTTCCACTTGAAATCTAACAGCATAAGCAATAATAAAAAAGCAAACAAAAAGCGAAAAAAAGAGCAGAATTCTCTGCGGGTTGGTAGTTGCGGTGTACCAGACAAACTTTACACGTTTGTTGGTAATACTGTGTGTTTCAAACATCTCCGTTGCGTGCGGATCTTTTTTAAATGTCTTTACACGAGTAGATTTAGTGGTGCTCTTGACTATGTTTCCTTTTTCATCAAAAATTACCACTTTTGAATCATCACTTTGTTTGGCCATGATTATACCTTTCGAAAAGAAGAACTAGGATTAGGTAATAGTTGCACCAAAAATGTAAAATGACAAGTACTGCCCAGGGCAGGCTCGGTCACAAAACTGCCTCGCATAGCTCGAAGCAGTTTCGCCACCCCCTATTCTCGTCCCTGTATGTGACGCAGGTCACATAAACTAGTGCCCAGGGCGGGACTCGAACCCGCACGCCGTATTATCAGCCGAGGATTTTAAGTCCTCTATGTCTACCATTCCATCACCCGGGCAGGTGCGTAACGATATAGTTACGGGAGACGCAGGCGGGAGTCGAACCCGCGAATGGCGGTTTTGCAAACCGCAGCGTTAGGCCACTTCGCCACTGCGTCATTCTTGAATACAAGTATGCACATGCTAACATATCTGGAACTTTTTTTCATTGCGTGGTATAGTATTTCCCACTTGCCCCTATAGCTCAGCTGGTAGAGCATCGGACTCTTAATCCGCAGGTCGTAGGTTCGATCCCTACTGGGGGCACATACATATAAAACACGGACTCTTGGTCCGTGTTTTATATTTGCTTAGCTTTCGAAGGAATGAGGTGCTTCTTTACCCATGGTGCGAAATACGCTCCACCGAAACTGAAAAGGTATGCGAGCAAACTTTCAAACGCTTCCGAATAGGTCGCATTCCACGTATGAACAGTACCCGCTTCTATACCAGAAATAATCTGATGCGTGCTTGCTGCCCAGAAGGTGAAAATGATAATTCCTGTCCCGTATATAAGACCTATCACCCACGGTTGTTTGCCATAGAACCATGATGAGAAGAAGGAAAGAAAGGCGATAAGAAAAGCAATGACGCCAGTATCGGTAAAACGTAAACTTTTATACCCTAAGAAAAGCGAAGCTACTATCGACAAGGGGATCATATCGTATCAGTATCTACTTGCTTGGGAAGCATTGCAACAATAAGCAGAGATACCGCACAACCTCCAAGCATGCCACAGGAAATATCGCCCAGCGTATCTGAGAGTTGTGGTACATAAAAAGGAACCGATGATCGCGTGAGGAGGTATCCGGCATATTCCCAAAATTCCCATAGCACGCTTCCAAAAGTAGCAAAGCTTGTTGTGCTTATTACAAGCAACCACTTTTTTGTTTGTGTACTCATGGAAAGCCATAAGAGTCCAAGCCATATGCCTGAGATGGTGTGAAGAATGACATCGGTATACCAATAAGTATTGTACCAACCAAAATGTCGAGCGAAGAATGATCCAATCGCCACAATGAGGCATCCTATGACTGCTGGAACAAAAAATTGTCGCATGAAAAGGTGGAAGGTAAGGGAACGGTAAAGGTCTGTACTCCGCTTTTTCCTTGTATGGTTAAGGACGAAGCATGAAGCATAATTCTGTCTGCTTTTTGTGTGCTTCCATAGGCAATGTCGCCTACGATGGGGTGTCCGCTTCCTGACATATGCGCTCGCAGCTGATGTGTACGACCAGTAATAGGGGTAAGTTCTACGCACGAGAAATCTCCATTACTTTCAATGACACGTACATGGGTAATAGCCTCCAGAGGTTTTCCGCGAGGATTGATAGGGTTCATGGATTGTTTGTAATCTTTTTTGTTTCTTCCAAGCGGCGCGTTTATAGTAAATGTCGTATTTTCAAATACCCCTTCAACAATTGCTATATAGGTTTTAGCGATTGTATGTGAAGTAAAGTGTTCTTTAAGGTGTGAAAATGACGTTCTATTTTTTGCTATCACAAGAACGCCGGAAGTGTCTCGATCCAATTTGTGTACGATACCACCCAGATTGACGGTTCTCCCGTCTTGAAGTGTGATTGGATTGGTAATGGAAAATGTTTCCGGGTAATTTTCGTGGAGGAAGTCTAGAATAGTTCCTTCATTGGAGAAATCAAAAGGATGCACGACAACACCTGAAGGCTTGTTGAGCACGATGATGTCGCTATCCTCGAATATGACAGGGATATGCATAATTGGTTTATCCTAACAGGAAAATCCTTGGTCACAAAACTGCCTCGCATAGCTCGAAGCAGTTTTGCCACCCCTATTCAAGTCCTCACGAAAGCAAAGCGGTTTGCTCTCTTCCCGGGCACAAATGAAAAA
>JARIGQ010000001.1 GCA_029288775.1 Candidatus Nomurabacteria bacterium | reverse complement strand
CTACGATATTACCTGCTGCGTCCTTGTACGTAACGTACATGTACTTGTCCTTGGCAACTGTAGTTGTAGCTGCGTTTGGAGGCAAGATCTGAAGGTACTTAGGTACAAGTCCGTCAATACTGATAGGATAGGTACCGGAGTTATCTTCGGAGTATTGTGAGAGTGCATTTTGCATTGCCTCAATATCAGCAATCTTCTTTGCGTCACGTCCCTTCTTACGAGCCGTCTGCACAGGACCTGCAATAACCGTTGACAGGAGACCGATGATTGCAATCACAACGAGAAGTTCGATGAGAGTGAATCCGCGGAGTCCTTTCTTTGTAAATGTGTGTAGCATAATTTTATTCTATCTTTTTAAAAGATTAGTTTAAGTATAGTACTCCCCTTCAAAAGCGCAAGCAGATATGTGGATAAGGGGGTTTTAGGAAATTGATGTAGACAAGGAGTACATCGGAAGAAGCACCGACGCCACCAAAATACCTACTGCAATACCCAAACCCACAATCATGGCAGGTTCAATAAGACCGATAACGCTATCGATTGCGTTATCAAGCTCGCGCTTATAAAACGTAGCCAAATTCTTAAGAATATACCCAAGCTCACCTGTTTCTTCACCGATTTTAACCATTTGAACCAAAATATTAGGCACGAGCGGTTCTTCATACAATGCTTTAGAAAAGGCCGTACCAGTTTGTACTTTTTGAGAAACTCGCTTGAGAAGCTTGGCATAGACGGCATTATCAACTACCGCAGCCGTGATATCTATGGACTTTACAATGGGAACACCGCTAGAAAGCATTGTGTTCATATTATCTGCCAAACGTGTGAGGAAAATACGTTGATAGAGATTTTTAAACACCGGAATTTTGGATTTTACTTCATCAACCTGATCACGCCCGGATTCCGTTTTGGACCATCGGTAGAAAAACCACCCTCCGACAATAATTACAGGCAAAGTAAAGATTCCATACTTCACAAAAATATCCGATATCGCAAGCACTATCTTTGTAACCTGAGGAAGTTCTGCATCATTATCGGCAAACATCGCAGCCATTTTTGGAATAACAAACACAAACATCGCAATCATAATAACCACGAAGGTTCCAATCACAAAAGATGGGTACGTCAATGCTTTTTTAATCTTTTGATGAAGTTCGTAATCACGATCTAAATAGTCTGCCAAGTACAGAAAAGTTTCGTTGAGCTTACCGCTTTCTTCTCCCGCTTTAACCATGTTCACGTAAAAAGGAGAAAAAAGCTTTGGACGCTTTTCAAGCGCTCCGGAAAGTGGAAAACCTGCTTCAATATCATCTGCTACACCAGTAAGTTCCTCCTGGAGAGCTTTGTTGTCGTTTTCTGCTGCCAACAGGCGAAATGCCTTAAGGGCGGACACTCCCGCCTCAAAAAGCGTCGCGATTTGACGAGAAAAGATTACGACGTCTTTTATTTTGATTTGAGGTTTAAAAAGAGAAAAAGAGGCGAGTGTACCACTTTCTTCATTTTCTTTGATCTCGACGACACTGAGACCTTTTTTCTGTAAAAGAGAAACAGCCTCATCTACCGACGCCGCAGTGACAACTGCTTGCGACTTAACTCCTTCCTGGTTGATGGCGGAATAAGAAAAATTCATACATTACAGAAGACGTTGGAAAATACTTTGTCGGCGGGCAAATTGAAGCGCGTCATCCTTGGTCACCTCTCCGCGGCGCACCAAGTCTGCCAAATAGCGATCCAGGTCAATCATTCCATCCTGTGTACCCGTTTCAATAAGTACATCCAATTCATGAGTACGGCGTTCACGGATAAGATTGGATACAGCAGGAGTGTTCAAAAGAAGTTCAAAGGCGGGAATAAGACCACCCGAAATCCTTGGAATAAGCCGTTGCGAAAGAATACCGAGAAGCGAGGAAGCGAGTTGCAGACGAATCTGATCCTGTTGATCTGCGGGGAAGGAATCAATAATGCGATCGACAGTTTGCGCAGCAGAGTTGGCGTGAAGCGTGGATATAACCAAATGCCCTGTCTCGGCCGCAGTTACTGCTGCAGCCATTGTCTCCTTGTCACGCATTTCTCCAATCATAAGCACATCCACATCCTGACGAAAAGCATGCGTGAGGGCGGTATAAAAGTCTTTAGTGTCTACCCCCACTTCTCGTTGTTCTATAAGGGATTTATCCTGATCAAAACGAAATTCAATAGGGTCTTCAATAGTAACAATGTGCCGCTTGGACTCCGAATTCATAAGACCAATCATAGCGGCAAGAGTTGTGGATTTACCTTGGCCCACTGGACCCACTACCAAAAAGAAGCCTTGTCGTTCACAGGCAATCTGTACTACCTGATCAGGAAGATTAAGTTCTGATATGCTTCTTACCTTGGGAATGAGTCGAAGCGCAATGGAAACATATCCTCGCTGAAAAGACGCATTCCCGCGAAGACGGTACTCTTTGGCATGCTCATAGGAAAAATCAATTTCCTGACTAACCACAAAATTAGTAAAAGCTTTATCACCTACCATTACCCTTAAAAAACCGGCAGTATCTTCAGGCGTAAGTTCGCGCTTGCGGGTAAGCGGGATTAAATCCCTATTGACACGAAGCGTAGGAAAAGACCCGACTGTAAGGTGAAGATCAGAACCTCCTTCTTTGACAAGTGTGATAATCAAATCAGCAAGCTCGGTTTCATAGTTCATATACAAAGTATAGCAGTCAATCTAAGGACAACAATTGAATAACCCACATTAAAGCTCATTAATTTCCGTAAACGGTACAATTCCTTTGATCGATTTAACAATCGCATCTTCTTTCATGGTAATCATGCCGTTTTTACGAGCCATCTGCCAAATCTCTTCTTCACTTTTAGCATGAAGTACAGCCTGTTGTATTTCTGAAGTAAATGTAAGCACCTCAAAAACCGGCACTCGCCCTTTCATGCCAGTAGGAAAGTCCTTGCTTGGCTTCGCTTGATGCAGCGGTTTATCGAGTGGGAATTTTGATTTATATTCATCTGCAAGATCTTCAAACTGCTTCTTAATCATTGTTTCTATTCCCTCATTCATTTCAACTTCTTCCGCACACCCTTCGGCAATTTGGCGTGCCAAACGCTGCCCGATAGCCACATTGATCGTTGGGGCAATAAGATATGGCTCAATACCCATATCAATAAGGCGAGTAATCACTCCCACAGCAGTATTGGTGTGAATGGTCGAAAATACCAAGTGCCCCGTAAGCGCAGCCTGGATGGCAAGCGAAGCCGTTTCCGCATCACGAATTTCTCCCACCATAATCACATCCGGGTCTTGGCGCAGAATGGAACGCAACCCTGAAGCAAAGGTATATCCGATTTCTGGAAATACTTGGGACTGGTTCATGGAAGGAACGTTATATTCTATCGGATCTTCCAATGACACCACATTTCTATGCTCCTTATCTATTGCGCCGAGCATGGCATACAAAGTAGTG
Source organism: Candidatus Nomurabacteria bacterium (assembly GCA_029288775.1). Taxonomy (GTDB): domain Bacteria; phylum Patescibacteriota; class Minisyncoccia; order Phycocordibacterales; family UBA5272; genus UBA11704. The sequence goes on along the minus strand of JARIGQ010000001.1, from coordinate 121,270 downwards.
GTCTTACCTGATCCCGTTGGACCAGAAATAAGAATGATGCCGTATGGTCGCGAAAGGGCTTCTTTGATTTCTTTTAGCTGCTGTTCGCTGAAACCCAAAGATTCTACCGGGCGCACGCCTTTATAGCTATCCAAAATACGAATTACCACCTTTTCACCATAGTAACCCGGGAACGTCGATACACGATAATCCACCTTATGATCTTCTAATTTTGTCGAAAAACGGCCGTCTTGCGGTTTACGCTTTTCATCAAGCTTAAGCCCGCAGAGAATCTTAATACGCGCCACAAGCATTGGATGAATCTTGGCGGGAAGTGTAACAACGGTTTCCAGCTGACCGTCCAATCGCACGCGCGCACGCAAAGCGCTTCCTTGATGCTCAAGGTGAATATCCGAAGCTCCTTTATCAATGGCATATCGTAAGATGTTACTGAAAATCTCAGGCACTGGAAGACTCGCCACATCCCCGCTTAAATCCCCTGGAATATCAGTCAAATCCACATTGCCGGAATCTGCTTCTACTTCCGTAAGACGCTCTACAGTTTGTGCACCCTCATCGGGAGTTACTGTTACAGCATCAGAAGGAACCTGGTCACGAGAATCTTTTTCCCCTCCTGGAGCAGATGTTCCTTTTTGCGAGGAGGCAGCTGAGGAAGATGATGCCGTCGCCCCGAAACGCTTTTTAAAAGCCTCATACGTGATGAGATATACCTTGTAGGCCTGATGATCTGTTCCAAACAGAAACTGCAAACTATCCAACACATTTGCGTGATCGGGATCCACAACACCCACATAGAGTACGCCATCTACAAGCTCAAGAGGGACAGAAAATAATTGCCGGGATTGGGTGGCGTTAATGTACTTTGCAAGCTCCTGGGTTTTAGGAAGATCTTTGTCATAAATTGGCAAACCATATAAAACCGAACGCACCTGTAAGATCTCAGCTCCAGTAATATGCTTGGCAGAGAGAAGATCATCAACAATGATGTCATCGCGCGCCGAAAGATCGGACTCAATATCCTTCGCTTCCAATTCCGTGAGCTTATTTTGACTAACGAAGAGATCCAGTAAAAGCATATGGTGAAAATGGGTCGGTTCGTCCACGTGTGGGATTAATTCCTATAGTTTCGGAATAATCCTGAAGCTGCTGCACAAGTTCTGAATCAAAGAAGTTTCGATTTTTGAAAGAAAGATTCTCCTGATCCACAGCCTTTATAAACATAATAAAATTCTGTCCTAGAAGTTGTTCATTAGGCGAAGCCGCCACCGTTGTTACGTCCTGAGTAGTGAACTGAGTATACAAATAGTATCCTCCAGCAAGGACCGCTATTAGTATAGCAACCTCGATAATCACCGTTTTCTTTTGTACAAAAAATGCTTGCATGTTATTTCAAATAATAGGTGATGAATTTAACATCATACGAAATAAGGTCTCCCTCTTTCTCCGGAGCAGTGAATGACACCGTACGGACCGAAAGCAATCGCATGCTTTTTTCAAATGTTTCTATGAGTTCCTTAAATCGCGGGTATGTCGTCTTCACATTAAAAGAAACACTGTATGCGCCTTTTCCATCAGTTCCCCCTGCCTCTTCCGTTATGGAAAGACTTTGTGAAGAAAATCCCTGTGAAGTAAGGACTTTACTCATTTCGCTTAATAAGCGAACCTTATCAACAGAATCCGGAACCATAACTTGCATTTCCTTCACTTGATTTTCCGGAATCGCTGTATAGTCCGCTTTGAGCGAATCTGCTTGAGCTTTCAGTGTTTCTGCTTCCTGTATGGTTTGATCATACTCTGCGTTAAGATCACGAAGGGATTGAATACCAGCCGCCGGCTGCCAAATCTCACCTTCGCCAAAATACAAAGGACGAATCCCCTGATAGTAGATGACAAACGATCCCAAACCAAGCAAGACGTAAAGAAGTTTTTTTGACATGGTATTAAGGTTTGGTTGAAGAAGCAGTCGTAGAAGAGACTTGGGTTTGCGTGCTTGCACCCGCCTGTTCAGCTGCTCCTTGCGTAAGATTCAGGTTATCCGGCAAAAGCCCCTTAATGGCTACGACCATTTTGAGGTTAAAGTTAATATTCCCCTTATCATCTGGAGCAAGATTATCAACAGCAAGTCCACTTACATAAGTAGAAAACGGCTCACGTTTGAGCGTCTCTACCTGCTGTACAATGCTTTTATAATCAGGCCCCTGACCAACAAGCGTAAGTCCGAATGTTTTATCACTCTCATTATAAGAAAAATTAAAACGCTTGTACGTAATCTGATTTTCTGTACTTTCTTCCAAGATTTTGAAAACTGTATTGACAGAAGGGTATTCTTTTACAATTTGATCGATAATCTTAAGCCGGCGCGATACTTTTCGCATGTCTTCAAGCTGGAGCGAGCCGAGCTGATTTTCAAAATTGCTCAACATAGCTTTTTTGGTATCAATTTGCTTATTCAAATAGTACATATACCCCACCAAAGCTAAAGCAGTAAGGAGGGTGAGACCAAATAAGGCGAAAAGAAAAAGACCTATGATGGAAGAGCTTCCTTGTTGGGCACGCTGCATAAGCCCCAATGAAGAAACTGGGGCTTGATTAAGGGATGTAGCTACAACAGGAGCTGAAGAAGTGCCTTGAGGAGAGCTACCGATGTTAGGTTTAAATGAAAACGGCATGAATGTTATGGAACCAGCTTCTTAAGTGCACACCCTACAGCTACAGCGTATGATGGCCCCACTCGTTCAATCATTTCATGAAGAAACTGTGGAACATCAACTTGTTCAAAGGGAAGCGCTATTCTTCCTGGAATATGCACCGTTTCTTTGAACGCATCCATAACTCCCGGAACGCGTGTGCCTCCGCCAGAAAGAATGATTCCTTCGATAGTTTGATTATACTTTCTTTCATACATAAGCGATAGGCGCGCAACCTCACCAAACAGTGGATAACTAGAGAGCATCATCACATCTCGCACATAAGGATTGGACTTATCCCCCGCATATCCAAATGTTCGTTTAGCTTCTTCTGCTGTTTCAATCGTGATCGCAAGAGCCTTAGACAGCTGAACGGTGCTTTCTTGAGAGCCTCTTGAAAGAACGTGCATATCAAGCACAGTATTATTATGCACAAGGAAAAGCGTCGTATACTGCGCACCTATATCTACGTACAGCACCATTCCAGTTGTTTGTGGAGGCGAACTGCGCAACATACTATATCCTTGAATTTCATACTCGGCATTAGTAAGCTCAAGTTTTTTGATAATACGATCATACTGCATGAGTGTTTCATTCTTTACAGCTGCAAGCACTACATTGATCATCTTTTCTTCTGCTTCAATGTTAATTGTGTTTGGAATATGCCACCAATCCATCTGGACTTCAGTAAGAGGTATAGGAATGAATTTACGAGCTTCAAGCGGTATCATGGTACGCAATTCGTTATCAGAAACCTTTGGAACCTTCACGAGCGATACATACGCAGTAGAAGGGTCTATCGAAACTACCACATTACGAGCGGTAACTTTCGCCTCTTTCAAGAGATCCTGGGCTGCTTCAATGATTTTTTCTTCTCCAGGATGCACCGCTTGACCTGCTACTAAGCCTGCATAAGGGCCGAGAGCGATTTCCCCATACGTATCAAGAATGATTTTTTCCTTTTCGCGGCGCAGCTGTACAACTTTAATTGAAGAAGATCCAATATCAAGTCCTACAGCCTGGCCAACTTCTTCTTTTTTAAAGAAATGGAACATACCTGTAGTATACACGCGCTTATAGTGCATTGTGTCATACACTATACGCATATGTGGATGGTATATTCTTTTGTGCGCATTCTGTTTCCTCCTCAGTGTTTCGGCTGCGGAAAAAAAGATGAAGCGCTTTGCAAACGGTGTCTTACACTTGCCCGAAAGTCCTTACACACTCCCGCACCGTTTATTACGAGTTGCTATGACTTCAAAGATCCACTTATTAAGCGGGCAATTCACGCAATTAAGTATAAACATCGCAAAGAATTGCTTTATCCACTTACATTACATGCTGCCACACTCCACGCCTCGCTCTTTAAGGAAACAACGTATAGTATTGTTCCTGTTCCGATGACCCGCTTACGAAAACTTGTACGGGGATATAATCATGCTGAGGAAATAGCGTTCATCTTAGGAAAAATCTATTCACTTCCTGTACTACCCAACCTTTTACAAAGAACAAAAAGCACTCGTCGACAAGCATCAAGCCCTACTAAAGAGCTACGACGCATTAACCAAAAAGGATCCTTTTCAGCTCAACCTATACAAGGAGCCACTATTCTCCTTATTGATGACGTAACTACAACAGGAGCTACGCTTGAAGAAGCAAGGCTTACACTCCTTCAAGCTGGTGCGCAAAGGGTGAATGCTTTTACCTTGGCCCATTAAACACAAAAAGAGCTCGCGCTCTTTTTGGACCTCCTTACGTTTTAGCAATTAATTACCTCCTAAAAATTTCTTGAAAAACCCCCATACCACATTACCCTGTGGAAGATTACTGTCTTGCGGCATTTCCGTAGAGACACCTTCTACTTCACCCTGCTTCATTTCATGGCGTTCACCCTGCTGCATAGGCTTTCTGTCCCCCATCATCATGGTAGACGAACCTGAACCCATCATGTGCCCCTTGCCATCCTTTTCTTCATTTTTACCATCCTTCATCATTGGTCGAGTAGACGTTCCCATCATCATTTTCTTGTCTCCCACTAAAGCTTTCAGCTTAGTCATATATTCTTCGCGAAGAGCCTTGATCTGAGTCTCATATCCCTGACGAAGAGTTTTAATCTGCGCATCGAGCGTAGAGCTTCCCGTGGTCATCATTGGGGGAAGTAGGGGTGGCATTTGTTCACTGGAAGTACCTTCACTTGCACTTACCACACCAAGGGCTGCAAGCACAAGCATTCCTGAAATTGCGATTTTTTTCATAAAATTACGGTTAGTTAATAATCTCACCCTAGTATAGCAACACCCTACCCTAGGGTATACGGTTATACACATTTCACATTTAGTGAGTAATTGGATTATCTTTACGAATACCTACAGCATATAACACTCCTTTTTCAGGATGAACAAATACCATGATTGTATCCCCTGGAACATACGTAGCTTCGTGAAAACGCGTCTGGGCGTCCGTATGAATGTCCAACGTGTGGAGGGATGCGTCTTGTACGTAATATTCATTCTGCTTGATGGTTTGGAGCGTACCCCGAATAACTTGAGGCCGAACTTCAGGGCGAAATTGTTTATGAAAATACATAATGCCGGAAAAGTGCCCTTCTCCAAAATGAGCTATTTTCCTTTCAGGATCCAGTCGAGAAAGAATAATAAACATGCTTAGCGTAAGAAGAAGCCCGACACCCAAAGTCCCCATAACGGGGCGCATATATGCAAAAGCAAAGTGTCGCACCAAAAGATGAAGCAGGATAAATACTGCCACTATTACTCCTGCAAGCAAAATAGGTACCCCATGAATGACTTGAAAAAAAGTCTGGGGACCAAAAGCCAAAGCTTCAAAAATTCGACGTTCATGAAATACGAGCCCTACGAAGCTCATCAAATAGAGAAAAATAAGAAACACAGAAGCTATGCAGCACATCCAAAGGAGCGTAAGAAGTACAAAATACCATTTCGGCTTTTGCTTTAACATGCCGCTTTGTATTTTTTTTAATATGTCCGTGTGTACTTTATGAATGGTGTTCATGTAAATGTGGAAGTGATACGAGTATTTCCTCGAATGCTTTCTTTTTTGCCCGGTTAATACGTACTCCTACAGAAGCTACGGGTATTCTTAATATAAGAGCAATTTCTTTATAGGAGAGTTCTTCATAATAAGAAAGAATAAGTATTTCCCTGTAATGGGGAGGTAAAGTAGCGAGCACCTTCTCGAGCTCCTTCTTGAGAAATTCCTGATCCACTTCCTTTTCCGTACGATCATGATGGGCAAAATAAGGAACCAGGGCTTCAGGTTCAAACCAAGAAAAAGGCGTTGCTTTCTTACGTTTAATCATATTTACCGCCTCGTTATGCGCGATACGGTAAATCCACGAAGAGAACGTGTATGCTTCATCGAAGCTTTGAATATTCACGTATGCTTTTACAAGCGTGTCCTGAAGCACGTCGGCGATCATGTCCTTGTCGGCAAGAAATCTACTTAAATAGCGAGAAAGTCGATGCTCATAGCGTTCCATTAATTCACCAAAAGCTTCGGTCTCTCCTGTCTTTACTCGCCGCACAATTTCCAGATCAATATCTTTTTGTGTGCTTTGATCCACGTCTTTCATAGTACAACACAACCCGGTATTTCTTACATTCTGAAAGAAGTAGGCCCCCTTTCTGTACTAAAAGAGACAAAGGAATATTATACCTTTGTAAATCACTTACCTATGAAATTACATCAAAGAAATAAACTGGCAGCGCTTGCGCTTATTCCCACCTTGGGAGCCGCAGCGCTTATAGGCACGGTATCTGCCGCCACCGATACTAGTTCAAGCACATCTTCTGCACACTCAACCTTACATAGCTTTGCACATAAAGGATCTCGAGACACCACTCAATTTGCAACCGATTTGGCAACCATTCTTGGGCTACCCTTTACAGACGTAAAAGCAAAGCTAGATGCTGGAACAAAGCCTTCAGAAATAATCACGTCAACCGGCAAGACTGAAGCCGAAGTTAAAACAGAGCTTACTGCCCTCCATCAGGCTGACATGAAAGCAAAACTTACAGCGCAAGTAGCTTCGGGGAAAATAACACAAGCCCAGGCCGATCAAAGGATGACAGCCTTTACAAACCATACAAGCATACATGCTAGCCATAAGTTACATCCAAAAGATACTACTCAATTTGCAACCGATCTTGCGTCGATTCTAGAGCTCAATGCAATAGACGTAAAGGCAAAGCTTGATGCAGGTACGCGACCAGAAGCAATTATTAACGCCTCCGGAAAGAATGTAACTGATGTTATGAGCGCACTTCACACTCTTCACGAGAGCGAGGAGAAAGCACGTATTCAAGTAGATCTAGCTGCAGGTAAAATAACCCAAGCTCAAGCTAATGCACTGCTCACCCACACAAGCCATGCAGGTATTTCTCATAATTAATTATCGAGAACTCTCCCATTAATTATCATTTTCTAGCCTTCTCTGCAAAGACGCTGCAGCGCGAAACGACAATCGGGTCCTAGAAACAATAAGCTCTCCGCAAGGGGCGCTTATTGTTTTAACTGCCCTGTAACTGCCAGCCTAAGGAATCACTATGAGGTTCCATTACTCAATTAATAATTTCTACTTTCTGCACCGCTCCTGTATGTATTGCTTTTTCCGCAAGTTCTCGAGCATCATCTAGAAAGAGATACATAAAAGCCGAAGGAATAAATACACTACGCCCTCGTCCATACGTAACTACTTGATCAGGTGAAGATGTGGCTATGCTCACACTTGCAAGTTGAAACGCTTGCTGTAAGAGATTTTGATGTACATCTATGTTCTGAATTTTATTTAGGTCGAAGGTCTTACTCGTGCGAGATAATAGACCATATCTAGTAGACATAGAATGTTCATCAAACGTGAAAGAAAAAGTAAAATACCACACGTATTTTCGCACTAAAAACAAAAAACCTAAAAGAAAAAGGAGACGCCCTGGCCAGACTAAACTTAGTGTAAATTCTTGTCCCGGGAAATGAATAGTAAAGACTTCTCGATATATAAGACTATATCCCAAAACCATGCTAGCAATACAGAAAACAGACGAAAGAAGAAGGTAAATAGCGACACGTGATGGCATTCTTTGGGGAACAGAGAGAGCTATCATGGAGTGAGGAAAAGTGTATCATACAATATGAGGAAGTTAGAAACACAACACAAAATATGGTAGTATAGAATCTCTCAGAGGCATAAGCGATATTGCTCCGCAGTAGTATAAAAGCTAGCCCAAGAGAGATTGGAGATGTGGCTGAGCTGGTCGAAGGCACCTCACTGCTAACGAGGCAGGGATTAACCTCCCTCATGGGTTCGAATCCCATCGTCTCCGCAAAAAGAAAAGAAGGAGGAGTGGCTGAGTGGTTGAAGGCACTTGACTCGAAATCAAGCAACGGGGCAACCTGTTCGAGGGTTCGAATCCCTCCTTCTCCGCCCAAAGTAAAACAGAGAGGTTCTTTCTCTCTGTTTTAGTTTACTGTGGTTTATGGAAAGCAAACCCGCTGCTTGGTTTGCGAGGATTCGAAGAGGGGTCGCAAAACTTTTTATCGACGAGCTTGCGAGGAGAAGTTTTTGTAACTGAATCCCCTTCTTCTCCGTTTGAAATAAAAAACACGGAATCTATTCCGTGTTTTTTACCCTTGTCTGGTCGCAGCCCTTATTGATTAAGTGCTGCGCGAGTGAGTGGTCCAACGTAGCCTGTAGCTGAGATTCCATGAGCTGCCTGATATGACTGAACTGCAGCCACAGTGATAGGTCCGAAGTACCCTGTTGGAGCTGCCTGGAAGTAGCCTTCCGCAGCCAGACGAGTCTGGAGTTCCATAACGTCTGTACTTGTCATGCCAAGCCACATGTCGTTCATAAAGAGATATCCTCCTCCGATGCCTGTAGTATTAGAACCTACAGCAAACGAGATTGGAAGACATGACCCTCCTGTAGAACATACCGTTACGGTGCCCGTGCCGGCATTTGATCCACCGATAAGTGTAAGGGTGTTACCGCTTAATGAAGCTGTTGCCGGAGTTGCTACTGGAGACTGAAGATAATACGATCCTGTGCCACCAGTGAGCATTACCTGAGTAGACTGACCGGGAGTCACTGGAATAGCAAGACCAAATGTTCCTGAAGTTCCATTTCCCATTGAAGAAGTATTAGTGGAGGTGTTTGTTGCTCCGCTTGCCATCACGTTCACTGGAAGAGATGTACATCCACCATTATAGGTAGTTCCGTTTTGAGAACATACCTGAATAGTATTCATTCCAGTAGAAGATCCACCATTTACATACAGAGTATTACCTATAAGTGTGGTAGAAATTCCTGAACCCGATGGAACCATAATCATGTATGGGCCAGTGCCTCCAGAGAGCATAATCGATCCCTGCCCATTTGCATTCACATTAAGTGAAGACTGGCTGAGCGTAGGAGACGAAAACGATGTGTTATTTGAAGTAGAGTTGGTAGAACCGCTGTTATTTACATTTGCTGTAATGGTTCCACATCCTCCACCAGTCGAACATACAACAATGTTAGCAGTACCCTGCTGTGCTCCATGGAGCATAAGGGTATTACCTGTAATTATCGCTGAAACACCAGAGGCATTTGAGTTAGAGGAAACATAGTAGGTTCCATTACCTCCCGATAGGGTCACACTTCCGTTTTGACCAACATCAAACGAAGGAGACATTTGGCTAAAGCCAACGGACCCAGTAGAACCTGTGCTGTTTCCTGATGCGGACCACGTAGAAGGAAGGGACTGATACCCTCCCACCTGAACATACACGGGAGTATTCCAAGGAATACCATTTACGTTGGAACTAACCGTTCCGGACCAGTATCCGTTTTCATCTGTGCGTCCAACGCTTAGACGCTGCACCACGCCTGCAGACGTCGGATTATAGAAGAGATCCACTTGGGCATTTGGCTCTCCACCTGAAACAGTGACTGTTACGTTATTGTTATCGCCATTGCCGGAAACATTGAGAACAGGCGTCGCTGCATAGGCCGCAAGTGGAAGCGACAAAGCAACGAGAACGCCTAACATGTATTTCTTAATCATACTGTAAAGTTGATAATTGCCTATAAGCTGATAATTGCTTTGGGGAAAGCCGTGCGTTGCATAGAGCATTCTTCATAGATACGTATGAAAAAGCCTCTGGTCCCTCTGTAATAGAAAACGTATAGGGTATAGAAATCTTTCAGCTATTTCCCAGTGTGCGAAGCAGCGGTTTTGCAATATACTGTACAAACCTTCGTCATAGACCCTATGAAAATGAGACATCTCTACACCCTGGCCATTGTCCTTTTGCTTCTTTTGCTTGCATATGTAAGCTGGTATCTTTTCATGAAAAAACAAGATGTCGTCTTGCATACCTATTCCAATACAACTTATGGAGTTTCATTCTCCTACCCAGATACCTACAAACTGACCGAAACCAAAGCACAGGGAGCTCAAAGTGGTACCATCGTTACCTTACTTGAAAAAGGAGCCACCATTCCTAAAGACGGCGAAGGGCCGACCGCTATCACCATTGGCATGTACAACGGTATGGGTACCTCCTCCTCACCCACCCTTCTTTCTTGGGTGCGCAGTTCTCCTTATGCTAACTTCAATCTAAGCAAGACGGCGACTCCTGGGACTACAACAGTAGGAAATCAGCCTGCGCTGCTCTATACCTGGGACGGACTCTATCAAGGAACCTCCCTTGCAACCACCTATAAAGGAAATGTGATTTTATTTACCGTCACCTATAATGGAGAGACAGATCTTAAAAAGCGTTCCGACTTCACTGATCTCATCGCAAGTGTCAGATGGGGTGATGTAACGTCTGGAACAACCACACGTAAATAAAACGTCTATGAAACAATCATTGCGGGACTTCTCAACTTTTATACGAGAAAAAGGTGTTATGGGATTAGCCATCGGTATCATTGTAGGTGGAGCGGTTACCAATTTAGTAAATGCTATCGTCACTAATTTCTTCAATCCCTTAATAGGAGTTATCACCGGGGCCGCAGGTAATTTAAACAGCTTGGTTTACAAAGTTCCTTTTACCAACATCGTGTTTGGGTGGGGTGCACTTCTTTCGGCTATTATCAACTTCATTCTCATTCTCTTTGTGGTGTACTTCATTTTCATGAAGCTTCCATTTATTCGAGATATGGACAAAAAGAAAGAATAAGCACAAAGAAAAAGCAAACCCTATCGGGCTTACTTTTCCGAAGTAACACAAGAGCTCGATCAGCTCTTAACGGTCGCGGTCACGAAGAACAGGAGTCCGGCCTGAAACCATTGCCTTCGAAGCGTTCTCGGCGACGAGCGTTGTGAAATTAAACCACCATGCCGCGTTCCACGGATTTATCCATAACAGAATCATGAGCCTTCTCCTTCGAGGAAAGAACCTCAGTAGAAAGTATATACCCATACGAAACAAAAGCACGCCTTGCGGCGTGCTTTTGTTGTTTGATATATGGCCCTGGTTTTGAGCTACCTTGAGAGGTTTCCCCCGAAAGGTACGAGATGTATGAAGGTTACTTCATAGTGATCTCGCTATTTGTAGAAGTGCTTTCGATTTTATCCATGATAGCCATAACCTCATCTGGATACGTAGGAACTACGGTACCGTTGTAGTAGTAAAGCTTATCCTTCGTAGACTTGCCGGCGTAATATCGTGCAGTCTTTTCGCTTGCTCCACCTAAGTTCTTACCTAGAGCTTCGATAGCCTGTTCGTAACTTACGAAGTTATGAAGCTTACAGGATCCCCAACCGAATGGATTATGACCGCAAGCAGCTTTACCCCCTGAAGATTCACGCACAGCAATAGCCGGAAGAAGTGACCAATCAAGACCATACTTTTCAGCTACGAGCACGAAGGTCATTCCTGTACCTTCAAGCGGCATCGAGCGATCATGGAAATACTGATCGATCGCATCGGCACGCTCCTTACGAATGTCATCAATCGAGACCTCCTCCTTGGTTACAGAAGTAGTGTCGAGTGAGCCGATATGTGAGGCTAATGAGACGCTCGGTATAGCCATAAATGGCACAAACGCGAGAATCTGAGTAACCTTATAGATGTATTTTGTCATGGTAGTGCGGTTGTGCTCCGCAAACAGTCCGTGGTCTGGAAATAGTGAGTGAAAAATAAAAACACCAACACTAAATATTACTTATAAAGCTCTATTTACTGATGGTATTGACTACTTCACTATTGTGTTGTCATTATAGCACTTCTAAGACCTCTTGTCAAGAGAGAAAATAAAAGAAAATGCTATGAGTGCCATAAAAAATGCTTGTAACATAAGGCTTTTTCGAACTACTTTATGACGCGATAGTTCGATAGTTTGTAAAGGGTATTTGGAAAAATGTCATACTTTTAAGCAATAGAGAAGCCCACGGGAGGTTTTGGGGCATCTGCCGCAGTCAAATTCCCGAACTCTTCTTCGTGTTTTACTAGGTTTTCCTGAAGGGCAGCTACCATGCGCTTCAAGTGATGAGGATTGACCACCAGGCGCACGGAAAGCACTTCCGAATCCTGGTAGTTGGCGAGAAAATCTAAAACAAACTCCTCTTTGGTATGGTAGATCTTGATAAGGTTGGCATATACCCCCTGGAGCTTGTCGCTGTCTAAAGAAAGCTTTACTTCTTTCATGGCAATTGTTGCTATGAAAGATGACGGGGAAAAGATGGGGTTCTTACCGCTTGACTCCTCTCCACCTCAAGACATACTTAGAATATTATTCCTAACCATTACTTTATATGATGTACGGGCATGATTATGTATATGGGTTCTCCCCTTTCCACGCAATTGGGACCATTTTTATGGCATTTTTCTGGTTGTTCTTTATCTTAGTAGTAATCAAAGTGTTACGTAATGAGCGTATTCACGTTCCTTGGACACATTCTTGGCGCCATGAGAACGCAATGGATATCATCAAAGAACGCTACGCCAAAGGAGAAATTACCAAAGAACAATTCCATGAGATGAAAAAGGAATTAGAAGGGTAATAGGCGTCCCTATTTTTAGCATAAGGAAAAGTTTTTGTGTGTAAGAAATTTTAGACAGTAACCTTTACCGGCCAGCAAAGCTGGCTTAGAAACCCTTAGGTTTCTAACACTCACTTCGTTCGCTGTTTTCCGCCATGGTAAAACTCCCGTTTTCCCGACCCCTTCCCTCCCGTTTGGGGTCACAAAATACAAAAGCACCAACGCAGGTGCTTTTGTATTTTGTGACCTTACCGGGAATCGAACCCGGATTTGTACCGTGAGAGGGTACCGTCCTAACCGTTAGACGATAAGGCCAAAGTAGCGAAACTATAGCATATTTAGAGGAAAGTTTCAGCATTTGCGCTTTGGAGAAGAAAGGAATAGTATTACTCCATTCCGTTCTATCACTAACCACTTTACAGAGGAGAGAGCATGGACAGACGAGCATTCTTAACCTTGGCCAGTGTCGCCCCGCTCGGTGCGCATGGAGCGGTTGAATACAACCCTCCTCCCACCTTAAAAGAAGACAGGGAAACTGCTACCTACGAGGTGTACAACCATACCGAAAATTCTGAGCTTGGGGTGAAACTAAGAGAAACCTTTTCTTACACCCGCATTGGAGATGAGTTTTGGTTTTCGGAGGGAATTAGGGTGCTTGTTCGTACAACCGGAACCCCTGACGGAAGTTATGAACGCAACTGGATAGAAGGAGAAAAAGAATACGATGTCATAAGCTTTGACGCGCCCATATTCGAACTCCCGGACGGAAGCGTCACAATGGGCCGCAGAGTGCGGATGTCGTTCCAGACCATTCTCGAGGCAGCGCCGGTAGAAGTCGCGGTTGCAAGAACTGCGCACAAAGCAACCTTCTTGTACAGCATGCCGGAAGGTGTAATGAACCTTGAGTTCACCAAGACGTTTGCACTTGGATCTCGCCTTCCGGAATACATAAGGAGAAGGGTCTATTACCGGGAAACCGAGCAGGTGTTTCGGGATTACCGACTCTACCGGCGGGAAGACATACCGAAACAGATGTAAACAAACAACTGTTTACGACACAAGTCAAAAGGAAAGCGCGCCCGCGGGCGCGCTTTTTCAATGTGCATGAACAGGGTGTCTGCCGTGAAATTGATGCCAGAGATTTACTGACACCGTTCCACTTAAATACACAACAATACTCCAGGAACTCCAAACATCAACCTTCTCGTACCAGGGCAGCTCAAAGTGAATCCACCCCGGAACGAATATCACAACGAGACCGATCAACCGATCAATCTTGGCATGCTGGTCCGTGGTCTTAAACCCAGACAATCCCGTCGGGCCGTGATCTTCATGTCCGTGCGCCGTATGAAGAAGCTTGTGCTGAAAATGACTGCACATAAACAGCACAACTCCCATGAGCGACGTCGCGAGTGGATTACCACGTGAATGCTCCTTAAAAAGAATTTCCCCCGCCATGATAACGGTTCCCAGGAGAAGCATCCAAGAATTGATCCAACTTGTGTAGTGGTCAAACTGTTTTTCCGAAAGCAGATCCTCCGAGCACTTATGAGCAAAGTACGCAAGCACATAGGCGTAGAGGTTATCGGTGAGGTAATGAATCCAGTCATTTGCAGAAAGATGAGTTCCTGCAAAATACATGATAACCGCACCTAAAAGTGCGGCCAGGGAACCCCAATGACCAACCTTCATGTACAACTTGTAATTCTTTTGTGCAGGAACTTTCTGCTCTGCGTGATTATGACCGCATAGTGCTCCATGAGCATGCGTATGCCCGTGATCATGATTGTGACCCATGTGGGGCCCCTTTCCTGTAAAGTAACGAACTAGTCCTATCCTAAGACGGATGGCGAGAAAGTCAACTTACATACAATTGTAATGTGTATTCATCTTGCAAGGAGATAAGATAGATCCGAAGCGTGGAGAAATGAGCGAAGAAAACGTAGAAGTACTACGTTGATGAGCGAGAGATGCTCCATAACAAAGGAGATACTTATTTCCTAGCGAGAGGTCCACTGCTTTTCCTGGCGGACTAAATAATGGCTTGGGTCATGAGTTTCGGCCAAGATCATCTTTACAGCACGCTCCATGCGCACGCCTTGGGAACCTTTCATATATATCACGTCTCCCATGCCCACTGTCTTTACCAATTCATGACCCGCTTCAATTGAAGTATCACATTGCATAATATTTTCATCGAGCATGCCTTCGTCTAATGCGCCTTCTGCCGTAATGCGCGCACGTATACCAACTGTATAAAGCTTATGCGCATGCTTCGCTACAATTTGGCCAATTTTATAATGCTCATCGCGTGTATATTTACCAAGCTCAAGCATATCGCCCAAAACAGCAATTTTACGACCAGTAGTTTCTATTTCACCGAGTGTCTTTAAGCCGTGTTCGGTTGCTTTCGGAGAAGCATTATAGGTGTCATCAATTATCACTGAACCATTCATACCCGGAAGTAACCGCATGCGTCCCTTTGGTTTTTCGGCATCACGAAGCGCGGCACAAGCTACCTCAAGAGAAATATTGAGTTCGCGTACCACCGCAAGAGCGGGAAGCGCAGAGTACACAGGCGACTTACCGATCACTTCTGGCAACACTAAATGATGTGTTGATCCGTCAATTGTAATATCAGCTTCCGTCCCTTGAAGCGGGGAACCGTACAAGCGAACATTTCCTGCCTTCACGTCGGCGCTCTCATGAATTCCAACACTCACTTTGCGAGCAGTGGTCTTTTCCCAAAGACGCGCAGCATCATGATCATCAGCATTAAAAATAAATACACCAGTTTCTTTAAGGGCGGAAACCAAATATCCTTTTTCTTCAACAATAGCATCCCTGCTTTCAAAGAATTCAATATGAACAGGAACTTGCCCAAATTGGGTTACTACCGTAATGTCTGGCTTTACCCACGCAGTAATAGATTTGATATCCCCTGGCCTGTCCGCACCAATCTCAAGAACAAGGTAGCTTGGATATTCTTTATCAAAAGAAACCGCTAAGCCGCGAGCAAGAATAAAAAGCCATGAGATAGGATTCCCCCACCCTGACTTTTCCCCCAAAATGGTAAGCGGGACCCCGAATTCACTATTTAAACTTTTTTCACTTCGGCGCACATGTACATGATCCTTAAGGACTGCATAGATTGCATCTTTTGTGGACGTTTTTCCTAAATTTCCTGTCACTCCGATAATGAAGGGCTTATGCTTTGCCAAAACCAGTTTGGCTTCCCACGTGAGCAGCTTGACAATGAGCGGCTTGATGAGGTCTTTCATATAAAACCATTGTATCACATTGAATCTTGTAAGATTATGACACCTTTGTTCGTCTGAAAAACAGAATTACAACGCAACTTTGGCAAAACACGGGAGTGTTTTTGTTGTGCTCAAAATGCGGTAATAAGAAGTTCGTTCAATCAACCCCCACCTTAAGAGGAGTTTACAGATGGAGACTGGTAGAATTATTCTTCCTCCCCTGCCGCTTCGCCTTCCGGAGAATAAACCTGAGACCTTTCATTTCGTCCTCGGCGCACAAGACGCTGAAATGGACGAAATTGAAATCGTTCTTCAGGAAATGAAGATGCGGTATTCATTCGCTACTCGCGAGGGAACTCGCGTTACTCCACGCACGTGCTATGAAGCAGACCCAATCCCCCTTGAAAAGGGCGTCATGGTTGTATGCGTGGAGTGCGAGCCACGAGAATTTTTAGGTGACGGCCTTCACCGGCTTGTAGATCATCATCGCGAGCTCGATTTCGGCTTCGGTAAACCCCCTGCTGATTTTTGGGAAGCAAGTTCGCTTGGCCAAATCTATGCGCTTTTGAAGAAAAAAGACCCTTCAGAAATGCACTTGGTTATCGCAGCGCGAGACCATTGCCGCTTTGATGCGGAGAAAGGTTTGTGTCCAGGTGTCACCCCTGCCCAAATAAAGTGGCTTGGTCACGCTCACTTAGCGCAAGAGCTGAAGGTTCCGCTTGTCACCCTTCACGGAGCTATTCGGCGCATGCGTCGAATCATCCATGCTTCGCCCAAGATGCAGATGGGACGACAAACCATCGCGGACTTGCGCCATGTGCATGTGCCGCACATCTACTCTCTTCCGCACATGGCCATTTATGAAGCTCTGGCGGAAATGGGAAGGGCAGCTCTCATTCTCACGAAAAACAAGCTGACGGACCCTGCTCCGAAAGCAGTGCTCGTGGGATCTTTGAAGGCAGAAACTGTTCGTCATTTCATGGAAGTCTGGGCGCCTGCACAAGGACTCCTCGAAATCTATGGATGTGAAGTGAGAGGGTATGCGGGAGGGTATTACACCACCCCACTCTACGCACAAGCAACTGCTGCGTAACGTGAAAGCGCGACTTCGGTCGCGCTTTTTTTCATGTAAACTCGATTGCAATAATCCCCTCTTTTTCTATTTTGTCTTTATATCCAGGAAATGAATAATACATCTCCGTAATTTGTTCTTTGGTCCTTAGTATAGGATTAATATCTTCTGGTTTATACTTTTTTAAAAGTGATTCGATAGAATCAAAATGCATAGCCTTCGCTACCGTCCTTGAAAACCGTTCATGGCCACAAGAAAACTCCATAATATCCCCTGCTTGTATCTTTTTATATTTTGAAGTAGCCGCACGAGTTTCAATGCGCTTTCTTCCATCGCGGAGCATCTCAAAGATATCCTTGTTTATTTTATTGAAAACAAGCAACATGTTACGCAGCTTGTGACTGCATATTTTTCTGATGTTCTTCTGTATTTAGTTCACCACACTTCTTCCATTTCTTACCAGAGCCGCATGGACATGGATCATTACGTCCGATTTTCGATTCATCAATTTTCTTTTCAGTATTTGGAATTACAGGCACAAAGTGCTGATTCTGAGCAGCTTGCGCGGCAAAAAATCCGTCAATATTTTCAATAAAGAGAATAAGTTCGTTAGCAAGCGTCGCTTCGAGCGACTTGAAGGCTCGAAGACCTTCCTTCTTATATTCGACAAGCGGGTCACGCTGACCATAGGCACGCAAATTTACGCTATTTCGCAAGTGTTCCATCGCATCCAAATGATCCATCCACAGCATGTCGATAATTTGAAGCATCATAATGCGAACCACATTGTGCACCGCCTCTTTGCCGTACTGTTCTTCTTTTGATTTGATCGTATCAGCAAGTTCTGGTTTTTGGGCAATCAAATGCGCAAACGTATCTTCCACAATTCCTTCATCACCAAAAAGAATGCGGCGGCGGCGCGAATAAATACTTGTACGCTGATGATTTAGAACGTCGTCATACTGAAGCGTATGCTTACGAGCGTCAAAATGGAAACCTTCAATCTTTTCTTGAGCTGATTCAAGGGCACGTGTCACAAGACGAGAGGTCACCGGCTCATCTTCAGGAATACCGAAGCGACCCATCATAGCCTTGATATTATTAGAACCAAACACCCTCATAAGATCGTCTTCAAGCGAGACAAAAAACTGTGTTTCACCCACATCCCCCTGACGTCCCGCACGCCCTCTAAGCTGATTATCAATGCGTCGCGCCTCGTGACGTTCCGTACCAATAACAAAAAGACCTCCAAGCGCAAGCACATCCTCCTTCTCGGCATCCGTTGCGTTCGGACCGCCTAATTTGATGTCTACACCACGACCAGCCATGTTGGTTGCAATAGTCACCGCTCCGCGCTTGCCGGCTTCGGCAATGATTTCACCTTCTTTTTCGTGATTCTTGGCATTAAGTACTGCATGTGGAACTCCAGCACGCTCCAAATACTTGGAAATTTCTTCGTTCTTCTCAATAGAAATCGTTCCTATGAGGACCGGTTGCCCCTTCTCATGAAGCTCCTTTATCTTGCGGGTAAGAGCCTGCCACTTTCCTTTCTCTGTCTGGAAAATGAGGTCTTCATGATCAATACGATGAATAGGGTTGTGCGTTGGTACCGGACTTACTTCAAGCCCATATACTTTATAAAATTCTTCTTTCGATGTCTCTGCAGTTCCGGTCATACCGGCAAGCTTTTCATAAAAGCGGAAATAATTTTGGAAGGTAATGGAAGCAAGCGTACGAGACTCCTGCTCAATTGTTACCCCTTCTTTTGCCTCAATTGCTTGATGAAGTCCATCTGACCAGCGGCGGCCAGGTTGCATGCGCCCCGTAAATTCATCCACAATAATTACAGCACCATCCTTCACTACGTATTCGCGTTCACGAAGGAACAAAGCTTTTGCCTTTACGGCAGTTTCCAAGTGATGCACCTGACGCACGCCTTCAAGCGAATAAAGATTCGAAACACCCAACATTTCTTCTGCTTTGGTGATCCCCGCTTCCGTGAGGGCAATTGCCCGTTGCTTTTCATCTACAGAATAGTCATCACCTTCTACAAGTGATTCAGCCAGATCCGCAAAGCGCTTATACATATCGCTTGATTCCTGCGCTGGCGCAGAAATAATAAGCGGAGTACGCGCTTCATCAATCAAAATAGAGTCAATTTCATCCACGATTGCATAGTGATGCGTATGTTGGACAATTTCATTGGAGTTGTACCCGATGTTATCGCGCAAATAATCAAAGCCAAATTCGTTATTCGTACCATAAGTTATATCTGCAGCATACGCTTCCTTGCGAGAACAGGACTTAAGAAAATCATAAAGTACACGGTACGACCCGACTTGGCGTTCCTCTTCGCCCTCTTCTACCTTAGCCGACGCATCATATGTAAATGAAGATTGGTGATTAATCACCGCAACAGAAAGACCAAGCGCATCATACACTTGTCCCATCCATACCGCGTCACGACGAGAAAGATAATCGTTAACGGTAACAATATGCACCCCGCGACCGGTTAACGCATTCAAATAAGCCGGAAGTGTTGCAACGAGCGTCTTCCCTTCTCCTGTGCGCATTTCCGCAATATGGCCGCGATGCAGCAAAATACCTCCAATCACTTGCACTCTATAATGCATCATATGGAGTGTTCTTCGAGAAGCTTCACGGACAAGCGCAAACGCTTCCGGGAGTGCTTCATCGAGAACTTTCTTTTCGGTTTGCTTAAGCTCTTCTCCACGTAACCCCTCCACCCCTTTCGTAAGTTTTGCCTTGAGCAGCAAACTTCGCTCTTTAAGAGCCTCATCACTTAATGATTTGAGTTCTTCCTCAAAGGAAAATACCTGATCTGCGATCGGCTGAAGCGTGGTAACGAGCTTTTTGGATCCATCCGGAAAAAGGCTTGAAAAGATTGACATTGTCGATCAATTATACCACAAAAAGGATCATTTTTGAAGACTGAGAAAAAGAATCACAAACGACACGGAGGACGTTTCGGAAAACAAAAACAGCACCGTGGGAGTGGTGCTGTTTTTGTTCGCAAGCGATGACTATGCACGCTTTGCTGACTTCTTCTTTGAAGTCTTCTTTGCTGACTTCTTTGCTACCTTCTTCTTTGAAGTCTTCTTTGCTGCTTTCTTCTTTGCTGCCATAAAAATATTTTTATTATGCAAATCAGAGAGTATTAATAAATATGTTTTATGATCACGACCATGATCATTACTCTCTATACATAAGTATGACACCAGATACACCACATACAAGAGAAAAAATATTTATACATGTGGATAACTCATGAAAAATATTTTTTCATACAACTTTCATTTATGCATATGCGAAGAATTTGCATAAATACTATGTAGAAGACGAATTTCCAATAAAAACATTACACCGCGATTATATGATCGCGGTGTAATGTTTATCCTCATCCTTATGTATTATTTTGAATTCTCTCCTTCTGTTTCTTCCACCCCTTTCATGCCGTAGAGATGTTTCTTCGCGACACATCGACAGCCATAGGGCTTGATATGTTCTTCACAGAATTCTTCTCCGTAATCATAGACAATCTCTTCTCCTTCCTTGATATTCTTAGTTGCGATAATAAACACCCTTCCTTTCTTAACGTCACTCTCAGCATTAGGTGCACAGGAATGATTGGCGTACCGAGCTATATTAAAGCGTGGTGTCCCATCAATTGTCTTATTACGATTAATCTCAAAGAGATACTGGCTACTTACTTTCTTGTCTGCTTCTTCCTTATTTAAAATGTTCCCGATATATTCAATAATCATTTCCCCTTTCTTGATAGATTCTCCGGCAAATAATCCAAGTCCTGCCAGGCCACGTTTTGCTTTCACAAGCTTGAAGTGATGATCTGGAAGCTTCTTAGTATTTGGCGAAAGCTTTTCAAGTGTTTTCTTTTTAGATACTGATGCTTTCTTTAAAATCTTCGACTGTTTGTCCATCTTTGTAGTAGTGCTTTCTTTCTTTGGCATAATGGAAAGTAGCATACTATGGAGCACATTCCAGACGCAAGAAAAAAGCAATAAAAAATGGTAGGATACTATTTATATGAAACAGGTTCCAGAACAGTTGCTTAAACCCTATAACTCCCAAGAAGTGGAAACATCCCTCTACAGCATGTGGGAAGACAGCGGTTACTTCAATCCCGACAATCTCAAGCGCACAGAAAAAGGACCTTATACGATTATTCTTCCTCCCCCTAATGCAACCGGTGTGCTTCATTCTGGTCATGCGGTTATGCTTGCAATTCAAGATGCAATCATTCGCTTCAAGCGTATGCAGGGATATAAGACGCTCTGGCTTCCTGGAACTGATCACGCTGCAATTGCTACCCAGTCCGTGGTGGAAAAGAAGCTTCAAAAAGAAGAAGGTAAGTCACGACATGATTATGGGCGTGAGGAATTTCTAAAAAGGGTTAATGACTTTGTTGTTGCAAGTCAGAACACTATCATTTCCCAATGTAAATCGGTAGGCTCCAGTTTAGACTGGTCACGTCTTGCATTTACGATTGACGAAGAACGCAATCTTGCCGTGCGTACGATGTTCAAGAAGATGTATGATGACGGACTTATCATACAAGGTAATCGTATCGTGAACTGGGATCCGAAAGGCCAAACCGTAATTTCGGACGACGAAGTTGAATATGTTGAAGAAAAAACAAAGTTCTACTATTTCAAATATGGCCCCTTTACTATTGGTACTGCTCGTCCGGAAACTAAATTCGGCGACAAATACGTAGTAATGCATCCCGAGGACGCACGATATAAAGAGTATGAACACGGACAAAAGCTTACCGTAGAGTGGATCAATGGTCCAATTGAGGCAACCATCATCAAAGACGCCTCGATTGATATGGAATTTGGTACCGGTGTCATGACCATTACTCCATGGCACTCAATGGTCGACTTCGAGCTTGCTCAAAAATATAAACTCGACTTCGAACAGATTATCGACAAATATGGCAAACTCTTGCCCGTGGCCGGAGAATTTGCCGGCATGAAAATAAAAGATGCGCGCGAAAAAATCGTAGAAAAACTGCAAGCGAAAGGCCTTGTAGAAAAAATAGAAGACTATACGCACAATATCGCTACAGCATCCCGTTCTGGTGGTATTATTGAACCCCAAATCATGAAGCAGTGGTTTGTGGCCGTTGATAAGGAGTTTACTCATTTCGGAACCATCACCACGCTCAAGCAGCTTATGAAAAAAGCGGTGGAATTCCAATCAGTAACCATTTTGCCGGATCGATTTGAGAAAGTATATTTCCACTGGATCGATAATCTTCATGACTGGTGCATCTCCCGCCAAATCTGGTACGGGCATCGTATTCCAGTGTGGTATAAAGGTAACGAAATCTACTGTGATATCAATCCTCCACAGGGTGAAGGATGGGTACAAGACGAAGATACACTTGATACATGGTTTTCTTCTGGTATGTGGACTTTTTCAACCCTTGGTTGGCCTGAAAAGACCCAAGACCTCGCCACCTTTCACCCAACAGATCTTCTTGAAACGGGACATGACATATTATTCTTTTGGGTAGCTCGCATGATTATGATGAGCACCTATGCTCTTAATCAGGTGCCATTTAAGTCTGTCTATCTGCACGGCCTTGTTCGTGATGCGCAAGGTCGCAAAATGTCCAAATCACTTGGTAATACACTTGACCCTCGTGACTTGTCCGCAAAGTACGGCACCGATGCACTTCGCATGGCACTTCTTGTAGGTAATGGCCCTGGAAATGATCTCAAGCTTGGTGAAGACAAAGTGAAGGCATACAAAAATTTTGCAAACAAAATCTGGAATGCATCACGTTTTGTACTGGAAAAGACAGCTGACCTTACTTCCCCCGCTTCCCTTTCTCAGGAGGATCAAGCTCTCTATGATGCATGGAAAGCAACCAAAGAAGACATTACCGGAGATATAGAACACTATCGCCTTCATCTAGCTTCGGAAAAGCTCTACAATTATTTCTGGAAAACCTTCTGCGACGTCATTATTGAAAGCCATAAAGTTCGCATTGCAAATAATACAGACAAAGAAAGCGCCCAAACACTTCTTCTTACCCTATTACGTGAACAACTTATTGCACTTCATCCGTTTATGCCATTCATTACCGAAGAATTGTGGAAGTATGTAAAGAACTCAGACGATGATCTTCTTATCGTGAGCGCGTGGTAAGTAACCACTCTTCTATACGTCACTATATATTGTACTTAGCCTCTCAATAACCATTGAGCAAAGTACATGTGAATTGATCACACCCTACTTTTACTTAGTCCCCTGTTGATAAGTACTGCGTCTTCTTGACATAGAGGTCGTATACTTATTGTATACACCCCTAACCAATTTTTATTATGCTTAAAGAAAAGAAATCATTTTTCGAACGCCTTGCGGGTTCGATCAGTGTAGACGATGAAGACGAACTCGACTATGCTCCCGAAGTAGAAGAGATGGAGGAAGTCGAAGAAGTGCCAATCAAGCACGCTAAAAAAGCATCCGACATGCCTTCTCTTCCAAAAAATCGTCAACACGTGGCTCCTATTGAAGAGGACGAAGAAGTAGATATGGAGGAAGGCGAACTTTCAGTAGACGTATATCAGACAGCAAACGAAATTATCATTGAAGCAATGGTTGCCGGGGTAAAACCAGAAGATCTTCATCTTTCTATCACGCGCGATATGGTTACTATTAAAGGTCGTCGTGATGGTAATACGCAAGTGACGCACGATGATTACTTCTACAAGGAACTTTACTGGGGCTCATTCTCTCGTACCATCCTCCTTCCTCATGAAGTAGAAATAGAAGAAGCAGAAGCTGTAGAAAAGCACGGACTCCTCATTATCCGTCTTCCAAAGGTAGACAAAGCACGGCAAACGAAACTCAAGGTCAAATCGATATAATCAAAACAAAATCCGCCAATTGGCGGATTTTGTTTTGATTACTTTTTTGGATAGACAATTATTAATTATTAAAATTAAATTGCAATGGACCCAGGCTCAGCTACAAGTTTTATTTCGCCGCCGATTAATGAATTCACTTTAGGTATGCTTAGACCAAGGCTCAGCTCACTATTCGTTCGCTTGAGAGACCGCTGCGGTTCCCATTCCTCCGCCACGGGAAAACTCCCGTTGCCAAAACTATTTTTCTGCTGAAAAATGTTTTCGCCATGCCTCGCGCCGACGCGCTCCGTCCTTGCAAAGTGAGTTCGCTCACTTCTCACCCGACCCCTTTCCCATGCCTGGGTCAGCACGTAAAAAGAAAACACCTTTCGGTGCTCTCTTTTTTCTGTGCTTGGACCCAGGCTCGAACTGGGGACCTATTCCTCTTCAGGGAAGCGCTCTACCAACTGAGCTATCCAAGCATTTGTGCTACCTATACTAACACAAATGAAGACGTTTCGGAAGATGATTACTGTACGCTCGAGGTGTCATCTGTAGGCATGGTTTCGGTGGCTGAACCATCCTTAATCTGTTGAAAAAGGTTCTGAAAAGCCTTGGTTTCCGGAAACTGCGAACGAAGCTGTTCAAATTGCTGAAGGAAACTTTTTGCTTTAGAGTTGTCACTTCGAAGCGCTTCATAAAAAGGCTTAACGTACAAATATGCACCTCCCAATGCCCCTACAATTGCAAGCCAGTAAATAATCTGGAAAATCGTAGTAATTCTGCCCCGTGTCTGAATCTTATGAAGAAGATGATTGTTTTCAAGCGTAAGCCGATACACCTCTTCGAGCTTCTCCTGATTAGTTAAATCTGTCATATAGCTAGTATAGCGTACCGACTAAGTTTACAGGTGGATATGGTAGAATCCTCTTACATTGCCCCTGTAGTTAAATGGATATAACAGCTCCGTCCTAAGGAGTAGTTCTAGGTTCGATTCCTGGTGGGGGCACAAAAAAGGCGCCGTGACTATGGCGCCTCAAGAAACTTCCGTTACACCCGAATCCTGCGCTTGAAAAGAAGCATCACCCTGTATCCGAACCGCTTCACTGGCTCAAGACGCTTTATCTCAAACGCGGACAGAACCTCTCTTTCGGTGGAATAGAAGGAGGCAAGCCATGCCTCTGGAGCGATTTTATTCCAAACCGACCTTACCCGCCTCATATGGGTTGGGTCAGTAACGAGATGGAAACGAACTTTCGAATAGCCCTTTTCATGAATGACAGGGAGGATCATCCGACAACCATTCCCGATATCGTTCATTGTGCCCCACCCAAGCGCCTCCTGAAGGACGGTCATGTCGTGGAATTCAGGGAACTCTTCCTTGCAGAACTCGGCATAGTTCTGACCTAGGCTGATCTGGCTCTCTCGCACCGGCTTGGTAGGGTTTTTCTTCTGGTAGCCTTGGGGCCAAACCATGTAGGCATCCTTGGGAATCTGTCCATTTCTGACCATCTCGGCCGCAGTCCTAATGCGCACCTTGGCTCCAGAATCCTTGGGGGAGAGCGGTCGGATGAAATCAAGGGTCTGGATCATGACCACGTGGAGCGTAGGCACAGCATCCCGAACCTCAGGCGGCACCGACACGATGGGTGCCGCCGCCGGCACAGGTGAAGCGCGCAAGGCTGCAGGATCTGAGGAGGTAACGAATGACAGGGCATCCAAAGCCCGCTTTCGAACCTCGTCCCGCTTCTGCGCTGCTACCTGCCGCTTGTTGTCAGCTTCACGTTGAGCAAGGTCCGCCTCCTCTTCGGCGGTGGCGGCCTCCTTTGTGAGACGAACCAGCAGCTCCAACTTGGTGAGGTCGGGAAGCGACATGGAATGATTCCTTTCATGGGAAATGAATGACCGATTTTACTTAACATTGTACGCGTGTGTACAAATGTCACCTGGTCAGTACTCTGCATTATTTTACTAGAATTGTCAAACAAAGTTAGCCTGCATTTCTAAAAGTACAAAAACCACCCCGGGGCGGCTTTTGTACTTTTATTCAAAAAGGTGTTATACAGCAACTCCAAGCAATTGAGCCATATGATCTGGATTAAATCCAATCATGACATCATTTTCAATCTTAATGACCGGCACACCGAGCTGTCCGGTAATCTCCACCATTTCCTTTCGCTTTTCCATATCCGCCGCTACATTATAGTCGGTATAAGGAATACCTTTGGCGGTAAGCCAATCCTTAGCCATATGACAAAAATGGCAAGTCGGCGTACTGTAGATTTCGATATTTTTTGTAGTTGGTTGCATACTATTTTCTTTAGATGTTTCTTACTTATGCAGTATACTCACGTTTTAAGTTTTGGCAAAAATACTCTGCAAATAGATTTGGAGGCGTTCCCAAATAGTCATATCCGCCTTTACCGGAGCCACGGGACTTGCGTCACCATCATAGATAACAATTACCCCTTCCCCTTCTTGCACGACGGGATAGGTAGTGCGAACATACTCCTCAAAGCCTCGCGGAGTAGCAATAGCTGCAGTCTTTTCCTTTGCCTTTTCCACTTTAGTTTGCAAATCCTGCCGTTCTTGTGCAGAATCTTCCTTGAGCTTTTTCACAGCCAGACGCTTATCATTCAATTCCATAATAGACCGCAAAAGGATAACAATAAGCAAAAAAAGAATGACAATAGTCACACGAGAATAAAGCGCCGTTTCTATTGTATGCTTCTGTTGATATTCGCGCATGAATGAGGTAAGATAAGTGTACTTTAGATAGCCCTAAACCAAAAGCATGTACACAGGAAAGACCAAAAAGCGAGTGATGAAGCTGTGGACCATTATCTCGGTGATTGCAATCATCGGCATGGTTAGCTTCTCCCTCATTTCTCTTATCGCATAACTAAAACCGCCCGGAGGGGCGGTTTTAGTTATTAATCATTCTTAATCATTCCCAAAAACGTATCGTGGGAAATGTTTACCTTTCCTTCACGCTGCATGCGCTCCTTGCCGCGCTTTTGCTTTTCACGAAGCTTCATTTTGCGCGTAATATCTCCTCCATACAAATAGCCAGTCACATCTTTCTTCATTGGTGCAATTGAGCGGGATGCAATAATGCGCCCTTTGACATACGCTTGAATCTTTACACGAAAAAGTTCAGCCGGGAGAATCTTCTCAAGCTTAACAACGGCTTCCTCGCCTTCTTCATAGGCACGAAATTCTGGGACCACGCGAGAAAACGGAGCCACGCGCTCTTCAGCCACATAAATATCAAGCCGCGTCACTTGAGCTGGTTTCATCTCAGCTGGTTTATACGCAATAGACGCGTACCCTGAAGTACCTGATTTTACCTCGTCAAAAAAGTTGCGCATAAGTTCACGAAGCGGCATATCCACAATCATCTCTACGCGTTCATGACCCCAATCCTGCATATCCTTCACCTCGCCTTCATGCTTGTGAAGAATTTGCATCAAAGGACTCACGTACTCGTGCGGAGTAATGATGGTCATAATAATCCACGGCTCACGTACGGATACATATTGCCCATGATCAGGAAAATGAATAGGACTATAAATCATTTCTTTCTCCCCTCCTTTAAGCGTTACCTCATACGTAATGGATGGTGTGGTAATTACAAGCTCCTGATCAAATTCGCGACGCAAACGCTCCGTTACAATTTCCAAGTGAAGCATTCCCAGGAACCCGCAACGAAATCCGCGCCCCAATGCACCGGACGCTTCTTCTTCAAAAGTTAATGATGAGTCGGAGAGTTTAAGCTTGGAAAGGCTTGCTCGCAAATCATCAAATTCATCTTGCGTTTCCGGATAAATGGACGCAAATACCAACGGTACCGGTTCAGCATATCCAGGGAATGCTTGAAGTGGATGAGCAAATGTTGTCACCGTATCTCCTACGCGCGCAATGCCCGGCTCCTTGATCCCTGTTACGATATAGCCAATAGAGCCGCCAGTTATTTCTTTTGCCTCACGTTTTTCCGGAGCAAATGTTCCTACTTCACGCACAATGAAGCGATGTTTGGACTGGAGAAATACCAACTCATCGTCTCGTTTTACCGCACCATCAAGTACACGCACGTACAGAATTACTCCCTGATGATTGGAATATTCGAAATCAAAAATAAGCGCACGGGCAGATTTATTGGCAACCGTATGAGGGACTGGAGCTGGTACGCGCGCAATGATTGTTTCAAATAATGCCTTTACTCCTTCTCCGGTTTTCCCCGACACCGCCATAATATCATCGTATGAACAATTAAGAAGCTTCATAATTTCTTCCTTCACATCCTCTGCACGGGCAAGCGGACTGTCAATTTTATTCACCACCGGAATGATAGTAAGTCCAGCAGCCTGTGCCATTTCAAGCGTGGTCATCGTTTGTGCTTGCACACCCTGCGTCGCATCTACAAGGAGTATCGCCCCTTCCACCGCGCGAAGCGAACGTGACACTTCATAAGAAAAATCAATATGTCCAGGGGTGTCGATCAGGTTTAAAATAAAGTCCTCACCGGCTTCACTTTTGTACTGCATGCGCACGGGAGTCATTTTGATGGTAATGCCGCGCTCACGTTCAAGTTCCATGCTATCAAGCACTTGCTCTTTCATGTGACGCTTGTCCACCGTCTGCGTCATTTCAAGCATGCGGTCGGCAAGCGTTGATTTACCATGGTCAATATGGGCGATAATGGAGAAATTGCGGATATTCATACTCTTAAGACGCACTCGAAAGTCTCCTCTTTCTACTATAGAAATACAGAATGAGCAAGAGATAGCTTATACCGAGTGTCCACGTTGCATAAGCAAAAGCAACAATCCCCTCTTTGGCGGTAAGATATAACACTGCAATAGTGAAGAGCGTTGCCATAAAATTTGCATAAAAAAGACTTCGTGTATCTCTCCCGGAAAAAGCATTTGCCAAATAACTATTGATTGCATATAGCGGCAAGGACCAAACCAAAAGAATAAAAAGGTGTTCAATATCCCCCCTAAAAGCGCTATGACCATAGAGCGTCGTGACAATGAAATTTCCGAACAAGAGGCTCGCAATTTGCATTACAAAGGAAAGACCAACGATACCTCCAATTACCTTCAAAAGAACCGTAGAATATTCTTTTTCTTCATTATGCGCATGGTGCTTGGCTAAAATGGGAACAGAAGCGCTTGAAACACTCTGCACTAACACCTGAATGAAGGCATCGATAATGCGTTGTGCAAATACATATATGGAGAGCACCCCTACCCCCATACTGGTAGCTACCGTAGCAAAAATAAGATTTCGCACTTGCCCCGTAATATGGGAACCTGAACGAGGAATAGCAAAGTGAAGATGCTCTCGCACAATACTCCAGGAAAACTTGGAAGAGTTGAGTACCATACCCGAAGTGATCCATGTATATGACTGGACCGTAAAATGTATAATGGCTCCAATAACCACCCCTCCAATAATTCCGAGGAGTCCGTATGTTGGATATAGAAATGGAATGGAAATGATGATGCACGCTGTATATAAAAGAGGTGCAACAGAATACAATACAAACTTATGCTTGACCTGAGCAATGCAGGAAATGAGCATGGAAATGCCAAGAAGAAGCGGCTGAATAAGAAGAAGTCGCGTTGCAGTGACATAGAGCGTGGTTTGAGAAGCATCAAACCCAGGCACAATATACTGCGTAACATACGGAAGCACTATCGCCATAAGCGAAAGCAAAACGATCTGCGTTCCAGCAAAGAAAAACAAAAGCGAATTCATCTTCTTCTCCAGTCCATCATGATCGGAGGCATGCACTTCACTTGTGATGAATGGCACAACAATTGCCGCTGAGACAAACGACAGAAGAATTCCATAGACGAGATCGGGGATACGGAAAGCAGCATTATACACATCAAGCACCGGTCCTACGCCTACAATGGTAGCAAGCAGGCGGTCTCGTAAAACACCAAGAAGAAGTGAGAGTATGGAAAAAAAAGCAAGAATTGCTGAGTTTCTGAGAATCATCGTTTTCATAGTATAGCACAAACTTGATTTTTTTGTAATATATGGTATACTAAAAAAGTTCTTTGTTGGGTAGACGCGCCGGAAACGGTGAGGAAAGTCCGAACACACACCACTTCACTGTGGAAACGTAGCGGGTAACGCCCGTCGTGGGTGACCACCGTGTTGCGAACAGAAACGATCCGGTTCAGTCCGGCTGAAACGGCTAAATACATACGCGTGTGCAAGACCGTGCCTTATTAGCAATACTAAGGAGTGTCGCTAGATCTCGACAGCAATGGCGGGACAAGATACATGTCTACACAAAAACAGAATTCGGCTTACAGACAAAGACATATATGAAAAAGCCCTCCTACCGGAGAGCTTTTTCATTATTCAAATATAAGATGGGTACCCAAATACATGCCATCCTTTTCAGCTTCCCCTGCTTTTAATTCCAATACATAGCTTGCCTGAGGGCCATTTACAAATACCCGCGGAGGCTTTGAAAGAAAATAGGTATCAGGACTTACATTATTTTCTACATGTACCACGACACCATCTTCATTCACCCATACCATATCAATAGGGAAATACATGTCTTTCATCCAAAATGCATACTTTCCCGGCTCATCAAATACAAAGAGCATGCCATCATTGTCATGGATACCGTTGCGATCTGATAAACCCTGCTCGCGAGACTCCGGCGTATCTGCAATTTCCAAAGAAAGTTTAACTCCATTTGGAGCTACAATACTTGCCTCGCTTCTTACTGTCTGATCAAGAATCGTTGCTCCGCATATCTTTCTTCCCACACAGCGATATCCGTATGCAACCACACATACAAGAAGCCCTACCACTATAATGGTTACCACCTTTCTCTGGCGAGCAGTATGAATAATTGAGTTCATGTTAGAGATTGACCTTACGTCCCGCTTTCGCGCGATCGGTTTCGGTCAAAAGCTGTTTGCGAAGTCGAACGGATTTTGGAGTCACCTCCAAATACTCATCGGCATTCATGATTTCCAGTCCACGTTCAATGGTAATTTCCCATGGAGGAGTAAGAACGATTGCTTCATCAGCTCCTGATGAACGCATGTTTGAAAGCTGCTTGCCTTTTGTGGGATTCACAATCATTTCTTCGCCTTTGGATGTGTTTCCAATCACCATACCTTCATACACTTCCGTGGTTGGCTGAATATAAATAGTTCCACGATCCTGCAAATTCCAAAGTGAAAACGCAAGCGCCTTCCCTGTTGCCATAGAAGTCATAGAACCTACTAAACGGCGCTGAATTGGGCCTGCATAGGGACCAAACTTCAAGTAACGAGCCGAAAGAATACCGAGCCCTTTTGTATCGATAACAAATTCCCCTCTATAGCCAAGGAGTCCGCGCATAGGGATTTCTGCCTTGATGCGATTAACTCCATGCTTCTCGCTCATATCAAGAATGGTTGCCTTGCGACGTCCAAGCTTTTCCATAACAGCTCCAGCTGATTCTACCGGCACATCGATAACAAGTTCCTCGTACGGCTCTTCCTTCACGCCATCATGTTCATGGAAAATAACTTGTGGCTGCGACACTTGAAGTTCATATCCCTCGCGGCGCATAGTTTCCAAAAGCACACCAATGTGAAGCTCGCCACGCCCATATACCAAATACTTATCGGTATCAAAATCAACCTTAAGCCCTACGTTAATTTCAAGTTCCTTTTCGAGACGGTCACGAATTTGACGTCCGGTTACGAATTTACCTTCCTTCCCGGCAAATGGAGAATCGTTTACCAAGAAATTTAGCGCAATAGTTGGTTCATCAATATGAATCGCCTCCATGGCTTCCTGCTCAGCATTCTTCACGAAGGTATCTCCAATATAAATATCTGGAAAACCGGCAATCATCGCAATGTCACCCGCAATAACCTCAGGTACATCCATACGATTAATACCATTAAAGGTGAAAATTTTCGTTACCTTAGACTTGGAAGAACTTCCATCGGACTTTTTTACAATAAACTCTTCACCCACTTTCAAGGTTCCATCGTACACACGGACCACAGCCATGCGGCCAAGGAAGTTGTCATACGCAAGATTGAAGGCCTGGGCAACAACTGGCTTTGTCATATCTCCCGTAGCGCGAGGAACTTTTTCCAAAATAATATCAAGAAGCGGCGTGAGATCCTTACGCTCGTCATCAAGCTTTCTCATTGCGACTCCCTGACGTCCAATGGCGTAGACAGTGGTAAAATCCAACTGCTCGTCATTTGCCCCAAGCTCCATAAAAAGTTCGAAGACTTCATCATGTACACGCGTAGGATCAGAGGCTGGCTTATCAATTTTGTTAATAACCACAATCGGCTTAAGGCCAAGTTCAAGAGACTTCTTAAGTACGAAACGAGTCTGTGGCATTGGCCCTTCTTGAGCATCCACCACAAGAAGCACACAGTCGATTGAACGCAACACGCGCTCCACTTCCGAACCAAAGTCCGCGTGACCTGGCGTATCGAGAATGTTAATTTTTACTCCCTTGTACGGAACAGAAGTATTCTTGGCGGTAATAGTAATGCCGCGCTCCTTTTCCATAGGATTGGAATCCATAGTCTGACCTTCTACTCCCACTCCACACTGCTGCATAAGCGCATCGGTAAGCGTGGTCTTTCCATGGTCTACGTGGGCGATAATAGCGATATTTCGAATTTCTTGCTGCATAAAATAAGAAAACGGCATTGCCGTTTAGGTGCCTAGCATAGTACCATATTTTTTCCAATTGCGCTAGTTTTAAAAGAAGAGTAGAATATGGTTCTCTGACCTTGGCTCCTGGAGACGTGGACGCAACCCACTCCCTCCCTGCATATCTTGTACAGCTTACCGGCCTAACAAAGTTGCATCAACCAAGGTTGGAGACCATTTCAGGTGGTTTGGCAATCCCGAAGTTTCTTGCAAGTTTCTTCAAGGGGAACCGAACCCTTCAGAGCGGCCTTCCGGCCGCTCTTTTTTATGATTCTCCTTATTTCACTCCTAGCTCTTTCAAGAACGCAGCATTAGACGGCTTACGACCAAGGAATTTTTTCATAAGCTCAAGCTCGTCTATTGATGAACCTTTTTCTAACACTTCCCTGCGCCAATGCATGCCAACTTCCGGATTAGTAATTCCATCCTTTTCAAATAAGGAGAAAGCGTCCTGTGCGTATACAAGTGCCCAGAGATAAGAGTAGTATCCGGCATCATACCCGCCTCCAATATGCCCGAAGCTTGCAGGAAAAAGTGAATCCTTGTGGGGGAGTTCTATTCCTGAATATAATTTCACCATCTGCCGATATGCTTCCTGAGGATTCTCGATTTTCCCAAGATGATAATCCATATCGAGCTTTCCCATAATGAGCTGGCGCATAGTATAGTAACCACTTAAAAACTTCTTACTGGAAATGATTCTTTGCCTCATATCGCGAGGAAGAGATTTTCCTGTCGCGTAGTGCTTGGAGAGCTTCTTCAACATTTCATCATTCCACACCCAATTCTCCATCATCTGGGACGGCGTCTCGATAAAATCCCATGCCACATGCGCGCTGCTTTGTGATTCATAGCGCGTCTGTGAAAGCGTCATATGAAGCCCATGACCAAACTCATGGAATAACGTTTCTACTTCACCGATAGAAATAAGTGACGGCAGTTTCTTAGTCGGATAAGGGAAATTACACACCATTGTCGTTACTGGCGCAATCATCGTATCTGCATTCCAAGCTGTTTCTCGGCTGATCACAATATCTATACAACATGCATGGCCATATTTTCCTGGACGCGGAAAAAGATCAAAAAGCATATACCCCACCAGCGACTTATCCTTATTCTTTACTTCATAGACACGGACATCCTTGTGCCAGGTTTTCCATTCTTTTTGTTCAAACGTTATTCCAAACATCTTTCCGAAAAGAGTGAACATCTGCTTCATAACATGCTCAAGCGGGAAATAAGCACGGATTGCTTCTGGGTCTACCCCATAGAGCTTTTGCTGCAGGTCATTTGCCACAAATGCTAGGTCATAGTGCTCAAGCGTATCTATACCAAGTGTCTTCGCGTGCGCGCGGAGCATGTCCGTATCTTTCTTGGCAGGCAAGATAAGCTTTTTCAAGAGATCATTTTGAAACTTTTCAGCGATCTCCCCTTTCTTGGCCATACGATTTTCAGTCTTGAAATGGGCGTAGGTCGCATATCCTAAAAGTGAAGAGAACTGCTTGCGAATTTCGACTAGTTCCTTAATGAGCTTTAAATTCTTAGCACCACCTTTACGAAGATTTTTAACTGCAAGTTCTTCGCGCTTCTTCCTATTCTTGGCAAACTGCATGAAAGGCCCGATATGCGGATACTGAAGGGTAACCATATACTTACCCGACTTATCTTTAGGAAGTGAGTCAATCACGCGATCAGCAAGGCCATCTAACTCTTCGCGTGTGCAGAGAATATAGTCTTGGTAGTCATTGATATTCTTTCTAAATTCTTCGCCAAGTTTAGACGCACGCTTCAGCCACGTCTTAAGCTGCTTCTGATCTTTTTCTTGAAGATCAAATCCCATGCGCCTATATTCACGGATGATATCTTCCAAGAGCTTTATGTCCTCCTTGCTAAGCTTCTTCTTTTCATCACGGAAATTGCCTTCGTAGTATTCAAGTAGCGACGTATAGATACCGCGATCGTATTCCACATCAACCATTTTGGAAGACACTTCTATTAAAACGCGTGATGCAGTGTTGCGAACTTCTTCCTTTGGCGAAACTTCTCCAAGAAGCGCAACCTTTTTAAGCATATCGCCTGAAGGGCCATCAGCCTGCTCCAGCGCATACATTGTATTTATATAGGTACGATCTTCGGGAAGAATGGCTTTAATTTTTTTGTAACTTTCCCTTTTATATTCAATTGCTTCTTGGCCGATCTTTTCGATGTGCTTTGGAGTAAGCTTGGACCATATAAAATCTTTTTCAGTAAGCGGGAGTTTTTTCATATATTCTTATCCTATCACATTCCGAAAACGATGACATTTTCTATCATGAGCTCCAGGCAAGAGATTAATACTCATCAAAAATTCCCCTATAATTTCTCCTCCGACGAACTTAAAACGCTTCTTGAACTCCTTGAGCCACGCCACCTTATCATCTTTGAACTCTTCTGAAAGCAATTTTAACCACGCATAAAAACTTCCATATTCTTTCTGTAACTTCGCAATAGCTTGAGCATTATGAATCGCTGCTTCTATTTTCAATCGATTACGAATAATGGCTGCATCATGTAAAAGCCTTTCTCTGTCCTTTTCTGTATACTGCGCTACTTTTGCAATAGCAAAGTTATGATATGCCTTTCTAAAACCTTCTTCTTTCAAAAGAATTGTCCGCCACGAAAGGCCAGCCTGATTGATTTCCATAACCAACCTTCCAAATAATTCATTATCATCCTTAATAGCCACACCATAGTAGCGGTCATGATACACCTTATCAACGTCTTTCTTATCTTTGAGTGTCGCAACGTAAGCGCAATACGGATGCATATAAGTTGATTCAGTGTAGTACAAAAAGTTTGCAAACAAAAAACCACGGATGGAAGTCCCTGGTTTTTTGTTTGCATCGTTGCTTACTGTGCGGTAGTCGTAGCCATTTTGAGAGCCTTTTTGGTCTCCATATATTTCTGAGCTGCTGCTTTCTTGTCTGCCTTTGCTTTTTCCATAGCTGCTTTCTTGTCTGCCTTTGCCTTCTCCATTGCAGCTTTCTTCTCTGCCTGAGCCTTTTCCATGGCAGCCTTCTTATCGGCTTGCGCTTGCTTCATCATCTGATGCATTTCCATCTTTTTAGTAGGAGCTGCTGTAGTGGTAGCCGTCATAGTTTCTGCTGAAGCTGACATTACTCCAAGAGTAAGCGCTAGTGAACTGATAGTAAGAATAGTTTTGATGTTCATAGATTTGATTATAGAGGTAATAAATAATAAGAAGCAAGAAATTAACGCGAGGTGATTGCTTGCTGCCACAAAGAATGAGGAGAGATTTTTCTTCCACGGACATAGAACGTATATACGTACAAAATACTTACTATTTCCAAGAAAATAAATCGAACTGGGAAGTCACCGTTTCTTGCAAAGACTATATTCTTTTGTGGAGAAGGAGTATCGGGAGCGTCGACATCGACTATCTGAAAATCTTGTGTATTTATTTGTGTGTCCGAAGAAATCCTATTCTGGTATAAGATCGTTTTCCCACTATGGTACACCGCCCACCCTCCTAGTAAGAAAAGGCAAAAGAGGACGAAAAAGAGTGAAAAAAAACGAAAACCTTTCATGTGTTTCTAGTATACAGAAAAATCGCTCAAGACCCTGGGGAAGCTATGAAGCGTTCCTTGTAATCCTTACTCCAGGAGAAGAATCCTTCCATACGTCCGGTTTCTTAATTTCTACTTCAACCTTATGCACGTCATGCTCTACCAGCACTCGTCTAGCAATTTCTTCGGCTAGAGATTCAATGAGATCGTGAGGTGATTTGGAGAGAATTTCATAAATATACATCCGCAGATGTTCATAATTAAGCGTCTGCTTGAGATCATCTGCTTCTCCTGCCTTTGCTGTATCAGTATAGGCGTAAATACTCACGACAAAGCGCTGCTCTTTTGCATGTTCTTCTTTATAATATCCATGCTTGGCTAGGACAGTGCAATTTTCAATAAAAACAATATCCATACTAGTTATCAGATTCAGTAACATACTCGACTCCGGATAATCGAGCAACAGTTTCCCGAATTTTCCACTTTCTGGGCATTTTTCTCAATACTTCTTTCAACCCCTTCCTGTATTTTTCCTGAAGCGGGTCAAAGCCGGGCATATGCTTAATGCTTTCAATTTCTTTTCGTACCTCTTCCACAATACCTTGAAATTGCGGAGAAGGAACAAGAACGGATCCCATAGGGATAAAATGAAAAGCATCCAAAGCCCCATACAGTTGTATCCAGCTTGTACATTCCTTTACACGTGCCTCATTTTCTACCTCCTCTAGATTTACATCAAGGGTTGCCGGCTTGAGCTTTTCATTTAAATTGATATCAGGCTTTTCTGGCGAAGGCAAAGAGGGAGAGGTGGGTTCCATAGCCTCAGTATATACCTTTTTTAAAGACCCAACATCCTGTACACCCCAATACCGAAGGCAATAGTCACATTCAAAGATTCTTTGCTTCCTAGCATAGGGATTTCGGCAATCTGATCGCATAGGGCAAGGGTTTCAGGTTTCATCCCATCGACTTCAGGGCCAATAACAAAAGCCACATTCGCTTTATCTCGTATAACAATAGCTTTATAGTCTATAGCGCGCGTATCCTGCTCAAGTGCAATAATATGATGCTCCTTTGCACGAAGATCTTCCAGAGCACCTTCGGTAGTTTCCCAATATTCCCAAAGTAAATTATCCTCCGCCCCTAAAGCAACTTTGGCAAAATCACTGCGTCGTCTCCCCTTCTTATCAAGAGGCGTGGGAGTTATGCCGCACAAATAGAGCTTCTCAATCCCCGCAGCATTCGCCGTGCGGAAAATAGAGCCCACGTTGTACACGCTTCTTAGGTTATCGAGTACCGCGACTTTCATGCCCCCACTCTATCAGCTTATGCGCGCAATTTCCAACCTGTGGTGAATATCCAAATACAGATACCGAGCATGACCAAAGAAAGCGCGGTAAGTACTCCCGTACCAAAAAGAAGACCGGCTTCATGATATCCCGTAAGTGAATAACGAATACCATCCACAATGTAGAAAATCGGATTCCAGTGCACAACGAACTGCCACTTCTGAGGTAGCATGCTTGCTGAATAAAACGCGCCACCCAAAAAGGAAAGTGGGGTTAGCAAGAAGTTGGTTACAAAACCGAATTTCTCAAAGTTGTTATCCGCCCAAATACCCGCTACCACACCAAAGAGCCCAAAAAGAATACTTGCTAAAAGCACATACCCTATAAGAATAAAAGGATGCGGCAAAGAGTTGACACCAAAGAATACAGCTACAATGGATAATGCAAGAGAAATACCAAGCGCGCGCACAATACCAGAAATGATAAGCGATATTACCAGTTCCAAATACGAAAGAGGTAGCGTAAGCATATCTTCTATAGTCTTTTGAAACTTCATGAAGAAGATAGAAAAGGATGTGGCACTAAATACCGCCATAACAAGGTTCATAGTAAACACGCCAGGAAATACGAAGCTTAGGTAGGGAACACCTTGAATAGTGGCTATCTTACTTCCAAGTACATAGCCAAACACGAAAATATAAAGCGATGCAGTTACAAGCGGCGTAACTATTGCCTGCCCAATCACACGCTTAGTACGTCCCACTTCTCGACGAACAAGGGTAAGGAATCCTGCCCAATTAAACGTTTGAATGTTTGTTGTTTTCATAGGAATTTAAGCAACGTGGTCGACAACTTCTAAATACACACTTTCCAAACTCTTTCCTTGGGTAAGATTTTTCACCGTATCATCTATAAGAATAGCCCCGTCTTTAATAATTGCTACTCGCTCGCAAAGTGCTTCTACCTCTTCCAAATAGTGGGAAGTAAGTACGATAGTCTTACCGCTTGCATGAAGCTCTCGCAAGAACTTCCACAGTGCATGTCGTGTCTCCACGTCCACTCCGGCGGTCGGCTCATCTAAAATGAGCACGTCAGGATCATGCATCATTGCTTTTGCAAGCATTGCGCGACGCTTGAGCCCTCCTGAAAGGAATTGAAATTTCTTTTCGCGATGCGCCAAAAGATCGAATTTCTCAAGCATCTCTTCCCGACGCTTTCTCATGCGTTCTCCAGTAATGCCGAAAAATCCAGCTTGATAGTCAAGTATTTCATCGACCGTCTGGAAGATATCGATATTGAATTCTTGCGGAGAAAGACCGACATGGGAGCGCGCGGCTCGATACTCCTTCACCACGTCATTACCCATTATCAAAATAGACCCACCTGTTGGGGAGGTAATACCCGTCACACAACTTATAGTAGTCGTCTTCCCGGCCCCGTTTGGCCCTAAGAGGCCGAAAAACTGACCCTTTGGTACGGCAAGCGTAAGTCCGTGCAAGACTTCTTTGCCTCCTTTGTATACCTTCTGGAGATTGTCTATTTCTATAGCGTTTTTCATACTAGTTACCTTATGCTGACGTATCAGGAACCATGGTCATGTCACCAATAAAATCTGCCTTGCCAATATTTACTCCTTCCTTGCGCAAGATGTCATATGCGGTCACCACATGGAACAAGAAATTGGAAATTGCAAACTGGTTAAGAAAGTCCTTACCTCTGACATGCATTCCTTCGGGGAACCAGAAAAGCTTCACTTGTTGCGTATCGGCATGTGCAAAATCTTCCATCGTAAAAGTATTTACAACATCGAGCGACTTCTGCACACGCTCTTTAAGTTGCGCAATAGTAGTCTCAGTATCTTCCATTTTCACAGGCTCCTTCCCAGCCAAAAGCGCCAAGTCCTTGCGACCATAATCAGACGAAATTTGAATCTGCTTGGTAAAATCCATCATATCGGGATACAAACGAGCTGAAAGCAGGACACTTTCCTCAATCCCCTTTTCCTTCACATGAGCCTCGGCTTTATCCAAAATGC
Organism: Candidatus Nomurabacteria bacterium; assembly: GCA_029288775.1. Taxonomy (GTDB): domain Bacteria; phylum Patescibacteriota; class Minisyncoccia; order Phycocordibacterales; family UBA5272; genus UBA11704. The sequence continues at coordinate 81,740 of JARIGQ010000001.1, read as the reverse complement.
GAAGAAGCGCTTGTAAGTTCTGTTTTGTAATGTCCAAAAGTACTGAATATTTTTCCATAGGTTGTATAAGTGTAATTAGTAAAGTATAGCAGATAGATGTGCGGAGGCGGAGAGATTCGGTCACAAAACTTCTCCTCGCAAGCTCGTCGATAAAGTTTCGCGACCCCTATTCGAATCTCCGCAAGCCATGCAGATGGCTTGCTTTCTAAAGCTCCTTAGCAAATTAAAACCCCAGAGCAAGAATCTCTGGGGGTTTTAATTTGTGCGGAGGCGGAGAGATTCGAACTCTCGAACGAGTTACCCCGTTGCTGCCTTTCCAAGGCAGTGCACTAGACCGCTATGCGACGCCTCCAAACAATTCCGCGCACTTTCGTGCGCGGAATGTATTCTACCATATTTACTTCTACACTTCCCTACCACCAGTTAAGCGCTCAATGCGTTCACTAATCGGTGGATGGGTCATAAAGAGTTTCTGAATCCACGATACTTCTTCATGCTCACGAATTTCAGATTCATCATTAGCTCCCGATGGATCAGAAATGAATAGATGAGCAATTGCCGGACGTTGCACACGCATAGGCTGATGGAAACTCGCAATTTTCTGAAGTGCAGAAGCAAGCCCTTCGGGATACCGTGTAAGAAGTGCGCCTGAAGCATCTGCCAAGAACTCGCGCTGACGCGAAACGGCAAGCTTGATAATAGTTGCAGCAAGTGGAGCAAGAATAACCGCAAATATACCAAGCACCAAAAAAAGAGGGTTCTTCTTTTCATCGTTTCCTCTTCCATAGAAAGAAAAACGAAGGGCGATATCGGCTACGATAGAGATAAGTCCAGCAAAAACGACAACCATAGTACTAATAAGCATGTCGCGATTACCAATGTGAGAAAGCTCGTGAGCAATCACTCCTTCCAGTTCTGACTTAGTAAGAAGCGGGAGAATTCCTGTAGTGACAGCGATCACCGCATGGTCTTTATCTCGACCGGTAGCAAATGCATTCGGTGCCGGATCATCGATAACATACAGCTTTGGCATAGGAAGCCCGGCAGTGATAGAGAGATTCTCCACAATATTCCATAGCTCAGGATATTCATTTCTGGATGCAACCGGCTGTGCATTCGCCATCGAAAGGACGAGCTTGTCTGAAAACCAATAGGCTGAAATATTCATGAGCACACTCATAATCACTGCACCGTAAAGGATATGTGGATTACCGTATATAAAGGACAAAGCAAACCCCAGAGCAATCACAAGCAAGAAAAACACTGTCATAAGCAGCCACGTCTTGCGCACATTAGACGACTGATGAGAATAAAGAGAAGCCATACTCCGTTGTACTACCGCTAAGCGGAATTAAAAGCTAACAGTGACAGGATTTCGTGCTGCCTTATCCTCTTCTTCAAGCTCAAAGAATTCTTCTGCCTGAAAACCAAGGATGCTGCCGAAGATATTAGTCGGGAACGTTTGTAGTTTGGTATTGAAGTCGGTGACTACGCTGTTGTAAAAGCGGCGCGCAGCTTGGATTTTATTCTCCGTGTCTGAAAGTTCATTTTGAAGAGCAATAAAATTTTGATTTGATTTAAGATCAGGATAGCTTTCGGCAAGCGCAAAAAATCCGTTGAGGGCGCCGCGCATACCAACTTCCGCCTGACTAACCTCACCCGGTGTCTTGGCCGCCATGCTGGCACTGCGCGCAGCAATTACCTTTTCAAGCGTGCTGGATTCAAAGTTAGTAGACCCTTTTACCGTATTTACGAGATTTGGAATAAGATCAAAACGACGTTTGAGCTGTATATCGATATCTGACCATGCCTCTCGTACGCGCACACGGGTACGAACAAGGCCGTTATACATGCCAATAAGAATAAGCACTACTGCAACGAGAACAATCAAACCTATAGTGAGTGGTGACATTTGAAAATATACTGTTCTTGGCGTTCGGTCAAGATCTGTGTTCACGTCCAAGAAGTAGATTCATAGTACAAAACCTACACCCCCTGTCAAGGGAATGTTCCAGGGAGAATGAAGTTTCAGTATTACTAGAAAAGCCTTTTTCTGTTAGTATTAAAAGATGTCACACAGCGATTCCCTTCCATTACTTGCTAAAAAACGCCACTCACTGGCTCATGTACTACTGATGGCGGTAAAGCACCATTATCCACATGCTGTTCCGACGCTTGGTCCGGCTATTGAGCATGGCTTCTACTATGATATTGATTTCGGAAATGCCGGCAAGCCAAGCGCAGAAGACTTTCCAAAACTTGAAGCGACCATGCATGAAATCATAAGCCAAGCACTTCCTTTTCATCACGAAGAAGTAACTGCTGATCAAGCACGAGCACTTTTTGAAATGAATCCTTATAAGCGCGAACTTATAGATAATCTAGAAAAGGAAGGTAAGACCATCACCATCTATTACACCGGAGACACCTTCTTTGATCTGTGCGGAGGTGGACATACTGACACCACAGGAGACATTGCTCCCGGAAGTTTTAAGCTCGATAAGATCGCCGGCGCGTACTGGCGTGGAGATGAAAAAAATGCCATGCTCACTCGCATCTATGGACTTGCCTTCGATACAAAGGAAGAACTAGATGCATATATCACACAGCAGGAAGAGGCAAAGAAGCGAGATCATCGCATTTTAGGCAAGCAGCTCAAGCTTTTTACATTTAGCGAGCTCGTAGGCCCAGGCCTTCCGCTTTGGACTCCACGTGGAACACTCATTCGTGAAGCTCTCAATGATTATGTATGGTCACTCCGCAAACAACAAGGCTATCAGCGCGTTACCATTCCACATATCACAAAAAGCGATCTCTATATAAAAAGCGGGCACTGGGCAAAATACGCCGAAGATCTTTTCAAGATTGAAACACGTGACAAGCATCTCTTTGCCATGAAGCCGATGAACTGCCCACATCATGCACAAATTTATGCAAGCGAACTGCGCTCATATAAAGAACTTCCGCTTCGCTTCTCCGAAACTACAATGGTCTATCGCGATGAACAATCCGGCGAACTCTCTGGTCTGGCACGTGTACTATCCATTACCCAAGATGATGCGCATGTATTCTGTCGCGAATCCCAACTTGAAGAAGAGATGGGGCGTGTGTGGCAAATCATCGAAACCTTTTATGGGACATTCGGCTTTTCTCTCACACCGCGTTTTTCACGACGGGACCCGAACGCACCAGAAAAGTACATGGGTGGAGATGAAGGTTGGACCAAAGCAGAAACGGCAATTAAAAATCTTATTCATGCAAAAAGCGCTGACAATTGGATAGACGGGGAAGGTGAAGCGGCGTTCTATGGACCAAAAATTGACTTCATGGCCAAGGATTCAATTGGTCGAACCTGGCAGGTAGCAACCATCCAAGTCGATTTCGTTCAACCGACAAATCTCGAACTTGAATACGTAAGTGAAGAAGGTAAACGAGAGCGTCCTGTGATGATTCACTGCGCGGTGATGGGATCTATCGAACGCTTCATGTCTACCTTCATTGAGCATACGGGTGGTAACTTCCCGCTCTGGCTCTCTCCTACTCAGATTTCTATCTTGCCGATTGCTGACGCACATAAAGCATATGCAGTTTCCATCAAAAACACACTTTCAGAAAAAGACATTCGTGTAGAACTTGATGATGCTAAGGAAGGCCTCGGAAAAAAGATACGAAATGCACGTGAAATGAAAACACCCTACTGGGCAGTTATTGGTGATGCAGAAGTTGCAAATGGCACAGTGACCCTGGAGCATCGCACCGAAGGAAAAATTGGAGAAATGAAAGTGGATGATCTCATTACTCGTCTTACAAACGAAATCAAAGAAAAGAAATAAAAAACAACCGCCCCTTCCGGGGCGGTTTTCAGGTGAAGCGTTTGCGAAAATATCGCGTAAGCCACCTGACGTAGTAATGCGACGGATCAGACTCAAGCGGTGCACGTACAATCTTCCATGTAGCAACACCACAAGCTAATTCGATCACGAAGAGCTCATCCTCTTTCCGGTGGAGATAAGGAAAAGCACGGATAAGCGCAAGTGTAAGCACGTGGGGATTGAACCACCCCACCCGGCCCTGGCTGATCTCGTTGCATAGATGCAACATGGCGCGGGTTTCCGGGCGAACCGGAATAACCTCTGCGCTCACAATTGCACCTGCTGCTCTTGCTGCTGCTCCTCTTTTCTTTCGTCTTGCCGAGGGGCCTGCTGTTGGGGCGGGTACCTCTTGGGAAAAGCCCAGTCACCTGGGTACGGCTGCCGTTCTTTCGTTTCTTGATTCACTTTGTTCTCCAAAAAACTATTACAGCTTTTTATCCTATCAGGATTTAATAAAAAGAAAAGTCCCGCATGGCGGGACTTGACCGGGGCACGAACGATCACTCGTTGTGCTTCGGGTCCTTGGATGCCGGAATGATGTTCCCTGGTTCCACGAGAACGGGAACCACAGGCCGACGCACCGTCCGGAAATCCGGCGGCGGGCTCGTGAAAGGACGCCGCGCATCGTGAGTCGCCGCGGCAACGGTCTCCGAGGTTGAACAAGGAGGTTGGGGAGGACACATTTTCCCGTTGAAGAGAATGATTTCTCCGTTCTCCCCATCTGAGAGAATTTCAAACATTACGCCTGCTCCTGGTTGAACTTACCTATTTTATTTTACTATTAAATAGTGTTTTCGTCAACTGCTTAGATGTCCAGATTCGCCTGCTTTGCGTAGGTTTGGATGAATGACTTTCGAGGGCCAACTTCGTTACCCATAAGCATTTCGAATACCTTATCTGCTTCTTCAGCTGCTTCAATCGATACAATCTTAAGCACGCGCTTAGAAGGATCCATAGTCGTTTCCTTAAGCTCATCTGGGTTCATTTCTCCAAGACCCTTGTAGCGCTGCGTTGGTGGAAGCTTTGGCTTCTTGGTAGTTACTTCTTCTTCATCTCCTTCTTCTTTAGATTCATCTTCTATCGTTTCGGTAATATCTACTTCGCCAATTTCTTCTAGCTTGAACCCGAGTGACTTATACACATTGTCGCGCTCCTCATCAGAATAGGCATAATATTCTTTTTTATTGTGTGTAATTTTATACAAAGGCGGTTGCGCGATATACACATAGCCAGCTTCAAGAATTGGCCGGTAGTAACGGAAGAAAAACGTAAGCAGGAGCGTACGAATGTGTGCCCCGTCGACATCGGCATCAGTTGCGATGATGAGTTTATGATAGCGAACTTTGTTCAAATCAAACGTGTCCCCGATTGCCGCACCCATAGCAAGCACGAGATTCTTGATCTGCTCGCTCCCGAGCATCTTGTCCAAGCGTGCGCGCTCCACGTTCAGAATCTTTCCTCGAAGCGGAAGGATAGCTTGCGTACGACGATCACGTCCCATCTTTGCCGAACCACCCGCCGAGTCTCCCTCCACAATGAAGAGCTCGGATTCAGATGGATCACTGGACTGGCAGTCTGCAAGCTTGCCTGGAAGCGAAAAGCCTTCAAGAGCTCCCTTACGAAGTACGGAATCCTTCGCAGCTTTTGCAGCCTTACGAGCACGAAGCGCGAGCAATCCCTTGTTGATGATTTCCTTGGCATCATCTGGATTCTCTTCTAAGAAGAGCGTAAACGCGTCCGAAAAGACCGTAGCTGTAGCCGACTGTGCCTCCATCGAACCGAGCTTTGCCTTGGTTTGGCCTTCGAACTGAATCTCGCGAAGTTTTACGGAAACTACTGCCGTGAGACCTTCCAATACGTCTTCACCGGTAAGATTTTCATCCTTTTCTTTCAAGATGCCGTTCTTGCGCGCATAGGCATTGATAAGGCGAGTAAGCGATGTCTTAAATCCTGTGATATGGGTTCCCCCTTCTGGGTTTGGAATATTATTAGCAAATGCCGCGATCTTGGTAGAAAGATCATCGATATACTGCAGTGCAATTTCCACCCCTACTCCTTCGGCCTCCTTTTCAACATAGAAAATATTCTTATGTACAGGCTTTGCAAATTCATTGTAGTGCTTAACGAGTGACTTAAGTCCACCTTCAAAGTAAAAAGACTGGCTTGGCTGTTCCCACCCCAAATCAAAGATATATAAGCTTCCTTCCAGATCCACCTTGCCTTCGTATGTTCGCGCATCGATCACGTGAATCGTAAGCCCTTTTACAAGATAAGCTTGCTGGCGAAGATGAGTTACGACAGTGTCCCAATTAAATTCGGTTCCTTCCTTGAAGATTTCAGCATCCGGCTTAAAGGTCACAATAGTACCATTAAACTTGGTCTTACCCATCTGCTTTACGGCAGCTTTACGAATACCTTGTTTGTACTCCTGCATAAACCACGCTCCCTCGTGATGCACTTCAACACGCGTATGAATAGAGAGCGCGTTTACAACAGATGCTCCCACTCCGTGAAGACCACCAGACACGTTATAGCCATCGCCACCGAACTTACCGCCGGCGTGAAGCGTGGTCATGATTGTTTCAAGTGCAGACACTTTTGTCTTTGGGTGAATGCCCGTTGGAATTCCACGACCGTTATCGACGACGCGAACGTAACCATCCGGAAGAAGCACCACCTCCACGCGATTAGCATGACCATTCATCGCTTCGTCACGAGAGTTGTCGAAGATTTCCCAAATGAGATGGTGAAGTCCAGCAGGCCCGGTAGAACCGATATACATTCCCGGTCGCTTACGTACCGGCTCAAGCCCTTCGAGAACTTGGATGGACTCCGCGCCGTAGCTTGCCTTTTTCTTCACAATTTCTTCCTTTTTTGGAGCCATAAATATAGGTAAATTAGTCTGTTAATTATACCATTTTTACCCCCTAAATACCAGTGCAAAAGCGCTCCAAAAAGCCTTAATTGACAAGCTTATTTTACTATTGTAGTGTTGGTAGTAGAAGCCCTTTCAATCCGAAAGAGGTACACTCAACTTTTAGGAAGACAGTAATGTCCATCGAACCTACACTTTCGCTCCCGATTTTAGGAGGCGAAATCACGGTGCATGCTTTTGGGCGTGAGCATGGTTGCGATTTCTCCTTTCGTGGCTTCGACGAAAGCAAGGAGCAACACAAAACGCATACTCCGATCTTCGAAGCTTTGGCTTCCATTGCTAGCGAAGAGTTGGAAGCTTTCGCTGCACCATCCCCATCGAAGATGAATGCCGAGATTGTATGGCCGGGAGAAATCCCGTGTATGAGTTTCAGCCCGGGCGCAGAATTCCGCATCTACCGCGGTACAGACGCAGACGGCGTGACTAATCTCGATGCTTCGTGCGGCTATGCCATGTCGGCAGCAGACTGCGCACTCGTCGTGGCCAAGTGCGGAGACATCATCGTCGCTGCCCACGCTGGACGCAACAGCATCATCGACATGGCTCGGGTACGGGGAAAAGCTCCTCGACGCTACCAAAGCGTCGTCGACAGCATCTGCCGGTGTGCATTCGAAGGTCAGAATCTCAAAGATGTGCGTGTGTGGGTTGGGTTTTCCATCTCACCTGGACCGCACTTCCAGCATTCGATGTTCGACAAAGAGAACCCTCATAACTCCCGTCTCGTCACCTATGTCTCCGAAACCTGGGGACGGGAATGCTTCAAGGATGACGGTCACGGTCGCACACTTGGGTGGCTCGACACTAAAGAGCTCATCCGGCGACAATTCACAAGCTTCGGTGTACCCGAACAAAACATTATCCTTGACTCGATGTGCACCTACAGCGAGATGAAGGACGGTGAACCTGTCTGGTACTCCAATAAGCGGCAACTGGTTGCCGGAGAAGTACAGCGGAGAAATCTCGTGGCGGTAGTCGTAAACGATTAAGGGCGGGAAAGGTGCTTTGGGCAGCGCGCAAGCGCTGCTTTTTTTCTTGTCCATTTTTGCTATGATGAAAAGTATGAAATATCACTTTATCGGCGTCTCCGGCGCCGGCATGAGCGCGGTTGCCAAGTTACTTGTCGACAAAGGAGAAACCGTAACAGGAAGCGATGAAGGCTTCTACCCTCCTATTTCTGATTATTTAGTGGAACATAAAATCCCGTGCACTACTCCGTTTTCTCCAAATAATATTCCAGATGATGTGGACTATATCGTCATCGGCAAACATGCAAAACTTATTCCTGAAGAAAATGAAGAAGTAAAAGCTGCTTTAGAATCAGGAAAACCAGTCCTTTCTTTTCCACAAGTACTTGAACACCTTTCGGAACACAAAGAAAATACTGTGGTAGTTGGATCATTTGGCAAATCTACCTGCACATCACTTCTTTCCTGGTGTCTCGAGCAAGCCGGGAAAGATCCAAGTTATTTCATTGGTGCAATTCCCCTTACACCTACCACCAATGCGCGTCTAGGCAATGGAAATGATTTCATCATGGAAGGCGACGAATATCCTTCTTCTAATTGGGACACTACTTCTAAGTTTATGTTCCTCCATCCAAGACATCTCCTTGTCACTGCGCTTGCTCATGATCATGTAAATGTCTTTCCAACCCACGAGGACTATCTTTTCCCTTTCATGAAGCTTATTCAAGGTCTCCCCCAAGAGGGAAAACTTATCCTCTGTACGGATGATATGACTGTACACTCTAAACTAGGAGAAATAACTCACGATAGTATTTCGTACGGACTGGAACAAGGAACCTATCACGCAGCAAACATTACTTTTGGCCGAGAATCAACCTTTGATTTAGTAAAAAATGATGAAGTTATTGTCCGCCTTTCTACCACTCTTCTAGGTAAGCACAATATACAAAATATTATTGGAGTTGCGGCTCTTCTATTAGAAACACAAAAACTCACTCCGGAAGAGCTTGCAAAAGGTATACAGACCTTCAAAGGAATTGTGCGTCGACTGGATAAGAAGAGTGAAAAAACTTCCATTCCCGTCTATGAAGGATTTGGATCATCCGTTGATAAGGCACGTTCTGCAATCGAAGCAATGGAACTTCATTTTCCAAGTAGACGGCTTGTTGTTGTGTTTGAACCTCATACATTTTCTTGGCGCAACCGTGCAGCACTTCATTGGTACGATACCGTATTTAAGGGAGCAGAGCATGTGTTTATGTATAAACCCCCTGAGCACGGAAGCGGAACTCATGAGCAGTTAAATCTTGAAGAAATTGTAGAGCGCGTGCGTGCCTCTGGTATCGAAGTAACCCCGTTTGAACATGCTGCTACTGGATTAATAGATCTTGTTAATTACACACAAGATAATGACGTTATTCTTATTTTAAGTTCAGGAGGTATGGGAGGATTCATTCCAGAAACCATTTCAGCACTGGAAGAAAAATTTCCCGCTTAATCTATGCAGTTATTTGCTTCTGAATTTGGCCACTCATACGAAACGTATTCCTTCGCCTATACGTTGTACCTTAAGCGCGAACACGGAGACAAACTTCATGAAATCTATGAGCGAGGTTTTCTTCCCTACTCTGGATCCAAAGGAATACGAGATATTTTTTATATGGCGCGAGGAACCCGAGCAGATATTAGGAAATGGGAGCCTACAAGTGAAAACCGTCGGGTCTTACGCATGTTTGATGGCATGTTTGAAAAAAAGCTTCGTACTGTAGAAGATATTCTACACGATGAGACATTCTTCAACCTCTGCCTTTCATACTTCAACCTTGCTCACGGAAGCGTCATGCCACGCGAACGTCTCGAACTTATTCTCTCGATGAACCTTATCAATTCAATTGTCGAATACGCTAAGGATGGAATACCTGTCGCTTACCTTTTACTGGTAGAGGATGAAGTCATGAGTCATTACTGGTTTTCCTTTTACGCTCACGAATACGCGAAATCTTCCATGGGTATGTGGCTTGCACTGGATCATATACGAGAACTTTCAAAAAATGGCAAACACTATTTTTATTTCGGTACCTGCTATGCGGAAAAAGCCCTCTATAAAACAAATGTCGAACCACTGGAATTTTGGAATGGCAAGGAATGGATAAAAGATACACCTTTACTGAAATCTCTATGCCGCAGTGACAATGAGAGACACATAGATGATCGTCATGATCTCTGGAAAGCGCATCTAGAACAATTCTAAGGTGAGTCGATAAAAATAGCTTTGCCGCGCCAATAGTCCATAAATGCTTGCACAGTGCACACGCGGTTCATCCCTCTCCCTTTATCAGTTGATTCCGGTTCGTGGTAGATAACCATATCGTCTTCAATACCCGTTATCACAATCATGTGAAAGCGCTTTTGCTCAAGCACACGTTTCTCCACAGAAACAATTACCGGTCCTTTTTCTAAAAAGGCTTTAACTTCATCAAGAGTATCGAGACCTTCCTTGCGATATGCTTTCAATCCCAACTCTTCAGCTTTAGATACCAAATAATCATGTACCCATCCATTTACCATATCGTATCCTCCGCGCTCTTTTGCCTCATTGCATAGAATTATTAAATCGGGAACTTCTTTTCCCTGAAATTCCGCAACCATCTTAAGACATACCGCTCCGCAAGCACGTAACATCCAAAAAGGATCCTGAATATCTACGAATTGTGAATAATAGGGAACGACGAGTTTCATCTTAGCGAATCTCATACCCTTTTTCCTTAAGGAGTGCGTACATCTTATCCGCCACTTCATTGGCCTCAGCATCCGTAAGCGTGCGCTCATGCGATTGGAGTACAAAACGGAAAGCAAAGGATGTTTTCCGAACCCCCTCTATCTCTTTTTCGAAGGTATCAAAACAATACAAGCGAGCAATAAGAGGAGAACTGATTTGTAAAGCGAGAGTACGGATAGTTTCCCATGTGATAGAAGCAGGTACCCATACAGCAATATCACGAACAATAAACGGATAAGGAGAGACTGGTTTGTAAGCAATAGGTGATAGATCTTGTGCAAGCGGTTCATACGTCGTAGGCTCAGGAAGTGATTCGATCAGTGTATCAAAATCAAGCTCGACACAGTATGGCTTGGTGCTTGCTGTTTGGCATTCAAGCTGGGACACGCCAAGCTCGCGTTTAATTTCAGAAAGCACAAGATCAACCTCTTCAGAAAAAGATGATTTCTTTTTACCGTCATCGATGATAAGTGCAAAATGACGACGCTCATTAGTAGGAGTGAAGATGTTTCCGAATTCGTACATCTTCACCGTATCAATCTGAAGAAGCGGCGCATTAAGCATATTCATCTGAAATGCCTTCCAGAGGCCAGGCGCAAGCTTGGTGCGAAGTTTTTCTTTGTCCATAGCAGAGCCTTTCATGATTTCTACCTCACCTTCATCCCCAAAGGAGTACGTCATGATTTCCGAAAAGCCCCCCTTAGAAAGAATATTTTTTATTTTGGTCTCATAATATAAACGCTTATGAGGAATACCCGTGCGAGCAATATTCGGAAGCACTGAAGGAATAGAAGACAATCCTTTCATACGAGCTACTTCCTCAATAAGATCTTCCTTGATGCGAATATCCAGACGTTCTGGAGGAACGTTCACAAATAATCTTGGAGCTTCAACATCTACAAGTCGCGCAAACAAAAGTTTATCAGTGAAGTCTGCGGCTTCATCAAAGGTTTGGGTGACAACCTTATTTGTGTTATGGGAAATGTGAAGCACTTTGTTGTCCCCTAAATATAATCCCACATGGTCAACACCTTGCTCCACGGTAGTGCCAGGCAAAAACTGCACTGATTCATAGCGGATCTTTCCCTCCCCTGTGTTGGAAAATACCAAATCCCCCCACTTTGCATCAATCTTATTAAGAGGAGAAGCATACACATATTTATCAATAGAGAGACTTGGTTGCCATACTCCAGCAAAAAGAAAACTTATAAGCGAAGAACAGGAAAAAAGATGTGGCGCATCAGTTCTCATGCTGGAAGGATTTTGGTAGAGAGCTCCTTCTGTTTTCTTTACTTGTTCTTCAATAATTTCGCGAGTTGTCGCACTTCGCACGCCAAATCCTAAATGTTCAAAAACTTTTTTAATGTCACTTTCTTCGTAGGAAGTGCCGAGATGCTTGTTGATTTCCTCTACAGACACAGAGACAACGTAGGGCCAACTTTGATGCGTCCAATGGTCTACAATAGCACTCACGCGAGCTTCAGGGTTAAGTTTCTTGATAAGGGCAATTGTTAGACGGAGCCCGTCTTCTACCAACTCATCTGCCAGTTCATTTTCAAAACGCTTGGAAGCATCCGTGCGAATACCATACTTTTGCGAAGTCTTTCTAATAAGGGTGGAGTTGAAATTCGCTGATTCCAAAAGCACAGACGTCGTCTCGGAGGTAATCCCCGAAAACTTGCCTCCTTTTATACCGGCAAGCCCTAATGCCTTTTCTTCATCAGCAATTACCAAAGTACCGCTATCCAAACTAAGTTCTTTATCATCAAGCGTGATAAGCTTCTCACCATCTTTTGCTTTCCTTGCATAGAGCGCATTACCTGCAATCAAACTTGCGTCATAGGCATGCATTGGCTTGTTAATAGCAAACTGAACAAAATTGGTGATATCAACAATTGAATTAATACTCTTCTGACCAATGGCGTTTAATTTCTCCTTAAGCCATACCGGTGATTCTTCTACTTTTATTCCTTCAATACGTACACTCATAAAACGAGTACATTCTTCAGAAGCTGCAATGACCTTTGGTTCACCTAAAGAAGTATCCCCTTCCCCTTCATAATATTCCTGAGTATCGTGAAAAGTATTCCCTACCAAAGCACATATATCACGCGCCATACCTCGATGTCCGAGAGCGTCATGAGCACGATTAGGCAATACTTTAATATCAAGCACCATATCCTGAGCAAGCTTTTCCATACCTTCAATCTCGAAGGCATTAAGCGTTATCATTTCCGAAAGACTATCCACATTTGGAAGTGGTTCTTTACTGTACTCTTGAAGCCAATTCAATGAAAATTTCATACTTATTTAAGATAGTCAGCAAGCGCTCCCTCAGGATTAATATACGGCTTTAACTTTTCATATGGTATTACAACCTGTTGCGGACCGGCAGCATACGGAGCGACTTGATATTCCGTAAAATAAATCACGAGCCCATCCTTAGTGGGAAGCGCAAGACGAAAATTATCAAATGTTCCTTCAGTTCCTTCTTTAAGCATGTTTTCGTTATAGGTAAGTCCTAAATCCCCCTTTTTGGATTGTGCTTCTAAATCCTGGCGAGCGTAGGTGGAAAGAAATTGCAAATAACCACTTCCAGGTGTAAACATGTCAGTAATATCAACAACTTTCTCCAGCTTTTTATCGAAGACGTAGGTATCAATCGTATTCATACCATGAGCAGCTCCTCGCATATACCAATTGCCCCCGAAATACAAAGAAATATACCTATCGGTTTCATATTCGGTTGTAGGACTGCCACCCATTGTACTTTTCACACTAGCGGGTAAATCAGTCGGGGCTTCGAAACTTTCCTTGGCTTCCTTCTTAAACTGTTCAAGTCGAAGATCGAGATTATTCTTTATGGCTTCATTTGCTTTTGATGCACCATGTAGCTCCTGAGGAAATGCAGGGTAGGTAATATCGATGGTATATGCAGGCGTATCCTCTTGTACACGGACTCCTTGAGCTGTACTTGATGCTGTCGCTTCCGAGACAGCAGGAGAAGTTTGTATCATGCGACCCTCATACACATATACCCCAACCGCTATAAGAGCGAGGATAGAAAGACTCAGGATAACTAAATAACTTTTGTTCATATCTTAGAATTGATGTACCAACCGAAGGTCTCCATTATAAAGCAGGCGTATATCATCAATACCAGTTTGGAGCATCACAAGACGATCAAGCCCTCCCCCAAACGCAAAGCCTTGATACTCACGCGGATTAAGGCCTGCATTTTGAAGGACATTAGGATGTACCATTCCCGCACCCATAATCTCAATCCACCCCGAACCTGAACAAACCGAACACTGTACACCCTCCACAACTCCCTTACCTTCACATTTGAAACATTCCATATCGACTTCCACTGATGGTTCTGTAAAAGGAAAGAAAGAAGATCGGAAACGTACTCTGATATCCTTTTCCAAAAACTTGGAGAAATAATGTTCAAGTACGCCCTTGAGGTGGGCAAGTGTTATATCCCTTCCAACCATCAATCCTTCTACTTGATAAAACTGCGCTTCATGGCGAGCATCCGTTGCTTCGTTACGAAACACTTGGCCAGGCACCACCACTGCAATTGGAAATTCTCTCCTTTCTTTAATCCATTTTTCGATGGTACGAACTTGGACACCAGAAGTATGTGTTCGCAACACGTAGTTAAAAGTTCCAAATCGTTCCATAGATTTTTGTTCGCTTTCTGTTTTTGGGCGATCAAATGTTTCTGCTTTGATATGAAAAGTATCTTGCATGTCTCGCGCTGGGTGATTGCGAGGAAAATTAAGCGCATCAAAACAGTACCACTCGCTTTCAATTTCTGGGCCGTCAACAACATCAAATCCAATCTCGGTAAAAATACGCGCAACCTTGTCGATAGCCTTAGTTATGGGGTGAAAATGCCCGTTCATACCATCATTCTATCACAGGAGGTTCCGCTTACTATTTCTTGGTGTCCTGAAGCACCCACAGGTTTTTCTGTTTGAACAGCGTATCAAATACAGCCTTACCCAAAAAGATGGGAACAAAAAAAGGATAAAGAATAAAAAATATGGGAAAGTTACGATAAAACTGCTGCCGATCATCGGTAAGGGTATTGGAGATATAAATTACCAGCAGGAGCATGGTAAACATAAACATCACAATAAATGACATAAAATTTGTATTTACATAAAAAAGATCAAATTGTGGCATGCGGGGATGAATTCCAACAGTTGCCCACCGATCAAAAGTGTTTCCCCACGCCCTCATTCCCGAATAGATGGCAAAAATAGAAGCATACAAACCATAAAAGACGAACATAAATGCCATAGGGAGCGTAAACATGCCGAAGTTACCATATTCCTTTTTGAAAAAAAGTTCACGGTAATCGATTGCATTTTCAAGGAATCCTCGAGCCCACCTAAGTCGCTGGTAGAAAAAGCCTTTCGCTGTTGCAGGACCAACCGTATATACAAGCGCCTTATGAGAGTTAGCGATTCTCAAATGAGCCTTATGCATGCGCAAGGTAATTTCAAAGTCTTCCGTATTATGTGCCTTATGATACTTACCAATTTTCTGAAACACTTCTTTGCGAAAAATAGAAAATGGACCAGGTGTTACTTGTATCGCATCAAGCGAGCCGAACATTTTGCGAGTGAATACTCCGACAAGGTATTCAATGGCCTGCATGCGCTGGATAAAAGTTGTCGGATGCTTAATATGTATACAAGGAGTTACAGCCATAATCGTCGGATCTCGTTCAAAGTACGTAACTATATTCTTAAGGGTATGCGAAGCTACAAATGAATCAGCATCCAAGCAACCAAAAAGATCAGAAGTGGAACGATCAAGCGCCATATTTACCGCAGTATGTTTTCCTCCATTTTCTTTATGAAGTGCATACACAATGCCCGGATACTGAGCTTCATATTTCTGAGCAATGGCAAGGGTAGCATCACGACTGCCATCATCTACTACAAGAATGGAAAGCTTGTCTTTTGGATACTCCAATGCAAGCAAAGAATCGAGTGTGGCAGCAAGCGTTCTTTCTTCATTCCAACACGGTACCGCAACGGTTACTGTAGGAAAATGAGTAAGCGGGTATTCCTCCTCTTCCTCATCGATCTTCTTTTTGTTTTCAAAAAAAGAAACCAATAAAAGCACTTCGAAAAAAATCGAAAGAAAAAGGAATGGATACATGAGCGCTGAAAGAATTTGCTCTATCATAGATTGTAAGAAAGACTATTTAGTCTTTTTGGTAGTTGTTGCGTCCGTAACAGATGTAGAAGTTGCCGCTTTGAGACTATCAGGGAGAAGCGCGTCAAGCTCCTCAAGAGATTTGAAACCGGTAGTTGCTTTGTCATTGATAACAAGAGCAGGCAAAGCAGAAGGAATATTGTAAATCTGCTTCATCGAATCTACCACCGAGAGATCAAGATTATAATCAAAAGAATATACATGGAGATCTGGATACTCTTGCTTGAGGCGAGTTAATACATATCCTTCACGTTCACAATCTGGACAATCTCCCGTATTAGAATAGAAATAAATAATAGAAACCGGCTTCTTGGTTTGGCCACACTTCGCTACAAACTGCCTGGAAAGCAAATAATCCTTCACCTCAAGAAGAGAGTAGTATTTCTTTAAATACACCACATCTGCATCCTTTGCTCCACGATCAGTCTCCGTTCGAGATAATCTGTCCCCGATTTCTGAAAGTTGAGGAGAGAGCATGCTTTCATTAATGTCCGAGCACGGCACCTCTTTCAAGAGATCAAACTGCGTTTCAGAAGAAGTGATGTCGATAGCGATATTGTCTTGAATTTGTTTAACGGTTTGTACTTTCTTTTCTGAGAAAAAGGAAGAGGCGAAAAATGCAGTAGCAAAGATAGCCACAGTAAGTACAAACGTAAAGATGTATTTTCGAGTATCTATCATACGTTTCTGGAGCCAGAACTCGGGCTCGAACCGAGGACCTACGGTTTACAAAACCGTTGCTCTACCAACTGAGCTATTCTGGCTTTTATTTATAGCGTAGGTATTATCCTACCATATTAACCTCTGTTTGTCATTAGACACTGCAAGTAAAAACCGCCTCATTGCCAAGGCGGTTTTTACTTTACTGTTACATTTCTTCTTCGGCTCGTTCCCTGTCCATTTCCTGTTTATATACTTTTAAATGTTCCCAGAAATGGGGCACTGTTCCTCGATTGCGCACGGCGTTTTTCACAAACCAATTGCGTGATTTGGAATACATATAAGCTGTGAACTTATCGGTATAGTACATCACACGAACCGCAATATGAGCGAGATACTGCAGAAGAAATCTTCGCATTTGCACGCTTCGCTTAAGTCCGTACCGAATGATAGCTAGAAGCGTAAGCGATACATCCCCTGGACCATTGTAGTGAGGGTTATACTCAATCATGCCTCTCGTAATACGATAGCGCTGATAGACGAGAATAGAACCCGCAAGCAGTGCGGCTAGCAGTCCACATATTACTAAGAGGAGTACTAGCATGGTAATTGTCCGCTTATATGCTGTAGCGGATAAATTTAATGATCTTGATATTCTCGCCGAACTTTTGAATTGCTGCCTGAAGACGACCTTCTACGGTCATTGAACCATCCTTAATAAAGGTCTGCTTAAGAAGCGCGGTTTCGTCTTCTCCTTCTACTGTCTCCGGAGCCATTGCACATACATGCATGGCAAAATCTTTGGCAAGTGCTACGAATTCCTCGTTCTTTGCCACGAAATCAGTTTCGCAACCGAGTTCGAGCAACACGCCTGTGGTGCCCGTTGAATGCACATATGCAGAAACCACTCCAGCCGCAACCTCACGGTCACTTTTCTTTTCAGCTTGAGCAGCCGAATACTGCGAGAGGATTTCTCGCGCCTTATCTTTGTCCCCACCTGCTTCATCAAGCGCCTTTTTAATTTGCGCAAATGAGAGGCCAGTTTCTTCACGAAGTTCTTTAATGGTGTCCATATTGATTACTACAAGAGAGTGTTACACACTACTACACTTATGCCTGAAGGGCATCTTTTAAGCTTTCGAGCACAAAGCGCACGGCGCCTACCGATCCATCATTGCCGACAATTGGATACTCGATACCTTCCAGTGTACAGTCTGTGTTTGCAAGCGCAACCACAGGAATATGAAGACGCTTTGCTTCCTTCACGCACATATCTTCATGACGTGGATCAACGATAACGATTGCAGCCGGAAGATTAGTAAGTGCTGAGATACCACCAAAGTCACGATCAAGACGATCGATATCTCGCTGAATAAGAAGCTGTTCCTTCTTAGTGTACACGGCAAGTTCTCCTGTTTCCTTCTTCTTCAAAAGATCATGAAGCTTCTCGATACGCTTCTTCATTTGTGGGAAGTTAGTAAGTGTACCTCCGATGAATCGCTCAGCGATATATGGAGCGCCAAGTGAAAGCGCCACTTCCTTGATGATTTGGCGGATTTCAGGCTTAACTCCTACAAAGAGGATAGTCTTCCCTGCTCCTTGTACAGACTTAAGAAATACTGTTGCCTGTTCAAGCTGCTCTGCAGTCTTCTCGAGGTTGATAAAGTCAACACCATTGTGGTTGCTTTCGATGAAAGGCTTTACTGATGGATGACGGCGTGTACGAGAATACCCATACTGAAGGCCCGCCTGTGCCAAGGCTTCTTTAGTGATTGCCATGTTGCATAGTAGATTAAGTAAAAAGTAGATTTCAGTGGTTTAGAAAACGCATTACCGCATTTATTCATTACTGAAACTACTTCTTTACTAGATTTTAATAAAACATTTGCCTCGTGCCACAACTCAATCGCCCTCAAAGTAGGATGTTTCCTACGCTTCCATGTGCTTCGGCGTGAGTGCTCAGGTGTCCAAATCCTGATGTGCCCGATTGGATGTATGTATACAATTATAGCACGAAAAATAAGCTTTGTGAAGCACTCAAAGGGGCAGTCCTCTCAAACGAAAAACCCCACCTAAAAGGGGTTTTTCGTAAAAGAACATCTAGAAGATTTGTGTATACACATGATGCCGTGCACAGCACCATACAAGAAAAACAAAGCAAGCACTTTCCTTTTTGCAAACAGATACTCTCCAGATTTTCCATATATATGGGAAAGGTGGGCAGTACCCGAGCATCGATTCCAGTGCTTGCGCAGCTTATCTTTTCCGTCCTGTACGTACAAGACGGACGTAAACTATACCACAACTCGCTAGTCTTTTTCAATTACGAGATGTGAATATGTATACGAGTATTAGTCTTCGTCGCTGACATCTCCAAACTCTCCTGTAAAATTCTGAAGTGCATCAAAAATAGGACCGATGTTCCCTTCCAAAATCTTAGGTATTCCGTGCCATGATTGCCTGATGCGGTGATCAGTCACCCGATCTTGCGGAAAGTTATAGGTACGAATCTTTTCCGACCGATCACCTGTACCAACTTGCGCTTTCTTTTCGGAAGCATGCTTTTTATCATCTTCTTCTTGAGCCATTTGATCCAGGCGGGCTTGAAGCATTTCAAGTGCACGCTCTTTGTTCTTCAATTGAGATCGTTCCATCGTACAACGTACCGCAAGGCCCGTTGGTTTATGAATCACACGTACAGCAGTTTCTACTTTGTTTACGTTCTGCCCCCCTTTTCCACCTGATCGTGAAGTTTCAAATTCCAAATCCGCCGGATTTATATCTACTTTCTTGGCTGTACGTATAGGCATTACCGCAACCGTAACAGTTGACGTGTGTACGCGGCCATTCTTCTCGGTCTCAGGAATACGCTGCACACGATGTACACCCGTTTCAAAGCGAAGCGCGTCATAGGCATCCTTTCCTTTCACCTCAAACGACACATCCTTATATCCACCAACATCGGAGACAGATTCATCAAGCTTGGTCCAAGACCAATTTTTCTGTTCCGCGTACCCTTGATACATGCGCGCAAGTTCCGCGGCAAAAAGCGTCGACTCATCTCCTCCTGCACCGCCCTGAATTTCTAAAATCAAACTCTTTGGCTTGGCCTCTTCCTCCTTGGCAGCCTCAGCTGTTTCTTCCATTTGCTTCCATAGCGATTCAAGCTGGGGTGTTAAGGCATCAATTTCGGACTGGGCAAGTTCTGCCATAGACGCATCCGCAAGCATTTCTTGCGCTTCTTCTTTTGCCTTCAACAGACGCTCATATTCTTGAGCGGTATACATCGTGCGCGGATTTTCTTTGAACTCTTCAAACGTCATAAGAAGTATAGGTGTGCGAAAATTGTAGCATAGAAAAAGCGCGAAGAACCGACTGGTTCTTCGCGCTTTTTAAGGTTACGCCTTCTTTGCAGAAGCGGCGCGCTTCTTGAAACGATCCACACGTCCTGTTGAGTCAAGCACCTTTTCCTGTCCTGTATAGAAAGGATGGCACGCTGAACAGATTTCAACCTCTATATTTTCCTTGGTTGAACCTACAACGTATGTTGCTCCACATGCACATGTTGCGATAGCGTTAGCAAAGTATTCTGGATGGATGTCTGCTTTCATAATTAACGATTCTACCACGAATTTTACCAAAATGCAACCTCATTTTAACCAGCCGGAAATTAATGAAGCTGCGCAAAGCCTGAGGATGTTACGAAGGAAACTTAGGTATTTCTAGGGTGACTAAGGAAAATCCTGTAGCGACAAAGCAGATTCGCATTTTATTGCTGATTCAACTTGTCGATGTCGTTTTGCATGCTATACATCTTTTGCATTACGGAATTACCATAGCCAGCCCCTGCAGACGATGAGGCGCACGATCTACCCGAATAATATTTACACGCAGCATTGCGCTCTGAAGCTTCATTTCCCGAAACCGCCCCTAAATCCTTCAAGTAAAGAGCTGTCGCCGTAATAGCATCTCGTGGACTCCATGGGTCTGCATAGGATTTTCCCGTAACAGCCATAATACGATTCATAAAGAGTTTCCAGGTTGAAGGAATAAATTGAGTTGGCCCCATAGCCCCTCCCCATCCGGATGGTTGCCCTCCACTGTATGCCGCGATCCAACATGAAACCGGCGTACCTTGCGGATCACGATTAAGCTGTTGCATGAGCGTCAAAAACACTGGTACATCCCGCGTAGGACTCATGGTACGTGGCTTAGAAGCACCGGTTTTAATGGAAATACCGTCTCCAGTATTATAGTCACGAAGGTAACAAGAGCCTACGTTCTGTCCCAAAGAGGATTCCTGCATAAGGATAGCGAGAATAAGCGCAGGCCGAACTCCGGTGGACTGAGACGCTTGTACGGAAAGATCATATGCGTCTCCAAAAGAAATAGCAGTGGCGTCACGCAGATCAAATAGTCGGGCTCGAATTTTTGCAGCTTCGGCTTGGCGAGTAGCAAGTGTTTTCTTATATTCTGCTTCTTGATTGTTGGTAATAGTAAGCAGTGTATTCTTTTCTTGTTGATTGCTCTCTATTTTTTTCTTTTCTGCTTCTTGAGCAAGCTTTTGTTGCGTCTCATCGTCTTTTGCCTGTTCAAGATCACTCTTTGCCTCTTCAAGCTCCGCGGAAGTGGCGCGTATGTCTGCAAAGCTTTGATTAAGTGCGCGATCTAACGTGGAAAAAGAATCTACATCCGAAAAGAACGTGGAGAGTGATTGCGACTGCAAACCAAAATCCACCAAAGAATATTGGTCCATATATGCCGTCTTTCTCATAATCTGAGCAAGAGAGTCTTTTTCACGATCCATTTTGGCACTGAGCGCATTTATACTCTTATTCTTTGCGGTAATATTTTTAGTCAGCTGACCAATAGCAGCATCATGCTGCTTGATTTTAAGTTTGCTTTGATCAATCTTTTGACTAAGCAGCTTAATATCGCGCGCCAAAGAGTCTTTTTGTGCTTGAGTTTGAGCAATGGAACCATTCAATGCTTTGATTTGCGCTTCAAGATCGGCAAGCTCCTGCTCAAGCTGTTCGCGAGATTCGGTAGGCGCCGTTTGAGCATGCACATTCAAAAGAGGCAGTAATGTTGTTCCGATCAGAAATACGGCAACAACAAAAGCCATAAAACGTTTCATATATAAAGTATAACAAAAATCGCCACCTTATGTGACGATTTTGTTTTCATTATTATTCTGCAGCGGCTTCCCCTTCTTCTTCCTTCTTACCCTTTTGCTCGACTTCAATAGCAGACAAGTCTACTGGAGTCGCTTCTTCAGATTCCTCCTTAGCTTCAGTAATAGAAGCAACGATTTCATCCTCCGTAATATGATAAAGCGCGACCCCTGGAGGAAGCACAATATCTGAAACCTTAATGACATCTTCTTTCGTCACAAGCTTAGAAATATCAACTTCAAAATGAACCGGGAGCTTGTTTGGTTCACCTTCGATAGAAAGTTCATGCATTACCTTTACGAGAATACCTCCTTCCTTCACCGCTTGTGATTCACCAACAAATTCAATAGGAGTTTTTACGTGTACTTTCTGACCCTTTTCGATGACATAAAAGTCAGCGTGAATTGGCATGCCTTTTACTGGATCAAACTGCACGTCCTGAATCATGGCATTCTCGTGCCCTGACTCAGTAACAAGTTCGATAGAACTTGATTCACCGGCGCCGGCAAGTACTTTCTTAAATTCAATTGCATCAATAAAAATTGGTGTAGATGCGGCATGAGAACCGTAGTACACAGCTGGAATGAAACCTTCTTTTTTGGTCTCCTTAGGGGCGCGGGACGTCGCCGTAATCGTAAGCTTGGATGTTGTCATAGTGGGTACAATTATACCCTAATTTGAAGCGTTTATCAACCCCTCTCTACTTTTTGGCATAGCGCCCAATATACTTCACAAAAGCCTCTTTTGAGGGATATTTATAGTGATACCCGAACATCTGAGTAAGCTTTGAGCCATCAACAGCAATTGGATACGAATATCCCTTCCATGAACCCCGGGATGTAGGAATCTTTCCGCGAGTTACATGCCAAAAAAAGAAGAAAGCTACTCGGGCCATCCAAGGTTGAATCGGGAGCATACGCTTTCCTACGGCCTGAGCCATATCTTTTCCAAGCACCACCTCCCCTGACGGACAAATATTGAACACTTCGTACATATCCTTTACTTCGGGAACAAACGTAAGAAGCTCTACAATGTCATTTACATCGTCCTCATGAATATACTGACGGAGCCACTTCGGTGTAACTGGAACCCAGGATACGAGCGCGGAAATAATACTGTATATGAAAGATTTTCCTTTAAGCGTCCCCGAGAGTGCAGACTGAAGACCAAAACGAATACGATCAACTCTTCCACGTGGTCCAGTAATAGCCGCAGGGCGCACAACGAACACTTGTCCGTGCCATCCATCCTTTTTAGCTTCCGTATATCGTTTTTCAAGACGTTCTTCCACCATTCGCTTCTCTTCTGCGTAGTTATAGTCTGTTTTGCGAAAAGGTTCACTTTCGGTAAACCGATGGGAAAGCGTATTGTCTGGAAAAGCTCCATACGATGCCACTGTCGAAAAATAAACCAAACGATGCACCGAAGGAAGCGTAAAGGAGAGATCAAATACGTGATCCGAGCCCATCACATTCCACTTACGTTGAAGTGGAAGATTGCCATATAGATCCCGAATTTGCCATGCGGTATGAATGATAACCGTGGGCGCAAACTCGCGAACCTTTTGCATCCAATTACTTTCCTTTTCATCGTTGCCAAGGTTATCGTGAATAAACGTAATCTTTTCCTTATATTCAGTGTGCTTTGTGAGCTCAGTTTCTTTCTCCTTATCAATAAGGAGAATAGCGTCCACATCTTCGCGCTTAGAAAGCTGATCCGCTAACATGGCACCTATATATCCCGCTCCCCCAGTTATAAAAAGTCTCTGCTTCATAATCCTATACTATCACATCTAAATACCCGTACGTTGAACCAGCACCCGAAATGTTTTCACCATAACAATGAAGTCTAAAACAAGGGATCTGTTCTTAATATAGTACAAGTCATACTGAAGCCGCTCCTTGGTTTCTTCAAGAGAATTGGGAGGATACACTTGATTGATCTGAGCCCACCCCGAAAGACCAGGCACCACAGTGTAGCGCATCATATAAAATGGAATTTGTGCTGAAAGCTGACCACCAAGGGCCAAAATATCGGGACGCGGCCCCACAAGCGAAATATCTCCTTTAATAACATTCCAGAGTTGAGGGAACTCGTCCAAGCGCGTCTTACGGAAAAATTGACCCACTCGCGTCACCTTATTTTCGACATTATGCTTTACCCATGCTCCTTCATCTGTAAAGTTCATAGTGCGGATTTTATACAAACTAAGTATTTTTCCTCCTCGTCCATACCGCTTTTGAATACTTAAAAGCGGACCTCCATCATCAAGCTTAATAGCAATATAAATAAAAGGGAGCAAAGGAAGATATACCAACAACACAGGTAAAGCGATAAGTGTATCTATAAATCGTTTTGCAGCCTCATATGCTTGGATGTTCAAATGAACAGATTCAAAAAACCAAAAATGTCCAATTCCTCGCATAGGCATTTTTTTTAATACGTCTTGATAAACAAGTGCAGCATCAAAAACATGAATTTTTCTCTGTGCAGCTAAGTTATAAAGATACGGCAAAAGTTCCACCGTTCTTTCGTCACGAATATCTACAATCACTTGCTCTATGTTATTCTGCTCCAAAATCGTTTTAAGCTGGGAGAGGGTGTCCAAACCTTCCAAGCTTTCCAGTTCAAGATCTAAGTGGTCGGTAATATAGTATGGATAAAAACTATGACCATTGACCATTTCGCGTAATTCACTGTATTCCTCTGCTTGAGCAATAAGCAGCGTGCGAGAACGAGCCGAAGCAGGAAAAGACTTTTGAACAATCCAAAGCCTCCAGATGCTTGAAAATAAAATAGTTAAAACTGTATAAAGTACCAATACTGTCTTTGGAGTAAGGCCGGTAGCCGGAGCAATGATATAAAAGTATCCTAATCCAATTAATCCGGCCAAAAGATTAAGATTAATGATTTTGGAAAATTGACGAAGTTTTGATTGGAATAGACTAAATTCATAGAAGTCAAAACTGTAGTAAAAAATAATGGACAGAATAAATACCGGGAGGAAAAGATCCACATGCACCACAAAACGATCTTCAGGAGGAACAGCCAAGAAACGTATAGTGAGGGCGACAAATAGGGATAAGCCCGCTATTGCCATGTCGCCGATAAGGAGCGCGATCTGCTTTGATTTAAGTTTAAGCATGCCTTTGGTACACTAACTATACCATATGTACAAAAGCTCCACGAAACGACAAAAAGTTATCCTTGTCATTACAAAGTCCAACTGGGGCGGGGCTCAGAAATATGTCTACGATATCGCAACAGGGCTCCACGCTCGCGGATTTGATGTACAAGTAGCTACCGGCGGAACAGGAGAAATGACGCATAGATTACAAGAAAGAGGAGTTCGCGTCCTACCTCTTCTTCATATGAAGAACAATATGAATCCCATAGGATCCTTCCGAGCCTTTATGGAGTTGGTGTCTCTTTTTAGGCGTGAACAACCTGAAGTGGTTCATATCAATAGTTCAAAGGCAGGTCTTTTTGGCACACTTGCCGGACGCTTGGCAAATGTGCCCCATATTATATTTACGGCGCATGGATGGCCATTCAATGAGGAACGACCACTGTGGCAAAAGATTATCCTTCGAGGTTTAATGAAAATGGCGGTACTTGCCTCTCATAAAACCATTTGCGTTTCAAATAAAACTAAAATCGATCTTCGAGCGGGAAGTATGCTATATCCAAAGTGTGTAATTATTCATAACGGTATCGGACCAATTTCGTTCAAATCCCCTACTGCTTTTTATGAAGATTTTCGGCAAATACGACGCGAACGAATTGCGATGGTATCCATTGGCGAGCTCCACCCAAGCAAAGGATTCCACATTGCGCTTACCTACCTTTCACAGCTTCGTGACCTGTCGTGGGAATGGTTTATCTTAGGCGAAGGATACTATCGTACACAAATCGAAATCCTTATCAAAAAACACAACCTCACTTCTCGCGTTCATCTTCTTGGGCACACTAAAGACGCAGCTCAGTATCTGGAAAGCTTCGACCTTTTCTTTCTCCCTTCACGCACGGAAGCTTTGGCGTATGTGGCAATTGAAGCGCTACAATCTACTTTGCCTATCATTGCAAGCAATGTAGGAGGGATACCAGAAGTGCTTGCTCATGATCCAGGGTCTACACTCATTGATATACGAAATGCGTCATCTATAGAAACATTACGCGAAATTCTTTCTTCGCCAATTAGAAAAATCACATCTGGTCGTAACGAACTCCGTAAAGAATTTTCCTTGGAGCTAATGATTGAAAAAACGATTAAGATTTACGAGGAATAAAGTTAACTTTAGTAGTTTACTCTAAACCTAAAAACTCGTTTTTCATGTGGTACTTGTGTCCCGCCCTGGCATAGGCATGCATTCCTACCGCCATACCCAGTGCCAAGCATTCAGAAAGTAAATGCGAGCCGCCATAACTCATAAGCGGAAGCGGAATACCTGTTACGGGCATAATACCAATATTCATGCCGATATTAATGACAATGTGCGTCAAAAACCAAATCATCACGCCATAGGTAAATAAGGCTTCAAAAGTCGAATCCGCTACAAGCGCATAACTTGCAAGCTTGTACATAATGAGAAGATAAAAAAGAAGAAGAAGCACTGCGCCTACAAATCCCCACTCTTCTGCGTATGCCGCAAAGATAAAGTCAGTCTTGTATTCTGGCAAAAAGTTAAGGCGCGATTGAGTACCGTAGCCAATACCCTTCCCAAATACCCCTCCTGACCCTACGGCAATCGTAGACTGATATGCGTTGTACCCTGTTCCTCGAATATCATGGAGAGGATCCACGAAATTGATAATACGCGCCTTTTGATATGGTTTGAAAGCAAAATGCCACGCCAAGAAAAAGGCTACCGTTCCTATGCCAAATACCAAAAGAAGATGCTTCTTGGAAATTCCCGAGACAAGCACCATGCCCAGCCATATGGCAAAAATAACCATTGCGGAACCAAAATCCGGCTGAAGCGCCACTAGCACAAATGGAATGAAAGCATAGATACCGGAAACGATAATATGACGTATATTGGCAATTTCTATATGGCGTCGAGAAAAATACTTAGCCAATACGATAATGAGCCCAAGCTTCATATAGTCCGTTGGCTGAAACGAAAAACCACCCAGATGAAACCAGGATTGTGCCCCTTTGGAAACTTTACCCAGCACAAAAAGAAGCCCGAGCACAGAGAGCAAAAAAGTGTACACAGCAATTACTACTCTTGTCTGCTTTAAAAATCTATATTCAAAACTGGCTGCAAAGAAAAAGGCACTGAGACAGATAATGATAAAAAGGCCCTGCTTCCAAAAATACGTATCTCCCACTTCAAAAGAACTCATGGTGAGCAACCCCGCAATGAGAATAAAAAAAACCGGCATGAACAAAAATGCTTCGACGCGGGACAGGAGTTGGGAAATGTATTTCATGAAAGCTAAGAGACTACAAACGGATCCAAGATTGGGTAAATGCGAATTTTTGT
Source organism: Candidatus Nomurabacteria bacterium (assembly GCA_029288775.1). GTDB lineage: Bacteria > Patescibacteriota > Minisyncoccia > Phycocordibacterales > UBA5272 > UBA11704. The sequence goes on along the minus strand of JARIGQ010000001.1, from coordinate 54,628 downwards.
CGGAGGAAAAGAGAAAGCAGTATTCCACGTAAACACAACATTTGCAACACCTTCTTTATCGAGAGAGTCGATAATCGTTTGCCCCACGGCAAAAGCGTTTCCTTGCTCATCATACAGCACGGCACGCACCGGAACATTCTTAAGGCGCAAACGCTTGGTATTTACAATGGTGGCATAGACTCGAGGAATAGCCCCTTCTTCAAATCGAGTAGATGTCACCCGAAGAGTAGGATTGGTAGCACTTTCCGTAACGTGATAAAACAGAGCATTGCCGGGAACTGTGAGACTTACCGAAGAAGGAGGAGCCGGAAGGAATACCTTGTTTACCACTACAGGAAAATCACCATCTACCGGAACCGGTGTCATGCCATTCATTTGTGCCATAAGCGTGCCATCCGGGCCGTATATCGAGAAGGTGTACGTAATAGCTTGCGTTGAACTATCCACATTCCTATTACCTATAAGACCAGCTAAATCATATGTCGTTGAAGAAGTGCGAATGGCTCGAGCCCAAGAAACAGAAAGTGGAATAATTTGGGAAGAGCACCTAAGACTGCAGGATCCTCCGCAATCCACTCCTGCTTCATATCCATTTTGCTTACCATCAAAGCAGGTAGGGGTGGGAAAGAGAACGTTACGGAGCGAAAAAACTGCTATAAGAATAATAACAATAAGCACCCCTAAGCCGTATATAAGTTTGCGTCGTGCTGACCACGTGGACTCCATATCTTCCAGTATAGCAAACAAAAACACGAAGCTTTCGCTTCGCGTTTTTGTTGTTTTGAGTCCTTTGTTCTGGCGGCAGCTACTTTCCCGACAATGTCAGTATCATCGCCACGTTAAGGCTTAACTTCTCTGTTCGAAATGGGAAGAGGTGTGACCCTTAGGTTAAACCACCAGAACAAAAAACTCAAACGTTTCGTCGATATATGAGATGGTGGAGATGGCAGGATTTGAACCTGCGACCTTCCCCCTGCTCTCCCCCTTCCTCCACCTCGTCGGCGGCAGTCCTTTTGCCTAAGCCTTTTGTACTCGGCAACTAGCTGGGAGACAAGTCGGGCGTTGACACCCAACCCCCAGGGAAACGCTCTACCAACTGAGCTACATCCCCATCATATATCGTTCACAACATGAAAGAACCAAATCTTCACGTGGTGAGAGGAAGCCAAATTGTAAGCGACCATTGCTGGTATCAGACTCTTCAACCTCCTCTCACCACATGAAAGATGCACGATGATTATTTGTGATAATCATGTTTCCTAATAGGATTCGGGTAATTAGTAATCCTCAGCTAAACACATTACTGTGCGTACACTTAGATCCTATCAACGTAATCATCTCTTACGACCCTCAACGAATACTTATCTTGAAGTTGGCTTCCCTCTTAGATGCTTTCAGAGGTTATCCATTCCCGACATAGCTACTGGGCGGTCCAGCTGGCGCTAGAGCCCACACACCAGAGGTCAGTTCACTCCGGTCCTCTCGTACTAGGAGCAAATCTTCTCAATATTCGAACGGCTGCAGAAGATAGGAAACCAACCTGTCTCACGACGGTTTGAACCCAGCTCACGTATCTTTTTAATTGGCGAACAGCCAAACCCTTGGTAGCTTCTCCACCACCAGGATAAGATGAGCCGACATCGCTGTCGTATTTGTCTTCCATTACTGGAAGGATCGGACTATATCTTCATCCGCCCGATCAAAGGCGGCGTTGGCGTATTAGCTATGGTTTATCTTCTTTGAACCACAACTCCGTCACATGCGTGACAAGTCTCTACGAGGTTATACATGTAATCACATTTTGAGGTGTGCAGCTCTCCAATACAATTGGAGTGATCGCTTTCTTACATATAAACTTCCCACGGTATTGCCCTTATGGTGTTCATGCATAAGGGTTTCACCGTTATAAGCCAAGATTTCTTGTGTACATATTATTTATTTGACGATTGTACATGTGTTGCTACAGGATTGCTCCTGACGCACCCCGATTAAAGTTAAGGTGCCGAACTGTGCCGTCGATATGAACTCTTAGGCACAACTAGCCTGTTATCCCCGTGGTAGCTTCTATCCGTTAATCTGCTCCGGCGTCTAAAGCCAAGAGTAGGTTCACTAGGACCCGCTTTCGCGTCTGCTCGACATGCCCGTCTCACAGTCAAGCCATCTTATGCCCTTGCGCTATCGGCACGGTTTCCATTCGCGCCTAGATGACCTTAATATACTCCTCCGTTACCTTTTGGGAGGAAACCGCCCCAGTTAAACTCCCCACCAGATACTGTCTGCGAACGTTTTTTCCGTTCACGTTAGCAAGTGCCCAATTACAGATGGCTGTTTCATCGACGAGTCCAGTACAACCGAAATCATACCTTCAACCTCTCACCACTACACTACGCAGTAATTGAACACTTGCAATACCAAGCTAGAGTAAAGCTCACGGGGTCTTTTCGTCTATCTGCAGCTAGGGGGCATCTTCACCCCCACTGTATTTTCACCGAGCTACTCCCTGAGACAGTTCCCCAGTCGTTACGCCATTCGTGCACGTCTGAACTTACCAGACAAGGAATTTCGCTCAACTATTCCTCAAGTTGGACTCTATCTTCATCTTCAACCTAATGGTCAGATGTGTGACGTTGGTCTCTCGTTAATCACATTGGACTGAATGCATATTTCGATGCAACAGGTAGCTTTATGAAGCGTACACAATTAGACTGTTTTTACTTTATTTAAACCAAATTCCCTATAACCGTCCTAGTCCGTTCTGACCACATCATAGATATGATCAGAACCTTAGGACCGTTATAGTTACGGCCGACATTGACGGGGGCTTATATCATCCAGCACCGAAGCACCGCCGATATTTGACCTTCCCGCATTGGTCAGGCGTCACCTCCTATACATCCACTTACGTGTTCGCAGGAAGCTGTGTTTTTGGTAAACAGTCGCTAGGGAAACTTTCGCTGCGGCCCATATTGCTATGGGCAGATCTTATCGCTAACTTACGATCGCTTTTTTGCCTAGTTCCTTAGGGAGATATCACTCGTTCGCCTTAGTCTACTCGACTCGAATACCTGTGTCGGTTTGCGGTACGGATTAATAGTAACTTAAGCATCTTCTTGTACCTAGATGATCTAGATACAAGCAAGCTCGTACCTAGTAAAAGGCACAAGAAGACGTTCTGTATTCACAGAATGTAGAGACTTTTCTCGGAGGCGTGCTTTGTAAAATTGGCTCGGGTTGCCCCTCACCTTCATACGGTGCTTGCGGTATACTCGTGCGGATTTCCCTACACAAGCCACTTACACAATAAACGTCAATCCAATAAGACGCTTTACATACTACACCCCGTCATCCCATCACATTACTACCAAGTTAAGGAATATTAACCTTATGTCCATCGGATCCGGCGTTTGCCATCTCCTTAGGCCCGACTAACCCTTCGCTGACAATCATTGCAAAGGAAACCTTATTCTTTCGGCGGGAAGGGATCTCACCTTCCTTGCGGTTACTTGTGCCAACATTCGTACTTCCACACGCTCCACGGTGGGTTACCCCTTCCGCTTCAGCGCAGAGTGGAACACTCTCCTACCGCTCCCTATAAATAGGAAGCCCTCAGTTTCGGTGATAGATTTTAGTCCCGATCATTTACGGCGCAGAGTCTCTCGATGGGTGAGCTGTTACGCTTTCTTTCAATGATGGCTGCTTCTAAGCCAACATCCTCATTGTCAATGAAACTCCACCTCCTCGCTATACACTTAATCTATACTTAGGGACCTTAACTTGAGATCTGGGCTGTTTCCCTTTTGACCGACGGAGCTTCGCCCCCGTGGTCTTACTGCCATGTTTTTAACCTTTGGTATTCGGAGTTTGATAGGTGTTGCCGTATTTCTACTAGTCAAAACCTTCCAGTGCTCTACCCCCAAAGGGAACACATGACGCTAGTCCAAAAACTATTTCGGAGAGAACCAGCTATTACCGAATTCGATTAGCTTTTCACTCCTTACCACAAGTCATCCAAAGGAGTCGTACAACCTACTGGTTCGGGCCTCCACAGTGCTTTCGCACTGCTTCACCCTGCTCATGGTAAGCTCATCCGGCTTCGGGTCTGTAAGCTACTACAATTGGTTCGCGCTATTAACACTTGCTTTCGCTATGGCTCCGTGACTTTATACCACTTAGCCTGCAGTAACCTACAACTCGTTGGCTCATTCTTCAATAGGCACGCAGTCGAGGTATAAATACCTCTTCTACTCTTTGTAAACATACGGTTTCAGTTCTATTTCACTCCCCTTCCGGGGTTCTTTTCACCTTTCCCTCACGGTACTAGTTCACTATCGGTCTCTAACAATATTTAGCCTTACCGGTTAGTTCCGGCTGATTCATCCGAGCTATTCGTGTCTCGAACTACTCAAGATCAGAAACAAAAGAGAGATAAATATTTCGACTACAAGGCTATCACTTTCTGTGGCGTTGCTTTCCAACAACTTAGTCTATATTTACCTTTTGTAACTCTTCTAGAAATCTACGTTTCTGTCTTACTACCCCAGCACACCACTTTGCCTTCAATTCAATTGATATCGTATTCGTTCATGTATGTTTATAAGGAGAGCCGATTTATAATCGGCAAAACTTTAAAGAGCGGGGGTTCCTGCGGCCTCTCACCTTCCAACCAAGCCGATGCGATCGTTCACAGCCTGGCCAGCTTCCGTAAGGCATTTTTGTCAGCACCTTGAAGCCTTACGGCATTGTCAACGCACACGAGAGATTTCGTGTGCGTTGTTCCCGTTAGCTTGCGCTTTCGGGCGCTCCGGTCAACGTCACCAACAAGCGTACGTCAACCTCTGGTATCTCATTCGGTCTCACAGAGGCTCACCTCATGGCTGCTTCCCTAATTGAGACCCGCCATATCCGATGAATCGGATATGTGCACGCCTTGGTAGGCGGGCAAAGAACTTTTTTCCCCTTATAAACATACATGAACGATATCAATTGAAAGCAAAGTGGTGTGCTGGTTTGGGCTTCTCTGTTTTCGCTCGCCGCTACTTGCAGAATAACTTTTGTTTTCTTTTCCTCCAGGTACTGAGATGTTTCACTTCCCTGGGTGCGCGTCTTGAGAATGCTCTCTAAGACCATACAACATTACTCGTATGAGGTTTCCCCATTCAGAAATCTCCGGATCGAAGGTTATTAGGCACCTCCCCGAAGCGTATCGCCGCCTGATCACGTCTTTCATCGCTTGTTAGAGCCTAGGCATCCACCGTATGCTCTTATGTTCCTATTAGGAAACATAACTACCACATAACTCCGGACCGCTCCATTGTTATGTGCGTGCTGCACAAGCAGGTTTACAAGCTACTTGTGCATTGATTATCTTTCATGTTCCCCGTACTACAAACTCCGCTAGACCCCAGTGAATATTACTACTACTGGATAACAGTATTGTTGCGCGTGTTGTGCACGGGATTCTATTGTCAACGAACCTCCCCTGTAACAATTTTTAGAAAAGAAAATCCGCCTTACCGGCGGGCGCGTAACGAAACGTCACTTGCCTGCGGTTTTTAGCTAGTAATTTTCGTGTTCTTCATCATTAACAGTGCTCATAATCTTATCAGAAGAACCTTTTGAAGTCAAGCACTTTTCTCACCTTTTCCCCTTTACCTGTTTCGCCAAAGAAAAAGGCCTAAAAGAAAGGAAAAAGCAAGGGTGTACCCTTGCTTTTTATGATCTCCTGGTTTTTCTGATGATTAGAGTTCCTTCATCTTTTCGATGGAGCGAGCTGCTGCATCACGTCCCCCAAGGCCGTATGCAAGGCCAAGTGCGAGCGAAACTGAAAACACAATACCTGTGAAAAGCACTTCCACCAACCCCTGCGCAATACGAAGCTGTGTAAGAGCTGGGAAGATACCACCGACTATAATAATAGACCACTTCGCAACTTGCGCTGCAAAACTTCCACGCATACCCATACTGCGAGTAGAGTGGTCTATAAGACGTGCAACAAAATCTCCAAGAAGCATTGCGATGACAAGAATCACCGCAGCAACAATTACCTGTGGAATGTAAAGAAGAATGTCACGGAGGAGCTGAGTCACTTGATTAAGACCAAGGATTTCAGCAGCGGCAACCGTAAACGCAACCACCACGAACCACTTTACAACTGCTCCGAAGAATCCCGCAAGCGAGATGCGAACCCCTGCACGCTGACTTAGCTTATCAAAGCCGGCACGATGGAGCGCACTGTCAATGCGAAGCGCAGAAATAAGATGCCCTACTGCACGTTCAAGGATAAGACCAAAAGCCCACCCTAATGCGAACAAAACAATTGCGATTATGACATTTGGAAGGAAAGCCACGAGAGTCATGCCGGTATCGACAAGCGCTTGTCCCAAAACATCAACTGGATTTAACATACTATGTACTACTAATTTATAAAGTGTGTACCCCTAAAAGTATAGGTATCGGAACCGTGCACCAGTTCCCATATAAAGATTTGTGTATGCCAAACACTTTCTCCGGGGTACCTTTATATTCGACATATAAAGGTACGTATAGTATAAGCCCTTCGGGGCGTCTTTTATCCAAATTATCCACTCATATGATATAGTTTTATAGTTTTTACGATTCATGCATATCTCCCGAACTTCCGGCTTTATTTCCCTTGGACTCCTTGCAACTGCAGTTGGCCTTTTTGTGGGCTGGAAAATACACCCTGCTTTAATGCCTTCCGCCTTACCTTCTACTTCAAATACTTCTTACGCTACATCCACCCCTTTGTACGAAGGTAAGTATGTCATCGTCAATCTCCAAACGCGCACGGTGTCCCTTAAGGACGGAACAAGCACCTTGGAAAATATACCCATTATCTCTATCGGCAAACCAGACAGCTATTATGAAACCCTTGGCGGAGCGTATGAAAACGACTACAAAATAAGAAATCATTTCAGCTCAATCGGTCACGTCTACATGCCATGGAGCGTGCACGTCTTTGGTAACTTTTTCATTCATGGCATTCCATATTATGAAAACGGCACCAAAGTATCAAGCACCTATAGCGGGGGATGTATTCGATTGTCCGACGAAGATGCAGAAAAAGTGTATACATTCATTACTCAAGGTACCCCTATTATTGTGACAAGCGGTACAGAATACGATTTTTTCCCGACCGCTACAACGACTGCATCAATTTCTTCGATGGACATGACACGGTATATGGCTGCCGTTGTATCCCTTGAAGTACTCACCCAAGATGATCAAATCTATGACCCTTCTTCAGGAACCTATACAACCAGACGCAAGCTGCTCCCTCGTCTTATCAATCAAAAAGATACAGCAGTTATCAAAACACTTGCCCTCTCTCGCGGTGATGCTACATTCCTTGGATACATGAATCAAAAGGCAAAATCTTTAGGGCTTACCAATACTACCTTTTCTGCAATCGATACCCCCGCAACTACAGGAATGGAAGATGAGAAGCGTTTCCAAGCGTATATCACTACTTACAAAACGTATCTACTTACGCTTGAGCAGGAGCCGTCTTCTCACTAAGCTTATCGATCACTTTCTCGTGTGGCATATCTAAAATGTCCCGAACAAACTTATCATACATTTTGTAACGATATGCATATTCCTCTACATCCATAATCGAATACACCACCTCACGACCAAGCTCAGCAGATAATACTTCCAACACCTTATCAGCCTTAGGACGCTTGATAGCTTCTCCTACCAGGAGTATATCTACTCGCGAATCCTCTTCTCCCAAGAACACGCCAGATACAATGAAGAGTTTAATACGCCCTACCGGCTTAAAACGCGCAGCAAGCTCGCGCTTATCGAGCAATTCAAAATCAAACAAGAGATCCTTGAGCGCCTGATTATGTGGGAACTCTCCGTTTAAGGTATATCCGGTAATCTCCTTAACTTTAGTCACACTCTTCCCTTTTCCGGTCACAAATTCTTTTCCGCGACGCTTCTCCAAAAAACCAATACCCGTGAGTGCATTCAATTCCTTGCGCACCGTCGTAGCTTTTGACTTAGTCTTTTCTGCTACCGTGCTCGCACTTACTACTGCTTTATCATGAAAGAGAAAGTAGCGCATAATTTTCACTCGTTCTTGTCCGCCGAGCAGTCGTGACAGTAGCTCCATAGTTTCCGTAGTGTACTCAAATGCTCTCCTTCCCGCCAGTCTTGAAAAGTTAGAGAAATGTGTCAAAACCGAAGCCCGCAAGGGCTTCTTGCGGGCAAAGTCATTTCCCTGTGGGGATGACATCATCGGGAACGAAATTCCCGTTGCCGTCCTCCACCATCACGATGCGGCAAGTCCGGCCTTCCGTTTCCTGAGACATCAGAGGTACCACAGTTTGCGAACGGAGGAGGCTGGGGTCAGTGACCCCAAAACACGCGCCATGGTTCTGGTACGAACTTTTGGCCACGCTCAGCAAATCATCAATTGTGGGCATGTCAATCTCCTTGTGCAGTTCTAAAAGGAGTATAACAAAAAGCACCCAAACGGGTGCTTTTTGTTATTGGAACAATCTTACTTAAGTTCCACTGTCGCTCCGGCTTCTTCAAGCTTCTTCTTAAGCTCTTCAGCTTCTGCCTTCTTAACGTCCTTCTTAAGGTCAACAGGAGCACCGTCAACGAGGTCCTTCGCTTCCTTAAGACCAAGTCCGAGGACTTCCTTAACCACCTTCATAACGGCAATCTTTCCTTCACCTGCTGAAGCAAGGTGTACTGTGAATGAATCCTTTCCTTCATCTCCACCTGCTTGAGCTCCAGCTGCTGGAGCGGCAGCAACAGCTGCTGCTGACACACCGAACTTTTCTTCAATTGCGCGAACGAGCTCGTTAAGCTCGATCACTGACATGTTCTCTACCTTATCGAGAATATCTGCGAATTTTTCCATAGTAATTGTAATTTAAATATCGAATAGCTAATGAGATTACGCCTTCTTGGCTGCAACCTGTCCAAGACCTACCGCGAGACGCTGCATAGGTGACTTGAGAAGGTAAGCAAGCTGGGAGAGAAGTACTTCGCGCGGAGGAATGGTAGCGATTGCCAACATTTCCTTTGCGTCCTTGTACTCTCCATCGAAGATGCCACCAAGAATTCCAAACTGATCCTTGTGAGATTTCTGGAATTCATACGCGATACGCGCAGGTGCAAGGAGATCTGCTCCCCATACCACTGCCATTTCTTCGCCTACAAGCGGTGCTTCGCCACGGATGCCTACGGCCTGTGTTGCACGAGTCCAGAGGGTCTTCTTCACCACGGTGTAATGAAGATTTTCTCCGAAGAGAGAATCACGAAGCTGCATAGTTTCTCCTACTGGGAGTCCCTTGAACTTCACATAGACAGCTGTCTTGGAGTTCTTGAGCGCATCTGTATAGCTTTCGATAAGTTCTGCTTTCTTAGCTTTTTTAAGGGCCATGAACTTATTGATTAGTGTGTAATGAACATCCTTCCTGCTTGAGGCATTCGGGAAGATAAACCTATGAATAGAGTAGCGCTTTCACGTGCGTGTCAGCAGTACCTCCGCAGGACTTATGTCCTCTTGTTTCCTTGAGGACGCCTACTTCTTTGGCTTATGAGAGCAATACTACCACACTACATACTTTTAGGCTAGCGTGGGCCATAAATAGCAAAAGCCCCTTGCGGGGGCTTTTGCGTTCCAAACACCTAACCTAAGCTAGATATTCTTTGCAGAATAGTTTGCAGATTAGCGCTTTGTTGTAAAGCTTGATGTTGGGAAGCCGTAGATTGAAGCACCAGTTTCGCTAGTGTTTCCACCTGCAACGTCATACCACATGAACGCTGTAGACGATCCTGTCGTGAAGCGTGAAGCTACGTAAGGAGTGATTCCTGACTGAGCAGCACCGTTTACAGTTGCGTAAAGTGAGAAGGTCTTTGACTGACCTGCACTGATCTGGTAAGGAGTTGTGAAGGTAACGGTCATTGTTGAGGAACCAGTTACGCTTGTGTTAGCAATCGTAGTGTTTCCATCAGCGATACGTCCTGCAGAGAACTGAGGGTTCGTAACACCGATAGCTGAGAGGTCAACTGAAGTTGTACCTACAGCAATCTTACCGTTAGCATCTGCGGTTACTGTGAATTCACCAACCTTGTTTTCAGAACCAAGTACGAGTGTATCTACGTTGCCTGCACCGGTAGTTACCGTAGGCTTAGAAGCTACACCGATCATTGTACTTGAAGTTGCAGTAACAGTGTTGAAGATCACGTTTCCTGTTCCTGATGTTGCTTCTACGTATGTAAGGATAAGTGCTACGTTACCTACAGTTGTAGAAAGTGAACCAGGATTAACAGAAGCGTTCTGGTAGTTAGAGAACGTAACAGTTACTGGAACATCTGTACCAGTTGAGTTAACTGGGATATTGAGGCCAGTAACAGTAGACGTACCGTTAACTACTGGAGCTGTTACACCGCCAACTGTTACAGACTGGATAGCGTTAGTAAGGGTTGAACCCGAACCATTGTTAACGTTGAAGCGAAGTTCGCGAACGTTAGCTAACGTACCTGCTGCAGAAGTCTTAAGCGTGTAAGTTGCAATACCGAATGTTGAACCTCCCACTACGAACTGCGCAACCGGTGATGAAGCCGCAAGCGTTGAAGCTGTAAGTGATGAGTTTGCAGATGTGATCGCTACACCGGCAGCTGTTGAAGTTGTCGTTGTATTAGAGATCGCACCACGGTATGTAATATCCATGCCTGTAGTTACAGAACCTGATGTTGCTGGACCAATGTCAGCGAACACATCAAATGTCTGTGTACCGTTAGCAGGGATAGTGATCTGAGGGAACGAGAACGTTGAAGTTCCTGTTGAAGGGTTTCCAATTGGAGTTCCTACAGTTGCACCATTTGACATAACACGAAGGTTTGAAATATTCGTGATACCGTATGTTGCTACAGTTGGATTAACACCAATAGAAGTCACATTAATAGCTTCTGATGAGTTAGCCTGAATCGTGAATGATCCAATCTTAACACCTGAAGTATTAGGTGAAACTGTTACAGTTGAGAAACCTGCAGTACGAGCAAATGTTCCTGCACCAGATGAAACGGTGAGACTATTGCCAGATACTGGTGAAGACGCAACTGAAGTAAGTTCATTAGATGACTGACCCTGAGCGTTATTTGCTACACCACCAATCTGAGCCTGTACCGTACCCGATGACCAAGCTGAGTTGTTTGCATCAACCACGTCAGCCTTAACTGTAAGAGTTACAGTCTGGCCAGCAGGGATGATAAGTGATGAACCAAGGTTGTACGTAAGAGCCGCGTTGCGGTAGTTCTGTGACGTACCAATCTGACCTCCATTTACATAGAGCGATACGTTGTTCATTGATGTAGCAGTCGTGTTGTTGAAGTTAACCTGAAGGCTATTTACCTTCACGTCTTCGCCATACGCCTTAAGTGTGAACTGACCAACTGGAACGTTAGTAGCACCACCTGTTACCTTAGTACCGTTGAATGATGGATCAACGTTAACAGTTACTGAACCCTTGTTTACAGTAATAGTACCGTAAGCTGAGTTTGACTGAGTAAGAGTTGCGCTTGCTACAGTTGGAGATACGTTTACACCCATAAGGTTAGTATCTTCGAACATAAGGTCAGCTGGATTCTCAACTGAGAAAGTAGCTGTACGGTTTGAACCCTTAACAATGTCACCACGGAGTTCAATTGTGTGTGAGCCAGTCTTTAGAAGATATGGCATTGAACCAAGGTCAAAAGTAACCTTGTTATTGTTAGCCGCGTTAACCATTGAAGGACCTGCAATCTTAACACCATCAACGAAGAGGTTAAGGTTAGTTGCGAAGTCAGCTGGAGCTGAACCTACGAACTTAAATGTAGCTGCACGCATATTTACATCGCGTGTAGATACAGTTGCAGAACCTGACCAAAGTGTGTAGTTAACTGTACCTGCATCAACAGTACGAGATGATGTATCCATCGCTGCAATGTTTACTGATGCAGTTGTTACGTTAGCAATTTGGAGAGTGTTGCCCATTACATTAGAAAATGTAGAGACTGCACCACCAGCTGTAACACTGTTAAGCTTTACACCAACTGACTGCCCATTCGTGTTGCTTGCAATGTCAGCACGTACAGTGATTGTACGTGATCCTGATACTGTAAAGAGACCGTTAGGATTGTTGAAGTTGATGTATCCGCCTGTTACTACAGAAGCTGCATCAGTGATGCGAGTGTTTCCGTCGTAAAGGTATACGTTAGTAAGTGATGAGTCTGTTGACACACCAGTACGCTGAAGCTGTACAGATGTAACTGTACCGTTTCCAGTGAAAGTCATGTCAGCAAGACGAGCACCTGACTGACCCTGAACAATCATACCTGACGGCTGTGAAGCCGAGAGCATAGCTGAAACTGGACCAGTAGTGTTTCCAGGTGTACCTGGAGTTCCTGGGTTAGTACTTACAGTACCGTTACATGCTGCGTTGAGCAATGCACGTGTTCCTGCGAATACGTTTCCTGTAGGAGCAGTAATTCCGAGCTCAACAAGGTGAAGAGCTTGGAACTTATTTACCGCAGCACGAGTTGCTGGACCGAAGGTAGAAGTTTCCATTCCTGGAGAACCTGCACCTGAAGCGGCAACCTGTGTCTGAGGCCACATGTTAAGCATCTTTTGAAGATTCATAACATCTGTACCACGAGAACCGAGCTTCATGTTCGTATTGAACATGTAAGAACAGTTCTGTGTTGGAAGGTTGAGAGCAGCTGATGCAGAAACTGCACCGGCGATCGCACCTCCGACGATTGTTGCAGCTGCAACAATCTTCATTGAGAAATTAGACATAAACGTTATGTTTATAAGATTTGTTTTAAGAGTCGATTACTCGACTCACGCAATGCGTTTATATTAGTTTCGACTTAACTAAACGCAATGCTTTTTTTGACAGAATGATCGTAAACGACCGAACTGTGATTTCGATTTTCTAATCTGCGTCACTATTCTGTTGTCAACGATCTTACCTGTCTTCAAGATACCTTATAAATGTATCTCAAATACCAGAGGACGCTCTCAAACAGAGACGTCTACAAGCAGTATAGTGGTTCCCCATGCAAATGCAATAAAATACTGCATTTATATGTGGATAATACTGCTTGAAGTACAATTCCTGTACTTAAGCGCAATTCTCTCACTTTTTGCAAGAAAAGTCAATATTGGCAAGGGTTCTCTGAATAATCCGAGGAGAAGTTGCTTATACCAAAATCTCCCCCACTTTTTGATTAAGGTGGGGGAGATTTTGGAAGGCGCCTTCTATGTCTATCGAAGAATATATCTACTCCAGCGTTTTTCTCCAATTCGCTCGATTACATTGTCATAGAGCAGAGCGTTTAATTCACGCTGAATGGTTTTTTCACTGCATCCCTTAATACGGGAAGCAATGTCCTTTATGCTCACATCTACCCCTTTTACAAAAAGGGCTAGTATCTGGTCTCTTCGGGATTGCTTTCTCATTTGGAATGAAGATGGTAGTGGCGAAGCAGTGGGTGCCGCATGCTTCATAAGGACAGCATGAACGGAAGTTATGTCTTTTTTAATAACCCCTTGACGCTCATCATTTTTATCAGACATTTCAACTGCATCATTTCGTCCTTTTGATTCCAACTTAGCAAGAATCTGAGAAGATTTTAGTTCGGCTTGAGTCTTACGTAAATCCTCATCACTTCCATGAAGACGAGCAAGGGAAAGTGGAGTGAGGACATCATATGAGGTCGAAGTAATAGCAGAAGAAAACTGAGTATCTGCTTGTAAAGCATCTTCATGCTCAATGGTGAGCATATCCCGGGTAAGGATAGGTTGTTTCTTTTCTAGGACAAGCTGAAGGGAACGAAACCCTTCCATTAAAAGGTCACCATTCATATTGGACACAATACCAGTAGTGACTGAGACATGGAGGAGGGAAATTATTTCAGTGACCGACTTGAGTGACACCTTCAACTCAGCAATTCTGTCTTTTACTTCCATTTGAGACAAAGCATTCATGGACGACAAAAGGGCAACCGCATTCTTTCTCAATCCATGCTTGATTGGTTCGTTATCGCTAATGAGATCAGTCACAAGATAAAGAGCAGTAACCAATCGTTCCGATTTTTTGGCAACCAGCGTGCCGTAGTCATGCTTACCTTCCTCGTTCATATGTCTTTTATTTGTCTTATTTGTTAAAAGTAAATGTCCTCTATGTCTCTTTAAAAATAAAGCTTAACCTCCCCTATTGTTGTCCTTTCCAAACGCTTTCTTTATACGTGTCCATTCTATGCCTTTTACTGTAACTGTAAAGACTTGTCTAATACATTTTTTATGTCCTTGTACTACTTTCCTCTTAGCTTTATATCGTGTGCAAAACGTATGTTCCTCGTAGAGAAAATGGATGAGTTATCCCTTATATCCCCTATCCTAATTTGGTACACTGAAAGGACAAATTTCCTCAGCATATTATGGCCTTACGAGACGAAGAACCGGCACGAACACGCCGCCGCAGAACCAAAGACCCTGTTATTACCGAAACCATCTTAGGAGTACTGGCGGTAATCTTCGTCATGATCGGAGTACTGCTCATTTTTTCCATGGTTCACGCAGGTGGAGAAGGTGGTGAAATACTATTCACTGGTATTACTTCAATCATAGGAGTGTTTGCTTACCTTACTCCACTTGTATGCGGATATGTAGCTTATTACCTCTGGAAAGAGGAACTACCGAATCTTAGATTTTTACCCGCACTTGGAAGCATATTTCTTATTATTGGTATAGCAGGCTTGGGTACCATTTTCTCTCCTAACTTTGGCGGACTTCTGGGGGCGATTGTAGCTACGCCTCTCATTAAGAATTTTGCTATTTATCCGACGGTCGCTTTCCTTGCGGGCTTAACCGCAATTGGAGGAATTATTGTCCTTGAACGCAAGCCTTCACTCACTCCATTTTTGCTTCTTCTTTCTTACCCCTATACGCACGTGCGTTACCTGTTCCAATCACGTAAAGACAGAGCGTTTGATGATGAGCCAGAACTATTAGATACGCCTGTCGAAGAAGAGGTTATAGAAGAAAAAGAAATTGATGAACCTGAAGAGGTAAGCACAAATAATCTGCGTCGTCAGATCTTCGGTGAACTTGCTCCTCCAGAAGAAGAGGCAAATGCTGCGCTTAAAGAGCTCAAAGCAAAGCCTGTCATCCTTACACCTGAATTCATTCCGCCACCGCTTGAACTTTTGAATGGTGATTCTGGCAAATCTGGTGCGGGAGATTCCAAATCCAAAATGCTTACGATTCAGAAAACGCTTGAGCATTTTAAGATTCATGTGGACATGGGTGAAGTAACTGTTGGCCCAACTGTTACCCAATTTACGCTCAAGCCTGCACAAGGAGTAAACCTTTCCAAAGTTGTTGCACTTCACGACAACTTAGCCATGGAACTCGGTAGTGAATTCCTGCGCATTGAAGCACCTATTCCGGGTAAGACATTGGTGGGTATTGAAATTCCAAATGAACGCAAAGCGCAACTGGGACTACGTTCAATGCTTGAACTTCCTGAATTCCAAACCAGCGGTCCGCTTCAGCTTGCAATAGGTAAATCAATTATCGGCAAGCCTCTCTTTGGAGACCTTGAAAAGATGCCTCACTTGCTCGTGGCTGGTGCAACGCGTACAGGGAAATCAGTTACGCTTCAGAATCTTCTCGTTTCACTTCTCTATAAAAATTCACCCTACGATCTTAAGCTCATCATTTTGGACCCTAAGCGCGTAGAATTTACTGCCTACAATAATCTCCCCCACCTCTACACTCCAATCATTAAAGAGCCAAAAGGGGCGATCAAGGCGCTCAATTGGGCTATTCAAGAAATGGAACGCCGGTATGAAGTGCTCGCAGAAAACGGGCAAGTAAACGTTTCAGATTACAATAAAAAGGTTCTATTCCCTGCTTTGGAGAAAGCTCGCAAGAAAAACAAGGAAGGAAGCGAGGTCACAGGGTTGCCACCAAAGATGCCCTATATCGTGATTATCTTTGATGAATACAATGACTTCATGCTCTCCTATCCGAAAGAAATCTCTCCTTTAATCACTGCGCTTACCCAAAAAGGTCGTGCCGCAGGCATTCACCTTATCCTTGCTACTCAACGACCAGATGTGAAAGTAATTACGGGTACCATTAAAGCCAACATCCCTGCGCGTATCGCCCTTAAAACTACTTCTCAAATTGACTCTCGCACTATTTTGGATTCTTCCGGTGCTGAAGACTTGCTCGGAAACGGTGACATGCTCTACATGGCGTCAGATAACCCTCGCCTGGTTCGCCTTCAAGCTCCTTTTATTTCCACAGAAGAAATTCGTGCAGTTGTCTCTTACATCAAGCAGGCTAACTTAGATTTCATTCCGGATCATATCGATATATCAAAGGTTAAAGTGGGCACAGCAAGTGGAAGCACAGAAGATGCCGATAGTGGCAGTGAACCTCAGGATGATGAGGATTACCTCTCGGCTAAGGACTACGTCATTTCTACCGGCAAAGCCTCAACCTCTTCGCTGCAGACAGCCTTTCGTTGGGGCTACAACAAAGCTGCCCGTATCATCAATGATCTTGAGCGCTTCGGTGTCATCGGTCCCGCACGGCAAGGAGAACGCTATCGCGAAGTACTTGTGGGAAATGTTGCAAGCGAAGAACCCGCGGAAAATCATGATGCAAGCGCCGATGATATCTTCCGCTAGACATGCTCACCTATTACGACCTGAGACGCAGAATCGAACGAACCTTCATTGTTCTCTTGTGCCTTGTTAGCGTGGGCTACGGCATTTTCCGGGCCTACCCGCTTATCGCAGGCCCTTCAATTACTCTCTATAATCCCCATAATGGCGATTTTGTTGCAAGTTCCACCTTTGAAGTATCGGGTCTTGTAAAGCGCTCGGCGTCCATTACGCTTCAAGGACGACCAATCACCGTTGATACAGATGGCCATTTTAAGGAAACATTGGTGGCGCAATTCCCCTATACTATACTGGTAATAGAAGCCACGGACGCCTATGGCGCATCCGTAACGAAAACATTACGAGTTATTCCGCAGTAAGCTAAACATATGATAAAAAAGAAAGTTGCAAAACAAGCAAAAACGGTTGGGAGCAAGGAGGTAAACGAAAAAGTTTCCTCCGATGCCCTCCTCCGAGAAATACAAAATAAATTCGGTGAAGGAGCCATGATGAAACTCGGCTCTGCACCTAAAGTTGATGTTGGTGTTGTTCCTACAGGCTCACTTGGTTTGGATGCGGCACTCGGTGTCGGCGGACTTCCGCGCGGACGTATTATCGAAATCTATGGCCCTGAATCTTCTGGTAAGACAACGCTTACCTTACATGTGGTAGCAGAAGCTCAGAAAATGGGCGGATTATGTGCCTTCATTGATGCAGAACATGCCATGGACCCTGAATATGCAAAGAAGCTTGGTGTTAACATCAATGAACTTCTCATTTCTCAACCTGATAATGGCGAGCAGGCACTAGAAATTGCCGAATCAATTGTGCGAAGTGGTAAAGTAGACGTCCTTGTCATCGACTCTGTCGCGGCGCTTACTCCAAAAGATGAAATCGAAGGTGATATGGGTGCGCAGCATGTCGGCAAGCAAGCGCGCCTCATGTCCCAAGCCCTTCGCAAGTTAACCGCAATTGCCGCGAAATCTAAAACGGTTATTATTTTCATCAATCAAATCCGCATGCAAATCGGAGTGATGTTTGGCAATCCGGAGACAACTCCAGGAGGAAAAGCGCTCAAGTTCTACTCCTCTGTTCGTATCGATATTCGTAAGATTGCCCAGATTAAAAAGGGTGAAGAAGTTGTCGGCGCTCGCACAAAAGTAAAAGTGGTGAAGAACAAAGTTGCCGCTCCGTTTAAAACAACCGAATTCGACATCATCTATAACGAAGGTATTTCGCGCGAAGGAGAGCTTCTTGCTTTGGGTGAAAAATTCAAGCTTGTCGGCAAATCCTCAGGCTCGGTGTACGTATATGGCGATGAAAAACTTGGTCGCGGCTATGACGCGGCACGTACCTATTTGCGTGAAAATAAAAAAGTTGGAGATGCTCTTGCAAAGCAAATTAGAAAACATTTGGATGAAGGCGGTCTCTCCTATTCAGGTTCGGTAGATCCTGAAGAAAACGAACAACCGGAATAAACCCTTAAAGAAAAAGGAAACAAGCGCACTATCAGAAGTGCGCTTGTGTGTTTCACATATGGGTTTCAGATGCATAACCTATCCAGCTGTTTCAAAACCCGTCGGAATTGATCCTGCTGAATTTGGACTATCCATCTTTTTTGGTTTGCGTCATCGATTTCCGATTCCACAAAACGCACCGCAGCACAGCACCACAAGGTAGCCACCATCTGCTCCATGGCCTGTTTGCAGTCTTCGCATACCCTAACCCCATAGAGAACAGCATTGCGATACCGCCGCAAAAGCTCGGGAGAAGGACTGCTTACCCAATACCTTATCGTTCCGTCAGCGCGATATACGCGATGGCGATTTTCCCGCATGACAAGAAGAATGCCGTGCCCGTGACATGCGTCCAAGAGAATCAGCTTTACAAGGGCTTTATTGTCACCCTTCTCGGCCAACCGGACGAGCTCTTGCGCTCGCCACGGAAGGTAAAAAAAGGTATATACGCACACAGCCAACCCGAACACTCCAAGGATTTGCATCTTTGTCTCCTGTGTATCTGTGTAAGGACTTACATAAACAGTCTGCCCCTGAGGAAACTTTTTGTCAAACTACTTCATTTCGTGATAGAATTCCGACATTATCTTTAATAGAAAAAACTATGGCAACTCTTGATTACGACGAAATTAAGCCGCGAAAATTCATCCTTGTGGATGGCGAACCATTCGAAATCCTCGAATCTCATGTGGCACGGACCCAAAAAAGAAAACCACAAAATCAAGTAAAAATGAGAAATCTTTTGAACGGTAAAGTTGTTCCTGGTACATTTCATGCTTCCGACACCGCTGAAGAAGCAGAAATTCGTCGAGGTGAAGCGCTCTTCCTGTATGCAAATCGTGGAGAATTTTGGTTCTGCGATCCAAAAGATAGAGCTAAGCGCTTCCAAATTTCAGGAGAGGTAATTGGGGACCAAGCTCGCTTTCTTAAGGATAACACCCTCGTTGACATTAAAGTTTTTGAATACGAAGACGAAGAACGTGTTATTGGAATTTCACTTCCGATCAAAATGAACTTCTTCGTCAAAGACGCTCCTCCTTCCATTAAGGGAAATACTTCCTCAGGAGGAAACAAACTCGTAACCATTGAAACCGGTGCCCAAATTGCTACACCGCTTTTTATCGAAGCAGGTGAAACCATTGTGGTAAATACTGATACCGGTGAATACGTAGAACGCCTTAAGAACTAGTCGAAACGGCTCGCAAGAGCCGTTTTTGCTTTACTATGAAATTTTTCCACACGCTTCGAGAAAAAGAATTTACCCGACGCGCTCTCTTTCGTGGTAACCCTATTCCTCTAATTAAATATATTCTGTATAGAATGGGACTTTCCCCTCTCTTTTGGGTGCGTCGAAAATGGTATCGCATGCGAGTGTGGTATGCCCCTTTGGCATTTTGGTTATGGACTCGTACGGAAAAAAATAAAAGTGACGAACTCTTTTATGAAACATTTCTCAAACCTGGCGATATTGTTATTGACTGCGGCGCCCATCTGGGAACCCTTGCTATCACCGCCTCAAAGCTTGTTGGGAAAGATGGACACGTACTGGCGTGTGAAATGCATCCTCGCACCTACCGGTATCTCACGGCCAATCTGCGCGCAAACGGCTGTGTTAATGTAAAAGCGCTTAATGTGGCAGTGGGTGACAAGACAGGCACCATGAAAGCAACAGATGAATATGTGAGCGATATAAACCATATCAATGATGATGGAGTACTTACTGTTCCTATGCTCACACTTGATGATCTAGCTGGTCATTTTTCTCACGTTAACCTTCTTAAACTCGACATTGAAGGATATGAATTCCACGCGTTACGTGGAGCGCATCGTATGCTTGCCAAGGTGCAAGCCGTATACTTTGAAGCGGCTCCAAGAAATTTTGCACGCTATGATTATACTGTGCATGACATTCTTCGCTTTCTTTTAGACCAAAAATTCTCCCTCTACGCTTTTGATGAAAACAATATACGCTTTCCAATTGATGAACACTACATCCCTACAGTAAAATACGAAAATATTCTCGCGCTTAGGGAGATGGATTAATGGGATCTTTTCGTTCTTGTAGATGGTCTCGAATCTCCATCAGACGATGAGCAACAGACTCCACGTCTTTTACATTTTCAATTACGAATTCTTGGAGCGTTCCAGCTGTCTGCACTCGCAAGGTTCCATACCCAAGTACATGAGCGAGAAATCCCTCCTTTTCAAAGAAAACATCCTGAATACGATTAAGTTCCATAAACGACTCATCGCGAGTAAAAATCTCCTTTTGATTGATGGCAATAATATGCATGGTGGTCACATACCACACATCAAAATATTCTTTGGTCCATGCATAAAAAAAGCTTGTCCAAAAAATGAGCACAAAGGTAATGAGTGTCATAGAACCGTATATAGACCCTTCCCCGAGAAGGGCCGAGAAATCACCTTTAGAAGCAAGATAATAGGCACATATGAGAAATATAACGCAGCCGAAAGCATGCAAGAAGAAAGCTTGCACATACACAATCCAGTGCTTGCGAATACGTTCTGTGATTATTTCTCCTTCTTCTAAAAGATGTTCTGGTGTAAACGTATTCATACGGTAATCATAAGGAAAAGCAACCCTACCGAACCGGCAAGGAAAATGACTCGGGCCAACGATACCCCAACCTCCCCTTTTCCATATTTCCACCACACATACAAAAGAACGCATGCAAGCGGAATGTACGCAAGAAGAGTCAGGGCAAAAATAATAAGAGGTGCGTCCATACTTAAAGTTGATACTTCTTCAAAATCTCAGCTTCTACTTCTTCTTTTGGTCGACCATAGGTAAGATAGCTTAATTCCTTAAGCGGCTCGATACGTGTTGCATCACCCTTTTCTGGTGGAAGCGTTACAATGTCAAATGGCTTTTTCGGTTCACCATTCACCAGTACTTTAAGATAGGCATGATAATTCTGGATTTTCATAAGGTCACTTGCAGTAAATGTTGGTGAAAGCTGCGGCTCCAAGTATTGAGCATCATCAGGTCCGACACGAAAGAATGCCATTGAACCAACGTTGCCAAATACCGCTCCCTTGGTGTCTTCAGGAAGCTGAGCGATGAATTGATGAGCCAAGTTAAGACTAAGACGATACTTGCGTGCTTCAGAGAGAATAGCTGAAATGGATGGCGTGGTAATGTTTTGAAATTCGTCGATATACAGATAGAAATCAGGGCGTTCCGTGGTGTCCACGCGAGAAAGGGCGGCTTGTAAGAACTTACCGACCAAAATAAGACCGATAAGTGAAGCATTGATGTCTCCTAGGCGTCCTTTGGAAAGATTCACAAGGAAAATCTTGCGTCCATCCATAATGTCACGGATATTAAACGCACTCTT
The DNA here is from genome assembly GCA_029288775.1 of Candidatus Nomurabacteria bacterium. GTDB lineage: Bacteria > Patescibacteriota > Minisyncoccia > Phycocordibacterales > UBA5272 > UBA11704. Next base: position 33,042 of record JARIGQ010000001.1, on the reverse strand, counting down.
CTCCTGGGCAATAATCGGACGCATAATGTCATTTGAAAGAAAGACATCGAATTTGGAATTAACATACTGGGTCCAGTTCTGAAGCCCCTGTTCTCCTGTAGTCTTTTCCGCATTTTGCCAAAATTGAAGCAGGAGCGGATTCTTGGTCTTCGAAAGCTTATAATCTCTAAAGTCCTTATCAGAAAAGATACGAGCAATTTCAAGAAGCGTATTCCCCGACTCCGGATGCTCCATAACGAGCATAGTTGCGTTTCTAAAGTACTGTTCAAACCCTGGACCTCCGGATGTCTTCATATCGAAGAGCTTATTGAAAATACCCAAAAGCTCATTTACAACGAATGTTTTCTGTTCAGGATAATTCCGATCATATTCGAGCATATTAAGACCCATGGGACGAGCGGTATTCCCTGGATCAAAATATATAACATCTTGCGAGCGCTCCGGAGGAATGGACGCCAAAATATCCATAATATCGGACCCGTGCGGATCAATGAAACAGCACCCATCACCATTTTTAATATCCTGAATAATAAGATTCTTCAAAATGGAGGTCTTACCTGTACCTGTCTGCCCTATCACATACAAATGACGCATCCGATCCTCTCGCGACATGTGAATCATAGTTTCTTGACCGCGGAATCTATTTACTCCCAATACCACCCCTTCTGAAGGCATGTCCAATGGAGCAGCTGCTTGAGTCGCCGTTTGTTCGCGTACATTTGCCGTATCTTTGGTTTGGGTTGGAAAATGAAATAGCGATGCAAGCTCGGCTATATTAAGCGGATAACTTTCATCATCATTCCACAAGCGATACGAATAACGGTGAAGCATGGCTTTCTGCTTACGCCCTTCTACTTCTACCCATTTAACGCTGTTTCCATTTACTTCTGCAAATTGGGCAAATGAAGCCTCAAGTTCCGAACGAATAGCTTGTGCACGAGGTAATGTTTCTGCCGAAGCAATAATACGAATATTGGTTTCTACAATAGTACGTGAAAGTTTGTCCTGTACATGCTTCATTGCTGTTTCGTCCACAAACGTTTGTTTCTTCTCTTTTTCTTTAGCTAATTGTTCAGCAGATTTACTACTAAACATTGATCCGAGAATACGGAATGACTCTTTCAAGTTATCCTGCTTTTCAATAACCCGCTTGAGCGTCTCCCCTTTTCGCAAATCCTCCAACATTTCTCCATACCTCTTAGCAAACATATCCCCCGAAGGACGAATAAGAAGCTGGAGCGCAAGGCCTTCATTTTCCCGCGCTATCTTAGTGAAAGAAGCAATAATAAGCGACATCGGATCCCCCTCCATGTTGGTATAGGTTTTAAGTGGGAGTGTTGGATGCGTGCTTGCGGAGGCGTACGCACACGTAGTAATAGCGTGCTTGGTAAAAATATTATAATCCTCCTTTTGCTCGCGAACTTGAGCGGTTGGGAAAATACCAAGCACCACTTTTTCAAAAAGCGAAGCATAGTCAATATGTACCGCACAATAAAAAACCGCCGTGGTTGTACCATTAGCCACTGCAAGTTCCAATGAATAGTAATTCTTGTCCTTGTTGGTGGGCTCTGGAGCAAGTGCCTGCATAGAGGCATACCATTGCTCCATAAGCGCCATCATTTCCTTGGCTCCCTTTCCTTGATCCTGAACGTCGGGTAATACCACTTCAAAAAGCTTCATATGGAGCGCCTTCCATTCTTCCTTGGAAAGATTGTTTTTAACTTCATGACCAGAAATGAGGTATTGCACCAAGTAACGCTCGAAATCGTCCTCAACTTCCGGATAATTAAGCGACTCCATCATACTAAAAGCATTTTTAAGGCCCTTTTCTGCCATAACCTGCGCAAGCATTTTTACCTGTTCATCCGTTTCTCTGGGTGTCAGCCATTCCAAAAGCCGCTGCTTTTCCCCGGCAGTAACCATCTGCTGCGGAGCAACTGCTTTTTCAAGGGGTACTTGCTTATACTCACGAACTACTTCATGAGCATGATCTTCTGAGGTAAAACGATCTTCGAACCCTTTGGATGCTTCCACTTTGTTTTGAATTTGCGAACGCAAATAAGCAATCTCTTCCTCAGGAGTTTTTAGAGTCTGATCCATGAAGAAAGTATATCGTGCAGAGGTAGGTGAACCTAGTGCATAAAAAAGAAAACGGCGCGATGCGCCGTTTGCTCAGTACCCGAGATGACCGAACATACGCTGAGCGTGTTGAAGCCGCTCAGGCGCTTTGCCATCCCAGTTATCAAGAAGAGAACATGGAGGGTGTTCAAGATATTTCTCAAACAAACTCTGCACGCGCGCAGCACGCTCATAGCGTTTGGGATGCTCCACATCCCGAAATTCCTGCACAATCTTGCGAATCACACGTATCCGCTCAACGGTAAGTGGACACCCTGTCATCCCTCGCACAGGAAAACAGGTGTAATACCACGAACCCTGCAAACCCTTAGATGGAATGTTTTTCAGAAAATCATTGCGAGTCTCCTCGAATCGCACTGCGGCTATTTGCCAGTTCCACTCGGGAGTAATTAGCCTATCGGGACAGCTCATCACGTACACGGGTTCATTCTGACGGGACATAACTCTAGCCTCCTCATTATTACCCCTGAAAGTATCACCTCGACACTTCCTTCACCTTTAAGCCTACTCCTCTTAAAAAAGATTGTCTATTGTATAGTAATAATTTCTGGTTTATCCTCCGTAATCAAAATCGTATGTTCAAAATGCGCCGATTTCTTGCCATCTTCGGTGACAAACGTATACCCGTCATTGGTAAGCACCACTTCATCAGTTCCAAGATTAACCATGGGCTCAATCGCAAGAACAAGTCCAGGAACAAGCTTAGGGCCTTTCACTCCGTCGTCAAAATTAGGCACATACGGTTCTTCATGCACCTTATATCCTACTCCATGCCCAGAAAGAATTTTTACGATGCCATATTTTTTTGGAATAGCTTTTTCGATAGCTTTGGAAATATCGTTCACATAGTTGCCACATATCGCAGCACGAATCCCTGCCATCATGGCTTCTTGGGTCACCCGAAGCAGTTCAGCATCTTCATCGCTAACCTTTCCTACGGGCACCGTAATAGCAGAGTCCGTAATCAATCCTTTCAACTTCACCCCACCATCAAGACCGATAATATCGCCTTCCTTAAGCACATAGTCTCCTCCGATCCCATGTACCACTTCGTCATTTACCGAAATACAAATCGCCCCCGGATATGGGTAATCTGCACCAAAGGGTTGATAGTTTAAAAATGCCGGCTCTCCCCCACCTTTCACTACAAAATCATGAAAAAAATCGTTTAAATATTTTGTGGTAACTCCGGGTTTTACTTCTTCCGCAGTAGCTTTAAGCGCACGAGCAAGCAACTTCCCAGATTCGCGAAGATGTTTGATGTCCGTTTCATTTTTTAATTTAATATCGTATTTCATTTCTATACAGTTGTTTCCATTGGCGAAGGAATTGCCATACCCAGTTTTGCAAGCATTTCTGCATGCACTTCTTCAACAGTCTGTTCGCCGTTAACGTGAATGAAATCATAGCGCGGATCACGAGAATACGCATCAATGCATGGAAGCATGTCCTCATTAAACCACTTCATTTTCCTTTCTTGTTCTTCACGTTCATTATCATCTTCTCTTCCACGAGAAGCAAGTTTATCCATTGCCCATGTTTCAGATACATTAAGATGAATCACAGTGGGTTTAGGATAACCATAAAAGGCAATCGCCCCATGAAGCGGAGCGACTTCATCAATACGACGCGGCGCACCGTCTAATATAACCGTTTCTTTACCGGTAAGACTAGTGATAAAAATAGTGGACCAATTCCATATAGCCAGAAATTCCGGACTCAACCCACCGCTATTTACAAGTTCACGACAAGCCATAGCCGTGTGCGATGTTCCACTTATAAAATCGCGAAATCCCCCTCCGGTCGTCACATGAAGCACTTTTTCAGCACCTTGCTTTTCCAAAACGTTCTTCAAAAGTTCAGCCTGGGTTCCTTTCCCACACCCTGAGCGACCCATGATGATATAGAAGCGTTTATCCATGGGTGTATGCTACCACGAATCAAACAAAATCGCTCGCTTAATTCTGCTACTGTGCGCCAGCTTCTTCGAGTGTTTTTCCAAATGTTTTCTTAAACGCGCGTTCCGTCATACTATTGCGAATACCTCGTGCCCCTAAGTATACCGCTATCACTGCGGGGACCGCAGGGAGTGCCCACGCCCCCGCAAGCCCAAGCGTGCCTACTATGCCTGCCTCTGCAAGAAAACCAGAAGTCAATATGGTTGCCGCTCCCGCCACTCCTGCCATACCAACCATGAGCATCACACCTTTTACCCCAAGCCTTTTTGCTTGAAAAAACTGAGCAGCACCCTTTTCGCTTGGAGCGAGTCCTCCTGCTAGCACGTGCTTACCTTGCTTTCCTCCCCATGAACGAATAAAGTCGCTCGGACTCATGCCTTCTGATCGCGTGGGGGCTGATTCGATACTCTTTCCTTGAGTTTCAAGCAAAGGTGAATCTTGTAATGTTTCTACAAGGGTTTGAGCTCTTAGTCTTTCCTCTTCCTGAAGAGGAGAAGCCTGTTCAACAATAAACCGGGCGTCCATATCTTCAGGTACACGCCCAGGCTGCTCTGCTGGCGAACCAGCTTCTAACGCCTGCTCAGGTGTGACCACTTCAAAATCAATTGCGTTGTTCGGTTTTGGTTCCATATGAGGGAAGTATATCTTTCGAGAAGAAAAAACAAAACCGGCCTCGAAAAGCCGGTTTTGTTTTCTTACTGGCTTAGTACTCCCTCATCGAGAGTTGAGCATCGATCTTCTTGATAAGATCGAGCGATGTTGCAACCGCAATAAGAAGCGAAGTTCCTCCTACGGTGATAGCGGTAAGTCCCGTTATGCCTTGAATGACAATTGGAAGAATTGCCACCACTCCCAAAAATACCGCACCGAAGAATGTCACCCGTGATAATACATATCCAATATGTTCAGCAGTAGCATTCCCCGGTCGGAATCCTGGAATAAAGGCGCCATTTTTCTGCAAGTTCTCTGCAGTCTTTTCTGGATCAAATACCACAACTGCATAGAAGTAGGTAAATGACACAACCAAAAGGAAGTATACAAGCCCATAAATCCAATGGTTAGCCAGTGCCTGATTGATATGAATTGCAAATGATTGCAAGCTACTATTTGAAGAAGTTGCAAGCAACTGTCCGGCAAGCTGAGGAATAATCAAAATAGAGAGCGCAAAAACAATCGGCACCACTCCCGCCTGATTAAGACGAAGTGGGAGATAAGTGGAAGCTCCGAATCCTGCTGAAGATCCAAGGCGAGTCTGCTTGGCGTACGTTACCGGAAGTGGTCGCTCCGCTTCGGTCACATATACAATGCCTGCGATGATGAGCAAAGAGAGTGCAAGGAATCCAACGAGCATTGGAATTTGTGAAGGATCAAACGTAACGAAAAACTGACTGAAAGTGGTCGGAAGACGAGCCACGATACCTGCAAAAATAATGAGTGAGACACCATTTCCAATTCCACGCTCATTAATCTGTTCACCAAGCCACATCATAAGCATTGTTCCCGCTGAGATAATGATGAGATTTACGAGAAGTGTAGATGCGCCCAAATGCGGCAAGATATTCTGGCGAGCAAGAAGCGTAAGCACGGCAAACCCTTGGAGGAGTGCAAATGGAAGCGTAAGTATTCGTCCGTACTGTACAAAACGACGGCGACCCTTGTCCCCTTCTTCCTGATACATTTCCTTAAGGCGAGGAGAGAGAACTGTTAGAAGCTGCATAATAATCGAAGCGGTAATATACGGCCCAACCCCAAGCATGGCAATTGAAAACGAAGAGATCCCCCCTCCTGCAAAGATATCCAACACCCCAAAAAGACCACCTTGAAGACGAGCGCCTACGGCCGAAGGATCAATACCCGGAATAGGAATAGCTGCGAGGATGCGAGTAATGATAAGAATTCCGACCACAAAGAAAATGCGCTTGCGCAGCATCGGGTCAGAAAAAATGGCCATGATGGTTTTCATAATATGCTATTTTACCATAGAAAATAAGGCTTATCTAGGGCAGACAACTTAGAAGAAAACTAAGTTGAAAAACCCAGATTTCTTCTTAGTAACCCCTTCCATAAACACATAATCGGCCTTGCGGCCGATTATGTGTTTATCTTATGCAGTTTTAGCTACTTTTACCTTGTGAGGCTTAGGCTTTTCTTCAATAGAAATAGATCCGCCCGCTTGTATAATCTTCTCGCGTGCCGTTTCTGAAACATTGCAGCGTTCGAAGGAGAGCTTAACGGTAAGATCACCATTTCCAAGAATCTTCACCTGTGGATGCTTACCAAGTGTAGAAGCGATAAGTCCTTTTGCTACAAGCGATGTAGGTGTTACCACATCTCCAGAAGAGAAGACATTAAGCGCTCCGACATTCACAACAGCTTCTGGTCCTCGGTAGAATACCGACTTAGCGCGGTTCTTTCCATGACCTCGAAGCTTAGGAAGCTTCTTGATAATGTCGCGCATCGCAGGACGTACACGGTGGCCGGCGCGAGCTGTCTGCCCCTTGCCTCCCTTACCTGCCGTCTTGCCGCGCTTACCTCCACGACCAACTAGCTTTGCTTTCTTAAGTGGCGTTGCTCGCCTGATTTCATGAATTTGCATAGAAGTTAGTTAGTAGTTTTAGATTCTTCGGGTGCGACCTTTGTAGCTTCCACTGGTGCTTCGCCATGTGCATACGCAATCTGCTCAAGAGCTTTCATGGTAGCGCGGGCGTTATTGAGCTTATTCTTCGTACCTGAATAGAACTTAGCCGTCGCATTGTTGATACCGGCAAGTGACAAAATGGTACGAGCAGAAGATCCTGCAATAAGACCACGTCCCTTGTTTGGCATAAGCATGATGCGAGCTGACTTGTACTTCGCATCAATATCGTGCGGAAGTGACTTTTGCTTGGTAAGACGAAGGCTGATCATATTTCGCTTTGCAGCTTTCATAGCCTTTTCAATAGCCACTTGCGTGTCCATTGCTTTACCTGTACCAAGACCGATGCGGCCATTACGATCTCCTGCAACGAGTGCAACGGAGAGTGAGAAACGGCGTCCTCCTGAAACCACACGGGTCACACGACGGATGCTGATAGTTTTTGAATCGAACTCCGGCTTCTCGCGAGGCGCTCGCGGGCGTCCGCCATCACGGCGACCACCACGCTGGCCAGGACGTCCCTGACCGCGACCACCACGAGCTGGCGCAGCTGCGCGCTCTTCAGCAACTGCAACATTTCCAGTTGCAACCACTTCCGGGGTTCCTTCTGTTGTTTTGATTTCTTCTGACATAGACAGATAGGATAAATTAATTATTAGAATTCGAGTCCGCCTTCGCGAGCGGCATCAGCCAAAGCCTGTACTCGTCCGCGATAGGAGAATCCTCCGCGATCAAATACTACCTTGGTGATATTAGCTTTCTTCGCAGCTTCGGCAAGTGTCTTGCCGACAGTCTTCGCACGTTCAACTTTGTTCATCTTCTCTGAAAGAGAAAGATCCGAAGCCGATACAACCGTCTTTCCTTGTACATCGTCGATGAGTTGTGCGTACATATAGCGGTTGGAACGGAACACTGCAAGGCGAGGACGCTCCCCTGTTCCTGACACTCGAGCGCGAATCTTCTTGTGAAGACGTGCTCGCTTTTCTGTTTTGAGATTAGTTTTCATAGTGTTTCAGTTACAGATTATGCAGACTTCTTACCCTGCTTGCGACGAATAACTTCAGTGCTGTAGCGAATACCCTTACCCTTGTACGGTTCAGGCTTCTTCATCTGGCGCACCTTATTTGCAAAGAGTCCGACTGCCTCTTTATCGATACCTACAATCGTAAGCGAGCTCTTTTCAGCTGTTACGGTAAGTCCTTCTGGAATCTTCATCACCACCGGATGAGAAAATCCAAGCGAGAGATTAAGATCTGATCCCTTCACGTCCCACTTGAATCCCACACCTTCTACGAGAAGCTTCTTCTCAAAAGGCGTAACGACACCAGTGATCATGTTCTTTACATGCGACATATAGGTTCCCCATAGTGATCGGGAAAACTTATCATTACGACGAGGTTCAGAAGTAATGAGGCCATTTTCATTCTTGAAAACGACTTCATCACGAAGTGCTCGAGAGAGCTCTCCTTTCGGACCCTTTACACGTACAGCATGGGCATCGAACGTTACTTCGACACCTGAGGGAATAGTTATAGTTTGTTTTCCAATTCTGCTCATACGTTTTTAATTACCAGATTGCGAATAATACCTCGCCGCCGACCATTTCTTTGCGAGCGAGCTTGTCTGACATAATCCCCTTTGGTGTAGAGAGAACGCAGAGACCATGTCCATACTTGATAGGAGCAATATCTTTCACACCAGTGTAGACACGCTTGGAAGACTTTGAGATTCGCTTTACATCGGTAACGCGAGGAGTATTCCCCTTGTATTCAAGGACAATCTCAAGTGTCTTCTTTGCGTCTCCTGTAACGTGATAGGTTTTGATATATCCTTCTTCCTTAAGGAGAGAAGCGATAGCTTCCTTCATCTTAGAGTGTGGAAGAACGACAGATGCTTTCTTGACGCTGCCAGCGTTTTTGATGGCAACGAGCATGTTTGCGATAGGATCCATAAATGTTTATTTGATTACCACGAAGCCTTCTTGATTCCAGGAATAAGTCCTTCGTTTGCAAGTTCACGGAAGCAAACGCGACATAGACCGAAATCTCGCATAAATCCGTGCTTTCGACCGCATTTGAAGCAACGTGCAACCTTTCGGGTGCTGAATTTAGGCTTTTTGAGGCTACGAGCAATAACTGAGGTTTTTGCCATAGGGTGTTTGTAGTGTTTTAGCCATCCGAATATCGCGTGCATATGCGTAAAAGGAGACTCTTACGTAAAAGCACGGATTACAGACGGTTTCGCAATGATACCATAAAAAATGGATTGTTACAAGACTTACGGCCGGCACCTAAGGTGCCGGCCGTTAATCAGACCCACCGCGGAAACGGCGGACTGTTGAGAGTGCGATTGAGTATCGCGAAGTACACACGTATCCAGCTATTTTGGTTGCGGATATCGCAAGAGTGATTACCTGCGATATATGCCGCTTCATCAAAGAAGGAATAGGAAAAAGGTGGTGCCGGTAGTGATACTTTCTCTTCCTTTTCCCCCTCCACTAGCACGTTCGTGAGGGTTTGCATGCCATCCAGCGGACTTCGCATAATGTCCAGCATTTTCCACGCGAGAAGCTCAAGTCCAAGCACGAACAGGAAGAGAAGCCACGACTCGCCATGCTCGAAACCAAGCTCTGTGATCTTGATGACGAAGACCACGATGAGCATGGCGCAAGCAGTGAACACCGCCGACGCCCAAAAGTATTTCGAATAACTAACATTGTACATCGGGTATTCCTTTCAACAAGTTGGATTGGAAATCGAATCGCCTTTTTTGCATAAGCTTGCCGATCACGCTCTCAGCGTGATAATAACTATGTCGCGGTTGGCCTTTGCGGGCTCGATAGCCGTCCTGTATTCCCATTTCTTGAGGACGAAGTTGAAGATCTGGAGACTTTTTATAAAGCCATTCTCGATATTTCTCCATCATCTCCAATTGATTGGCCTCAAACATGCGCGTGAAAACTGTGCGCCCCTGATACACCTGCAGGAAATACATTTTTAAAAACTCGCTACTTTCCGTACCAAACTTATCACACAAGTATGCTGCGACACGATAAGGTTCGGACATGGTTGCCGAAACCCAATCAACTCCCTCAAGCGGAATAGTTTCGATTGGAGAAAATTTGCCCCCAACTTCTTCTACCCTTTTTCGAGGAGTGTTTTTCAGAAGCAGTGCTTGAGATTTGAAAGCTTGGTAGCGACGAAGAAGTTTTCCCCCGAAATAAATCTTGATGCTTCCTTCAACATCCTTTCCCTCTTGTTCCAATTCATATAACCGGGCATAGGCTTCAGGGCTTGGAAAAAGTTGAAAGACGGCCCCAATCCCCACAATCATGTCCACAAGCTCCTCAAGAGACTTATCGCTGAAGAAATTTTTCACGTTATCCCTTTCTGTAAAAGAGCATTGAATAAACACTACTCCTTAGTGTAGAGCTTGTCAAAAAACAAAACCGGCCTTTTCGGCCGGTTTTGTTTTGGGTTATTTAGAATGCCCAATTGATAGGACTCGGGTTTGCGGACACATTTACCTGGGAAGTGCCGAGTACCTGACCTTGCAGATTGGTTACCGTAAGGGTAAAGGTAACATCTTGCCTAAACCAGGAAGTGTTGGTAACGGACACAGGAATTTCTGACTGGAAATAAGTTGGAGCAAATGGGATAACGAAATCATTTCCGCACTGTACTCCTGCAATAGTTGCCGACGTTCCCGCAGGACATGTAGCACGAATCTTAAACGAATACTGTCCGTACATATTGGCGTTCCACGCCGCACCTGTAGGGATATTAACATACAGCTTAAAGATATCTCCGCTGTTTACCGGATTCTTATTTGTAGTAATAGAAACTGTGCCGAAATTTGCATACGGAACGAAAATGGTAATTGGGGCAACCGCTGCACGGAAAGTGGTTATGTTCCCTGCCATATCACGATATGGTGTAGTCACTACGAATCGGAAGGAACCCTGGTACAGATTAGATCCATAGGTATAGCTTCCACATGCACCTCCACACACTTTGTCGAGCACATCCTGAGAAAGGACAAAGGTAGCCGAATTTCCTGTCGTCGAAGTCACAGGTACCGATTGATTGGTAGAAGTATTTTCAAGCAAAATAGTATAACCGTTTGCTGAGAAATTACTTGTCGTCCAACGCATGGTTACCGTATCCCCTGCATGGTAAGTGGTATTTGGAGTTGGAGAAAGAATGGTAAGCGTGCCAGCTGCTGGAGTAATGCCATATGTGTACCCCACAGAAGGAGAATACACAATATTGGTCGTACCACCCACGGTAGTTGCCGGAGCATATACAGGAAGTGAAGAAACTCCGCCGGTTACTGGAGCAGTTGTCGTATACGTTGGAGTAACCGCTACTGTTCCCGGATTGGTATATACAACAGAAGAAGTGTTAGTTGGGGTAACAACTTGTACGAAAGGATCATTAGCCTCCACATAGGTCACACCAGAAGAGTATCCATATCCATAAGAAGATGTGTAGGAATCACCGCTAAGGTCGGTATCACACATGCGCTCATTAATAGCGTTAAGCGTAATCATGCCTACGGTACCAGTTACAGGAATGTAATTTGCAGACTGAAAAGCACGAACCGCTGCAGAGGTTGCCGGACCATAATGGCCATTTGGAACCACCGAGAGGTATCCTGCGCGATTAAGAAAATCCTGAAGGACAGAAACATCCACTCCTTCATTGCCTACCGTTAAGGTACGGTTAAGGCTTACATCACACTTTGGTGCCGAAGCGTAGTCAAAATACGCTGCATTGGCGGTTGTAGCAAGGATTCCAAAGAACCCAAGTGCCATAAGGCCGGATTTGATTGCATTATTGATTCCTGTTTTCATGGTCCGAATCCTACATTATTTTAAAGATTATGTCAAGTATCTGGTCTGCATACAAAAAGACCGGCGCAAGCCGGTCTTTTTGGTAAAACAACCACTAGAAACTATGCCTTCTTAAACGGAACACCGATCAATTCAAAGAATCGGGTCGCTTCTTCCTTGGTCTTTGCTGTAGAAACAAGCGTAATAGCCATACCGAAGATATCCTTCAATTCTTCATCCTTAATTTCTGGGAAAATGGTGTGTTCCTTGATACCGAAGGTCATGTTGCCGATATTGTCGACAGATGTGCGATTCACACCACGGAAGTCCTTCGTGCGAGGAAGTGCTACATTAAACACCTTATCGAGAAATCCAAACATACGCGCACCACGAAGTGTCACTGCAACACCGATTGGATCCCCTTCGCGAATCTTAAAGGATGCAACCGATTGCTTTGCCTTGCGAAGCGTTGGATGCTGACCAGTAATCTTTGCAAGACGATCGATTACAAGCTCATTTCGCTTGCGATCCTTCTTCATTGCAGATCCGGTAGCGACCGATACATTCACCTTCACAAGGTGAGGCGCAGCCATGATATTTTTATATCCAAATTCTTTGGAAAGCTTCTCAAACGATTCCTTCTCAATTTCCTGTACACCCTTGAAACTTGTTGTTGCCATATATATTCCGGAGCACGATTAGCTTTTTTGGTAAAAACCTCAAAACGTTATACGTCGCTCTCTATTAGTTAATAGACCTCTACTCTACACAAAAAAACGCCTTTTGTAAAGGCGTTTTTTCTTATTCTGCTTTCTTTGCTACTTTCTTTTTCGCAGGCTTTTCGGTCTTAGCTTTCTTTTCAGCAAGCTTTACATTTGAAGCATGAAGCGGGGATGCCATTTCAGCAATACCTCCCTTCTCCCCTGCTTTTCGCGGACGAGTATGACGCTTTACAATGTTGAGCCCTTCCACCACAACACGGTTCTCCGCTTTAAGAACGCGAGAAATTGTTCCGGACTTACCCTTCTCCTTACCTGCAATCACTATTACTTTGTCTCCTTTTTTTACGTGCATACTATATAAATGAATTAAATGATTTCTGGAGCAAGTGAAGCAATCTTCTTGAATCCTTCGATACCAGTTTCTGAAAGCTCGCGTGGCACAGGACCGAATACACGGCCAGCCTTAGGTTCCTTCTTAGTCTTATCAACAAGCACAACAGCATTATCATCAAAGGAGATATATGAACCATCCTTGCGGCGAACCTGCTTGGTGGTACGAACAACGACACCATATACTACGTCCTTCTTCTTGGTTTGCTTGCGAGGTTCTGCAACCTTAACTGAAAGCACTACCATGTCTCCAATAGATGCATAGCGACGCTTTGATCCGCCAAGCACCTTGAACACGCGTCCGAGCTTTGCGCCTGAGTTGTCTGCAATCTTTACGTTTGTTCCTGCTTGAATCATGGTAATTTTATTAATTAATACTTAACTTATTTCTTTTCGATGACTACGAAATTCTTATCCTTAGACATGGGACGGGATTCTTCGATAACAACAGTATCCCCTACCTTGTATTCGTTGTTTTCATCATGAGCTTTGTAGCGCTTGTCGATCTTGTAGTACTTACCGTACTTCTTGTGAGCAACATAACGCTGAACATTCACAACAACTGTCTTATCCATTTTGTCGGATACGACTTTGCCGGTGAGCTTCTTTTTTACTGTAATAGTGGTCTTTGTCATATAGATTTAGCGAGCAACAACTCGAGTCTTAACCGGAAGCTTGGTTCCAGCTTTACGAAGCGCTTCGCGTGCCTGTGCTTCTGGAATACCATCAACCTCAAAGAGTACGCGTCCTGGACGAACTTCAAACACGTATCGATCCGGATCTCCCTTACCCTTACCCATCGGAACTTCCGCAGCCTTCTTCGTCACCGGACGATCTGGGAAAATACGAATCCATACCTTAGCAGTCTTGCCTGCATGACGAGTCATTGCACGACGAGCAGCTTCGATCTGGTTTGCAGCTACACGAGCAGGTGTTTCAGCCTTAAGACCAAACGATCCGAAAGCAACCGTGATGCCGCGGGTTTCAGGGCGAGCCAACTTCTCCGGAGAGAGACGGGCTGTTTGCCATTTTCGGTGTTTTACTTTCTTTGGGAATAACATACTCGTGAGTTAACTTGCTAAATTACTTGCCGTCCTTCTTATCAAACTTCATACCGCGATAAATCCACACCTTAATACCGATTACCCCGTAGGTCATGTATGCCTTTTCGCGTGCAAAATCGATATCTGCACGAAGCGTCTGAAGTGGAATTCCACCACGCTTGATCTGTTCACGACGAGCCATTTCTGCTCCACCGAGACGTCCAGATACGGCGATACGCGCACCTTTTACATCGCGGTTAGCCATCACCTTTTCAATCGTCATCTTAAGTACACGACGGAATGGAAGACGCTTTTCGATACCTTCAGCAACCATTGCTGCAACAATCGCTGCATCCGCTTCCGGGTTAGCAACTTCCACGATGTCGAGCTTCACATCCTGAGGAACGATAATCTTCAAACGACGCATTTCCTTCTTGAGATCGGTCTTAAGCTTTTCAATTCCGTCTCCTCCGCGACCGATAATCATACCTGGTCGAGAGGTGTTAAGAATAATGCGGTACTGCTTTTCAGAACGCTCGATTTCAACTGTCGAAACGTACATACCTCGAAGCTTCTTCGTAAGCCAAGCACGTACAAGCACGTCTGCGCGGAGATGGTCTACATACGCGTCCTTGTTTTTGCCGAACCAACGTGACTTCCAGTCACGGATGATACCAAGTCGATGTGAATATGGGTGTACTACGTGTGTCATATAAATTACTTAGTAGAATCTGAAGTTTCCTTCTTAGCAAGCTCGATCACTACTTTAGATGTGTGCTTGTGAATTGGGAACGCTCGGCCCATCGCGCGAGGCATCCAACGCTTAATAACAACCCCCTTGTCTACCGTTGCCTTCTTTACAATAAGGTCTTGAGCTGGGACTCCAGAGTTTGCAATAGCTGAATCAAGAAGCTTCTTAATAGGAAGCGAGCCGCGCTTAATGAGATGAGACAAAAGCGCTTGTGCTTGTACGGCATTCTTTCCCTGTACCAAGGACGTGATGAGACGTACCTTGCGAGGCGCTTGTCGGTAATTGTTAAGTTGAGCTTTCATACTAATTATTTCTTCTTGGTATCAACACTTGCTTTTGCAGTCTTGGCAGCAGCAATTTCAGATTCCTTCTTCTTCTGGTCAATTTCCTTCTGCATCTTTCCACCGTGACGGAGGAACTTGCGAGTTGGAGAGAATTCGCCAAGCTTGTGCCCCACCATGTCTTCGGTCACGAGTACATCAATGTGCGTCTTGCCATTGTAAACACCGAACGTAAAGCCAACCATCTCAGGCGCAATATCGCTGCGGCGAATCCAAGTCTTGATAACGCCAGTTTCTTCTGGGCGCTTGCCAAGTACCTTTTTGAGGACTCGTGGATCTACGTATGGACCTTTGGAGATGGATCGTGTCATGGGTTAATGGGTGTTAATTATATCAGATTTTCCTTGAAAGTAAAGGCTGTAATCCCTTATTTCTTCTTACGGGAAGCACGTCGAGAAACAATGTGTACGTTTGAGTACTTTGTAGGCTTTCGCGTCTTGTGACCACCGGTTGTTTTACCGTACTTGGTCTTTGGACGACGGGTACCACGAGGCTGTGCACCTTCACCACCACCGTATGGGTGATCTACTGGGTTCTTAGCCATCGCACGAGTTTGTGGGCGGCGACCAAGGTGGCGTGAACGGCCGGCCTTTCCTACGTTGCGAAGACGATATTCTTCGTTTGAAACTTCTCCAACGGAAGCAAAACAGGTATCAACAACCTTGCGGATTTCGGTTGATGGAAGCTTAATGGAAGTAAAGCCGTTATCGTGAGCTACCACTTGAGCATATACTCCAGCTGAACGAACAAGCTTTGCTCCTGCGCGAGGCTTTACTTCTACGTTGTAGACAAACGTACCTACTGGAATATTAGAAAGACGAGTGCGGTTTCCTACTTCAAGATCAGCTTTTTCAGAAACAATGAACTTGTCCCCTACTTTCATTACTTTAGGAAGAAGCACATAGCGCTTAGCACCGTTTGCATACGCAACAAGACCAATGAACCCTGAACGGTTCGGATCGTATTCAACAGTCTGAACCTTTGCAGGAATATCCAAGATATCGTACTTAAAGTCGATATCGCGATAAGAACGCTTATGTCCACCTCCCTTATATGGAGAAGTGATGCGCCCGAACGCGTTTCGTCCTACACCACGCTTGAATCCCTTTGTAAGTGGCTTATATGGCTCGTTTGACGTAATGACACCGCGATACGTGATCGTTGTCATTTTGCGTCGTGATGGAGTTGTTGGTTTATATGATTTCATACGAATGGTATAAGCGCTTATGCAAGCTTGATGGTATCCCCTTTCTTAAGGAAAACCACAGCCTTCTTGTAGCCTGCCTTGTGTCCTAGCTTGCCACGAACAAATGTCCACTGACGAGGAATAGAAACGATATTGATTGCGCGTGGAGTAACTTTGTACTCCTTCTTAATCTCATCGCGAAGGCTAAGCTTGGTAGCATCGCCACGTACGACAAAAGTAAATGCATTCTGATTGGACTGAAGTGAAGCCTTCTCGGTGACACGCGGAGCGATAATAAGCTTCGCTTCCACGTTTGCCTTCTGCTTCTCTTCTACTGTAGATTTCTTGTTTGCCATACGTTGTTACTTAATCTTGGAGCTTAGATATGCAATCGTCTCTTCTGGGTTTGCAATGACGAGGTAGCGAGAATTAGCAATATCAAGCGGGTTGAGATCGTCCATATTATGGAGCGTCATGTACGCAAGATTGCGGAATGCACGCTTTTCCATAACATCACCTTTCTTTACCGTTGCATAGATATTGTTTGGCTTTTTGTAGCAAATCGTCTTGAATCCTTCAATGGTTGCAAGATTCTTCATGATTGCGTCTGCAGACTTAGTCTTTCCATCTGGAGCAGAAAGTGTCTCAACGAAAAGAAGTTTGCCATCTTTAAGCTTTGCAGAAAGCAATGAGTAAAGTGCCTTAGCCTTCATCACGCGAGGAATCACTTTCTTGTAATTCTTATCATTACGTGGACCAAATGTTACACCTCCACCTTTCCAAAGCGGAGACTGAGCTGAACCGTGACGCGCACGACCTGACCCCTTCTGATTCCAAGGCTTCTTGTGAGAACCTGTTACGTCAGAACGATCTTTCGTGTGTGCTGTTCCTGCACGACGATTAGACGCCTGAGAATAAAGCACCTGGGATACGAGATCCGGATTCCATTCTGCGCCGAAGATTGTCTCTGGGAGATCAAGAGTCTTAGCTACCTTTCCTTCAATTGTATAGACGTTTGCTTTCATAGTAATTACTTAACTCCTTTGACCTCTACGAGCGTGCCACGCTTTCCAGCGATTGCACCCTTCACGAGAATAAGACCATTCTCCACATCAACATCAAGCACCTGCACCGACTTGTGCGTTACACGATCTGAACCCATACGGCCGGCCATGCGAGTACCCTTAAATACTCTCTGTGGACCTGTTGCACCAATAGAACCAGCTTCACGCATAGAGTGCTTCTGACCGTGCTGATGCCAACCTCCATGGAATCCGTGGCGCTTCATAACACCCTGGAATCCTTTACCTTTTGAAGTTGAAGAAACAGATACTACATCCCCTTTCTGGAAGATGTCACAGGCAATCGTTGCGCCTACCTGAATATCACCAGGAGCAGTACGAAATTCCTTAAGCGTCTTGAATGCAGCATCTTTAAGATGACCACGAAGTGCCTTAGACACTCGTTCTTTCTTCTGCTCGCCAGAACCTACCTGAATAGCTTCATAACCATCGCGGTCTGCAGTTTTTACTGCCGTTACCGTAAGCGGAGTTGCCTTAAGTACGGTTGCAGGATGAACCTTCCCGTCTTCCGAGAAGAATTCAGTCATATGCTGTTTTGTTGCTAGTGTGAATTTCATACGTGTATAGTCGACCTACTTTTATGCCATCTTAACGTCGATATCGACTCCCGAAGGAAGCGAAAGGTTCGTAAGTGCTTCGATCAATTTCGGAGTTGGGTTCACGATGTCGATAAGACGCTTGTGAACGCGCATCTCGAACTGCTCGCGGGCGTTCTTGTAGATGAACGTTGCGCGGTTGACCGTGTAGCGCTTGATTTCCGTTGGAAGTGGAATCGGCCCCAAGATCGTCGCCTCGAAGCGTCGCGCAGTGTCGATGATCTGCTTTACAGAAGCATCAAGCACTTTGCTTTCATATGCGCGAACACGGATGCGAAGTTTCTGAACTTCCGTTCCCTTCGCAGTCGTCTTCTTGGCTTTTGTAGCTGTTGTTGCCATGTAGTAATTGTGTTCAGTAAAGAACGAGTTGATTACGCGAGGATCTTTGTTACGACACCGGCACCTACTGTCTTACCACCTTCACGGATAGCGAAACGGCCCTGCTCTTCAAGCGCGATTGGCGCGAGAAGCTTAACAGTGAACTTAACTGTGTCACCTGGCATAACCATTTCAGTTCCTGCTGGAAGTGTAACTTCACCAGTAACGTCAGTTGTACGTACATAGAACTGTGGCTTGTAACCATTCAAGAATGGAGTGTGGCGTCCACCTTCTTCCTTCTTAAGGATGTACACTTCACATTCAAAATCAGTGTGTGGCTTTACAGAACCTGGCTTTGCAAGTACCTGTCCACGCATAATGTCTTCCTTCTTAACACCACGGATAAGGATACCCGCGTTGTCACCGGCACGTCCTTCGTTAAGTGACTTATTGAACATTTCAATACCTGTCACTACAGTCTTAACTGTATCCTTAAGACCTACGATTTCGATTTCCTCGTTAAGCTTGAGGATACCGCGTTCAATACGTCCTGTTACCACAGTACCACGACCTTCGATAGTGAAGATGTCTTCCACTGGCATAAGGAAAGGCTTCTCTGTATCGCGTTCTGGAAGAGGAATCCATGTGTCGAGAGCATTCATAAGCTCAACGATCTTCTGAGCCCATGGATCATCAAGAGATGTAGCTTCAGAAGCCTTAAGTCCTGAACCACGGATAATAGGAGTATTTGCTCCGTCGTATCCTTGCTTTGTAAGGAGTTCGCGGATTTCTTCTTCAACGAGCTCGATCATGTCTGGATCATCAACCATATCGCACTTGTTGAGGAATACCACCATTCGAGGCACACCTACCTGCTTGGCTAGGAGGATGTGTTCACGTGTCTGAGGCATAGGACCATCAGTAGCTGCAACCACGAGGATTGCACCGTCCATCTGAGCCGCACCAGTGATCATGTTCTTGATATAGTCAGCGTGACCTGGGGCGTCGATGTGCGCGTAGTGGCGAGCATCAGTCCAGTATTCAGAGTGGGAAAGAGAAATAGTAATACCGCGGGCCTTTTCTTCAGGCGCCTTGTCGATGTCATCTACTCCCTTTGTCTTAATAGTCTGATCCTTAAGGTGAAGTACGTTAAGAATACCAGCTGTAAGAGTGGTCTTGCCGTGGTCAACGTGGCCGATTGTACCTACGTTTACGTGTGGCTTTGAACGATCAAATGTATCTGCCATATGTTTTTGTTGGGTCTTGCCTCCAGGAAACCCTGGGGTATTGGACTAAATTAGTTATGTAAATTGCTAGAGAAACAAGCACTTGATAATAAACTTACGCGCCTAGCCAAGCAATAGTTTCGGACGCTAAGCGAATACGTGCAATCATATCATAAATTGCATACTTGTGCAACTCCTCCCCTCTCTTTCAAAAAGAGAGGCCTTCTCTACTCCTAAAGGACCCCATTTACGGTCATTAAAATGGGTTGAGAAGTGAATGTGGTCGTATGTTTTCCGATAAAATCTTCAATCCCTACCGTACATGTTCCATATAAGGTGCCTGGAGTAGTGTTATTGGTATCCGCATAGACACTAATAAGGGCTGTTTGAAGCGGATTAAGCACAGAATTAACCTTGAAATCCCCGCCATTTATCTCGTCATGAAGCGGAGAAACGCTTAATCCACCCCCGGAAATGGTGCTCGTACCTACGTCAAAGCTTACAGTTTTGACCGTTACTGCCGCGGGTGTACTGAAACTTACCAAAGCAATCTTATTTCCAGTCTGGGAAGCAGGAAGAGTTTGTGAGGCGAGATTCTGAATAGTGAGCGTAAATGGTTGAATTGTAATAAGCTTGGAATCACTCTCCCCACCTTCATTTCTAACCACCACTTCATACTGACCAGCCGGAAGCTTTTCCATACAATTAGTTCCACAAGAGAAACTCGTACCTGTAAGATTGGCTGGCAAAACAACAGCTGTTCCAGTTGCCGAGGAAAAAGTACCGATTGTATAAGAAACATGGGTTCCGGTGTTACGAAATAGTACTGTATTGGAGCTTGTACTGAAATTGCTTCCATAAAGAGAAAAACCCCAATCTGTTGTTCCGCCGGCAAAAAGGGAAACATATTCTATATGATCCAAAAGTGGCCGGACAAAGGAAGTCGCGGTCGATGCATTGACTATCGGTGAACTTTGAACCGTTGCAGTACTACTTGCACCTGTTTGAGGAAGTACCGAATTAGCTTGAGACTGGCAACTCTCTTTCTTGATAGCCGCTCGCGTTGCAGGACCAGTATTTCCTACTTGAGCAAGTCCTATTCCTTTTTGATATGCCTTCACAGCAGCAAATGTAGAAGGACCAAAATATCCATTTGGTGCCACCTTCAACAATCCTTTTGCATATAAGAAATTCTGCAGTGAGAGCACAACCGATGATTCAGCGCCGCGTGAGAGATTGGTTGATAAATCCAAACACGAAACCGCTGCGTACGAATATGAAAATGTAGAAACAAGAAGTGCTATAAAGATACTTTTCTTCATTAACTAAGTGTAGCAATAAAACAAACCCTCTTTCTGTGGAGAGGGTTTGTTTTGGTTGTATATATGAATTACTTCTTGTTCTCTGCGATGTCCTTGGCGATGTTTGCCGGCACCACATCATACTTTCCGAATTCCATCGTAAACGATGCACGACCTTCTGTCATGGAACGGAGATTGTTTACATATCCGAACATTTCAGAAAGTGGCACCATCGCACGAATCACCTTGTCCTGTCCGCGTTCATCCATGCCTTCGATCTGTCCACGCTTTGATGAGAGGTTTCCAGTGATATCTCCATAGAACTTATCTGGAGTAACGATTTCTACCTTCATGATTGGTTCAAGGATAACCGGCTTCGCTTTTCCTACCGCATCCGCAAGCGCCATACCTGCAGCAAGTTTAAAGGCAATTTCAGACGAGTCTACTTCGTGGAATGATCCATCATAGAGCTCACATGATACATCCACCATCTTAAATCCGGCAACGGTACCGCGATCCATCGCTTCGCGAAGACCCTTTTCAACTGCTGGAATGAATTCCTGAGGAATTGCACCACCTTTAATCGCGTTTACGAATTCAAAATTGTCATAACGCTTTACGTTCTTTGGAAGATCTTCCTGGGCAATCGAGTAATCAATTGGCTTAATGTTGATCTTGGCATGACCGTACTGACCACGACCACCGGACTGCTTGATGTACTTACCTTCACCGGACGCAGAACCCAAAATGGTTTCTTTGTAGGCTACCTGTGGCTTACCGGTATTTGCTTCTACACCAAACTCACGCTTCATACGATCCACAATAATATCCAAGTGAAGTTCACCCATACCTGAGATAATCGTTTCGAGTGTCTCCGGATCTGATGAAACACGGAATGTTGGGTCTTCGATTGCGAGCTTAGAAAGCGCAATACCCATTTTTTCCTGATCCGCCTTGGTCTTTGGCTCAACACGCATGGAGATCACCGATTCAGGAACCACGATCTTTTCAAGTACCACCGGATGCTCTTCAGTACACATCGTATCTGACGTGATTGTATCCTTAAGGCCCACCGCTGCTGCAATTTCTCCCGCATATACTGTCTTTACTTCTTCACGCTCATTAGCATGCATACGAAGGATGCGAGACACACGCTCTTTCTTATCCTTGGTTGAGTTATAAATATATGAACCTGCTTCAAGGGTTCCTGCGTATACACGGAAGAACGTGAGCTGTCCTACGAACGGGTCCGCCATGGACTTAAATGCAAGCGCGGCAAATGGAGCAGTATCTGAGACTTCAACCACAGTTGGCTCACCTGTATGAGGATCAATTCCCTTTGGTGGAGCAATATCAAGTGGAGATGGAAGATAATCTACTACCGCGTCGAGCACAAGCTGCACACCGCGATTCTTAAGTGAAGACCCGCAGAATACTGGGAAGAGTTCGTTTGCAATCGTTGCCTTACGGATGGCAGCTTTCAATTCCTCAACAGAGAATTCCTTTCCTTCAAGGTAGCCAGTCATCATGTCTTCATCTGTTTCCACGATCTTTTCAATCATTTCTGCGCGACGAGACTTGGCTTCTTCCAAATATTCCGCTGGAATTTCTACGAAAGAAACATCCTTTCCTTTATCTCCCGTAAACTTAACTTCCTTCATCGTAAGCAAGTCGATAATGCCATCGAAGTTTTCTTCTTCTCCAATTGGCATTTGCATGCGAACAGCCTTCTTTGAAAGACGATCAAGAATGGAGGCGAATGCCTTGTCGAAGTTTGCACCCATACGATCAAGCTTGTTGATGTAACAAATACGAGGCACCATAGCATCCGACGCATAGCGCCAGTTGGTTTCTGACTGAGGCTCTACACCTGCTACACCATCAAACACCACTACCGCACCGTCGAGCACGCGAAGAGAGCGCTTTACTTCAATCGTAAAGTCGATGTGACCTGGGGTATCAATAATATTAAAGCGGCACTTCTTGGAAACATCCTTAGGATCCATGTAGGTAGGATTCCAAAACGCAGTAGTCGCAGCAGAGGTGATGGTAATACCACGCTCACGCTCCTGTTCCATCCAGTCCATCACTGTTGCGCCATCGTGCACTTCACCGATCTTGTGTGACACACCTGTATAGAAGAGGATGCGTTCTGTCGTTGTGGTCTTTCCCGCGTCAATGTGGGCGATGACACCGAAGTTTCTTGTTTTATTGAGAGGATAGTCTCGAGCCATATAGATAGTTGATAGTTAGGAGTTAATAGTTGATAGTCTACAATACGTTTTTAAATTCATTCACAGCTTCTATTTCAAGCTTTCAGCTTTGGATGAATTTCAAGGCATCGAGCTTGCAAGAACTGAAATGTACAACTAGTACATTGAGGTTCGAGTAAGCGAAGATAACAAAGAAATTCGCCAAAGATGGAAGCGGACTACCAAGCGAAGTGAGCAAAGGCCTTGTTGGCTTCTGCCATGCGGTGGGTATCTTCCTTCTTCTTCACCGCTGATCCTTCATTGTTTGCAGCTGCCATAAGCTCATCTGCAAGCTTGAAGCGCATAGCCTTACCCTTCTTTGCAGAAGCGGCGTCAATAATCCAGCGGAATGCAAGCATGAAGCGGCGTTCTTCACGAACTTCACGCGGAACCTGGTAGTTTGCTCCACCGATACGGCGGGAACGCACTTCCGTTACCGGACCTGCATTATTAAGAGCCGCATTAAACACTTCAAGTGGATCCTCTATCTTCATCTTCTCTTTAATGATATCGAAAGCCCCGTACACAATATCTTGTGCTACGGACTTCTTGCCTCCTTCCATCACATAATTGATAAACTTAGAAACTTTAGTCGAATTGTAGCGTCCATCTGGACCTACCATGTTTCGATTCTTTACTTTTCGTCGCATATATTAAGT
Source organism: Candidatus Nomurabacteria bacterium (assembly GCA_029288775.1). Lineage (GTDB taxonomy): Bacteria > Patescibacteriota > Minisyncoccia > Phycocordibacterales > UBA5272 > UBA11704. The sequence continues at coordinate 9,609 of JARIGQ010000001.1, read as the reverse complement.
GTTGCTTGCGTGCAGTTCCCGGAAAGCGTCGGTACTTCGCAAGGGTTTAATGTCTGTAAGTGCTTTCTCTACTTGTAAACAAGTTTCACCATACTACAACAAATCGGACAAAAAATCAAAAAGCAGCCTTGTGGCTGCTTTTTGATTACTTCTTTGCCGCAGGAGCTCCCGCCTTTGGACGCTTTGCTCCATAGAGCGATCGTCCCTGGCGACGCTTATCTACTGATGTGGCGTCCAATCGTCCGCGAACGATATGGTAGCGTACTCCGGCTAAGTCCTTCACACGACCTCCACGAAGCACTACTACAGAGTGCTCCTGAAGCTTATGTCCTTCTCCGGGGATGTAAGCGGTCACTTCCATACCGTTTGTAAGGCGTACACGGGCAATCTTTCGAAGCGCAGAGTTTGGCTTCTTAGGAGTAGTCGTAGACACCTTTAGACACACACCGCGCTTAAATGGTGAATTGTAAAAATTAGGCTTGTTTTGGATAGCGTTGAAACCCTTGCTCATGGCAATAGAACGTGACTTACGTGTCACTTTCTTGCGGGACTTCTTTACGAGCTGGCTGATAGTTGGCATATGATTAAAACAGTGCTTGCAACTATACCAAACAAAGGCCTTTTTTGCAAGACCTTCCTCTCTAGAGAGCCTTATTCCAAACTACTGGGAGAGGGACTTAAGTGCCACAATCTTGTCATTATAGAGATCGTACACCACAACAAGCGAAGGATAGATAACAATGTAGTCCCCCTCTTTTACATTCTTATAGAGATCTGCCTCCCCTTGCAGCTTTTCTGCATCTTGTACCCGAGCCACATCGGTAGGAACCCCGGCAGGTAATGTCGTATGTCGCGCTATACGAGTAACTATCTCAGACTGAGAAATAACCACATCATTATGAACCGACTTTCCCACAAGCGCATACGCGCCATAACACATAGTTCCGCCAACAAGGAGTCCAAACAAGACCTTAAAAGAGGCGTGAAATGTTTTAGAAAGAAGAATATCCCGCAAGGTTTGCTTGCTTGCGCGCTTAACCGTACGACTAATACGAGAGACCTTCCCACGAGAGCGTTGAGAAGGTTTGGAGGCAGTTTTTGATTTTGAACTAATTGAACGTACGGAAGCCTTCATCACTATCTAGCATAGCTCAAAAAGGACAAACATAAAAGACAATCAGTGTCTTTAACTGTGTATAACTACGAACTTACTCCCAACAAAGCAAATACATAGGATAGGACGCTTGGCATTACTTGCCCATAAAGGACAGAGGCTATCAAGATAGCTAGCACCATAAATACCGGACTATACGCAAACCTGCTAACGGATTTAAGCGAAGGAAAGAGAGCTTGAAGTATGCTCATACCGTCAAAAGGAGGTATGGGGATGAGATTAAAGAAAGCGAGTGAAACGTTGATAAGAATAATGGTTAAAAGCCCTTTCCCTACCCCCTCGCTCAGACTTCCGCTCATCAAAAGCCCTTTAAATACAAGGCCTACCAGAAAAGCTATCAAAAGATTAGTGAGTACCCCGGCGGCAGCCACAAACGCTTCTCCTACGCGAGTGCGAATATTATAGGGGTTATATGGAACGGGTTTTGCCCATCCGAAAAACGTACCAAAACTAAGAAACGCAAACAACGGAATAATCACAGATCCCATCATATCTATATGGGGAAGAGGATTAAGCGTCAATCTTCCAGCGCGAAAGGCAGTTTCATCCCCTTGTATATAGGCTGCATACCCGTGAGCTACCTCATGGAGAATGATGGAATAGATAATAATGAGAAACGTAAAAATAGTCTGTGAAATGCCGGCAATATCCATATCTCTAGAGTATACCAGGATTGACACTGCAGCTTGCGAAACGCTTAAAAGCGTGGTAGGATAGCAGGACTAATCACTATTTGTATGTCACAAATCTGTCCGCTCTGCGCAAAAGGATCAAAGGTAGTCGGGAAGTACTCGAACTCTGTTCGTGCCACCAAGTTCAACCCAGCCGGTGATCGTCGCAAGTACCCAAATCTCCAATGGGCTCGCATTCCAAATGGCCCTCGCGTAAAGATCTGTACTTCTTGCATGAAGAAAGGTCTTCACCTCCAAATTAAACTATAAATACCCATCTCCTTTGTCGACGAAGAAGAAATCGACGACGTGGTGAAATACGAAGTGTTCATGCCCGCCCATTTTGGCGGACACTCCAACCCATATCCCAAGCCTGGTGAAAGATGGAATGTTCGCTGGGGTCGGATGAGAGACAGACCAGGCATCATCGAATGCTGGCGACCCGAGGAAGAACTCGCCGCCATATGAACAAAGCGCCCCTCCGGGGCGCTTTCACGTTTGTATTTGTCGTCACCTGCGACGATTGCCTGCTGTGATCATGGGAACGGGCGGTCTCAAAAGTTCGCGTGTTTCCTTCGCTCCCTGGGTAGCATCACGACTGATGGCTGCCCGTCGCTTCGGGTCCATCTTCTTCATCGCCTCAGCCATCGCTGGGCCGTTTGGGGCGGTAAGGATCAGGTTTCCAATTCGAGTAGCCATGTAAAGCTCCGGAGTTGATCTTTGGATAGTATATCATGCGAATAAGTCGCATCATTTATCCGTGAATACCTCAAGCATTTTTCCATCCGTTACAAATGAAATCGTACCTCGATCAATAGTTGAAAGAATTTCTTTGGAATATTTCGTCAAACGTTCAATGGCTTCTGGATTTGGATGACCATACTTGTTATCTTTGCCAGCACTTATAATGGCATACTCAGGTTTGATATAACTTAAAAGCGCTTCGCCGGACGAATACTTTGATCCATGATGCCCGGCTTTATACACCGTAATAGAATGCGGCAACAGCCCTGACGAAATAAGCAGCGATTCTTTTGTTGTTGGCAAATCTCCAGTGAGTAAAAAAGTTTCATCTCCGTATGAAAGTATCATCGACACTGATGCACTATTGGTATCGGGAAAGTGTTCCCCAATATACGGATGAAGAATCGTTGCTGTCACACCATCTTGAAAATCAAGTACATCTCCTTGATTGGCGATATGAGTATCAGCGTGTTCGGACGCAACATGCTCATCCAAATCTTTGAATACTTCCGTATCGCTTGTTTCTCCCGATTCGATGACAGTTGTGACTGCATACTTTTCAAGCATGGGAATAAGTCCGGTGACGTGATCACTATCAGGGTGCGTCGCAACCATCACATCAATCGTGCGAGTAAATAGTGGAAGTATTCTGTTGCTTTGCGTAAGCACACTATCATTTGGTCCGCCGTCGATAAGCATCGTATGACCACTTGGCGTTTGGATTAAAATAGAGTCTCCCTGACCAATATCTAAAAATGACACTTGCAATCTACTGGGCCTAGAATCATGAACAATGCTGTACAGGGAAATAAGAATGATACCTATACAAGAAATACACAGAAGCACTTTACCGTATTCCTCAAGCACAACACTTGCTCGCTTCATAGCGTAAGCATAGCATTCGCACAACCTCTCATTCATTGCTAAAATGCGAAGATGGATTTTCACACACTCATTGCCTCCGGAACCTATATGGCAATCTTCCTATTTATGATTGCAAATGGCATTATCAACTTTCCATCCTCACAAGTACTCTACTTAATCGTTGGTTATTTTGTATCGGCAGAAAAACTTCACTTCATTCCGGCGATTGCAGTAGGAGCACTTGGAAACACATTAGGTAACATCATTGCTTTTTTGCTTATCAAAAAATATGGTCATACCCTCGCGCATAAAATACTCATAATGCAAGAATCAGTATTTAAAAAAGTACACGCCGCACTTTATGAAACATTTTCCAAGCGCGGTTTGTGGTGGTTATTTGTCGGTAAACTCACGCCGTCTGTCAAAGCATTCATCCCAGTCGTTGCAGGCCTTGCAGATACCCCGACACTACTCACCTCCTTTCTCTTTCTTCTCGCCTCTATAGTCTGGGCTGTAGCTATTACGTATATTGGTTATACGTTTGGTGAACATGTTTCCATTTCTTCTTTCTTGGCCGTTTCATTCATTATCGGCGCAAGCTTCATATTCGTTCTCTACCGTAATATTTCCAAGAAACTCTCTGAAGCTCAGTAAGAAATTACATCTGTAAGATACCCTCCTTCTGTGTTTGTCGTTTCATTTTCTTTGAATTCTACATAATAGACATACATCAATGAAATTCCAGCGTACAAGAAAAACACAGTAGTAAGTGTTATAGAAACATGGAGATATGAAAATGGAAGCCACTCAACGCTTCGCGCAATTCCTATAATCACATTCCCAAAAACACTTGCCATTATACCGCCAACCTCCGCCAAAAAGGGAGAAAAGAAACTTAGCACTACTGTTACAAACGCAAGCAACATAGTAATCGGCACAAGCGGAAGTACAAGCATGTTTGCAATAAGAGCATACACCGACACAGATCCAAAAGCATACATGATATACGGAAGCGTGCTTATATATGCCGAGAGGGTTGTTCCAATTAATTCGCACCAAAACTCCTTGCGTATATATTGATGCATATATATGTAAAGTGGTTCATACACATACACGATACCTGCAGTTGCAAGAAATGAAAGATGAAGTGAGGCATCATATAAAAGCGCATATGGTTCATACAAGCAAAGAACAAATAATGAAATAAGAAGTGCTTGGCGTGCAACATACGTCCTTCCCACAAGTGTTGCAAGGAGTGAAATAAATGCCATGATTGAAGCGCGAAGTACACTTGCTTCCACTCCGACCATCATAAGAAAGAGACTTACAAAAAGTGTCGCGCCAATTATGCGAAGTACAAGCGGCACCACAGAAAGAATAACGAGTGCACACGAAATAAGAATGGCGATATTAAATCCCGAAAGGACAACAATATGCGAAAGCCCGGCCGAACGAAATGTCTGCTTTAGGTCTTTTGTCATTGCAGAATCACCAAAGAGCATTCCACTTGCAAGAAGCGATGCCGGGGAACTCATATTCGTACCAATGCGTAATACGAGGGACTCCTTAAATCGCATAAGAATATAGCCAAGCTCATGAGGCTCACCATCTATCACTTCAACTTTTGGATACACCATTTCACTTCCAATACGGTGAGTGAGTAAATAGGTTTCATAATCAAAGATCTGTGCATCTCCATGCGGATAGAGAGGCTTTGGAACTTCCACCTTTCCGCTTACCTGCACAGTGTCCCCTGCTTTATATTTTGGATAAAGCGGAACACGCACTTGAACACGTAATGTTTCTCTTTCTTGTGGCTGCACTACAAGTGTTTGATAGGTATCATCAGTAGTTGGGGTCGCCACTATCGTTCCTATAAAGGTGCAACTCGTACAAGTAAATGCGGGCGACACTGATTCCAACTGAACGCGCACGATACCAAGAGCAAGAAATATAAAAAAGATAGAAAAGAATAAAGAAAACGCCAGACTACTAAACTGGCGTTTTCTTTCAAGTACATATGTTCCTCCGCACACAAGTCCCACTATAATACTCCACACTGCCACCTCGGTTGCGTAGACACACACATATCCTATTGCTATTCCTGAGACCGCTCCCACTACTGCAACAAGCGTCTTTGCATGCATGTTAGAGGTACTCGTAATGAACCTTTGGTCCGCGGTATAGTTGCAAATTAGTCGCACCTTTTTCTATCACAGAATCCGCACACGATGTTGCAATCACATCAGCCCGCTCGTTAAGCGCGACCCCGGCATGCCCAGGCACATACGTCCATTTCATGTTGATACCAGCTTCTTTCAATCGCGCTTCTTCGTGATCAAGCTCCTCCCACAAGTCGCGATTGAGCACATCCTTCTTGAGAGAATTCTTCCATCCCTTTGCCTTCCATCCATTAATCCATTCAGTAATCCCCTTTTTAACATATTCGCTATCGGTGCATACTTCCACTTCTTCAACATGCATATGCGGACCGATTTCCTTCAGTCCTTTGATCGCACCCATCAGTTCCATTCGGTTATTAGTCGTGTGGTCTTCTGCTCCGCCAAGCTCAATCACTTCGTTTTCGGTAATCAGTATTGCTGCCCACCCTCCCGGTCCAGGATTCCCCCTGCTTGACCCATCGGTATATATAGTTATCTTCATAAACGTAGTATACCAAGCGTCTTAAGCCGTCTTAGGTTTAGTCACGAATTTCAACAATCCTCAACCGTAGTTCTGGTTTGTATCCGAAATAACTTTTTTCTAAGTGTGCCAGAAGGGTATGCTTTTCTTTTGCTTTTTCTTCCAGATCTTTTCCCGCAAAAAACTTGATTGCTTTCACTCCCCCATTTTTATTTTGGTACACGATTTCCAAATGCTCCGCCTTCTTTCCAAATCGTCTGACTGAATACGGAGTTGCATTTGAAAATGAAAAAACAGGCTTAGGATTCTCTTGCCCAAACGGCGCAAGCGGTTCTATGGCTTTCCACGTAAGCTCATGAATATCATCAAAGGTAAGCTCTTCATCTATTTGAATTGCCTGCTCACCAATTTCCTTTTTCTCTACATGATTCACCGCTTCATTTAATGCATCCGATAACCTATCTATCTTATCTATAGAAACAGAAAACCCTCCAGCACCTTCATGCCCTCCCCAATGCGTAAACACATCGTGCCCGACCCGTGCCATGAGTTCCACCACATGTACATCCCCTAGTGAGCGACATGATCCTTTCATCTCTGTCTTGTCATCCCCCTGTCCCCACACAAATGTCGGCTTCCCTGTTTCGTCAATAATATTTTGTGCGATCAGTCCAAGTATCCCCGGCCCCCATGATGGATCACCCACGACAACCACATCATTTTGATACGCCGCGTGGTCAAACTGAAGTGTAGAAACAATATCTTTCACTCCCGCTTTTCTTTCGGTATTTAAAAGTTCCAGATCACGCGCAAAACTCTCAGCCTTCTCCGGATTTCGTTCATAGAGCATATGGTGCGCTTGTATAGGATCACCCATGCGCGATGCGGCATTCACACGCGGTGCAATCGTAAAAGCAATATCGTCTTCGGTGAGATTTGCCGGCTTCATTCGTTGCTCATTAAAAATATGAAGTAACCCCGGACGCTTGGTCTTACGAAGCACTCGTAATCCAAAATGCGCGAGCGCACGATTCTCCTTGCGAAGTGGAACCATGTCAGCAATCGTCGATATTCCTACAAGATCTAGCATCCACTTCTCCCAGCCTTCGGGCAATGCATCCACCGTTTTGTTGACTGTTTCATTTACCTTTTCCCGACGAAGACGATTAAGCACCGCGCATGCAAGTTTCCATGCAACCGCACACCCACAGAGCATCTTGTCATGATAGTTGCACTCCTCTTGCTTTGAATTAATCACCGCAACAGCATCCGGCACGACTTGCCCCTCCCCCTCTTCATGAATCGGCAAGTGGTGATCGGTCACAATAAAGTCCACCCCTACTGATTTTCCATACGCAACTTCTTCTATATTAGTAATCCCCGAGTCCACCGTAATGATCAGCTTTACTCCCTTTTCCTTAAGCTTGTCTATGGCATGAATATGCACACCATACCCTTCATTATGACGATGAGGCACATAGATCTCCACCGGATACCCAATTCCATCAAAAAACTCTCGCAAGAGTACTCCGCCTGGAATACCATCGCAGTCATAATCGCTATAAACACATATTTTCTCCCCGTTTCGTATTGCTTGAACTATTCTTTCTACTGCTTGAGGCACCCCATGAATAGAAAAAGGATCCCCCACATGCTTTTCATAGGAAGGATTGAGGAAATCTTCAAATTCTTCTTCGGGGACCCCTCTTTTTTTAAGGAGCGAAAGTGTAAGCGGATGCAAAGTATCCGGAGAAAGGTTCATACTCCAAAGTATAGCAGAAATACTTTTGTCCTTTATAAAGGACAAACTAAATAAGCATTATATTGTAATGTCTTTTATGATTCGGGCCCCTTTACTTTGAATTGCTTGCGAATCTCCTTCACCATTTCCTTATTTTTCTCTTCCATTTCCTTCTTCCCAGCAGTTCCTAGCATTTTTAGTTCCTCCACAGAGAGTTTCATAAGGTCTTTTGCTCTAGTATCTAGGTAGTCTTCAGTATTTTTCTCCGGATTTTCCAGCACTTCATCAAATAAAGCATGTAAAACAAAGCCTATTTTAGGTCCTGGCGTTTCGCGTGTAACGCTCATAATGCGTTTGCCATCAGTTTTAAGCATTTTAAGTGAAATGGGGTCCTTGAGCGCCTGCTCCACCATGGATTCATACATTCTCAGGCGATATGGCTCCTCCTTAGGGCGCCCGGTACCTATTCGGTCACAAATACGTAAATCTATAAGATCCCAAATGTTTTCCTTACCTACGTTAGTAATAAGCCGGCGCACCGCAGAAAGCGTTATTTGCTCAGTATCTGAGAAAAACATATGCCAGCGCACGAACATAGACACTTTTTCTATCATTTCCCTAGGAAATTTAAGTCTTTCGAGGATTTCACGTGTAACGCGTCCCCCTACTACATCGTGCCCGTAGAAGGTAAAATCATGCTTCTCCTTTGAGAAACGGCGGGTTTCCGGCTTGGAAATATCATGAAATATTGCCGAAAGGCGTACATGAAGTGGCCATTTTCTATCGGCTGCGTGTTGCAGTGTACGGAGGTTATGTTCCCAAACATCAAATCGGTGAGCCTGGTTCTGCTCAACTCCAATCCCCTTCTCTAACTCAGGCACAACATACTGTAATAACCCTATTTCGTGCATGAGAATAAGCCCCCGCATAGGAAAATCAGTCATAATAAGCTTCTCGAACTCATCTCGAATACGTTCCATAGAAATATTCCTAAGGAGATGGGCGTTTTTCTCTATGCTTTCACGTGTAACGGGATTAAGATCAAAATCAAGCTGAGCAAGCAATCGAATAGCTCTCATAAGGCGAAGACCATCTTCCTGAAATCGAGTATCGACATGTCCAACGGCTCGAATCACCTTATTTTCTATATCTTTTCGCCCATCATGAGGATCTACCACCTCCCCCGTTACTGGATTATAAGCAATAGCGTTACATGTGAAATCCCTTCGCTTGAGATCATCTTCGATATTCTGGCTCCATTTCACCGTATCTGGATGACGATTATCGCTATATTCTCCTTCCAAACGATATGGAGTCACCTCAACCACCTTCACACTCTCATCTACGCATGGAATCCCAAGCTCTTCGCCGCACGTTACCACCCCTACCGTTCCATAGCTATTTTCATAAAAAGTCTTTGGAAACAAAGCGATAATCTGCTCTGGAGTAGCATTTGTCGTAACATCCCAATCATGAGGAGTAGTTCCGCGAATCAGGTCACGAACACACCCGCCTACAAGAAAAGCCTCATGACCTGCACCCTGAAGCACAGCTATAATCATTTTGATTTCCTTAGGAATAGTCGTCTGTATTTGTACCATTGTATGTGCTAGAATTGGCTTATAAATCAAGCTTCCGTGGTGAAATGGATATCACAGCGGTCTTCGGAACCGTTATTCTGGGTTCGAATCCTGGCGGAAGCACTAAAACTGAAAGTTTTTGTGCTTCCGAGCACATGAACTGCTTCATGTGCGTCCAGGATTTGAATACGG
>JARIGQ010000013.1 GCA_029288775.1 Candidatus Nomurabacteria bacterium | reverse complement strand
GCTTCCGTGGTGAAATGGATATCACAGCGGTCTTCGGAACCGTTATTCTGGGTTCGAATCCTGGCGGAAGCACTAAAACTGAAAGTTTTTGTGCTTCCGAGCACATGAACTGCTTCATGTGCGTCCAGGATTTGAATACGGGGTCGCGAAACTGCTTCGAGCTTGCGAGGCAGTTTTGTGACCGAACCGGCGGAAGCACAATAATACCTTAAAACGTCTCTTGTATAACGTATTTTCTGTGCGGCGTAGGAGAATCGAACTCCTGTCTCAACCTTGGCAAGGTCGTGTTCTACCACTAAACCAACACCGCAACACTAAATCTCTGTATTTAGTCAACTTATTCTAGCAGCATTCCCCTCTTTCTTCAAGGTTCATACTTGTGAGCACTTTTCCCACAATATGGGGATAAACCTGTGGGAATGGTGGATAAAAGACAGTAAAGTACGTAGAGGGCAGATTATACAGAGAGTGGCTTTAATGTTAAATAAACATTGTAAAATATACCTTTTTAAAAAGGTCGTGACTTTTTTATAAAGGATAATAAGACAACCGTTTCACGTGAAACAAAATGGCTGAACACAATGAAATTGGCAAAATAGGGGAAAATATAACCAAAACGTTTCTTATGAAACATGGTTTTCAAGTGCTAGAGACTAACTATCGAAATAAATATGGAGAAATCGACATAATTGCCAAAAAAGACAGCAAAATCCGTTTTGTAGAAGTAAAGACAATAAAGGTCAGAGGGGTGGGGAACACAAAGAGCCTTAATGTGCTTCCTATGGATAATCTTACAGAAGCGAAGTGGAGGCATCTAACCATAAGCGCAGAAGGATACCTCAAACATAGAGGCGTTACACACGAAACGCGATGGCAGATTGATCTTGCCTGTGTCTACCTAGACACGGAAATAAGGCAGGGGAGAGTAGTACTTATGGAGAATATCCTGAAAGAATAGGGTCCACATGCATTTTTAAAGAAATATGGTAGGATAGGTGGACAGTTTTCATAAGAAACACACATCGGAGTGTGGTGTAACGGCTAACATTCCTGGTTTGGGACCAGGCGACTCCGGGTTCGAATCCCGGCACTCCGACTGAATAAGAAAATCCCGCATCGGCGGGATTTTCTTATTTCTTAAGTATTACAAAGGTACCCGCTTAGCTTTTTAGGTAAATCAGAAATCCTTGAATAACTTTTTACTCTTTTATGCAATTACACTTTCCACAGAAGACACATAGAGGTTAGAAAGATTAAGGGAGTGGAAAACGTTTATAAAATAGTGTAGGATAGGAACATAAGCGGTGTTGGTTTAGTGGTAGAATACCTGCCTTCCAAGCAGGGGACAAGGGTTCGATTCCCTTACGCCGCACAACAGTGAAAAACCACAGATGAGCCTGTGGTTTTTCACTTTTCAAAGGGGCAATATATACTTTATAGTATGTCTAAAGAAAATTTTAATATCGAATCCAACCCAGAGCTTACTTTAGTAAAAACTCCCTTGGAGGAAAAAATGGAACAGTTGGCTCTTATACGTAAGAAAAAAGGGGTGCTTGAGCTGAAAAAGAAGCAGCCTACGACTCCTACTGAAGGGGACAAGATCAATGCAGAATATGAACAAGTGTCGGCGCTTGTAGCAGAAATAGAGGCAGATGTAGAAAAACTTAAGTTGGAAGAAAAAAACCGCCTAGATCAGAAATTCAAAACCCTATAAATCAAAATCCCGCCAAGTAGGCGGGATTTTGATTTATATACAGTAAATTAATTACTTAACTGCATCCTTGAGTGCCTTTGCGGCAGAAAACTTTGGAACTCGAGTGGCTGGAACCTTTACGGTCTCTCCCGTCTTTGGGTTACGGGCTTCGCGCGCTTTGCGAAGCTTTACCGTGAACTTACCAAGACCGGCGATAGCTACTTCGTCGCCCTTGCTAAGTGTCTTTACGATTGTATCAAGGAGCGTATCCACGACTTCTTCTGCTTGAACCTTGGTGGTTCCAAGCACTGCGTTTACCGCCTCGACAAGACCTGCTTTGTTCATGGAAGTGTTTGGGGTGAGTGAAAGGTTTTCCTAGGAACCTTACCTCAGACTAACTAGTAATCTCCATCCCTACCGATGGATACTAAAAAGTATAGTAAATAGGGGAGTTTTGACAAGCAGCAATAACACTCCTTTAAATAGTGTCAACTCACACCCCACTTCAGAAGGGGAGCAGTGTAGGGCGCATTAATGCACATCGTGGCCCCAAAAATCACACTTGCATTAAAAAGATTCGTACTATTTACTTACCTTCCACAGTACTTCAAACTGGCTGCACATAAGCTCGGCAAAATCCTTAGATTGCACAATGAATCCAAAAGCTTCCCGTGAAGAAGAGATAAAAGATACTTTGTCTCCATAAATTGTGTATCCCATGCGAAAAGAAATATCTTTTGGTGCATGCTTGCGCTTAGTAAAAGCATCTTTTCCACTCCAAATGTAATCTCGCTGCTGTTTCGAACCATGCGGCCACAACGCGTGAATAGTAAGCTTTCGCTGTAAACGCCTTTCATTGAATTTGGTAAGTGTTTCTTTGCCTAGCACCTGTAACATTTCTTCATAAGGCCAGAGCGTATAGATAGTTTCCTTTTCACACCATAAAATATCGTTAACCAAATATATCAGTCCTTCTTTGCCTTCATAAAATTTAATTTTTGGCGCGTCTTGAGAAAGATTCTTCAAAAGGGAAGGGAGCATGGAAGAAAACGTTTTCTTTTGTTCTTCCAATTTTTCAATAGAAGCCGCGAGCGCTTGTTCTATGTGGCGCACATCATCTGCGGCAAAGTATGTCTTGTTTTCCTTTTTCTTTTCAACAACAAGTCCGCGCTTTATTAAAAATGCCAAATGATCGTACGTGGAGGGACGGGTAATGCCAAGTTTCTCTGATAAAAAACGCGCAGTAGTTTCTCCGTGCTCTAATAGTTCGCGATAAATCTTCTGCGAAGACACCGGAAGCCCCAAAGACTGTAGGACGCTGTCTAACTCGTTCGTCATGTATGTATAGTAACCCGCCCGTAATGATTTGTCGATTTTCGCCGACAAATTAACATTTTACTTTTACACAAGTAAAGTTGAGGCAGGTAAAAGTTCATTCACACGAAAGGAAATGGCTATGGCCACCAAAGAAATGTCCGTCGCCGCCGAGCGTGCTCGCGCCGCCCTTGGCATCGGCAAAATACTCGGCAGGCTTGCTGGGAACGTTTTCTCGCAACTGCGCATCAAGCGCTCATATGCAAAGCAAATTAAAGCGCTCCAGGAGGAGCGTGATGCGAAGCTTGCACCCAAAGTGGAAGCACAAGAGAAGCTCACTCACGAGCTGCTTGCATACCTCCACCAGCACCAAGGTGCATTCGTGAAGGGCCTCAAGTCCGTCACCTATGCGGTGGGCCAAGTCGGCTTCCGCAAGATGAAGGCATCGGTGGAACTCGCTGATGGCTACACCAAGCAGCAGATGATCGACAAGCTCAAGCGTCGCCGCCGTTCGTGGTTACGTGAGACCTTCGAGATCAACAAGCAAAAGATCTTGCAAGACTACCAGGACGGGAAGTTCAAGCACGTGGAAGGTATCAGCATCCGCGAAGGCGACGAATTCTTCGTCTCCCTTGCTCCACGAGGCAAGGACAAGCCTGAAGTCATCACTGTTCCGCTTTCGTTCAAATAAACGAAAGTGAAGCGGGGG
>JARIGQ010000011.1 GCA_029288775.1 Candidatus Nomurabacteria bacterium | reverse complement strand
GCTGTGATCGGGCCCGAACGTGAAAAAGTCGTAGAGCGCGGCCGGCACGCCCGCGCGCTCGGCGCCCGCGATCGCGAAGCCGAGCGGCTGCCGGATCACGTATTCGCTCACGACCCACACGGGGAAGAGGACGACGCGCGGCCCCCAGAGCTTGCGAGAGCCTCTGGTCGCGCGCTCCAGGAGATACGAGACCATCTCCTCCGTCACCTCGAAGTCCGAGATAACGCCTTCCACGAGCGGACGCACTGCCTCAATGTGCGGCGGCGTGCGGCCGAGCATCGACTTGGCTTCCGTGCCGATAGCCACCACCTGTCCGGTCTTCTGATTAACTGCAACCACGCTTGGCTCATTGACCACAATGCCGCGGCCGCGCACATACACCAAGGTATTCGCTGTACCAAGGTCTATGCCGATATCATGGGCGAGCATGCGCCTCATTCGTTCCGAAAAAGTTGCCATACGGTATTAGTTCCTAATTGCGTCCGAGAGCTCGTCGACCCGCAGCTCGCGCACAGCGCCCGTCTTCCTGTCCTTCACCTCCACGAGCCCGCTCTCGAGTACCTTGTCGCCGATGATGAGGCGGTACGGGATGCCGATGAGATCCGAGTCTGCGAACTTCTCGCCTGCGCGCAAATCACGATCGTCGTAGAGAACCTCGATACCGTTTGCGCCGAGCGTGTCGTAAATATCTTCTGCAAGGCTCTTGGCGCGTTCGTCAGACGAAACGAGTATGAGATGAGCGGCAAAGGGCGCGACCTCCTTGGGCCATACGATACCCTTGTCGTCTGAAAGCAATTCCACAATAGTACCAATGAGCCTCGTCACACCGATGCCGTACGAGCCCATGAAGACCGGCACGTTGTTGCCGCTCGCATCCTTATACGAGAGCTCGAGTGGCTCTGAGAACTTCGTGCCAAGCGAGAAGATATTACCGATCTCGATCGACTTTTTCTCTACAAGATCATCCTTATTGAGACCAAGCTCGCTTACTACTTCATCGGTGAAGACTTCCTTGTTGATGGCAATCTTCTTATCCTCATCTACATAAATGATATCCTCACCTGCCTCGGAGAGCGCCTGGAACTCATGAGAATACTTGGAGAAGGTGCCTCCGGACGCAAAGGTAATATAGGTGTATTCACCAAGACCAACGCGCTCAAACACCTTCGTATATGCGCGCTTAGCCTTCTCATAGAACTCATCATGACTCTCCTTGTCTACAGAGAACGAGTAGAGCGCCTTCCAGTAGAACTCGCGACCGCGCATGATACCGGACTTCGCACGGGCTTCGTTACGGAAAATAGTTTTGAAATCGTAGAGGTACAGCGGAAGATCCTTGTACGAGCTCACGTAGTTCGTAAGAATGTTCGTATATGCTTCTTCGTTTGTGAAAGAGAGTCCGGCTTCTGCACCATTCTTGAGCGTGGTCTTGAACCAGTTATCGACGACGTCATCCGACCAGCGGCCGGTCTGCTCCCAGAC
>JARIGQ010000010.1 GCA_029288775.1 Candidatus Nomurabacteria bacterium | reverse complement strand
GGAAGCATCCGTTGAAACTTGCCAAACCTTCACCTTTGCGGGAACAAGGGAGCAAAGGAATGCTCTGGATGAGGTCTACCCCAAGATCTCTAAGGAGTACAACATCAAGTTTTCCGAGGAAGACCGTTCCGAGCCACAGCTGTATGGTGGCGGCACGTTCACTCGTGGTTGGCGGCAGATGCAGGTCTTCGATCCAGACTTCCAACCGTTCGATTAACCGAGAGGACATCAATGAAGCCGCCAAAAGAGGCGGTTTCTATTTGTAAAAAGGTTCGAACTTCGTCCATGAGCCCCAGCTAGAAGATTAGAAAAACAAAACCGCCGAAGCGGTCTTGCGCTTCGGCGTCTCACATTGTTCGTTCGTGCCATGAAGCGTTCTGACGTTCAGCCATGCGCTTCTTGAAGCGGTGATCGCGCCACTTCAAGTACAGGTTACCGAACCCTTGCACGAACAAGGAATTGATGCCCGTCACCACGGCCATCCGGATACCGGTGGCACCCAGGCCTAGGGCGGCAATGACCAGCATCAGCTGGAATGCCTGAAAAGGGGTTATGGGCTTTAGACCGAAAAGTTGGGGAACTATGGCATTCCATGCATATTCCGCAATCCAAGGCGTTGCTGTGGCGATGGCGATCACCACGGCAAGGGCGAGCTTGATTAGAAGCTCGATGACGGAATACCCAGATTGACGCTTCTTCATTCCTTACTCCTAAGGAAGTTGATCTAGGGGCATCCTACCTCTTTTCTCAAAAAGTTCCAACTTCGTCCATGAGCCCCAGCTCGAGAGTTTCAAAATATACAAATAAAAAATCCCCCAGCTTTTTAGGCGCGCCGAGGGACTTTATGATGATGGGCTTCGCCAGACCCACCTCATGCTATAATAGCAGGAATAAAAATATTGTCAAGTTACCCTGTTTAAGGAGGTTCGAACTTCGTACCAGACTCCCAGCAAAAAAGTTCTCTATCCTTACGTCACCTAGAGATTGTCCTGTATACTTTCATTATCATTTCTTCTTTAATGCCGGTACACCAACTAACCTTCCCTGATACTGAT
Source organism: Candidatus Nomurabacteria bacterium (assembly GCA_029288775.1). Lineage (GTDB taxonomy): Bacteria > Patescibacteriota > Minisyncoccia > Phycocordibacterales > UBA5272 > UBA11704. The sequence continues at coordinate 48,424 of JARIGQ010000010.1, read as the reverse complement.
TCCAAGGAATATAGCTCTGCGCGATATCATTATTTACTTCAAATCGTTTTTGGAGAAACAATTGCGATAGATTATTGCAAACGCATGGCGTCCTTTGCTCCCACGCAAGCAGCGCATGATTTTCTTTTGCGGCAACAGGAAGAGGAGAATAAGCATCTTGAGCTTCTGACAGATTTTGTGGGCAATCATCCGCGGCCTCATATGCCTATCTCGTCCCACTTACGAAAACTTGATGCACTCATGAGTAACGCTCTAGAAAGAAAAGATTATATCGACTGTGTATTCATTCAGAATTTTCTTCTCGAGGGGTTGAATATTTCTCTTTTGCGAGAGCTTGAGCATCACACCGATGTGGTATTGAGCGAATTATCGCGAAAGATTCTTGATGAAGAAATTGCTCACATGGAATTTGGGGTAAGCGAAATGAAAAGAATTATGAAAGAGTCTGCAGATATAGGACTACATAGGAAACTGGTGTGGCTTCATCGTAAAACGCTCTTTCATTCCTGGCTTTTAGCGCGTGATCTTAAGCGCGAAGCGGGGGCACTCGGCATCCCGGTGCACGAATTGACCTATAAAACTCTCAATGAACATTATGATCGGCTTACTCGCGCAGAGTTCCCATTACCTCTTATTGACCGCATCATATTGAGAGGGGGATTAGTCTTTTTGAATCTTTAAGAAGGGTAGAGATTTTGCTGTGGTGTAGAGGTGTGTGCACTACTCTTTAGCGGAAATCTAATTGGCGGGCTACACTTAAGGATATGCAGTGGCTTTTCATCCTTTCGCTTGTTGCTGGAGCGCTCACCGTGATTTCGCCGTGCGTATTGCCACTTCTTCCTGTTATCGTGGGAAGCTCGATTGCTGGAGAAAGAAGCTTTCATCGTGCAGTTGTTGTAACTCTTTCGCTAGGAGTATCGGTATTTGTCTTTACTTTTCTCCTTAAAGTTTCTACAGCGTTTGTGATGGTACCGCAGAGTGTGTGGAACTATATTTCTGGGTTTATTTTGTTTATCGTTGGTGCATCATTTCTTTTCCCCACGCTCTGGGATCGATTACCACTGATGGGTACATTGTATGCGGGCTCAAATAAGGTGCTTGGATCTGGATATCAGAAGCAAAATCTTATCGGAGATATCATCGTAGGGGCGGCGCTCGGTCCTGTTTTTTCGAGCTGTAGTCCGACGTATTTTATTATTTTGGCAAACGTGTTGCCTATCAGTCTTTCGGCAGGCATTGCCGATATTTTGGCGTACACCTTTGGATTGTGCGGATTCTTGTTGCTTGTTGCGCTTATTGGGCAGCGCATTATCGATAAGATGGGATTCATTGCCAACCCAACAAGCCCGCTCAGACGTGGCATAGGAGCGCTCTTCATCGGCATTGCTCTTATTATTGCTACTGGATCACAGAGCAAGGTTGAGGCCCCGCTGTATGCACTGTTTGATGAGACCAAAGTGGAGCAAGTGCTTCTTTCTACGTTTACCTCTTCCAAAAATACTGAAGTGACGGCATCTTCCACGATAAGTCTTCTTTCTCCCGAAGAAAAAGCAATGCGCTATGAGAAGGCTCCTGAACTTGTTTCACCTGACGGGTATATAAATACCGATGGTAAGCCAATTAGCCTTAAAGAGTATGAAGGCAAAAATGTGGTACTCGTAGATTTTTGGGATTATAGCTGCATTAATTGCCAGCGTACTACGCCGTATCTTAATGCGTGGTATCAGAAATATAAAGATCAAGGGTTGGTAATTATCGGGGTCCACACGCCGGAATTTTCATTTGAACATCAATTGTCCAATGTGGAAGACGCAACAAAACGATTCGGCATTACCTATCCCGTCGTGCTTGATAACCAATACCAAACATGGGGTGCGTATCAAAACCAGTACTGGCCCAATGAATATTTAATTGATATTGATGGCTATGTAGTGCATACCCACGCCGGCGAAGGCGAGTATGATGAAACCGAACATGCGATACAAGACGCGCTGAAGGAACGAGCTCTGCGTATGGAAACGAAAGCTACTATCGCAACATCTACAGTAAACGTATCCTCGGCTGATCCTTCTGGGGTTCAAAGTCCTGAAACTTATTTTGGTTCTAATAGAAATAGCTATTTCGGCAATGGTACTCGTGGCGTCTCAGGTGTGCAAACACTTACTATTCCTAATCAACAGTTACCTAATACGCTGTATTTAGGAGGTACGTGGAATATTACGCCAGAATATGCCGAAGCGCATCCTCACGCGCAAATAACTTTTACCTATGGTGCACATGATGTGTACATGGTCGCTACCAATAAAGGGGCTCCAGTTACGATTAAAATTTGGAGAGACGGAAAGCTGCTTGAAGATGTTGCCGGATCAGATGTAGACCCACATACAAGCCAAGCGGTTATTGGAGAAGATCGCCTGTATCGCCTCATTCACGATACGACACTTGGGGTTCACACGATAAAGATAGAAGTGGAACAAGGTACTTTGGATGCGTATACGTTTACCTTTGGATAAGGTACATAGCCTTGTCTTTTTCGGCTTCCGTTATACTGAAATAATGAGTAAAAATATATCTTCCCGTTACGACACAAGAGCGCTTATAGCCTTAGGGATTACAGCGCTTATTTTTTCTCGTAGTTTCTTTTTCTTTCAACATGATCCGGAAGGGCCGAATCTTGTAGTGGTACTCGGGGTGGCGCTTATGGTGTATATTGTTTCTTTAACAGCGTATATGGTTGCGACTTCATCTTTACGAAAACTGTGGAGCGCGATTTGTATTCAGCTGCTTCTTGTGGGAGTTCTGTGTTTATATGTACATTAAGGATGGTAATGTTTTAATATAAAAATATTGTTTATACTTTAACCATGTCACAAAAAACATCTATTTGGATAGGAATGACAATAGGCACTATGCTCGGGGGTATGATTCCAAGTCTATGGGACGCAGGACTTTTTTCTATCTCAGGGGTTCTTTTGAGCGGCCTGGGAGGGTTCATTGGTATTTATGTGGGATATAAAATGTCCTAAGTGCGCGAGAATGTCAATAGAGGGAAGCATATAAACTTGGTATACTTAAGAAATTAATCAGTAAGGCTCATTATGGGTCCTTCGTCTACAAACAATATGGCAGAACATGCACAAGGGGTACTGCAAGACACAGCTAAAAAAGAAAGCTCGCTTTGGGTCGTATTGGGAGCGCTTATGCTTACGATGCTTTTAGCGGCGTTGGATCAGACAATTGTATCTACGGCATTGCCGCGCATTGCGAGCGACTTTAACGCACTTAATGAGCTTTCTTGGGTAGTGACCGCTTATATGCTCACAAGTGCAGTCACTACTCCACTTTATGGTAAGCTTTCGGATCTTTTCGGACGAAAGAGAATGCTTTTGATTGCCGTGGGAATTTTTCTGATAGGTTCGGTACTTGCAGGGCTTTCCCAAAGCATGGTGCAGCTTGTGATCTATCGTGGTATTCAAGGAATTGGCGCCGGAGGCCTTATGACGCTTGTCTTGGCAACTATTGGAGATGTTGTGCCAATGCGTGAGCGTGGAAAGTATCAAGGAGTATTTGGTGCAGTATGGGGACTATCGAGTGTCGTAGGTCCGCTTCTTGGTGGCTATTTTACGGATGCACTTAGTTGGAGATGGATTTTCTATATCAACTTGCCGCTCGGTGTTCTGGCGCTCATTGTCATTTGGATGAAACTCCATACGAAGGTGCACCACACGGATCATTCAATAGATTATTTGGGAGCACTTCTTATTTCGGTTGGATCCATAGCGCTTCTTTTGGCTGCCGTGTGGGGTGGAACAACCTATGCATGGGGCTCAAGTATGATTATTGGCCTTATTGTGGCGGGGATTATTCTTGGAATTGCTTTTGTTATTTGGGAGCATTATGCCAAGGAGCCTATACTTCCTCCCGAATTATTCCGCAGCAGTATTTTCCGTGTGTCTTCACTTCTTTCCCTTGTGGCGGGATTGGGTATGTTTGCGGCGATTATCTATCTTCCGGAATATCAACAAATCGTGCGAGGTTTTTCAGCTACCAAGTCAGGGCTTCTTATGCTTCCGCTTGTAGGAGGACTGTTAGTCGCTTCCATTTTTTCAGGACGCATGGTGTCTCATACGGGGAAGTATAAAATCTTTCCAATTGTAGGATCACTTGTTCTCGCTTTAGGATTTTATCTTCTTTCATTTATTTCACTTACGATTTCTGAAGTGGCGCTCGGAGGTGCAATGTTTGTGACAGGTCTTGGTATTGGACTTTTTATGCAGATCATGACACTTGCCGTTCAAAATTCAAGCGACGTAAAGCATTTGGGTGCTGCTACGGCCGCAGTGACGTTTTTCCGTTCGCTTGGAGGAACGTTTGGTGCCGCGATCTTTGGAGCGATACTCGCAAATCGTCTTACGGTTCATATTCAGGAGCTTACTCCAGCAGGAGCGGGAACCATGTCTTTCAATAGTGCGAGTTTGAACGGAGGAGCAGCAATGATACGCACTTTACCATCTTCGGTTCAATACACAATTCTTGAAGCGTTTGCTCGTTCCTTCCATGATATGTTCCTATATGCAATTCCGTTTACGCTTATAGCGTTTGTATTGGCACTCTTCCTCAAAGAAATACCACTTAAGCATGAAGCACGGCAAGAAGCAGAAGGGGAGGCCTTTAGTATGTAAGCGCTTTATAGAGTTATACTTATTCTTATGAACACTTCAACATTTTCATCAACCTTATCTTCTACTGTACCAACTTGGATTCCTGTAGGGGGTACCCTTTTACTTCTTCTTGTGCTTTGGAGTTTGTTTTGGAAAGGGTTGGCGCTTTGGCATGCTGGTCGCAGAGGGCATGGAAAGTGGTTTATTGTATTGCTTATTGTTAATACCGCCAGCATTCTCGATCTTATTTATCTCTTCGGTGTGCTTAAACTCAAAGGTTCTCATCTTTTTTCTAAGTAGCTATGGCAACAGTAGCAGGAGGTGTCGTACATACAATGCCTGCTGATTTGCGGAAAGCAATCACAGGAGATGAAAAAGTCTTGAAAGTATGGCAGGACATTACTCCGCTTGCGCGTAATGAGTGGATTTGTTGGGTGACTTCGGGGAAAAAAGCTGAGACTCGCACGATTAGGATAGAAAAAGCCCTATCTAAGATGAGAGGCGGTATGCGTCGACCTTGTTGCTGGGCCGGCTGTACTCATAGGTAAAGGCTGTATACTCTGGGGAGAAAGGAGTTCTTTAATGAGAGTTCTTGACCCAGGATATACGTACGAGCTTGATCAGTTGGGCGGAGGTTATCAGCGTTTTACGTTTGCTCCCCCGTTTGATAGGCATGTGTATGCTTCGCTTGTGAAGATTGCGCTCCATAGGACGCGGTATCTCGACATGGTGCTTCCTTGTATAGAATCCAAGGATGCCATCGAATGGCTTGAAATGGAAAAGGTATCCGTAGGAAACGGGTTTCGGGTGCAGGTTCTTAATCAAGGCCATCACTATAAGATCGTCGCTGGAAACATTCCTCAGCATTTTGTTTTTCTTAGACGTTCAGGTGGGGTTATTGTATACATGAGAAAATGGCCTGGAATTTTAACCCAAGAGCTTTTTCGTGCCATGATCGATCATTTGGAATACGTTCAGCCAGACGAATTTCATCAAAGCATCCAACATCTCCGTATGGCCTTTTTCATGTACGAACTGCGCGCATGGAGGCGAAAGCAAGAAGGGGTCAATCGCTTACATCCCGCACACGACGATTCGCAGCACCCTCGTGTTTGGCGAGCGGAACCTTTCGAAGCGCCTTTTAACGAATTTCACATCGAGAAACGTCAGATTGGTCCGGATGGTCACATCATCGTCTGAAAGCCGGCACAAGCCGGCTTTCATTTATTTTATGAGAACCTGTGGATTCTAGTGAGATTGTTTTTCTTGGTGCGTAGAATTAGGTGGTATCACTATTTTCTTACTGGAAAGTGTTGGGTTGTTGAAATAGTCAAAAGTTGTAGCGCGAATAAAGCGCCTGCCTTCTGGTCCGAGCGGAATATTCCACTCGCGAAGTGCTTGTTGTTTTGCATGTGCATCATGATGCGTGAGGATCCCTAACTCTTTCCAGTACATGACGCGCTCGGTATTCCTTTCATCTATATGAATTGGTTCGCGTTCCAGCATGTGGTGAATGCGACTTTCGAGTATAGATCTTTGCAACGAGTCGCTTGGGATTTTTAATTCATGCATTACTGCTTGTTTGAATCGAAGCGCAAAGACACGTTCCGGGTAGACTAGCATATCTTGATACATGAAGGCTTCTTCGTACTGATCGGCAAAAGCTTTGTATCTCATGGGGAAGAGATGATGTTTGGTTGCCCACGCAAGATCAATAATAAAAAAGTCTAAGGCCATGCCGTTATAAAACATGTCTTGTTGTGTAAGGTCTCCCCAGGCACAAGTGGCAAGCACTGTATGTTGGGTGCGCATTTCTTTTATAAGGTGTTCTATGTACGCTGGTTTGACGCACCAGGTATCTGAAGCAAGTACTATAACGTAATCAATAGTAGGGTACTTGTTTTGGAATGTTCGTACCCCTTCATTTACCAGAAGTTCTGCACCTTCATAGTGTCCAGGGTTGTCAGTGCGTACTAGCGAGTCTTCCAAGTACAAGGAAGGCCACCAGGCCTCTTTCCCATTAAAGGCGTGCACGATGCACACATCGCGGAGTAGCTCACTTTGTGACCAGAGGTTCCGGATAAGTTCCATGTTGATACGCGCGTCATGTACGCGGTCATGGGTGTAGATGAGTACTCCTATAGTGGGGTGGGGGAAATTCATAAAGATATGACTGAAATAGCCTGCGTAAGAAAGCATGCTTTTACACTCTATGTATAAAGACGTACAAACCTTTTGATTGTTACGCCCTTTTTTAGGTGCGGAAGGTCAAATTAATGCGGGGGTGAAGGATCTTTTTTGCTTTAGGTACGTGATGTTTCCAGAAATGCTGAAGATCTCCTTTCATTTCCAAAAGAGAACCGTGTTCCAAAATAATAGAAACTTTTTCACCCGTATCATTATGTCGCAAATCAAATCTCCGTTCTGCACCTAGAGACACCGAAGCAATGCTTGCATTTTCTGAGCGAGATTCTTTGTCGGCATGCCATCCCAATCCAACTTCTCCTGATTCGTAGAGATTAAGAAGGACATTGGTATACCGTGCCCCGGTAAGAGCTTCTACCTTTTCCTTCATGATGAGAAGTTCTTGAGGCCATGCTCTTCGTTTTGAATACCAATATACTTTCCGACGCGTGAGATATTCTTTGTTGTAGATAACCCATTCATCCGGCCGCCAGTCTACTTCATGGAGCAGTTTTTCATACACGTGATCGGCGAAGCTTTCCTCAAAGATTTTGGCATGATAAATAGCTTCTCCTCCGTGGGAAATAAGATTGCGAGGAATCGTATGTGTTGTATCAAAAAGAGTGGGGCAGAGCATAGCTATAGAACAAACGTTCTATAGCTTCAGTATAAAAATAATTATAAGCTGTGCAACTTTTCAAGTGCTATACTTTATGGTGTTATCAATTCATACCTAACGCATTATGAAAAACTTTGCACACGCTCGTTTCTGGAGCACTCATGCGCTCCTTGTTGCCCGATTATTAATGGGTGGATTATTTCTTATGGCTTCGGTGATGAAGTTTATGGATATTCAAAGCCAAGCAGCGTATGTGGCGGCCTTGCATTCCTGGCCGTATCCGGTGGTGCTTATCTGGATTGCAGCTTTCTTTGAATTGGGCTTAGCTCTGGCTTTTATTTTTGGAGTGTATTTTCGCGAAGCGGCACTTCTTGGAGCGGTGTATGTGGTATTTCTAGCTTTTGCTTTTCATGGGCCGGCAATGTGGATAGGAAGCCAAGCAGAATTCGGTTTCTTTATTGATCACTTCACCATGCTTGCGGGATTACTGTTTATGGCGGGACATGGAGCAGGGGATACGTGGAAATTACAAAAGGACACGAAGTAATCTATGCAATCTTTTATTTCAATTGCAGTCGGGACAGTAGCGTTTATAGGTATAGATTTCTTGTGGGTTGCATTGCTTGCTAAGCAATTTTATATACGACAATTTGGGGCGCATGTAGAAGTGAGTGGTGGATCGATTGCAACATACCTCCCCGCTGTACCGCTTGTCTATATCATCGCTTCCATTGGTTTGTGGGTGTTTGTGGTGTCACGAGCTACATCCTTTGGAAACGCGTGGGCGTATGGTGCACTTTTTGGCTTTGTCGCGTATGCAATATATGATTTTACCAACTTGGCTATTTTGAAGCAGTATTCATGGACGCTTACGCTTGTCGATATTGCGTGGGGGACATGGGTGGTCGCTTTGGTAAGTGTGATTATGTTCTACGTAACAAAGGTGTAACATTCCCCGTCTCTATAGTATATGGAAACCAAACACGGGGGATGTCATTGTAAAAAAGTCAGGTACGAGGTGCGAATCGATCTCTCAGAGAAGGTGATCGAATGTAATTGTTCCCATTGTCAAATCAAAGGGCTACTGCTTCAGTTTGTACCCCAAGATGCCTTTACCCTTTTACAGGGTGAGAATGAACTTACGGAATATAGGTTCAACACCATGAAAATTGCTCATACCTTTTGTGCAATCTGTGGTGTAGAGGCTTTTGCACGGGGCGAGGATGGAGCAGGTAATACAATGATTGCTGTTAACGTCAGATCACTAGACGCTATTGATCTGACTACCCTTAATCGTGTGCCTTATAACGGTAAAGATCTCTAGTATGGAACGCATTAGAATAGAAAATCATACGTTTTCTGGCTTGTGGATTATAGGGTGGCTTTTTACCGTAGGGTATCTCCATCTTGGTGTACAGCAGCTCATTATGGCTATTATCATTTGGCCGTATTATTTGGGAGCGGCGCTTGGCTAAATGTCACAATAGTGCCTTTGGTACGTCTCATCTACATATGAGAAGTACCAGACTTTTGCTTTGGATTATCATTGTTGTTATTGGATTGTTGCTAGTTGCCTTTTTCCTTCAACGTGACAGTTCTATTACCCATCAGCAATATGCTGAGAATAGATTGCAGCCAAAGGCAAGTTCACAAGAGGTGCAAAACAAGCTCTCTGCATGCGGGGCGCTTCCCAATGGAACAACTACCACCGTGCGCAATGCCACTCGAATGTATATTGCTATTCCTAAAGATATTTATCCCAATGTAAACGTTGCACTTGCTTCAAACGGAGCAACTGCGACATGGGTAGCGGATAGCGGGGAGTATGGAGCAGCGGCAACGTCCACGGTTAAGGAGAATTGTTGGTCCTATTATTTTGAATTTGATGGCCAAGGAACAGTTGATTTGATTTCTAAAAGTGGTGTGACAGGGGTCTCGGATTATATACTTCATTTTATAGTTACTTCATAACCATTATTGATTAAAAACAACTTTATCACTGAACAACGCAATGAAGACTGTATTTCATAAAGCAGAAGAGCGTGGACAAGGAGAGTATGGTTGGCTTTCAACCAGGTATAGTTTTAGTTTTGCCGATTGGTTTGAACCTACTCGCATGGGTTTTGGTGCACTACGTGTATTAAATGACGACCGCGTAGCGCCTGCCCAAGGATTCGGAACTCATGCTCATCAGGATATGGAAATCATTACTATTGTAATGAAGGGAACAGTGACGCATACAGACAGCATGGGTAATAGTGGTACGGTGCCTGCAGGGGATGTACAGGTTATGTCGGCTGGAACGGGGGTATCCCATTCGGAATACAATGATTCGCCTCATGAGCCTTTGGAGCTCTTTCAGCTATGGATTGAGCCGCGGGAATACGGGCTTCAGCCCAGGTACGAGCAAAGATCCTTCGATTTTAATTCACTTTCGGTAGGTTCTACCCAATTGGTAGGAAAAGACGCTCTCATGATTAACCAAGATGCAGGTATTTCCTTTGCAGTAGTTGAGAAAGATCAGTCGCTTTCATACGCCATAACTAAAGGTAATGGCTTGTATGTTTTTATTATCGACGGAGAAGCTTCTATTGCGGAGACTCAGCTTGGTCCACGAGATGCTCTCGGTATTAGCGAGGTAGACACAGTGACGATGGCAACTAGAAGCAAGGGAAGAATGCTTCTCATAGAGGTTCCATTAGCTTTTCAATGAAAATAGCTATACACTACAACAAGTATGAAATCTAGACAAACTATTATAGGTATTGTGTTGATCGGCATTATTGCTATCGCAGTTGCTTTGGGGTGGAAACATCATTCCATAGGCGGAGAAGGGGATGTGCCGCTTCACCTTGCTTTTGTGTGTGATGAAAATAAAACCATACAAGCTACTCTTTATGCGGGAACCATTACTCCTCCGAAAAATGAAGGCGATATGCCACATCTTACAGGTAAGGCTCATATTGAATTAAGTGATGGCAGAAAGCTTGATCTTATGCAAACCATTTCTGCAGATGGGGTGCGGTATGCAAATAAAGATGAATCTTTTGTGTTTTGGGGAAAAGGAAATGGAGCGCTCGTGCTTGAAAACAATCAGGAGAAAAATTATCGTGGCTGTGTTTCTGTAAAGGATCAAGAAGGGGATCTGTCTCATGTCTATCACGCTCCGAACGGAACCTTTTCGCTTCGTACTCCGGACGGATTTGTTGCTGATGAATCGTATGCGTATACCAATAAAGGTCCAGGTAAGGAAATAAAAGGTGTGAAATATACGGTCCCTACAGACTATGTCACGGGAACCAATCTTGCTTCTGATTCCTATATAAGTGTTGAACAACTTCCAAATCAAACGGAGTGCCTTGCCACGACTTTTCTTTCAGAAAGTAATGGGGTAAGTTCTCAGACAATTACGCAACATGACACAACCTATTCATTTGCTTCCTCCACAGGGGCCGGTGCTGGTAACCGCTACGAAGAGCGTGTATATGCAATTCCGGGAACGAATCCTTGTGTAGCCGTCCGGTATTTCATTCACTATGGAGTGATTGAGAATTATCCTACAGGTACTGTAAAAGAATTTGATGAAAAGAAAGTATTGTCAACGTTTGATGCAATTAGAAATTCTCTTACGGTAAATCAGTAAGGAGAAAAAATACCGCCCCAAGGGGGCGGTATTTTGCACGAAGCCGGCGCCACTCGACCTTTTGGCACTTGTTGATAATCTTCAGTTTTGACAACTCTAGCAGCGCATGATGTCTTAGTCACTTGAGGTAAGAAGAAACTCCGAAGGTTCGTCATCAATAGCATATGGCGGATTTCATCCTTCACTTACCTGCCCACGTCGTGTATGCGGGGATGTATTTGGGAATTATTTTTACGGGTGGAGCTACTCTCTTGCCTGCTATGCTCTATGCGCTTTCTGGGCATCTTAATCTTACAATCGTATTTAGCGTTACCCTTCTTGCTACACTTACCGCAGATGCTAGTTGGTATTGGGTGGGGCGATTTGCGAAAAAGGAGCGAATCTATCAAATGAAATTTGTCCAGAAACGAATGGAAGAAGCACAACACTTTTCCGCCTTTTTCGAACGGCATGGAGTGCTTTTGGTATTTTTTACTAAGTTTATTTGGGGAGCTCGACTGGCTAGCCATATTTTGGCCGGAGTGCACAAGATTTCTTTTTGGAAATTTGTTCTTTCTACTATGCTTGGAACGGCGGCATGGTTTGGAATGTTTTATTTCTTGTTGCGGTCTGTAGATTTTGGCATAACTGCCGTTAAAGCCACAGCCCTCCGTATCCAACTCCTATGTTTTATTTTCGTCTGCTTTGCTGTTCTTCTCAACTGGTTTACAGGAACCTACGTGCGTAAAAAAATGATGAATCGGTAAGAAAATTACTTTTTGCACGTCTCCAAAGCATACACTGCCTCCCATGAGTTATAGCTTTACTGTTTAAGATGTATGCAGGACCAATTTACTAAGGCGGATATTCTGGAGGGTTTACAGCACAAACAATTTGAGTTGTACTATCAGCCTATTTTGGATAAAAAGCAGGATAGAATCGTTTCAGGAGAGGCGCTTATTCGATGGAATCATCCGAGGTTGGGATTTCTTCACCCTAAAAGTTTTATTCGTATTGCAGAAGAATGTGGCATTATTGGGGATATTGGAGATTTTGTTTTTCGAGAGGCATGTCGCCAGTGCAAACTATGGAAAGACAAAGGATATTCCTTCTATAAAATTTCTGTAAATGTTTCTATGGCCCAGCTTGGTGACCCAAAACTCCCTCAAAAGTTATTCCGTACGCTTATGGAAGAGGGGGTGGAGCCGGAAGATATAGATATTGAGATCACGGAAAGTCTTGCAATGACTCATCCCGAAACTACAAAAAACGTCCTTTCTCAGCTTAAAGCATTTGGAATGCGCGTACTTCTGGATGACTTCGGTGCGGGTTTTTCTTCTTTAAATCATTTGCGATTCTTTCCTGTCGATGGTATCAAGATTGACCGACAATTTACTCATCAGGCGCTCGCTAGTGATCGTGATAAAACATTGCTTGATTCGGTGATTAAATTAGGCAAGGCACTTGATCTTGTGGTAATTGCCGAAGGTGTGGAAACTGAAGAACAGATAGAGCTATTGCAAGCGCTTGAGTGTAATGTCATGCAAGGGTTTTATTTTACCCATGCGCTTGGAGCTCGAGAGTACGAAGAATGGTGCTTGTATTTCATTCGTAATCCAATACTTCGGGTGTAAATTGTCAATATTGATTTTTAAAGGAGTCATTGCAATAATTGCGGCAGACGGATAACACTGTGCGGCTCATTGAGACCGCAGCATTTCGGGAGTTATCACATGGTTTCTAGTACATTGAAGAAACGGCAGCAGGAACCGTTTATACCTCGGGAGAGAAAACAGAAAACGGCAATCGTGATTTGTGCCAGAGGCGAGCTTATGTTGCAAATGGAAAAGTTTGCTTCTACGCTCCCTAATTATGAGCTGTGTGTGACGGATGACCCGTTCTATGCACTTGCCTTGATCAATGGTGTCCTTTTTCTCCGCAAGGTTATCTTGCTGGCAGAGTACACACACGGATTGTATAGCGGAATTCAGCTCATTGAGCATGCTTCTAAACGAGTGTTCCCCATTGCTTCCATTCTTGTACACACTAATTGGAACGATGAGATTTTCGCTCGTGCAAGAACCGCTGGAGCAGACTGGTGTTTTGCGAACCTCAAGACTCGCGATTTGTTTCGAGAGGAATTGAAGGCAACTATCTGTAGCTCTGCCGAAAGGCATATGCAGAAGGAGCTCCTTACGCTTCTCGATCCGAGGACGAGTCAACCAGACCGTGACATCTATGTGTATAACGATAGGGGGGCTTGGGCATGGTTTCAGTACCACTGGAATGACATTGCCAAAAACGGTGGGTATATTTCTTCTATTTCGTTGGATCTGAAAGGGTTTGGTGCGGCTAACGAAGAAACCCACTTGGATGGTAATCGTCTACTAAAAGAGGTCGCTGAAGTTTTATGCCTGGGCGTGCGACCAGAAGACATGGTCTTTCGTGATGCGGGAGATAAGTTCACCATCATGTTTGCTAACTCCAGCAAGTTCGAAGTAAAGGAGGTGGCTGAAAGACTTAAAGAAGCTGTTGAAGCACATCCCTTTCGTTTAAGTTCTGGCAAGTTGTTCAGCGTCACTTTTCGGTATGGGGTTTTCTCGACAAATCCAGTGCAGGACGCCGGCAAACCCGCTGAAGAGATGTATGAACGAGTAAACAATGAAGCGGATCGAGCTGAACGCTATAAGAAAATGAGGGAAGTGAAGGCTTCCTTAATTTAAAAATACCCCTCTTCGGAGGGGTGTTTTTCCTTTCTGCTTTCGCTATAATCAGAGAATGAAATCAAATCATGACAGCGCTTGGTATATTATCTATTCGATCTTTTTCCTTATGGTGGCCGTGGGGATGTTGTGGTCGCTGTATACCACTAATGGCTCGCTCCCGACCTCTATTCCACTGTTTGATCTGGGGCTGATTATCTTGGCTACATTCCGTCTCACTCGATTGTTTGTCTATGACAAAATTACTCATTTTATTCGAGATATTTTTCAACATACCGAAGAAGAGTATACCCAAGAAGGAGTAACGTATTTCCAAAAAGTTGAACGCACGCATGGTCCGTTACGGGTTGCGTACGAACTTCTTATTTGTCCCTGGTGTTTTTCTATTTGGGCTGGGCTTTTTGTAACGTATGCCTATTTTGAGAGAACAGAACTCTTTTGGCTACCCATTCTTATTTTGGCTATTTCCGGAGTGGCGACCACGATTCAGATTCTCGTGAATCTGATTGGATGGAGTGCTGAGAATCGCAAATTGGATGCTCAGGAGCGTCAATCTTAAGCATTTTTTCGCAGCGCCAGATATCTTCGATAGAGAAGAGCTGCAGCAATGAGAAGAACGATGATAAGGTAAGCAATCCAATAATTCCAATCAATGGTGTGAAGATTCCCTCCTGCTTCTTGAGCATAGGCGATTTCTGGCGAAAATGATTCTGCAAATGCTCCCAGGACGGATCCATGCTGTGCGGGTGCTGCAACACTTACGGGGGGTTTAGGGGAATTGTGTTTAATTACTGCAGGAATGGTGCTCGTCGCTATTCCTATTATCTGCGGAGCAGTATTTTTCCCCTTGATGTAGGTAAGATAGCCGTTAGAGGTAAAAGTTTGTTGCTGATTTGGTGCATAGTGAATCTCACTAGACAAAAGATAGGTACCTTCCTTTGCGGCGTCGCCAAAAATAATGTCATAACTGATGGTTATTTCTTCAAACGGTTTAATGGTTCCGAGATCGTAGGATTGACGTTGTACTTCATGATTTTGGGGATCTATCAGAATATCTTCAAAGGTTGTATCGGGAAGAGATTGTGCGGTGAGATTACGTATGATGATTGTTTGTTCACCTTTGGTACCGCTTCCCACAAGAGAGGAGGATGCGGTCGTGCGTTCTACCTGGAGAGTTATAGGAGTTGAGGAAATTGCTCCAGGTAAGGTATCATTTTGATTAGCGGACCCTGAAGATCCTCCTATGGCTCCCGGAAGAGTTGGTTCAACGTACGTTTGAATGCTTACGGAGTCGCTATTATCAGTATTATTATTATCATTTTCTCGCTCGGTTACGGTAGAAATATTACCAATGACTAGTCCTTCTGAGGCATTTTTAATACGGGCGTGAAATACGATTTCCTGTGAAGCCCCCGGTGCCAGGTTGCCGAGTGTGAAGGTTACTTTCCCATCTGCGTCAGAATAGGGGAGTGTGCTATCGAGGATGTCCAAATGGTCTTCATCATAATCAGATACTAGGGTAACATTGGTTGCTGAACTATCTCCGCGATTTGCCACGGTTAAGGTATAGGTAAGATCTGTTCCATTCTGTACAGGCGGATTACCTTTTACTTGAGCGCCAATCCAAAGATCTGGTCGACCGAACGCGATATTGCCATGGAAGTTGCCGAAGATATTGATGATAGCAAGTATCCAGTTGCGACCGATGACATTAGTGTTGGCGATATTAATGATGTTGGCTGCAGCCATTGCGTCTCCTGTGGTGATGACCGCATTCGCTGTGTCTTTAGTTTTATTATTACCGGTTTCGGCAAGCATATTTACTTGATTGTTGATGAGTGCGGTTGAGGTACTTAGAATGTTTGCTGTTGCATCTTGTACAGAAGAAGCGAGGGTTCCTGGTGTGGAAAGATCAAGAAGTTTGCCATTTGCAGTATCATTGAATCCAATTCCATCTGGCGCTCCAAACACTTCTCCTAGCCATGAACCAGTTACTTTCAGCAAAATTTTTACTGAATTTCCGCCAATATAGGTGCCATTTATTGCATTGATTACATTGGTGACCGAAAGAGCATTTCCTGTAGAAATAATTCCGCTTTGCGTATCGGTTGCCTCATTATTTCCTGCATCCGTTTGTATTGATAACGTATTGGAAACAGAGGCGTCATTATTGAGGTTAATTGATCCTGATGATGAAATTCCAGAAGGGATATTGAAGAAATTAGAAAGACTTGGGAATACAATGTCACCGTTTACATCATTGAATGCGTTTAGTCCAAGGAGAAGATAGGTGGAATCGACGAGGCTTGTATTGGCTATATTGATTAAATTAAGTCCGGTAAATGCTGAACCGGTATCGATGATTGCATTTTGTGCGGTAGCGATAGCGTTATTACCCGTGTCTGCAGTAAGCGTTACTGTGTTGTCTATGGTTCCCGTAGCGTTTGATTGGAGAGTAATACCTTGGATGTCATTGCAGGCAAGAAGGGTACAGGATGAAGAAGCCGTGCTTGAAGCAGGGCGCACGTCTATATCACCGGAAGTTCCGTTGGTGAGATTTTGTAATACGATTGAGCCTGTTGAATTTACCAAACTTGTATTAACGATAGTAAGAAGATTTGCAAGCGCGGCAGCATTACCGGTTGCAATTGTTGTCGTTCCTTCCGGAAGCGTGGAGTCTTCTGTGCTTGACGCTTCAGCTGCAGTGGATGAAGCACCGTCTTCATTTTCTGTGGAGGTACTTGTAATAATGGTAGTGCTTCCTGGTGTGGTTGAGCTTGTAGATGAGACTGTTCCAAAGTCACTCGAAGTTGCATTTGATGAACTTGCATCGACAGGTAAAACACTGGTTGTAGTTGCTACGTCAGATGTTGATGATGTAGGAGTACTGCTTGAAAAGGATGTCTCTACAGGAGTTGTATTAGTTGTTGAAGCAGTAGTACTTGCAGTTTCTAATAAGGGAGTGGAAGAAGCACCGTCGGAAACTCCTTCTCTTTGTGGAGAAAGAAAAGGTTCGGTTGAAGAGCTGTCCTCTGAGGCGCTTGGAGTGGCATCAAGCACGAGAGCGGAGGAATCGCTTGAAAGGGACGAGGTGGAGGTGGAGGTGTCCATGGTGTCAGCCCATGCATAAGGACTAAAAAATGGAAGGAGGTGAGAAATAATAAAGACACCAATAAGGAGTTTTGAACAGAGCTGTATGGTCGTGCGTGTCATATATTTCATGGTCTAGGTAGGGAGACATTCCGTGCTCCGATAGACCCGCAAGGAATTCCTTGGCGAGGCTATCGGAAAACAGGATAATCCTGTTTCCTTAATAATTAGTGGCGAACCATGCGAGTAACCGTGCGTCCGATTGTGGTTACTACGTTTGCAAGTGAGTCTGATACTCCTGTTGAGATCATGCCTCCATTACCTCCGTTGCCACCCATGCCGCCGTTACCAGCAGTATTTGATGAACCGCCCTGACCTGAAGTTACTGTGTTTCCTCCGTCAGCACCGAATCCACCTTCATCCCCAGTTGAGGTGTTGCCACCTGAAAGCGTAGTTACTCCACCAGTGTTGTTGAGTCGAGCAGTGTTGCCATTAGTCACGACATAACTGTCATTGCTATCAACATAGGTACGAGTCATCGTCATATATTGATTGTTGTGATTTTCAGCTGTAGTAGCTGCTTCAAGTGAAGAGTTGTCTTCTTTGTCCATTTGAGTGTCATCCCAAGTGCTGTTTGTATCGTGCTCCTGGTTGTCCCAAGATGAAGCTTTGTTGTAATTTGAGTTTGCGTTTCCTCCTGATGTTGCAGAGTCACTCCCTTTGCTTGAGTCAGATCCTGTTGCGCTTGTGTTGTATGCAGTATCATGTCCTGAGTGATAGGAAGATCCGTCGCGAGAATACTGAGTTGCCTTCATCCAATCAGATGAGGAAGACCCTACCTCTGAGCTTGTTGTCATAGACAAGTTGTAGCGATCAGCGCTTGAGCTCATGTCTTCAATAGAGGTGTCGGTAGTATTGATGTCATTTTCAACATTCACAGTACCAATTGAATCTCCTGTGAAGATGTTTCCTCCATTGCCGCCGTTTCCTCCATTGCCGCCGTTACCAGCAGTGTTTGATGATCCTGCATGGCCTGAAGTTGTTGTGTATCCACCGAATCCTGCGTGTCCTCCGTGTGCGCCAGTTGAGGTGTTGCCACCTGATGTAGCAGATACGGTGAGGTTATTTGCAACATCAGCAGATGTTGAATTAACAACTGTCATTGTTGCTGCAAAAAGAGCTGGTGTGCCAGCAAGAGCAATGCCGAATACCCCAGCTAATGCTGCAATCTTCTTTCGTGTAAATGGTGTCATATATAATTGTTTGTTCTAACTTAAGTAAACGTAATAAGATTAATAAAGGTGTATAGATAAACCCGAAGCTTAGCTATTTTGAGCATGATGCTCAAGATGTCTTGCTGTGCCGTTGTGCTCCCGAAGCTGCGTTGTCTTAGTATGCCTGGCTTTACTTTTGAGACGTTATTGTTAGCCAACTATTACAAAAAACAAGAGCTTGGGTGGTTTGTCCTTAGAAAATAGTGATTTTAGTATGTAAGTAGCATGGTTGTGAGTGCGTCGTTACTACTAGAAGATGACCTCACACACACGATTGTATGGTTCGATATTCGTAATCCTTTCCTTTTTGGCAGGGTGGGCGCTTTTTTTTCATTACTATCCAATCAACCGGCTGATTTCTGATTTTGGCATTACTAACATGTACGTAGCGGCTTTTGTGCTCGCTGTAATAGGAGGCTTTTCATCTCTTACGGGGATTTCTTTGTATGCCGCACTTATTGTACTTGCACGCGGTGGAGTTAATCCCTATATATTAGGCACCGTAGCAGGACTCGGTATCTTTATAAGTGATTCATTATTTTATGCTGTAGCTTTTCGCATGCGTTCATTTGTTATTGATAGCAACGGAAGGTTTAATCGATTGTTCAAACATATGTGGCGGTGGGTATATAAAACGCCCAGTTGGTTAGTTTTTTTCTTCGTGTATCTCTATTCGGCATTTGCTCCTATTCCTAACGATATTTTACTTGCAGTACTTGCTTTGAGTGGCTATGAATATAAAGAATTTGCACCTTTTCTTTTTTTGGGAGACATTACGGGAATGATTTTACTTACCACCGTAGCCGCAGCTTCGGCTATGTAGGTGTTTTTGATATACTTTTCATATATGAATACAAAGACTTTTGCAGGATCAGTTGCAAGCCTCATAATTGTGGGAATGCTTGCCTTCATTGTATGGGGTGCGGCCATGCGCTTTGCAGACCATAAAAAGGACACAGCGGCAGCGTGCACTCAAGACGCTATGCAGTGTCCAGATGGTACATGGGTTGGAAGAACCGGCGCAGATTGTAGCTTTGCATGTCCTCAAACAACTGCAACCTCTTCGCCGGAAATGCTTCAGGGGGAGGCCGCTTTAGGTCAGTCTATTGTCCTTAGTGGAACTACGCTTACTCCTCTTAAGGTGCTTGAAGATAGCAGATGTCCAGAAGATGTGCAATGTATCCAAGCCGGAACAGTGCGTCTCCTCATCCAACTGCAAAGCGCCACAGGGGTTGCTACAAGCTCCATTTCTCTTCATGGAAATGCAACAACAGAAGCGGGAAGTATTACTTTTACAGATGTAGCTCCAGCAAAACAATCGAAACACCAGATCAAGGAGAATGAATATGTCTTTTCGTTTACAGTAGACAACCGCTAACATGTTTGGGTTACACAAGGACGAAGAATCGTTTCTCCGTTCGCTAAAAACCTCGTCTGCTATCCAGGATTTTTTGGATTCTCTTCCTTTTAACTTCGAAAAGGGAGGCGAAACGTGTATGTCTCCTCGTCGAGTATTGCGCGAGAAAAAAGCTCATTGTCTAGAAGGGGCCATGCTTGCAGCGACAGCGCTTATGCTTCAAGGTCGTAAGCCGCTTATTCTCAGTCTTAAGGTTGACCGTCGCGACGATGATCATGTGGTGGCACTTTTTAAGGAACATGGATATTGGGGTGCAATATCTAAAACAAACCATGCGGTCTTAAGATATCGTGATCCCGTGTATCGATCAATTAGAGAGCTTGCCATGTCGTATTTCAATGAATACTTTTTAGTGAGTGATGGAACTAAAACCATGCGAGGGTATTCTAAGCCCATTAATTTACGGAAATTTGGAAGTACATGGGTAGTGGAAGAGAAAGATTTGTGGCCTATTGCAGCTTCTATTTTTGATGCTCCACACGCACAAGCTATTCCAGGTAATAATCGGCGGTTTATCAAGGACGCGCATGTACTAGAAAGAAAAGCTGCGACACTTAAAGCATAGTTATTTTTGTCAGGTGGAACGATTCCCTGTGGGATAAGTAAAGGTTGCTTTGAGGCTTTTGTTGTATACTTTTTTCATGGATTCATCAGTACTCATGCATGAGCTTCAGGCTCGCCTTACAGGAGAAATAAGCATCTCCGAAGAAGCTCGGGAAAAAGCGGCCCGGGATACTAGTCTGTTTTATGTGAAGCCCGAGCTTGTGGTTTATCCTAAAAGTAAGGAAGACCTTATGCAACTTGCAAAATATGTACATGAAAAACGCGCGCAGAATATAGATCTTTCCCTTACCATGCGCGCGGCGGGCACGTGTATGACAGGAGGACCGCTTTCCGCTTCCATTGTTGCGGATACTACTCGCAACATGAATCATGTGCTTGAAGTTTCCGAAGAGGAAGCCACAAGCGAGCCGGGTGTGTTTTATCGTGATTTCGAAAAAGAGACCTTAAAAAAAGGATGGCTTTTGCCAAGCTATCCTGCCTCGCGTGAGCTTGCAGCGATAGGAGGAATTGTTTCCAATAATTCAGGTGGAGAAAAAACGCTTACCTATGGAAAAACCGAGCGATATGTTCGTGCTTTGGATGTTGTCTTTGCCAATGGAGAGTCGGATGTATTACGTTCCCTTTCAGGTGAAGCCTTGCAAAAGAAATTAACAGAACAGACAGAAAGCGGCCGCATACATCGCGAGATGTACGAGCTCTTGAAGACAGAGTACGATGTAATTCAAGCAGCAAAACCTTCTGTGTCCAAAAATTCATCAGGATACTATTTATGGAATGCTTACGATAAAGCAACAGATACGCTTGATCTTTCTAAGCTTGTAGTGGGAAGTCAGGGGACGCTTGCTGTAGTTGCTTCTGCAACGCTAAGCGGCGTACGTCCAAAAGAGCATTCTCGTATGGTGGTTATGTTCGTACCTTCTACAGCTTCCTTGGGAGATATTATTCCAGCTTTTTTGACTCATAAACCGGAAACGCTTGAATCATATGACGACAATACCTTCAAGATTGCCATCAAGTTTTTCAAGGATATTGCTCTTCGTATGGGTGGCAGCATGATTTCGCTTGGGTTTCGGTTTTTGCCGGAGTTTTGGATGGCGCTTACCGGCGGAGTTCCCAAGATTATTCTTATGGCAGAATTCGTAGCTGATTCGGAAGAAGAAGCGGAACACGCAGCAATGGCAGCTTTTGAAGACATGAAGCGTTTCAATCTTCCTCTTAAGGTGACTCATTCGGCGGAAGAATCAAAGAAGTATTGGACATTCAGACGCGAAAGTTTTAACTTGCTTCGCAATCGTTTGCAGGGATTTCGCACAGCGCCAACTATCGACGATATCATCGTTCACCCTAAAGACCTTCCAGAGTTTTTGCCAAAACTTGAGAATATTTTCAAAAAGTATCCTGAACTCATTTATACGGTAGCAGGACACATGGGAGACGCAAATTTCCATATTATTCCTCTTGTTGATCTCAAAAAAGAAGGAATAGTGGACACACTCCATGCATTAATGGACGAGGTGTTTGAGCTTGTCTTTCTCTATAAAGGCTCCATGTCAGCTGAACACAATGATGGACTTCTCCGCACGCCATATCTCTCCAAGATGTATTCCCCGAAGCTTATTTCCCTTTTTGAAAGAACTAAAGATATTTTTGATCCGCTACATTGTCTTAATCCTGGGAAAAAGGTTTATGGAGATCAAAAGTTCGGTTGGCAGCATATAGACACCGCAAAGTAGTACCTAAAAGTTCAAAAGCGTGTAATAAAGATTCCTCTGCTTTCGGCATAGTAGGGAGGAGACGTTTACCAATAATTTTTTAGATCTATGCCAAATCCAATTGAAATCATTAAAAATGACCATGCAGCCGTAAAGGAATTGTTCAACGAGTATAATGCACTCGAAGCGGATAACACTGAACGTAAAGGAGAATTAGCCGGGGAAATTCTCAAGGCACTTACCATTCACGCTCGTATGGAAGAGAAGTTCTTCTATCCTAAGCTTAAGGAAGCGATTAGTGAAGAACATCCTTTGCCTGTTGACGAGGCTCAAGCCGAGCATCATGCTGCAAAGATGATTATGCTTGAACTTAAAGTAATGCCGGTTACAAGCGAAACCTATGATGCTAAGATGACAGTGCTTGAAGAAAATATTACTCATCACATCGAAGAGGAGGAGACCGAACTTCTTCCTGAAGCGGAAACCGTGCTCGCAGGAGAGCTTGATGAGATTGGAAGAGAAATGCAAGAATACAAAGACGACGCTAATAAAAATCTACTGGATAAGCTTCTCGGTGAATAATTAAAAGAGCCTCACGGAGGCTCTTTTAATTATAAAAACAAAGCTATTTCCAGGGGCTCACTCCATTTTCGTAAATAGATTTAGAAATGGATTGGATAGTCGTGGATAATGCATCAAAATCTGTTCCTTTTGTCATTACACACAAAACGTACGGATGAGAAGGATAGTAGACGATGCCGCAATCATGAAGCTGTTCGCTTGTGGGTTTTCCGGCAGTATCATAGAGGGTGCGTTCTCCAAATTTATGAGCTATGGCAATAGTTTGAGGCACTCCCCCGCGCAAACCTTGTGTAAAATCCGTCTGGGTAAGTAGTTTGAGTGCTTGTTCAGAGAGTTGATTTGAGAGATAGGTACCGTTGTAGAGCAAACGGAAAATATAGGAATATTCTTTGACGGTCATGAAGTCATCCGTCCCCCCAATTTGACTAAGCGCGGGAACCTTGATGCCGATGTCACTTACTACATCGTCAAAGGAATTTCCGTCCATGTGTCCAAAAAGCAAGCTGGTTGCCATGTTGTCAGAATACTTAATCATGGCCTCTATGAGCGTTTCTATGCTATATGATTGGCGAGAAGAAAGTTGTTGTGTGGATTTATAGTGCTCCGAAGCGTCAGTAACAACAAGTGATGAAGTGGAGGAAAGCGCTTCAGAAAGAATGCTAGGGTTCGACTCAGCTAACTTGTAGTAGGCAATCATGATAGGCACTTTCATGAGACTGGCGGGGGAATAGGTTTCTTCTTCGTTGATACCAAACCATCGTCCAGTCGTGAGTTCACGATAATATACCGAAACACTGGTTACTTTTGGTCCCGCGTTTCCGATTATTTTATTGATTTTTGTTTCTAGGGGTTTGTATTCTGTAAATTCTTTGTTTTCCGAAATACTACAACTAAGAAGGGGATTAATATAGGTGTATTCAGGATCATTTGCGCGCTTTATAGAAATGACGGGAGAGGTAAGAGTTTTGATGGCAATACCTCCCACAAAAAGGCCGCATAGAAAGAGTAGAATATGCCGCGAGGTCGGGGTTAAAGAAAAGTCAGGTTGAAACCGAGTCATAGGGAAAAGTATACAAAAATTAAAATAAAAACCCCAACAGGGGGAAAGCTTTTGTGTCCAGAAGTTTCATTTCGGTGTCATTCGATGAACTCGCAGCCCGCCCTTTGTGGTTTTGATTGCTATCAAAAGATCGCTGCGGTCCTCCACAAAGTACAAAACCTGGCACAATGGCCAGGTTTTGTGCTTTGTGGACCTTGATTTCATTTTTCTAAACCAAGTTAAGAAAGAATTAGAGTACTTAGTGTGGATTTTGAAGGAAGAAAGTACAAATATATCTTAGTTATTCACTAAGTTCACTTGTTCACTGAAGTTGCTTGCTATTCTCCTTTGAAGGTATACACTCATAAGTAACCTATGAGGAGCAGGGTACGAATGCCAAACGCAACATTCGGTTCGCTCACGAGACGTTCTCGTAGATTTTTGTATTCTCTTCTTCGGAAAAAGGCACTCATCATGAGTGCTATTTTAGTTTTTATACAGCTTTTAACTCCAGTTGCAACTATTTATGCCGCCGATACAGTTTCTAACGATATAGGATCTGCGGCTTCCCTGGACCCAGTGGGTAATAAAGCAACCCGTCTCCAGAGTCAGGGGTCTTCCGGAGTGGATCAGTCGTCAGGAGCCCTTACATATACCTACCCCTTAACTTTACCGGACGGTAGGAATGGGATGACTCCAAAGCTTTCTCTTTCATATAACTCCCAAAATAACGATTCAGGGTGGTTCGGGTACGGTTGGACTATAAGTATTCCCTACGTTGAAAGAACCACCAAAACTGGCTCAGATAAGATGTATAGTAACCCCGCTTTTATTTCTTCGTTGCATGGTGAGTTGGTTTCTAGTAACGGGGTTAATTATGAACAGAAAGTAGATGATGGTTCTTATCCAAAATACACGTATACAGGCAATACATGGCAAATGACAGATAGAGACGGTACTACCTATTACTTTGGTAACACCTATAACAGCCGTATCCAGGACGACTCAGGAGTATTGATTGGGAGATGGTACCTCACAGAAGTTCGCGATAAGTTTGGAAACGGCATTCTTTATAGTTATGTAAAAGATTCTGGAACCGTATACCCTAGTTCTATTTCATATACCGAACATGCAATGGCTCACCCTTTAAATTTAGTTACTTTTACTTTAGAAAATAAGCTAGATCAGTTATCTAGCTATAAATATGGCTTTAAAACTACTGATACCAAGAGAGTGTCCGCCACTAAAGTAAGTACAAATGGTAAAGATAGTGCTTATTTTTACTTTACGTACATCACAGGATCAAATGGTACGAGGTCGCTTCTTCAAGGGATTGAAGAGAAGCATCTAAGTACCAACGGGGACTGGACCACCCTACCTAAAACAACCTTTGATTACGAAAAGTCAGCCCCAAATTTCTCAGGCACTATTTCTAATAGTGTTAGTCCTTATGGAACCAATGTGGTTATGGATACTGATAACAATGGCATTTTAGAACTCTACAATGCTGGAGATGGATATTTTCCTATAGAAATTAATGGTGACTACAAAAAAGATCTCGTTCAAGCCGAGGTTACTTACGGTGCATATTCTTCGGGACATTATGTAAATTATAAATACAACCAAGGAAGTAGTACGTTTTTGTTAAGATCTCTTAAAAAACCAACCTCACCTGCTTATCTTAGAGCTATGATCATGGATGACCCAATTCCCGCTTTGCGGATAATGGGTGAAGGTGAGTGGTGGTGGAGTCAGGAGTCCGTGGTTACAGATGTAAACGGGGATGGATTTGATGATGTTGTATATAACGATAGGTATGGAAATAATGGAGTGGGAATCAATACAACCAATAATACATTTGACTACAGTACTTCTACTAATTTCTGGTTCAACATAGGTACTGACCAATTAGCTGATGTAAATGGGGATGGTCTACAAGACAAAATTTCTAGATCTGCTTCAGGCACTACCACATACAGTATTTATCTGAATACTGGCTCCGGGTATTCGACCTCCACTTACTATGTTTATAACACAGGACTGAATTCTCCATATGAAGCTGGAGTTAGATTTGTAGACATCAATAACGATGGCCTTCCTGACATTGTGCGTTCGTACAACTCTAATTATGCAGGCACTTCCGGTTCATGTCCTGGAGGAACCTTCCCTACAACGGCTCCCGTAGATCAATCAGTAAATACAGTATTGATTAATACAGGGAATTCTTTCGTTTCTACATCATCACCGCTTTCTGGATACTTAGTAACTTATTCAAAGTGCACAGACGGTTTTGGGAACCCATATACACTCCAAAAAAATACTAAAGAATATGATACTGATGGTGATTTAGATACAGATTATGATGGTGCTACTAATAATACAAAGAAACAAGACATTCTTACTAAAGTAACAAGCCCTTTAGGGTCAACTCTAGACGTCTCCTATTCTTGGACAACAGCAAGTGGTCTCAATCCTACTCTACCAGTACCGATGTACACCGTAGGCACAACCACTGAGAAACTTTCTCCATCAGATTCTACTCCCCATGTAGTTTCCTATAGTTTCCAAGATGGTCAGATGTATTTTGATGACTCCGCTCCTCGTGATCACAAATTTGCTGGCTTCGGTAAAGTTGAAGTAGTGGATGGAAATAAAAAAACAGTTACGTACTTCCACCAGGGTAATGGTGATAACCCCAGCACAGGGGAAAAAGGGGACTCTTATTACAATATCGGAAGGAGTTATCGTACAGACACATTCGATCTATCCTCAGGCACTTCAACATTAGTAAGCCAAGATCTTTCACTTTATACCACCTACTCGTATGCTTCCTCTTCCTTTACGTACCTAGATAGTCAGATAAAGAATCTCTACAACTCTGATGGGTCTTATGTATCTTCAGCAAGCAGGAATGTGTACGATGAAACTAAGCGCCTTATTAAGACTTCATACAACTATGGAGATATTGAACCGTTCATTTCCTTTGCTTCTTCAACTATTACAGACAAGGGGTCGGACCTCACAGTAACTTCATATATATATTCAAATACACGTCCACAACGCTTGGTTAAGCAGACAACTGCAGACTACTCAGGTCAGACAATAGGAAATACTGTCTACTACTATGATGGACTTCCTTATGGATTAGTAGATAAGGGAGCTGTAACCACAACCTTAGATACTATTTATAATAGTGACGGTACGGTAAACGCCACAAGTTCAACGCAAGTTGAATATGATCCTATGGGGAACGTAACTAAAACAACGGATGCTCTGGGAAACATAACTAAAGTTTCTTATGACAGCTCTTATTACTTCCCGATACAAAAAGTTGACGCACTCAATGGGACGACTACGTATTCTTATGACCCTTACACACTTAACTTATTATCTACTAAAGGACCAGATGGAATAACTTATGTTAAAGAAGTAGATGGATTAGGTAAAGTTACCAGATCTTATACATTAGATTCTGGAGGGGGTGTTCACGATGAAGCAAGGATCAATTATGTGTACGGAGGTGGTCTTACTGTTTATACACGAAAAATGGGTTCAAGTGGACAGGAAGCTCGCTCTGTAGACATTTACGATAGTTATGGGAGGTTAATTCAATCTAAAAAGGAAAGCACCATTGATTCTTTTTCTACCCAAGACACAACTTACGATGCAAGCAGTAATGTTACCTCAGTATCATTACCATACATCACAACAGGATATGGATATACATCTGGCACTCCAGCAAACGGAAAAACTATATATACCTACGATGGTCTTGGAAGAGTGACAGCTAAGGAGGCTTTTGGAAGTAAAGTAACTTACCAGTACGGTGCTCGATCGCTTACTATCCAAGACAATGCGTCTACTCAGCACAAGAAAACATATACGTATGACGCTAATGGTAACTTGGCCACTGTTCAGGAATATAATAATGGAAATACGTATACTACTACGTACTCTTATACTCCAACAAATAATCTCTCTCGTATAACCGATGCAAATGGAAATATTAGAAATTTCAACTACCTATCTAATGGGCTTTTAACATACCAAGAAGACTCACACCCGTCTTCAGACTCAACATTTACCACCTATTCCTACACCTATGATTCCTTAGGAAACCTTCTTTCAAAAACAGGACCGCTTGGTTCAATAAGTTATTCATATGATGCTTTAAACCGACCGACAACTAGAACCGTATCTGACTCAGCTAACGGCACATCTACTGTTTCCCTCACATATACAGGCTGTGTGAATAACTATATTTCTCCTTGTACTATTAATCGAGGTACATCTTCAACTACGCTAACTTACAATTCCTATGGAAAATTAGGAAGTGAAATGCTTTCTATTGACGGCAAAACATATACTCGTTCTTACGCTTACGATACTTTTAGTAACCCAACCACGATTACATATCCTGACAACGGACAAGCTGTCTACTCCTATACTTTAGACGGGAAACAAGCTTCACTTTCATATATAACCCCGAGTGGCAGCACGAAATCTATTGTTAGCAACACCACATTTAACTCAATGGGGGATCTTTCTTCCTATTCTTTAGGCAATGGAATACAGCTTTGCAATACCTACACTACGACATCTACCGATGGAGTGATTTCGCCAAAATTAGGAAAGTCTGTGTATCTTTTTAACTCAACAGGATGTTCTCTTTCAGGCTCTAACCAGGTTGAGCTCTACAAAGATGAATTTACCTATAAGGATTACATGACTCCAAGCAATATCCTTACAACATACAAGGACATTGCAGGAACGACTCACACAAAGAGTGATAGCTTCACCTATGACAATCTTGCTCGCCTAACTCAAACTTCTACTTCATATGACGGAGGAGGGGCTCTAGTGGATAGTCTTGTCTATGATCCGATTGGAAACATTATCAGTGAAAATAATGTTTTGTATCGTTACAGTAAGGACGGAATGCAAAATGCTAATGCAGTGACTTCGATCGGAGGCGTAAACGTATCTTATGACTCGCAAGGAAATCGTATTCAGTCCGGAGATAACTCATACGCGTGGAATACTCTCAATCAGCTTGTTTTAGCTACAAGTACCAATGGCACGGAGCGTTATACCTACGATGAGAATGGAGAAAGACTTAAGAAAGTGGTTCAAGCAAGTGCCCTTGTCAACCAAAAGGTTAGTCCTTCTACTACCGGTCTAGCAATTAGCACTCTATCCCAAGGTGACCTTTTGGCTCAAGTTGCGACATCAAGTACCTATATTGCTACTTCTACATACAACACGCTATCTTCGCTTTCGTTGCTAGATAAGACATCTTTGCTCAACTTGGTTACCGGGTATTATGCTTCGCCGTTTACAAGTAAATTCTGTGCCGCAACATCTACGGCAAATCGTCAGACGTGTATTTCTGATACGACTAAGCAACTACTGGCAAATGACATAAACCAAAGAAGTACGAGTACAGTTGCTACTGCTGGACTTATAACCGATATTATTAAAATTTCAACAGGGGAGTACCTTATTCCTTCCTCATATGTAGGAATAGCTACAAGTAGTATTGCAACGAGTAGTCAAGCGACATTTACAGTAAATAGTGGAACCATTAGTTCATATAATACCTATGTAGCTACAGGAATTGTTGTTGCGCTTGATCAATACAGTAATCTTCCTTATGTGTCTACGAGTACATACAACACCCTAGCTTTACTTGGGCTAACAGACACCACTAAAGTAAAGACTGTAATGATCCTTGCAGGTTGTAACTCTGTTGTATCTGCTTGTACGAACGCTAAAAAGGTGATCTTTGAAAAATACTACAAAGAAAGTGGTTATCTACTATCTGATCGTGCCCTACAGGAAATGTGGTATGTATATGCTGCAAAAGCACGCTTGCCTGGTAATTCTACAGAATTAACATCCACCTCAACCTACCTAGGTAACATAACTGTTCCTTCTGTGACTTCTCGAAGCAGTAGCAGTGCTACGAGTACCTACTACTCTGGCTTGTACTTTACAACTGAGTATAGTAACCAAAATTCAGATGAACCAAGATTACAATACTTTAACACAATCCCATATTACATCACGTCTACTGCTTTTACTGAGCTCCAAGCAGCTGGTATTACTCAAACAACAGTTGAAAGCTATCAATCTCAAATCGATGATTTGTTGGGAATCAAATATGCTTCTTCTACTGAGTACATGGTTTCTCTTCAGTCCTTTGCCAAGAATGATAAAGGAATAACTCTCAGTTGGAGTACCTTAAAGGAACTCTATTTAGTCGTAATTGGTGCAGCAAGTATCCCAAATAATATAGGAGACTATACGCAAAATGCAGTGTACGATCTATCTAATCACCTGATCATTAATAGTTATAGAACAGTAAATAGTCAATTCACATTACAGTGGACTACAGCTTGTAATGGAGGATATGTTGCAAGTATTCCTTCCCCTTCACGTTGTGTAATTGGAACTTCCCCATTTAGTCTTACAGTTTCTACATCAACTACAGTAAATTATATTCTTTCAATCAAGAATAGTCCGAGCCCTACGGAAAGCTCATTATTGATGGGGCCCTCAACAAATACAACAATTGGGACGGATAGTCACAATTATTCGACTGATTTACCATACATTTTTAACAGTTATTATATACAAAACTTAAGTTCTGATGGTATTCGTATCGACACAAACGTCACTCCTACAATACTTACTCAACAGGCAAGTAGTACTTCTCCTCTTAAAATTCTCATAATGAACGACGCTCAATGGGGATCCACAACGTATCCATGGGAGGCAGTTGCTGTTACTCTCAAGGCGTACGCTGATACTCCACGCTTGACTCTAGCTTCTACTACATTAGTTTCAGGAATAACAAATGCTACTACTACAAGTTTTACCGCTGGGATTCAAAACACAATCGCAGCTTACTTCGGTGAAAATCATGATAGTTCTTTTGACATAAGTACAGGAACTACGTCACCGCTTGTCTTTATCTCTCCAGAGTCCTATCGAGAATTTGCTTCTACTACCCTCAAGGATGCATATCAGATTACTAAAGTTTTCATGGCTACTTCAACAACACAGTGCGCTTCTGCTGCTTCAACTACTGAATGTGACAAGACCCTTCGTAAAGCTGCATTTAGGGAAATAGTTACCAACTTAAGTGGATTTACACCAAGTCAGGCTGCTACTGAGGAATTTTGGATGGTCCATAAAGGCATTCTCACTTTACCTAATATTTCCTTTGCTTCATCAACAGCAACTACAACAATAAATGGATATTATCAGGCAACTTCTACAAATGGAGCTTGGGTTATTCAGCTTTCTCCTGGATATTATTCAACAGATTACACTGCAACTTCTACGGCAAGTACCACTGTATCTATAGTAAATTCTCAGCTTGGTGGAACTACTTTTGCCCCCGGCAGTGGGTCGCAATATGTAATAGCTTCTTGTGCTTCTTACTGTGACACTCCAAGCTTTAATGGAGTTGCTATGACTCAGCTTGCTCGACAAGTTGCACCAAGTACCAATACTGATTTACGTCTCTATGGTATCGCTACTACTACCTCTAATTCAGTTTCTGTTACAAGTAATTGTGGCACATATTGTGGAAATGCAACAGACCATTACAAATGGATTTCACTTAAAGGTTTAAATACTTCTAATTATTACTACGATGTTCAAGGTGGAGCGGGAAACTCCAATCAGTTTTCTAGTCTCAGTGTTAGTGAAAATATTCAAGATAAAAATAATAAAGTATTTGTTACCTCTAACACGGGAACCGCTTCATCTCCTTTAACTGCTACTTCAATTAGCAATATTTGGTATCACACTGCAACAAGTGTAGGTAGTACCACATACACGATAGGAAGTTATGGTAGTTCTGAAATTGAGGTAATTAGTATTCAGTTTAATCACGATCTTGCTGATACTATTACACCTGGATACTACACTACTACTTATCATGCAACTACTACTACATATTA
Organism: Candidatus Nomurabacteria bacterium; assembly: GCA_029288775.1. Taxonomy (GTDB): domain Bacteria; phylum Patescibacteriota; class Minisyncoccia; order Phycocordibacterales; family UBA5272; genus UBA11704. The sequence continues at coordinate 16,964 of JARIGQ010000010.1, read as the reverse complement.
TGTAGCTACCTCAAGTGCAGTATTGCCCGCAATAGTCTCCTCTACATCTACTCCTTATCCTGTCTTTTCAAGATCTAATTTACCTCAGACGTTGGCAACATCTACTGCATATTACACATCAACCACCACAATACCAGGGTTCTGGGTTGATCAAGTTGCATACGCGGACTCACCCTCAGGAGGCGCCACTAGCACTTCTGGTTCTTACACAGTGCATACGTTTAATTCATCAGGAACGTTTACTGTTCCATCTGGGGCAAGTTTCAATGCTGAAGTACTTGCCGTAGGAGGTGGTGGAGGTGGAGGAGGTTCACAAGGTGGTGGAGGTGGAGGTGGGCAAGTAATTTCAAGTTCTACGGTTGCATTTACAGCTGGAACTTACTCCGTAACTATAGGTGCGGGAGGAACAGGGGGAGATGCAGGGGCTACAGTTTCGGGGGGCAATGGAGCTACTACAACCTTTGCAGGATTAGTTTCTAAAGGAGGTAAAGGTGCTCCTCGTCCTACAAATCTAAACGGTGGTGACTCTGGAAGCGGTAAAACAGGAGGAACTGGTATTCTTTCTGGGTATTACCCATCGGGTGGAGGTGCAGGAGATTTTGCAAACGGAGTAAATGGTACAGGTTCTACATCGGGTAATGGTGGAACTGGCACTTCTTCTTCTATTACAGGAACTTCTCTAGGATATGGTGGAGGTGGAGGGGGTGGTGGTGACTCACAGGGTTCAACTGCTGGTAGTGGTGTTGATGGGGGCGGAAATGGTGCCACTGCATTTGTTAACTCTCCTGGATCTTCTGGTGCGGCCAATAGAGGTGGAGGTGGAGGAGGTGGAAGTAACGATAATGGGTGCCACTGTGCAGGAACAGCAGGAGGGGATGGTAGTTCTGGTGTGGTGATTGTTCGGTATCTAACTTCTCTTTTCCCTTACAGCGCTACTACTACCATAAGGGTGTATATTGCAACATCTACCCTGGTTGCTCCAGTAACACACCTTGATTTGGTTCCTGCAGGATTGCTGTCAGATGAGCAGTTTAATCTGACCTATGCTACGTCAGGATTTGCATTAGCCTCTACAACACTTGGCATTAGCCAGGATACCTATAACGAACTGCTTAAAACACCGGTTCGGATTAATTCAGATGTAAAAACAGTCTTTGCTTATGCTCTTCCGTTTGCAACAAGTTCATGCCCGGGTCAGGCAGCAACAAGTAGCTGTGTTATTACTGCACAAAAGACAAAAGTAAAAGACTCTGTGAGCGCGTTATCTGGATTTATTCTATCTGACGCCGCCCTAGAAGAGTTGTACAGAGTAAATAATGGGGATCTTTCAATTATTCCAATGTCGCTTGCCAACGCGGCAACATCTTCATCGAATCAGACGATCATACTCCCTCTTGATACTTCCCGAGCGCTCACTTCATATAGCACCTCAACTGCTTCTGGGACAACTACTACTTCAGTAGGTAATATTTGTTCATTTGGAACAAACGGGGCTACTACAACAATGTGCCGTATAGGGTTACCAGATTTAAACACGTCCATAGATACAGCTACCTTTAAGTACGATCTCTCTACTTCGACAGTGGCTACAAGTTCAATAAAACTAAACTTTACTTACTGGACTCAAGTCGCATCTACTACAGGGGCTACATCTACACCTCAATTTACTTCGGTATCTTCTTCTACAACTGTAATTGGTCAAAAATCAGGTACTTCAACATTTAGTTTTGACCTTAGTTCGTACTACAAAGACTTTATTACAGCCACAACTTCAGCGTTTGTTTTAACACCAGACGCAAATGGAACATCAACCCAAGTTTTCCAAGCCTTAAATCCTGTCCTCACGTTTAATAGGTATATTTCTAATCAAAGTATTACGTACGCAACTACCACTCAATTTATTCCATTTGATAGGTCCACTATACCTTCCTATGCGACCACAACTGCAACAACTTCAATTGATCTGACAAATACTCCTCCTATTGAATTATCAATGATGTTTTCTCCAGAAGCTGGGGCATTTATCCTGAATTCCACACCTAGTACTTATCTTGTTGGAAACACAGGTATGGTTGCGTATTACAAATTGGATGGCAATTCCAACGATGCAGCCGGTTCTACAAACGGATCAGATACTAATATTACGTATTCTTCAGGAAATGGAAAGCTAAACAACGGGGCTGGATTTAACGGGACAAACAGTACTGTTGCTTTAGGAACCGGTCTTAATCTTGCAGGTGGAGGAATGACAATTGCTGGCTGGGTATATATAAATACCAACAGTCTGTACCAGGAAGCCATTCTAGATAAACGAGACGTTGGAGGAACAATGCAGTATCAGTTCTATGTAGAAAACAGTGCAGCAAAGCTTGCTTTCTACACAGGTACTCAATACAACTCTACATCGGCCGTAGGGAGTAACGGATGGCATCATGTGGCGGTTACACTTTCTAATTCGTCAAACGGAAACCTTACTTTTTACATAGACGGAGTTCAGAGTGGAACAGCTTCTAGTGTAAACCTTGGTTCAGGAACATCAGCAAGAGTTGCTATTGGTAGTCAAGGATCTGCAGACTACGACTTCTTCCATGGAGCTATAGATGAACTTGGTGTTTGGTCTCGCGCGCTTTCTTCCGCGGAGATTGCTAACCTATACAACAGTGGAAGTGGTTTAGCATACCCATTTGCAACCACAGGGTCTTCACGACAGGAATCCTACGCAGGGTATACCCCAGATGATAGTTATTTGTATTCTACAAGCACGCAGAACATTCTCCCTGCAGTATCTTATCCATATGCGACATCCAGTTTGGCTACATCAACTATCAATACCTTGACTGTTGCAACTACCACTCAGTACACCGTATATACTCCATTCAGTTCATATCAAGATGACAGCCGTGGAACCGTGACTACATATCTAACTCTAAATGGTAATCTAGTCGGTACGTATACATACCAAAAGGGCAATGAAGCAAGTACAGGTAAAGTAACTTACCTTCTTACGAACTATCTTGGCACTCCTGTTATTACTACAGATGAACACGGAGACATAGTAGAAATGGATATGGCCGATGTGTTTGGAAACTATGTACAGAGGGATGTGAGGAAAGATAATGCGGAACATACACGAGGATTCACGAATCAAGACTTTGATGACGTTACGGGGCTGAACTATTTCCATGCGAGGTATTTGGACACTAAAGCCCATTCCTTCATTTCTGTGGATCCAATGTTATATAAATTACCGCAGAGTTATCTACTTGATCCACAGCAGATGAATAGTTACGCCTATGCAAGGAATAATCCAGCAATATATAATGATCCTACTGGAAAATGTATTGGTCCTTTAGTTGTTGTTTGTGCAGAAGCGGCAATTACGATAGGCGCAGCGATTCTAGCTGCTTTACCAACAATTACTCAAGTAATAAATGCTATACTACCTCAGTTGCCGGCAGTAGTGTCAATATCTGCAAATGCAATTCAACAAGGTAATCAAGCAACAAATCCGGTATCCAAAGTGATCAATTATGCTGGAGCAATTCCTATAATTCCTGCTGTTGGAAGTACCGCAAATATAGCAAGCAAAGGGGCACAGATCGCAAGTGAAAGCAAGCCAGCTATTCAAACAGGAGTATCTCTTGCAGAGCAGATGGGGAGCAAGTCATTTTCTTCGTTTGATGCCCTTAAAGCTGCTGCACGAAAAGAATTTAATGTTCCAGAAGGAATTCAGTTTCATCATAATGTCGAACAGAGGAATGCAACAAAATTTGGAAATGATTTTATTCAGAGTACTGATAACGTAATTCCTCTTTCTGTAGGAGAACATAAAGAAGTATCTAGGTTCTATTCTAGTAGATTTACTGATCCAGTTACTGGGCAGACATTTAGTCAATACAGAAATTATCTTGAACAATTTGATCTTGAGACCCATGTTGATGAGGGTCGAAGAATATTAAAGGAATTACTAGATTATTAATTTATGAAAAATAAAGAATATAGTACAGATAATTATTTAGAGGATATTGATAAGCATCACTCGTTATTTTTTTCAAATATTGAATCTGCTAATAAGCTTTTTGATGAAATAAGTAAGAAAGAAGTAAATTTTACTAAAGAAGATCTAGTTAGACTAGTTAGTAAAGATGTCTCTGAGTGGCAAAAATTTTGGATATTAAGATATTTATATTTAAAAACAAAAGATCTAGTTTATATAAATATGCTTAGAGAACTTCATCAAGGTGCAAAAGATAACTTAACGAAATCGAATGCTGGAACTTTGCTTAGGGCATTCGACAGGAACAATTAAAGAGATTGCACTATTAATTAATCTCTTTGACCACCTATTTTGTCTCGTAATAATTTTCTTAATTTTGAATTCTAAGGTGCTTTTGTAGTTTTCAGTTTCAATAGGTATCAATCCATGTAGAAAAATGTTATCTTGTTCATCGTGTATTATTTTTCGGACACGCTTCCATTATAAATTTTCTCTTAGAAAGAAAATCTGCACATTTTCTGTAATTTGCTTTTGTCTTCTTGGAATATTCTTCAATGCTATTTTCTATTATTGGTTGGTTATCCAGTATAAAAAGAGTTTTACTCATTTCCTGTTTTTCGCCACTTAGTTGCTTTATTATTTCTTCCATTTCTAAGTTTCTTTGAAGGTACGTAGCTTTATCTAATTCTGCTTCACTATACAAATCCATAATTCTTTCTTTCTTTTGACGAAACCATTGATCCTGACGAAGTGTTCAGTACTGCTCTGAAGCCTCTAGACATTGATAAGAGACCAGAAAAAATGCCAATTAGAATTGATTGGCCTGTTGAATTTTATTTAGAGCAAGAGGTATATGTTTCTCTTTTATTTGGTTCAGTGCATGTAAGTGTTCCATTGCATTCTTGTGAGATAGAGCTTACAGATATAATTAAATTTAAAGTTTATTCTGAAGGTCATACTTCTGAATTCTCTCTAAAAATTGAACAAAAAACTGACGAAAAAGGAGAGATATATGGTGATTATAACTTTACACATATTTCTGGAGAAAAGATCGAGATTATTTCTAAAGGCAGAAGTATTGCTTTGGAAGAATTCTTTAATGAAAATCCCCCAGCTATTTGGTTTGAAGATGGTTCTTGTGTGACTGGAAACATCTTTATAGCATTGAATAATGAAATTGTTCCATTCACGAATGATAAGATTTTGGTTTGGGATTGGACAGGAACAAAAATAAGAAAAGAATCTCAGGGTATAGATAAAGATCCAGATTCGATTCAATTTAAAGTAATACAAAAATTGAAGACTGACGGGATGGAAGTTATTATGAATGACGATGGGGCAGGTGAGATTGCTGATGTTGTTGCCTTTAAAACTATAAATAAAGACGGTAAAGATAGAATCTCGATTGAACTCTATCATTGTAAATTCTCTTCAGAAGATAACCCAGGCGCAAGATTAAAGGATTTATACGAAGTGTGTGGGCAAACACAAAGAAGTTCGCATTGGAAGGAAAAACCAATCGAAATTTTTGCAAAAGTTTTAAGACGAGGAAATTTAAAAGAATCAGGTAAATCAATAAGTAGATTTGAGGTTGGGGACGCTAAAATTTTGGATAAGTTGAAAAGAATTGCAAACAATAATGATGTTGAGATGAACATTATCTTGTGCAACCAGGTGTTTCAAAATCTAACATGAGTGATGAGCAAAGGAAGCTTTTAGGTGTAACAGAGAACTACCTTCTGGAGACCTTTGAAATTCCTTTTAAGGCTATTGTTTCAGAATAGCTTCGCAAACTAAGAGAAATAGTATATGATGGGTGCCAAGCTAAATTAATGATATAATTTAGCTTACAAATCAATAGAAGTAGCCTAAACCATTTGAAAAATCAGTGGCATGGCGAAGGTCGATCAAGCATAAAAAACCCATCATGGGGTTATGTATTGGCGATTACACGGAAACAGGCATGGAGAGCACAAGTCATTACTATATTTATCTTGGCGCTCGCTGGCTGTACACTCTTTTCTAAAAGAACCGAATATGATAGTATTATGATCACTGTTCTAAAGACAGTGGCTGGGCCCTTAGCTCATTTGGTAGAGCACTGGTTTTGCACTCCAGAGGTGAGGAGTTCGAATCTCCTAGGGTCCACAAAAAGAAAAAGGGCTGCAGAAATGCAGCCCTTTTTCTTTTTGTGGAGCTATACTACTTGGGATATTTTTACCTGTCTATTTTCTGTGCCTGGTATACTAAAGAACGTGACCATACGTACTGCGCTCAAGCATCTCTTTATACCGCACGAGCATAACGATTATAAACCTCACTTTTTTCGCGAGGTTTCCATTTTTATCATTATACTGATTATCTTTTTTATGCTCGGGGTTTCGGCGGGTAGTTCCTTTTTCCTTCGCAAAACAGTACTGGGTGCAAATGTAACAGCTGATGTTCTCGTAGACCTCACCAATGAGAGTCGTTTAGCTCTGGGGGATAATCCGCTTTCCAGAAATGATCTTCTGGATAAGGCTGCGACACTTAAAGGTGATGATATGGCAACTTACGGTTATTTTTCTCACAATAGCCCAACAGGAGTCACTCCATGGCACTGGTTCCAGCAAGTTGGATATAACTTCCTCTATGCGGGAGAGAATTTAGCAATTAACTTCACCGATGCAACGGAAGTACGCGATGCATGGCTTGCCTCCCCAACCCATAGAGCAAACCTTTTGGATAAGCGTTTTAGGGAAATAGGGATGGCAACCATAAGCGGCATGTATCAAAATGAGCCCACCATTTATGTGGTGCAATTATTCGGAACGCCAGCGACCACTAAAACTTCTTCTGTAGAGGAAACGCCTTTACCTCAAAAGGAAGAAAAGGCAGTGCTTGCGTCTTCTACAAAAATCACCGGTAATCCTGCGGAAATTAAGGGTGTTACCCAAGTAGCAACTTCTTCGGCGACAACAACGTCACTATCTTTTTTCACCACCCTCCTGGTTAGTCCAAAATATGCAATAGTGAAAAATAACAACGCAGCAGCTCTTCCTTTTGAAAAAGCTACTCCTTATAGACGCTATTCTACGTGGCTTGAGAATGCACTTTTTGGAAGCAGTTATTATGTCGATATATTGCTTAAGGGCCTATTTGGAATTGTGTTTGTTGCGCTTATTGTCATGCTTGCTGTGGAGATAGAACGTAGACATTGGAAACATGCGGTATACGGTATGTCTGTACTCGTTATTATCTTGCTTTCTATTATCGTTAACCAGATGTTCTGGTAGAGATACGTTTTTTGTTTTATTACGACCAGATTTTGGTACCTACAGGATCATTTGCAAAGGTGTGATTGACGTCTCGGTGTAGCATTTCGTCCTTAATAGTTGCTTTAATCACATCGCTTAATCGCGCGTTAGTTGGAAGACCCCAGTAAGTGATTGCGCTCGTCGGAGCGGAAACATTTTCGTGTACGCCTTCTTCTACAAGCTTCAAATAATGTTCGTAACTATGTACTGCTTCTTCCTCAAAATACCCGACAACGCGATGCGCGGTTGCGGGTGAGATGAGGTAAAGCAGAAAATACAAATGATAGAAGAAAAACTGTACTACCATGATGGCAATACGTTCGAAAGCTGTAGGTTGCGAGATTTCGCTGTAAATGAGCAAATGCATGCGCTCATTCTCAGCTTCCTCCAAAAGGGTCTTGATCCATCCGCGATCAGAGCGAATGAAGCGAAGGGAGGTAAGATGTTGAAGTAAGCCACCTACCATGCCGGGAACTGCGGCTATTGTCTCGAGCACTACTGCACGGTGGCAGTATCGTTCTTGAAAGAAGAAATCCATAACGCCAGCGAGTCCGTGTACGACTGACTTTGCAAACTGATCTCGTATACCCTCGGGCTTTTTTCCATACGATTCTCTGTGTACTCTAATTGAAGGAACAACTTCCATCAGGCCAGAATCGATTGCGTTAGGATGTGAATCCATGTCTCATAGTATACCTCACTTTCTTGGATTTGCCTGTGGGGAAGAATGAGCTTTTAAACATAAGGCTTTATTGTTAGAATAGAAGGCATGTTAGACATCAAATTTATCCGTGAGCAAACTGACCTCATTCGAGCCGCGGCCTCCAAAAAACACCTCTCCTTTAATGTGGATGATCTCGTAGCGTGTGATGAGAAGCGTTTGGCAATACTCCGTGCGGTTGAAGACTTGCGTGCCAAGCAAAATGCCGCAAGTGAAGAAGTTCAGAAGGCGGATGCCGCAGCTCGAGCGCTCCTTATTGAGTCTATGAAGCAGGTCAAGGACGAGCTTAAGAAAAAGGAGGAAGAGTTGGAAACAGTTATGAAGGAATGGCGAGCGCTTATGCTTGCGGTGCCAAATATTCCTGATATGACTGTTCCAGAAGGAAGTTCAGATGCAGACAATGTCGAAACCCATGCTTGGGGAGAGATTAAGGAATATGCCTTTACTCCGCTTGATCATATCGAGCTTATGGAAAAAGGGGATATGGTTGATTTTGAACGCGGGACAAAGACATCTGGATTCCGTGGTTATTTTTTGAAAAATGATGCCGCAATGCTTGAAATGGCCATTTGGCAATACGTAATGCAGCGTTGGCAAGCAAAAGGATTTACTCCTATGCTTGTACCCTCACTGGTGCGTCGCGAAACCCTGCTCGGGAGCGGTTACCTTCCGCAAGGTGAGGATGATCTCTACAAGGACGGCAATGATTATTTTGCGGGAACGGGAGAAGTGGCCACTATGTATTATCATGCCGATGAAGTGTTGGATGATCTTTCGCAACCAAAAAAATTTATCGTATGGAGTCCATGTTTTCGCAAGGAAGCCGGCAGTCACGGTAAAGACGTAAAGGGGTTGGTGCGTGTGCATGAATTTTATAAATGCGAACAAGTTATTCTCTGTGAGGCAAGCCACGAAACCTCTGTATCGCTCCATGAAGAAATCCGGCGTCACGCTGAAGAAATGCTCGAAGAACTCGGCATTCCGTATCATACGGTTATCAATTGCGGAGGAGATCTAGGCTTAGGACAAGTGAAGAAATATGACATTGAAGCGTGGATGCCTTCCCAGGGGAAATACCGCGAGACACATTCTGCAAGCTATTTCCATGACTTCCAAACACGTCGTCTCAATATTCGTTATAAAGATACTGAAGGTAAGCTTCGATACGCTCATTCGCTTAATAACACTGCAGCTGCAACGCCTCGGCTCGTAACGGTTATTATCGAAAACTATCAGCAAGCAGATGGTACGGTAAAAGTTCCTGATGTTCTTGTGCCGTTTATGAATGGAAAGACAGTAATTGGAAAGGCTTTTCGTTCATAACGTATGCGCCGAAGGACTTACCTTCTCTGGAAACGGATTCTTATACAAACTGCCTGTCTTTGTTTATTGTTTGGTTTAGGATATATCTATTTTTTGACACCAACGCTTACTATTACCAACTATAAACTGATTGGTGTTCCGGACGAGTATGCTCCCAAAGTGCGAAGTAGGGCCTATGAGGTGAGTAATGTAAAATTGCTTGGGGTTTTACCCGGAAATCGAGTCATAAGTTTTCATGGTCAAATACTGAAAGAATCTATTCGCGAAATCCTTCCGAACTCCAAAGAAATTGCAATACACCCTTCCGGGCTGCATACGATTACTATACGCGTTGTTCCGTATGTGCCACTTTTCTCCATCGGAGAGACACAAGCTGTTTCTCCAGAAGGTATTGTGTATACAACGCTTGAGTCACGTACCGATTTACCTAAACTTGAATATGCTTCCACAACACAATTAACCGCCAAAGACCTTGCCACTTTTCATTCCTTTGTCGAAAAGGTAGATACGGTCTTTTTCCCGATTCATTTTATAAACATCGACGAAAATGGAGATGTAAGGCTTTACGACAGCGCTCACGCGACCTATATCGCATTTACTCGTACGGAAAATTTGGATCGAGTATGGTCAAATCTTTTAAGTGCCATAGATACCGAACCGCTCAAAAGCAAAATGGTTGATCCTTCCACCCATATACAGTATCTCGATGCTCGCTTCGGTAATAAAGTATTCTATAAATTTACAAACACTTCCGGAGGGGCTATAATCCAAGACCATGCTTCAAGCACTCAAGCAACTCTTCAATAAGGAAGCCGTCACCCGCCGCATTCATCAAAAGCCCGTGCGCGGTTTTTGGCAGAAGCTTATAGATGACAAGCTTTCACAAGGTGAGACTATCACCGTTGTTGCGCCTATGGCTGACGTGACGGATATTGCCTTTCGCACTATGATTTCCAAGTATTCCAAACCGCATGGACCGGATGTGATGTGGACGGAGTTTGTTTCTGCGGACGGATTGAATAGTCCAGGACGAGACGTGCTCAAGCGCGATCTTGAGTTTACGGATATCGAGCGGCCCATTGTTGCTCAGCTCTTTACTTCTACTCCTGAGAATATGAAGAAGGCGGCCGCACTCTGCAAGGAACTTGGCTTTGACGGCATCGATATCAATATGGGCTGTCCGGATAAGAGCATAGAAAAGCAAGGCGCCGGGGCTGCGCATATCAAAGATTGGAAAACTGCTCAAGCGGTGATTCGCGCAGCACAAGAAGGAGCACAAGGTCTCCCCGTGTCAGTTAAAACTCGGCTCGGGTACAACAAAATTGAATTCATGGAATGGTTGCCGAAGATTTTGGAATGCGGAGTGCCGACGCTTACGGTACATCTTCGTACTCGCAAGGAGATGTCGCTTGTGGATGCCCATTGGGATCTTATGAAGGATGTTGTGAAGCTCGTGCGTGACACAACTGGCCCGCTTGAAGAAGGCGGAACTATTATTTTAGGAAATGGCGACATTAAATCCGTAACCGAAGGCAAGCAAAAAGCGAAAGAGTCCGGCGCAGATGGAGTCATGGTTGGACGCGGGATATTTGGTACGCCATGGTTTTTTGATGAAGAGGAATTTAATCGCGGAAAATCAATTGAGGAGCGCCTTAAGATTTGTATCGAGCACACCAAACTCTATGAAGAAAAGTTAGGGGACATCAAAAGCTTTGCCATTATGAAAAAGCACTACAAGGCATATGTGAACGGCTTTGATGGAGCAAAAGAACTTCGCATAGAACTCATGGAGTGCAAAAATGCAACTGAAGTCGAAGAGAGAATTCTTACTTTTTTGGACTTACATCAATCTGCTACACTGTAGGTATGTCAGAAACCTACGTCGCGCTCTATCGCAAATACCGCCCACAAACTTTTTCGGATGTCGTAGGACAAAAGCAAGCAGTGGAGCTTCTCACACAAGCCATCAAGCAGAAGAAAATTTCTCATGCCTATCTTTTCTGCGGTGGACGAGGAACGGGAAAAACTACTGTTGCCCGCATTGTTGCTCGGGATATCGGATGTAATGATGAAGATATCATCGAAATAGACGCGGCATCTAATCGTGGTATCGATGAAATTCGCGAGCTTCGCGAAGCCGTACGTACAGCACCATTTTCATCACCTTATAAGGTGTATATTATTGATGAAGCACACATGCTCACTAAGGAAGCGGCAAACGCGCTTCTTAAGACGCTTGAAGAGCCACCAAGTCATGTAATTTTCATACTAGCTACGACCGATCCTGAAAAGTTGCCTGCAACCATTGTTTCCCGCTGTCAAAAAGTAGTCTTCCGGCAGCCAGACATCGATACACTCTCTGAACGATTGATATATGTCGCAGAGCAAGAAGGTGGAGCAAAACTCACCAAAGAATCTGCCAAGAAAATTGCCATCCACGGCAAAGGGTCATACCGAGATGCGCTCGGTATTCTTGAACAGATTCTCGTGTCTATTGGAAAAGCAGTAGAGGTAACAGAAGAAAAAGTTGCGGCGCTTTTGGGAATTTCCGAAGAAGAAGAGCTCATCAAGTTACTTGAAGCGGTATGTAAAAAGGACGCCAAAACTACGATTGCTACTGTCGGAAAACTTTCTTCTGGAAATGCACTGAGAACGTATGATGACTTCCTCGATTGCGTTCGCGTCGGACTTTTGTCACGGTTAGGGGAGAATGAGCCAGAAAATAAGGAATTGGCCAGAATTGCCAAGGAATATCCCCTTGTAATTGGCTCAAAAATGGTCCTAGAGCTGCTCGAAAAGCGTCCCTTGCTCGAAATATCGGATAGCCATTCCTGGACAGCTTTTGAGGCGATAATGGTTTCGCTTGTAGAAGCTTAATCGGGGAGCAAATAAAATCCTCCAGCAGCGGCGCCAAGCCAACATAATGTAGAAACTGCTCCGGAAATAAAAAGAGGAATTTTTTCTCGCGCAGTGAGTTCTTTGAAGGATTTGTTAAATGCGACTTTCTGAAGATGTCCAATCACGAAACCATTGATAACAAGCGCAAGCACAAACGCCATCTTTACATAAAATTGCGGACGGGTAAGGAGAAATTCATGAAGGGGAATGAACATAAGAACTCCTGTCACAATCATACCGACAAGTCCGTACCAAGTATGGCGATGCAAACGATTTACTTTTTTCTCATCAAGCGTATTTACTTTTCCACGTATCCACGAAAATGCCATATGGTCCGCATGAAGTACTGTCCATGCCACATATACAAGGATAAGTATATGAAAGGGGAGAACGGCCGTGTGAAGATTCATATTATTGGGCGAGATTGCCGATGTAGTAACGGGCAAGAATACTCATTTGTCGCGCTGCCCCATGATGCTGTGCCATGAAAGGCGCTGTACCGTCTATTCCGCAGATTGAAAGGATGGCCTGCTTGCCTCCAGGGTGAAGATTGATCCATGCGGTAAGATCATACACTTTTCCAGAGATAACCGAATAACAGGAAGTTGCGTCATTGTGGGTGGCAACTTGTGCAAGCGTATACGTTGGCGCTCCGGGAGTTGAGGTACCTGTTTCTGTGTTTACAGTAGTAACCGTAGTTGAACCATCGCCGTTTTGGGTTTCTTGTACGTAGGTAGAAGGAGTGTAGGTATGAAGGGTGTGATAGATCCAAGCACCTCCTCCCAAAAGGATGACGAGCACGACGACGATAATGATAGTAGATGTTTTCATAGATGTATCCTTTAGTATACAACGGAAGACGGGTTCTTCTTACAGGGTGTTACACTAGCCTTATGGCTCTCAAAAAGCTTCTTTCGGCAGGCTGGAAGCATGCAAGTACTATTATCTTCGTGGTTGGATTTATTTCCGACAGTTTTTTGCTCCCTGATTTTAGCGAACCAATTACCAAATATTTAGGACTGTCCTATCTTCTTATCCTGGCTGTTATTCTTCCGCTGCGTGAATGGGTAGTCTCGCGCAATACCGCAAGCACCATTGAGCGTCGACTTTTCTCGCTACTTACGTTTGGCATTTCGTTTTTCTTAGGATCCTCACTTTCTTTTGTGTTCGTATACGCAATGCGAAGTGCAGCGCTTTCGGTGTCGTGGCCGCTCTTTTTGATACTTCTGGTATGTATGATAGCCAATGAATATGTGTCTACACATAATTATCGGCTCACGCTTGATATCGCCGTTTATTTCATAGGTATCGTTTTTTATGCCATCTTTAACGTACCCATTTTATTAGGAGCAGTGAATGATTTCGTGTTTATCGTTGCACTCATCATTGCTTCTGTTCTAAGCTTTTTGTTTGCCAGTTTCTTCCGAAAGACTTCAGAGACTGCCGAATTCGAAAGTCCGCGCACGTTTGCATTAGCGCTCGGCGTTCCGCTATTTGTGGGCATGCTGTACGTGCTTAATTTCATTCCTGCGGTACCACTCTCACTCAAACACAGCGGAATTTATCATGATGTCGAACATTCAAGCACAGGGGAGTACATAGGATTCAAAGAAAAAGAATCCGTTTTCTTTTCATCATTGCGTACTCCGGTATTCCATCTTACTTCAGACGATACCGCGGTGTATTATTTTAGTTCCATCAGCGCGCCAGCAGATATTTCAGCTCCCATCACCCATGTATGGGAATACTATGATGCAGCTACCAATAAATGGATTCCTTCGACAACGATCTCTTTCAATCTTTCAGGAGGAAGGAATGAAGGTTATAGGGCGTACTCCAAAAAGGAGCACATCGTTCCTGGAAAATGGCGAGTGACGGTAAAGGCAGGTGATAACAGAATTGTCGGACGTATGACCTTTACGATACAAGCGGGAGGAAATGCATCAGTGGTAGAAGAAAAGCTCTAAGAGAAGTAGGAAATTCCTTGTATGATTGCCCATACGACGATGGCAATGACAATAACTGCGCCTACGATAAAGGCTGTAACCGCTCTTGAGCTCATGCAGAGTTTAAAGTGTTTTTATACTACTGGATTGCGCCCCTGAATGATGCGAACAAGAAACATAATAATCGCAAGCACCAAAAGGATATGAATGAATCCACCGAGAACATGAAAACCAAAGTATCCTAGAAGCCAGAGAATGAGAAGTATTGTTGCTATTGTTGTAAGCATGGTTGTGTAAGTTAAATAAGTAAAATCAAACGTGTGCCGCCTGATGGCAGGTACTTCTATTGACGCGCTATTTACGCCATTTCTTTCAACGTTTGTAAGCTTTTACAATTGATGGAGATAGCAAAAACCCGCATAATGCTATGCGGGTCCTTGCTCCTATATCGCTATATTTGTTGTTTTGTTCCGAAGATAGAAATCCCACCATCAGAAAAACCAGGAGACCATATATCTATTGCTAGACACAACGCAATCAACGGCCTGATGGCGGGAGTCCTACCTTCGGAGATGTGCTATCCGTAGTAGGTGACGCAATCTTTTATAAAATCTTACATTAATCACGCAGATAGTTGTGAGGATGATTTTGGGAATATATGTGGCAAAAAAACGCCACTCAAGGGCGGCGCAGACGGATTCTCATTGGCGTTCGTTTCGAGGACGTGGAGTACGATCCCAGAAGACGTCTTCATAGATAGCTTCCAAAAAGTCTCCATAACGTACCTCTGCGCAATATCGCTCCCGGCAGATGGCAGAAGCGATAAGGGTAAGGCCGCCCCCGCGCAAGCATAAGGGTTCGCGCGATGGAGGTGGGCGTTTATCCGGGCCAATTCTTTTAAGTTCCTCGATTACGTAGTTCCATAAGATGTCGATCGGATTTCCGTAATGGGTATATCCTTGTATGCTCCGTAGAAGACGGTCAATTGCGTCTCGGATGCGGCGCTCCCGATTTGGATCGTTATATTTGTGAAGGGAAAGGTGAAGAAGGTTTCCCTTCGTATCGCGATAAGGGGTGACGAAAAGCATGGTACCTCCGTGTTGATGCTCTCTATGGAAAAGACGTACAGAAAATGGTAGTATTTCAACACAGTAAAGAGTAAGTATGTTTCAGTAGATGCAGTATTAAGAGTAATAAAGGCAAATACTTTTTGACTAAAACTACTGAAATATACTGTATTTACTTGCAAGTATATTGGGGTATCGTCTAATGGTAGGACATCAGCAGCGAGCTTGCGAGCGGTAACGAAGTGGTCCTGAGTACGAAGGACAATAAAGATACGAAGCGTACTTAGAACCGTATAATATTGGGGTATCGTCTAATGGTAGGACATCAGGTTTTGGTCCTGAGTATCGAGGTTCGAGTCCTTGTACCCCAGCTGGTATACTTTAAGTATGTTGAAGCCATTCCATGTGCTTAATGAAAGAATAAAAAGTGTTGGACGCTTCTTTCATATTGAAGCAGATCTTATAACTTCAGAAGACAAGAATGTTACGTGGGATATTTTCTCGTGGAAGGATGGGGTAGTTGTCTTAGCTATGGACGAGAATAAAAATGTATACATTAAACGTGAATGGAGATTGAATAGAAAAGATTTTACGTGGGAAGTTGTAAGTGGAGCAATCGAAGTGGGAGACCCAACTGAAGATGACATAGAAAAAGCAGCTCAGCGTGAGTTACAAGAAGAAATTGGCATGAAAGCCGGTAAATTAGAAAAGTTGATTACTATTTATCCGTTTAACCATATGAGGAACAAGTTTCATATTTTTCTAGCTACTGATTTGTCAAAGAGTTCTCTTAAGGCTGACGAGCACGAGCACTTGGAAGTAAAGAAGCTGCCTTTTAAGGAAGCATACGACCTAATTCTGAAGCAAGATGCTCCGACAGGGCAAAATGTGATCGCTTTTGAACTAACAAGAGATAGACTTGGACTCTAAAAAAGTTCCAACTTCTTCCCACAGCCCCAGCATTTGACAAATAGATTTTTTATAGTACAATAATTTCTGGGTTTTAACTTTCAAACATATACCGTAGAAAGGTTTTAAGAATGGCTTATCTTGTTATTTTTCAAGGGAACGACGGTACGGGTGTGATCAACACCAATCCTCACGGGGGTGGTATGGCATTTGCCCCCCTTCTCTTGTGCGGAGGTGAGGAAGATTGGCAGATCAGAAACATGGTCTGCAGTCATATGCCCAACATGGGTATCGACAACTTTGTCGGAGACGTTCATCCTTCCTGGGAAATGACGAACCAAAAAATGTCTGAGGCACTTGTTGCCTATGCACTCTCGCAGAACAAGCAATTTTGGTGGATAGAGGAGTCTGCCTGCTTGAATGTGGGCGATATCCAATACCGTTGTGAACGTCTTACAGGAATGTGGGATTTGCTGGATGAGATGCGAGAAAAAAATGGGTGGGATAAACTTAAGCAGTAACCCAGCGGGCAATTCACGCACAGAAACACGGGGACGAGTAAAATCGCCTCCCGGTTTTTTATTTTAATAAATAGGTTCCAACTTCGTCCATGAGCCCCAGCTCGTAGGCTTTTAATAAATTATGATAAAATCGGAATGAACTTCACGAGGAGAATTGTTCATGCAGGAAGCATCCGTTGAAACTTGCCAAACCTTCACCTTTGCGGGAACAAGGGAGCAAAGGAATGCTCTGGATGAGGTCTACCCCAAGATCTCTAAGGAGTACAACATCAAGTTTTCCGAGGAA
>JARIGQ010000009.1 GCA_029288775.1 Candidatus Nomurabacteria bacterium | reverse complement strand
CGGGCGCCGCTTTTTCTTTTTCTCTACTTCTACCTAACGCGCGATTTCAATAACTCGCGACTCGCGTATGACATTAATCTTTATCTCTCCCGGATACCTGAGCTCTTGTTCAATACGAATAGCAATTTGTCGTGCAAGGTTTCGAGCTTGCATATCAGACACCAGAGTTGGAGCAACGAAGACACGAATCTCTCGCCCAGCCTGAAGTGCATATGCCCGCTCAATGCCTGTAAATGCGAGCGCAATAGCTTCCAAATCCTGAAGACGGTGTATGTAGCGATCTACTGTATCTCGACGTGCTCCCGGACGTCCGCCGGAAACAGCATCCGCCACTTGAACGATAACGCTTTCGATAGTTTCATACGGATATTCTTCATGATGCGACTGCATCGCCTGGATAATGCGAGAATCCATGCCGTATTTTGCAAGGATCTTGCGTCCGATTTCTACATGGGTACCAGGAATTTCATGATCAACCGCTTTGCCAATATCATGAAGCAGCGCTCCTGCCTTCGCTACATGTACATCTGCACCGAGTTCTTGTGCAAGAAGGCCTGCGATATGTGCCATCTCAATTGAGTGATCCAACACATTCTGCCCGTAACTTGTACGAAAACATAGACGCCCCAGAATTGGAATAAGTTCATCAGGAATTGCAAGTAACCCACACGCAAGCACTGCCTCTTCTCCTTTTTTTCGAATAAAAAGCCCAATATCACGCTTTGCTTTATCGATACACTCTTCGATTTTTGCTGGCTGAATGCGGCCATCCTTGATGAGCATCTCGAGCGCATTTACCGCAATTGCACGACGCACCGAATCAAAACAGGAAACCACAATACCGTTTGGTGCCTCATCCACCAGAAGCTCTACACCCGCCAAGCGTTCGAATGTTTTAATATTACGACCTTCCTTACCAATGATCTTCCCTTTAATTTCTTCATCGGAAATTTCAACCGTAGAAGAGGTGAATGAAGAAACATTTTGATTGGCAATACGATATACACAATTTACCAAAATATCTCGTGCTCGCCCTTCTAGCTTTTGCTCGCCATCGCGGGAAAGCTTGAGCATACGCGATTGCAAATCTTCTTCATACTCTTTGGATAACTTATCAAAGAGAAAAGCACGAGCCTCTTCTCGAGATAAACCGGACGCCTCTTCATACTTGGAAGCAAGAGCCTTCTCCTTTTCGACAATCTTTTCTTTAAAAGATTCTAGTTCTTTTGCTTTCTGACGGAGGGTGTCCATTTCTTGTGTGAGCTCCGCGTCACGCTTAAACAGTCGCTCTTCCTGCATCTCCAAGCGCTCCTTGCTTTTTTCAAGTTCGCTACGCATTTCTTGGGCGCGGGTTAATGCTTCTTCTTCGAGACGATGCGCTTCTTTGCGTGCATTTAATACAAGTTGTTCAAGCTCTTGCTCAACCGTGCCCCGACGAAACTTCGCCACATAGTGGCGCACAACCCAACCAAACGCAGTGCCTATTGCTCCTGCGATAATTCCGGCCTCTATGATAAGTAGATCCATGGTAAAGATGCTTCCTGTAAGGAGGCAGTACTCATTACATTATTTAGCCATGCTGGTCTTAGGCTTGAGCACGGTATCAACAATGCCGTATTTCTTGGCGTCTTCGGCAACCATCCAGTAGTCTCTGTCGCCATCTTTCTCAATTTGCGCTTTGGATTTACCAGTAGCATTTGCAAGCATGGAATAAAGCTTTTCCTTGAGAGCCAAAATATGCTTTGCTGTTATTTCAATGTCAGAAGCCTGGCCTTCTACACCTGTAAGCGGCTGATGAATCATAACTTCTGAATTAGGAAGAGCGAAGCGCTTACCCTTCTTACCTTGAGAGAGGATAACCGCACCCATAGAAGCAGCCATACCTACGCACACGGTGGCTACGTCAGGCTTGATATGATGCATTGCATCCACAATAGCCAGACCAGACTGAATTTCTCCACCAGGGGAGTTAATATAAATAGTAATATCCTTCTTTGGGTCCTCGCTTTCGAGGAAAAGAAGCTGAGCAATGACAATATTTGCCAAGTTGCTGTCTATGGAACCTCCTAAGAAAATAATGCGCTCCTTGAGAAGGCGAGAATAGATGTCGTACGCACGTTCGCCAAACTGGCTCTTTTCAATAACAGTAGGGATAAGCATAAGTTCAAAAGTAAAAATCAATTAATGTAAGTAAAGTGCCATGCGGTCGCAACTGAAGCTCAGGATACGCGCACTATACCACGATTTTCTTAAGGGTAAACGATTGACAAAATGCAAATTGCATTATATAATATAGACGTACCGTAAGCGCTTTGCTTACAGGGATTCTTTGAATTTTAACTTTTTTTCTGGAGGTGTTGTGTGTTCAAAATCCTCATGAGGTGGGGGTTCTTCGGGACCCTCCTCACCGGGGCGATCTTCGAGATCGTCTGTCTATTTCTTGCCGTCTTCGGCAACACCCAGATCGCCGAGGCAGTTGCCTGGGAAGGATTCTGGTGGTTTGTAGTAGTTGCCGGCATTTTTCTTCTCCTGGGTATCATTCCCTGGGGAGAAGTGCCGGAGATGCTCCAGAGAGGAGCGTCTCGTGCGCAACCACACTTAGACAGGGGGATAGAAGCGACGGAGGAGTGGATCAGATCCTCTCCTGCCGCTTTTGTCGCCTTGCTCTTGGGGGGAGCGAGCGCAGGCTGTCTCATAATGGCCTACAAATACCCGCGACACCCCATCTGGGCGTATAGCGCGTATTTCTGCGCCGCAGGAACGGTCTTCATAGGCGTAGCCGCCAGGAAGGGGTGGGAGTTTTACCAAGAGAACGCTTGGTGGACACTCGCTGTCCTGTGTCTTGTGCTTGCAATCCCCTCGGGGTTTGCCGGCAGATGGGACTTGGTCCTTATCTTCACCGCTGGCGCCATTTTCTGCAGCATCAGCGCTGCCGAAAAATGGGATGCCGTTGGAGAAGGGGTAGGGAAAGCCATCCAAAAGGCGGGAGAGGGTCTGGCGTGGCTTTTTGCGGGACCCTTCATGCTGTACTCCTGGACAGCGCTACTCATTGTGGGCTTCATGCTCATGGTTGCCTTCAAGCGGGGCACAAAAACCGCCTGGTGGTCCGACCAGTTCGGCCGGGTAACCTACGAAACCCTGGAGTTCTACGGGTGGATCATGGCATTCGGACTCTTCCTCCTCACGCTGTACCATCTCCTCAAACACTTGAGGGAGTGGAGCAGAAGAGCTGAGAGCCGGATCATCCAATAAGGGGTCTTGAGGAGCGGTTGCGCGTGCGCAACCGCTCTTTTTCATTGGTTTGTCTTTTATAAAATAAAAAATCCCCTGCATTGTAGGCGCGAAAGGGGGTTCGTGCACACAAGGCAGGGGATTTAGAGAGAATGTTTTAGGCTACATGGAGTTTCAAAAACCAGATAGCTAATAAAATTGAGCTTTTTAGGGTTGCTTTTTGCTATTTTGTGCAGCTCATCGAGTGATGATTAGGGGCTGCTATGAGAAAGAACTAACCTTCGTGGTAGAGCTATGCGACTTGTTGTACCCAACTTCGCATGGGAGCGCGTAATCGCTACGTCATCTACCCTGTCCTTAATAATAGCGCAGTGTCTTTTATATGCAAGCACCTACCTGTGGATAACTGTCTTTTACTTAATAGAGCTCCGAAACGTCTTTTAAAATAGTGGTCTTTTAAAAATCCTTGCAATGTCTTTTTGTAATTCGTAGAGTGCAAGTAATGCGATTACATCGCTTCTACGTGAACAAACCCCTTGGTGAAGAGCTTGTCGTAGAAAATGTGCATGGTTCTGGTGAAGAAAAAGAAATACTGCATCAGTGGGCACACGTCTTCCGCTTCAAAAGCGGAGACGAAGTCTTTCTTTTTTCTGAAACAAGCCCAGGCACCGACTTCCTCTATCGCATTACGACTCTCTCCAAAGAAAGAGCTACTCTTACGCCACTTAGCACTCAGCCGACTATTCTTCCTCCCGGCAAAACTGCTTTAGTTATGGCGCTTGTCAAAAAAGATACCTTTGAAACGATTGTCCGCCAGGCAACAGAACTAGGAATACAGGAGATTATTCCGCTCCTTGCGGCGCGTTCAGAGAAGAAAAACCTTAATTTTGAGCGACTGCGGGCAATTTCCATTGAAGCAAGCGAACAGTGCGGCCGAGGAAGCATTCCAAAGATTCACCCAATTGCTTCCTTCGAAGAAGCTTGGGAGGTAGCTAAAAATGGAACCCATATAGTTGGAAGTTTATCCGGTACTACAACCAAACCCGAAATGAAAGAGGGGAATGTTCTATGGGTTGGACCAGAAGGTGGATGGACCGAGGAAGAGGAGGAATGGATGAGGAATAAGCATTTTCTTTTCTACAAACTTAACGATACAGTCCTTCGGGCTGACACCGCAGCTATTGCGCTCCTTTCTGCTATCCAGAGCTAAGTGGGTAGATTTTTACTATACTTTGTATATCCCCAACCAGGGAATAACCATACAACGCATATGAATTTACATTTACCACTGATTTCCCGTGTTCTCATTGCACTGCTTTTCGTGGTAGCAGGAGTGCAGAAGCTTATGAATTTCCAAGGAGCCGTTGGTATGATGCCAGCAAGCCTTCCGATGCCTACGCTTGTAGCTATACTTGTTATCCTTATAGAAGTACCGGTTGCGCTACTCTATGCCTGGGGCTATAAAGTACGCTTTACAGGCGGACTTCTTGTGCTCTTTACTCTTCTTACTATTGTGTTTGTGCATAGCGATTTTTCAAACGGCATGAACATGGTCATGGCCCTAAAGAATCTCGCTATCATTGGCGGAATCTTGGCTACTACTGGCGCTTGCAGTTGCAATCGCTGTGATGTGCTTACTTCAAAGAAGTAATTCAATTTCGTTTAATTATAAAACCGCCCTTCCGGGGCGGTTTTATAATTGTTGTATTTCCTCTGTTTACTTTGATTCCTCTAGGAATTTGAGTACCTTTTCATTGGTTAAAGCCTGATACAGATACGCCTTAGCGCGATTCTCATCTGCATCCTGCACTTGAGCAAGCAAGCGAACAAGTTCAACTTCGATCTCTTCATCGGTTGCCTGAAGCTTTTCGGCTTCAGCAATCTTATGAAGCACAAGCTGACTTATCGCACGCTTTTCAGCATCTTTTCGCCAATCAGCCTTGATATCATCTTCGGTTTTCTTGGTATGAGTGAGGTACTCTTCCCAAGTACCACCGAACCGTGTGATGTCGGCACGCATTTGCGCAAGCATGTTATTCAATTCTCCTTCTACAAGCGCTTCAGGAAGTTCAACTTTTGTTTCTTCGATCAACTTCTCCATGATTGCCGTGCGACGCTTCTCGCGAGCCTTCTGTTCCTTTTCAAGCTTCAAATTCTCGCTTACTTTTGACTTCAAATCATCAACCGTTTTGAATCCATCACCAAACGATTGTGCAAATGCATCATCAAGCGCTGGATACTCTTCCGGCTTTACATCATGCGTATGATTTGGATCAGAATGATCATGCTCTTCATGCTCATGTGCATGCTGCATAGCACGACCCTTGCGAAGCTCATCGATAACTTCTTCGATATCCTTATCGGTTACTTCAATTTTCTCATCATCTTTCACTGCGTCTTTGGCGATAGTCTTGTACGCAGGAAGCTTTACTTCAGGCATAAGCGCAACGGTAATCGTCATTTCAAGTGGATTTCCCTTAGCAAGCTTGGTGATAGTAACTTTTGGTTCTGTAATAGGAGAGAGTTTATGTTCATCAATTGCTTTCACGTAGGCATCACGAAGCGCAAGATTTGCCATCTCTTCAAGGATAATCATGTCACCATACTTCTTAACGATCACATCTTCTGGTGCATTTCCTTTGCGGAACCCGTCCACCTCGACAACTTCCTGCACGCGCTTGAATCCGCGGTCGTGATAGCTTTCAAATTCCTGCACATCAACGACGATATTCAATTCTACTTCCGACTTAGGAAGCTGGGTAACTTTTATATTCATATACGTTCTTACTTAGAGAATTCTTTCTTGTAGAGTTCGAGAGCTTCTGCAATCACTTCTTTAGCTGCGCTTGCATCACGAATAGTAGGGACAGTAACCACTTTCTTTTGTATTTGCTTGTACGTTTCGAAGAAGTGCTTGATTTCCTCAATAGTGTGAGGATTTACATCCCTAAGGTCATGTACATCCTTAAAACGCGGATCCTCTACAGGTACTGCAATAATTTTCGCATCGCTTTCCCCATTATCAATCATATCCATCACACCTACTGGTCGAGCATCGAGCAAAAGCCCTGGGACAAGTGGATACGTAGTGAGAAGTACCACATCAAGCGGGTCTCCATCGTGCCAATGAGTCTGAGGAACAAATCCATAATCAAATGGATAATCCTGACCAGTAAACATGACGCGATCAAGCTTGATCATGCCTGTTTTCTTATCAAGTTCGTACTTGTTCTTGGAACCTTTTTGAATTTCCACCACCACCGTCATTTCATTTGGCACATTATCACCCGGGGTTAGATCATGAAGTAAATTTAAACTCATGGAGTATAAGAAATTAATTACTAAAGTTTACTTGGTTTCTTCTGCAATTTCATCCACTGGCGGATTTACGGAAGTTGGCTCTTCAACTTCAGTTATCGTAACAGCTGCTTCTTCAGATACGTTCAATGAGTCCATTACTTCTTCGACTTCTTCTTCAAGTGTTTCATCAACTACCTGATTTTCAGTAAACATGCCAGCTTCATCAGCTTCTGCTACCATTTCTCCGCCCGAGACAATGTCAATTTTCCAACCAGTAAGCTTTGCAGCTAGGCGCACGTTCTGTCCACCTTTACCAATTGCCAATGATTGCTCTTCTGGAGAAACAGTAACGATAGCCTTCTTATCGTCCTCGTTAAGCTCAATTGATACAGCTTTCGCTGGAGAAAGCGCCGTTGCAATAAAGCGACGCGCATCACCTGACCATTCGATCACATCAATCTTTTCACCTGAAAGTTCATCAGTGATTGCCGATACACGAACACCTCGCTGACCAACACATGCACCAATCGGATCAATGCGATCATCGTTTGACTTCACGGCTATCTTAGAACGCGAACCCGGTTCACGAGCAACAGCAACAATTTCTACCACACCTTGCGCTATTTCTGAGCTTTCATTCTTGAAGAGCTCGATGAGGAATTTTGGATGCGTGCGCGAAAGGCGAATAGAAAGACCGCGGAATCCTTCTTCGATCGAAAATAGATATGCTCGAAGACGCTCTCCTGGACGAAGACGCTCTGAAGGAATCTGCTCTTCAAATGGCAAGATAGCGGTTGTGCGTCCAAGGTCCACAAACGCTGTACCTCGCTCCACACGCTGAACAATACCAGAAACAATCGTGCCTTCCTTGTCGGTAAATTCACCAACGATTGATTCACGTTCTGCTTCGCGAAGCTTTTGTACAATCACTTGCTTTGCAGTCTGAGCCGCAATACGACCGAAGTCATCCTGATTATCAAGCGGGAACACAATCTCTTCACCAAGTTCAGCATTCTTCTTCAAAAGCTTTGCCGTGCCAAGCAAAATGTGGCGTTCTTCATTGTAACGAGGAAGCAAGCCTTCAGCTTCAGCTTCTTCGGGTTTTTCAAAAACCTCTTCTTCTCCTTCAACAGGCATACGCACTGTTGATTCATCAACTACGATCTTTACTTGTTCAAATGTCGTTTCGCCTGTATCCCAATTGATATTGCAGCGTACGATTTGGCCACGCTTTCCGTATTCTTTCTGATACGCCGCCGCGAGTGACTTTTCAACCGCGTCTACTACTTTTTCATGAGAAATCTTCTTTTCGCTCTCGAGCTGTTCGAGTGCAACCTTCAATGCTTTAATGTCCAACATATATGTTTTTCTAAAACGATATTATTTTGTAATTTTTTAACAAAAATGGCCGGCCGCAAGGCCGACACACATCCAAATCTAACTCTTATAGTATACAACAAATGAAGAATTTTGCAAGTTTTCCTCAAACACAAAAAGGAGTAGAGTACATACGAACCTTTGGAGCAATCAATGGACAAGCACATTCTCACATTTGCCTTTCCTTTCCCGGGCGGATCAGGCGGGGCCCACCTCTACGAACTGGCGCAAAAGGTGTGCCAAGCCCGCGGACTTCACGGCACACGACCGAAGATGGGACCTCACGCAACCATCATTCCTCCTTTCTACTGTACCCCTTCCGAACGGCGCCTAGTGGCACTTCTCACACGAAACATGTGGAAGTTTTGCGGAGCACCGCGACGTGTGGAAGTGAAGGGCTTCAATGTATTCGAACCGCCCACCCTGGAAAGCGACATCGGGGCGCTCTATCTCGAAATGATCGTAGATCCTACCTACCGGGAGTTCGTGGAAAAGTACAAGCTCGAGTGGCCGCTTGAATTCGTATTCCCGTTGGCGATCACAAATGCCACGGACCACGTCTGGATCCCTCACATGAGCATTCTCGAGGGGCCAAACCTTCACCAGTCCGCCAAAAAACTGCTTCCTGCGCTCAATGAATACGTCCACGACAAATTTGTCGAGTACGGCGAACCACTTTTCTTCGAAAAGCGGACCTCTGGCAACCAGAAATGGTGGAGCCCGGTGCTTGCATAAGCCAAGGCTTTTCAAAAGTCGACCTTTCGGGGCGGCTTTTTTCTTTTTATACATGCTACACTTTTACACATGGCAAAACCTATATCCCGCCACGTGCCTTTGATTATTGGCAATTGGAAAACTACTCCAGCAACGCGCGAAGAAGCAGTTAAATTCGTGAAAGGACTGGATAGAAAAATAACTACCGGCAAGTACAAGCTTCCACGAAGGGCGTATTATCTTGCAGCGCCGGATATTTTCATTCCGCACCTAAAAGCAGCAACCAAAAATGGATATATTGGTTCACAAAATGTTTCCGGGACAAGTCTTGGTCAAACAACTGGCCAAACTATCCCTTCTCAACTTCTCTCAGGAGGTGCAGATTTCACCTTAATCGGCCACAGCGAAGTGCGGGCAACAGGCGAAACAGCGGATGCTCGTGCGCACAAAGTAGCTCTTTCGCTGCAAGCAAAACTTATGACGGTACTTTGTTTAGGAGAACACGAGCGAGATAAAGGAGGAAAATATCTTCAAGAATTAGAAGATGACGTAAAACACGCGCTTTCTTTAGTAAAGCGCGACCTCTTTGAATATCTTGTAATTGCCTATGAACCCGTCTGGGCAATTGGAGCAAAGACTCCGGCTACGCCCCAAGAATGCTTTGAGGTAGTAATTGCCCTACGAAGAGCTCTTGCCACACTTGGGGGTATTGATTATGCCAAGAAAGTACATATTCTTTATGGAGGGTCCGTTCTTCCCGAAAACGCTAAGAGCTTTCTTGAAGAAGGGGGAGTAGACGGACTTCTTATTGGGCGCGCTTCGCAAGATGTGCAAGACTTTTATACTATTATTTCCTCCTGCCACTAATATTATGGAAGAAAACTGGAAAACATGCGCATTAACAGATTATGCTGCCCTTAAAGGAAAAAGGGTTCTTATCCGCGTGGATTGGAATATGCCCGTAAATGAAAAGGGTGAGATCTCCGATACGAGTCGCGCAGATGTTACCTTTGATTTTCTAAAAAAACTTTCGTTTGCAGGAGCCAAGATGGTACTTATGACGCACTTTGGTGACAAAGGAGAAAGTGTGTCACCTATTGCAACGTATATCAAACAACATCTTCCTTTCATTACTTTTACTCCCAGTCTTGATTTGGAGGAACTGGAGAAGGTAACCCGTGAGCTTAAAGAAGGGGACGGCATGCTCCTTGAAAATGTGCGCCTCTGGAAAGGGGAAGAGGACAATCTTCCCTCACTGGCGCGAGGATTTGCTACGTTAGGAGATGTGTACGTTAACAATGCCTTTTCAGTTTCACACCGGGAACATGCAAGTGTCGCAGGTGTTCCAAACTATACCCTTTCTTATTTTGGACCACTTCTTATGCGTGAACTTGAACATCTGACTTCTGCGCTTAGTCCAGAAAAGCCGGCCCTGCTTATCATTGGTGGAGCTAAAATTAAAACCAAGCTCAATCTTATCCAAAACTACTTAGACAAAGGAGTGACTGTCTTTGTAGGTGGCGCTATGGTTCATGATATATGGAAAGCAAAAGGAATTGAAATCGGGCAAAGTCTCTTTGATGGAACAACACCGCTTTCGGAACGATTTCTCAACCATCCGCTCCTTATGACCCCGATTGATGTAACGCTTGAAAATGGAAATACTGTTCTCTCTACCGCAATACCAAAGGATGGAAAAGTGATGGACTGCGGACCCCAAACAGCGACGCTGCTTCAGCAAAAAATAGACGAGTCCAAAACCATCATTGCAAATGGCCCACTTGGTCTCTATGAAAAAGGATGGCTTAAAGGGACAGAAGAAGTGCTGGGTTCTATGGCTCATACCAAAGGCCAAACTTATATTGGAGGCGGGGACACAGTAGCCGTAGCGCATTCCTTAAAACTCCTTCAGGAATTTACCTTCGTATCTTTAGGGGGCGGAGCGATGCTCGATTTTTTAGCATCTGGTACACTACCCGGGATACATGCTGTCACAGAATCCAAACGAGCCGGTTATAGATAATGTGGGGGAAAATGCGGAAGACCTCCGAAGTCTGATTCTTTCGGCAAAAGGAGGAAATACTGAGGCATTTGCCCAGGTATACACGACGCTTTACACCCCACTGTATAGATACGTCCTTTCCAGATGTAAAGATAAGGAACTTGCCAATGATGTGTGCCAGCAAAGCTTTTTGCGATTCTTTCAGGCTCTCCCCGGATATGAGCCCAATAAAAGTCCGCTTGCATACCTCTTTACCATTGCCAAACACCTCCTTATCAATCACGGAGAGAAAAAGGCTCCCGTGCCTTTCGACGAAACCCTCTTTGAAACGACCGAAGACGATTCTGTAAACATTCTTGAGGAAACCCACCTCAAGCTATTAGCTGACAGAATCGACTCCTATCTTCCGTCTTTAACTTCCGACGAAGAAGAAGTTCTCCGTATGCATTACTATGGTGATTTAAGCCATCGAGAAATCGGAGAAGTACTTCGCAAAGAAGAAGCAACTGTACGAAAGATTAAGGAGCGTGCACTAAAAAAACTACGAGCACTCACTCGTCATCTCTATGAGCACTAAAAAAACTCTTACAATAGAAGAACGAGCGCTTGCTATGTATAAGGAGACCGTGTCGCCGTCTAAAGATACGCTTGTATATATTCTTAATCAAATACCAGAGATAAAAGAAACTGAACTACAAGACAGGCGCGCGATACGCTCCCCCTATAGATGGCTCGCTGTGGTCCAACTTGCATCGGTCTTTCTCATTGCGTTAGCAATTATGCCGACGCTTGAGAAACCAGAAATGGCCCAGAACCCCTTCTATGCGGTAGACCAGCAAGTCGACCAATTCGAACAAAACATTAACCAAGAGGATGCAGAAATGATGCAGAATGACTATACATTATAGGGGCTGCAGTCTATACTGACCACAAGGACCTACACGATACTTATGAAACGAACCACATTATTCCTGACCACGCTTTCGCTGCTTGCAATGCCGCTTTTTGCAAGCGCTGAAACAGCAGTGAGTGCAACCACCACCGTGGCTGGGGCAATTGGAACGGCAACACCGGCCCAGCTCATGACCCAATGTGCCCAATCAGCAATTGATATTCGAGATTCAGCAATTGGAAGCGCTCGTACAGCATACAATAACGCGATGGCCGTTGCGCTTGATGCTCGTAAAGATGCGGAAAAGAAAGCAGTCGCACTTGATGATAACTTAAAGAAAGACGCAATTGAAAACGCTGTTGAAGCCTATAAAACAGCCGTGCAGCAAGCTCAAGATACTCTTACTTCTGCCCGCAAAGACGCCTGGAATCAATTTGAATCCAACACAAGCGCGTGCCGCGATTTGAGCAATCAGGTTAAGAAAGGAACCAGCACCCCAATGAGAGCATCCCTTAAAGCTGACATATCCGACAAAGGAGATAATAAATCCTTCAAAGACACATTGCTTGGTCAATTCAACATCTTAAAATCTCTCCTTAAGATAGGCGACAATAAATAATAAATAAAATCGGACTTGCATAAAGTCCGATTTTATTTATTCCATATCAATTGCAAGTACAATCGGCGCGTGGTCGCTCCCGTATACATCAGTTAAAATGTCGGATTTCTTTACAAAGGAAAACAACTCTTCATTAACAAAAAAGTAATCGATTCTCCACCCGACATTGCGATCACGTGATCCCGTTTTCATATCCCACCATGAATATTTCACCGTATCAGGGTGGAGCGCACGAAAGGTATCAATAAATCCTGCTTCCTGCACGCGATCTACCCACGCGCGCTCAACAGGAAGAAAACCAATAGAATTTGCATTCTCTTTAGGGCGAGCAAGATCAATTGGCGCATGAGCTACATTCATATCACCGCAGAAAATCACTTTGCCATACTTCTTCTCAAGTTTCTTAACATGCTTGAGAAACTCATCGTAATAACGAAGCTTGTACTGGAAATGCTCTTCATCGCGTCCACCGTTTGGAAAATAACAATTAACTAATGCAAAGTCTTCGAAGTGAAGCGTAAGACATCTGCCTTCAGTATCGTAAGCATCTTGACCCAAACCATATTCAACATGCACAGGTGGAATCTTTGTATACACCGCAACCCCAGAGTATCCCTTGCGTTCCTTTGCAGAGTCAAAATAAGCGGTATACCCAGGAGGAGATTTGATAGCATCGCTTAATTGGTCAGGTGTAGATTTTGTTTCTTGAATACCAATGATGTCTGCTTTGAGCTTAAGGAGTTCATCAAAAGCACCTTTTTTGTGGCATGCTCGAATGCCGTTTACATTCCACGAAATGATTTTCATAAGAAAAGTATAGCAAACGCCTTTCTGAGAAGCTTTGTCGATTAAATAAAGAAAAAGCGCGCCTTGCGGCGCGCTTTCGGAAAGGGTTTGTACTTTTAAGAATGGAGTTCAGTAGCTCTGCCTTTCTCCGAACCCTCCACCACTGCGGTGAAGTTCACAGCCCGACCCGGCACGATGGTCGAGATGGCGTGCTTGTACACCATCTGCGTCACCGTGTTCTTGAGCAGCACCACGTACTGGTCGAAGCTCTCGATCTGCCCCTGCAGCTTGATGCCGTTGACCAGGTAAATGGAGACGGGCACATGCTCACGACGGAGCGTGTTCAGGAACGGGTCCTGCAGGAGCTGGCCTTTGTTGCTCATGGGCCTTATCCTTTCAAAAGAGAACAGTTGGCTTTGGCGGGATTGCCTTTGCTAAATTGCACATTACTATAAAAATATATTAATGTCAACTACTCCTACTCTTTCTTCCCACGCTTCGAATGAAACTTCTCGAATTGATCACGAAGGAATTTATTAGTCACATTGGTATAAATCTGTGTCGTAGAAATGGAAGCATGTCCCAGCATCATTTGTACCGTGCGCAGATCCGCGCCGTTGTACAAAAGATCTGTTGCAAAGGAGTGGCGTATCACGTGCGGCGTACACTTCTTGGCAATGCCGGCAAGCGTCGCATACTTTTCTACAATGCGTTCTACAGAGCGCGGAGTAAGACGAATAGATTCTTCTTTCACCATTCTGGCATGTGCACGAGGGGAGTGATCCACAAACATCGCTTCATCAATATCTACACGATGCTCCAAATATTTTTTCACCGCAATAGCTGCCGAACCCGAAACAAATACCACCCGGATTTTTCCTCCTTTTCCACGCACAGATATTTCTCCCGAACGTAAGTCAGTGTCGCGATCAAGCGAACAGAGCTCAGACACACGAAGACCTGTAGAAAAAAACAATTCCAAAATAGCTTTGTCACGAAGACCGTTAATGGTAGACAGATCCGGCGCACTTAAAAGATTCTCCAATTCCTTTTCAGAAATGAGATCGAGTTCTCGTTGTTGTACTTTGGCAAGTTCGATGCGTTCTGGATCATAGCCTTGCATACCCCGCTTTCTGATGTATTTAAAAAATGCACGCAAGGCAATGAGGTGATAGTTTTGAGTCTTCTTGTCCAATGTTTCCTGCGCTTGACCTTTCTTGGCTTCGCGCGCTGGATGGCGATTGAGATACACGCGGTATTCGCGCATCATGCTTTCAGTGATATCGGCAGGGGAGGAGACCTTAGCAAACTGTAAGAAACGGGTAAGGTAATGATCATAATTGCGTACCGTAAGCGCCGAGCGGCCTTTTTCTATTTCTATATATTGAAGATATTCCGCTTTAAGCGAC
Organism: Candidatus Nomurabacteria bacterium; assembly: GCA_029288775.1. Classification (GTDB taxonomy): domain Bacteria; phylum Patescibacteriota; class Minisyncoccia; order Phycocordibacterales; family UBA5272; genus UBA11704. The sequence goes on along the minus strand of JARIGQ010000009.1, from coordinate 23,031 downwards.
TCTAAACTTTGCATGTATCCAGTATAGCCAATGTCGCACAATATCGCTGGGGAGAAGAAAAAGCTTATTGCGTAAGGACGGGAGGGGCTTGCTTTTTTTGGATATATGTGATACAATACTTCCACTAGTTAATCAAGTATGCTTACTGCACGAAAAAAGGCTACCGCCATCAAAAATGTTCAAATTCATGAGAAAGACACCGGTTCTGCCGATGTTCAGATCTCGCTTTTGACCAAAAAAATCGCGGAACTCACCAATCACCTCAAGGTTCACAAGAAGGATAATCATTCTCGACGTGGACTCATTCAGATGGTTGCTGATCGCAGGGCTCATCTTAAGTACCTCGAAGCAACGAACAAGAAGCGTTACAGCACACTCGTTTCAAAGCTCGGACTCAAGTAATCCCCTCAGTAAGCGCCGCACTCACGTGCGGCGCTTCGCCTTTCGTAGAGCACATAGTAGACTGACTAGGGTTACTCATTTTTAATATTTAAGTCATTGGTTTGTTTGTATTTTTAGTTAAGACTATTAGCTATCGACTATAAGCTACCAGCTATTCATATATGGCAGTTATCAAACATAGCGACCAGCGCGTCGCAGTATTTATAGATACTCAAAATCTATACCACAGTGCAAAAAATCTTTATAACACAAAAGTAAACTTCGGTGCAGTTATGAAAGAGTCCGTAGGGGCTCGCAAACTGATTCGTGCACTTGCATACGTTATTACAACCGAAGCAGGGGATGAGACCAACTTCTTTGAAGCGCTTACCAAGCTTGGTATCGAAACCAAAACAAAAGATCTTCAGATCTTTTATGGGGGAGCGAAGAAAGCCGATTGGGATGTGGGACTTGCGGTAGACGCAATTCGTCTTGCGCCAAAAGTAGATACCATCATTTTAGCGACAGGGGATGGAGACTTCGTACCGCTTGTGAACTTCCTCAAGGAACATCACGGCGTGCAGGTGGAAGTGATTTCATTTGGCCGCTCTTCCTCTTCCAAACTCAAAGAAGCGTGTGAAGACTTTATCGACATGTGCGATCATCCGGAGAAATTCCTCATCGGCTATCGTGTACGCCGAAGTGCCAAGAAAACCGTACGACGACCTTCGCAAAAAAAGAACATCACCGAATTTTCTGATGACGCCCTCGGCATCTTCTCTCCTGAAGAGGACACCACCATAAACTAAAGCAAGAAACCGGAACGATGCACATCGTTCCGGTTTCTTATTTGCTACACTTGTAAGTAATGGCAGTAGCAAACGTAGATACTTTCGAGCACGACATTGCCGAAGAAATAAAACACAAAGAGGCGAGCTTTACGGATATTGCATCGGCAGGCAATGACGTCGGCAATATACCTCCACACGCAACGTACCTGCGCCTACTTATTGTTATTGGCATCTTTTTTGTCATTATCATTCTCGTTGCAATCGGAGGGCTGGTCTATTATTACAATCAAACCCCTCAAGTTGTTCCTGTAGAGCAAGGTTCAGAGCGCAACACTTCCCAAGCTCAAAAAGCACTTCAAGCGCTTTCTCCAACCCTTGCGCAAGCAATAGGTGACAGTGTCGGATCTCTCTCCAAAAATGGCTATGGCTATTCCGTTGAACTTACCAAGTATTCCGAAGTATTTGCCTACATGCTCAAAAATGAAAGTGCGTTTGCCGATGAATTGGCGCAAGCTGTTGGATCTCCGCGCGATACAAGCACAACAACTTCTCCGTTTGTATGGAATGACGTAACGCTTTCCAACCAAAATATGCGAGTGGGAGTCTCCGGATCAAGCACACTTGTGTACGCATTCGTAAATGACACCCTGTTACTTATTTCCTCTTCTACCCAAGGTATCCTTTCCATGAAAGGCATTATCTCCCCATGAGTGTTGCAACAATAAAGAGCGCGCATATTGTCGGACTCGACGCCGAACCCGTAACGGTAGAAGTTGATGTTCAACATGGACTCTATAGCTTTTCAATTGTTGGACTTCCCGATAAAGCAATCGACGAAAGCAAAGATCGAGTCATCGCCGCTTTACGCAATACCGGGTTACGCAATCCAAAAACAGAAAATCATAAAGTAACTGTATCGCTTTCTCCTGCCAATCAAAAGAAGGAAGGCTCACACTTTGATGTACCCGTAGCACTTACCTATCTCCTTGCTTCAAAACAACTTGAGTGCGCAGAAGACGTGGGATGGTTTGTAGGAGAACTATCACTTACCGGAGACATTCTCCCTATGATGGGAGTACTCTCAATTGCCGAACGCGCCAAAAAAGAGGGTGCTCGCGCGTTGTATGTACCCCATGCAAACAAAGAAGAAGCGGCACTTGTGGATGGACTTACTGTATATGGCTGCAAAAACCTTAAAGAACTCGTGCTTCATTTAGGCGGTGTGATCGAAGGTGTACACGAAGTATTGGAAATTACCCCTACACCGCACGCAGACATTATTTATGTGCGGCCAGATTCCTATTTGGATTTCAAAGATATACGCGGTCAAGAAACAGCCAAGCGAGCACTTCTCATTGCTGCGTCCGGAGGGCATAACATTGCTCTCTATGGACCACCTGGAACGGGAAAGACCATGCTTGCTCGCGCTTTCACCGGCATTTTACCTCCGCTTTCCCATGAGGAAGCACTCGAAGTAACACGCATTCATTCCGTTACACACCCAAAGAGCGGACTTATTACTCATCCGCCGTTTCGCAGCCCGCATCATACTTCATCGTATGTTTCTCTGGTTGGGGGAGGAGCAAACCCACGCCCGGGAGAAGTTACATTGGCTCATCATGGTGTTCTTTTCTTGGATGAATTTCCAGAGTTCGACAAAAAAGTAATCGAAAGCTTACGTGAACCGCTTGAAGAAGGTTTCATTTCCGTCTCGCGCGCCAAAGGTACGTTTTACTTTCCGGCTTCCTGTACACTTATTGCATCGATGAATCCTTGCCCATGCGGATTTATGGGGAGCAAATTAAAGCGCTGCATATGCAAACCCTCGGACATCGATCGGTATGCACGCAAGCTTTCCGGGCCAATTATGGATCGTATTGATATTTGGGTACCAGTACAACATATCGACTATGACACGCTTTCTGCTGCACGCATTGGAGAGGAAAGTGAATCAATTAGTGAAAAAGTGAAGAAGGCGAGGAAGTTTGCAACCACTCGTTTCGAAAGTCTGGGTAATACGAGGCTTCGTAAAAACAAAGATATGAAAGCTAAAGATGTAGATGCCTATATCACACTAAACGAAGCCTGTACCGATCTTATGAAGAAATTAGCAACCACGTACGCACTTTCTCCGCGAGCATATCATCGTGTGCTTCGACTTGCGCGCACTATTGCTGACCTTCGCGAAGCAAAAGAGATAGGGGAATCTGATATTTTGGAAGCGTTTCAATACAGACCAAAACTATACGAAAATAGATTGTAATAACTTCAATAAGTATATACTTACCTTATGAAACTTACTTTCACTTATGACAGGCAGCATGATATAGGGTGCATTCTTACATTTGGTAAGACCTCAAGAAATATGCCTTATCCCACTAAAGTATATGAAGAACTTACTACAAGATATGGAGAAGACCCGTCTAGCGACAACACCGATGCATTCATAGAAATCTATACCCACACTAACAACATAGATATAGACGCATACCAACAAAAGTATCAGAAGGAGTGGGATATGGTTGCTTCTGAATATCAAACTCGAGCAGAAAAAACTTTTAAAACAAAGTTATCTTATGATGTTTCAGCATATTTAACCATCAACGACAGATGTCCTTACAGCGTTGAAGAACGCATGTTTTTTGTTTCAACGTCAGCATATTCTTCAACCAAAACAGCAATGCATGAATTGTGGCACTTTTATACCTGGCAGAGATTTGGAAAAGAGTGGGAAGACAGGTTGGGGAAACAAAAATATAATGACATTAAGGAATCCTTAACTGTGTTACTCAATGTAGAATGCAAAGATATTTTGCCAAAAAATGTTATAGACAGAGGGTATGATCACCATCAAGAGCTTCGACAGAAAATACTTACTTTTTGGGAACAAGAAAAAGATATAGACAAACTATGGGAATACTGTGTTCAGCAATAACAAAACCGCCCCAAGGCGGTTTTGTTATTGCTGAACAATTATTTTACTAGAAGTTTGTAGCAAGATTTGAGAAGGAAAATTAGAATGGATTCTTTGCGCCGCGCACTTCGAAGTGAAGATGGGGGCCGGTTGATTTACCTGTATTACCCACCGCCCCGATGACTTGTCCTTGTGAGACCACCTGACCAACCGTCACATTCACTCGGCTCAAGTGACCATATACCGTCTGAATATTACCTGCGTGAGCAATAATAATCATTTCACCATACCCACCGTTATATCCAGAACTCTTAGCCGCAATAACAGTACCATTAGCCGAGGCCATCACTGGTGTTCCCACACTTGAAGCCAAGTCCACACCATTATGACCATGCAAACCTTGTGTCTTGATACCTCCAGAAATTGGACGCATAAGGAATCCTGGAGGAGTTGAGTTCGAATAACTATCCAAAAGTCTTTCGTATGTAGAGACTGCGCCAGGCGACACTCCGTACGCAACTTTTTGAATAACTTTCTTTACCGTTGCAATGGTAGGAGCTGCAATTTCACCATCCGGAACAATAACAACATCTCCCACAGTAAGCTTGGTGTCGGCTGGTATGCCGTTATACTTTGCGATTTCATCTACGTCACCATTATATTTCTTAGCAATTGAAGAAATAGTATCTCCTTTAGCGACCGTAACACGAACCCCAGTAATAGGAAGAATAATGATTGTTTGACCAGGAGTAAGCTTGTCGGTCTTGAGATCGTTTGCCCACATAATCGTGTTCTTGGATACTCCAAAGAGCTTGGCGACCGTAGCGATAGTATCTCCTTTCTTTACTTCATACTGGCTAATCGTGTCATCCAGAGGATAATCAATGTCTTCTGTCGAAACACGAAGTGCACCAGTAGTGGCAGAAAGAGCATCATTAGAGGAATCATCTAAGTTGCTGTCAGTATCTGTTGCATCATCCGCTACCACTACAGGTTTGAACAGGTCCATAGTCTGGGAAGTTGCTGAAGCTGAAGTAACAGCTTCTGGTTGGCCCAAAAACACCGTTTTTACTTTTTGAGTAAAATCAGACAGCATGCCTGCATGTGCTGGAGCAGGGGACGCAAACGCAACCGTAATTGCGGAAATTAAAGCGATATAGAAAGAGGCCGAAAGGCGTTTGTGTGTTTCTACTACGATAGAGGAGGAATGGTGAGGGGTTAAGACTCCCAATTCCTAGTAAGGTGTACCTTCATGCGTTTATCTCGACATGGAAGTTCACAAGAGTCAAGATATATGGTCTCAAACGTAACCATTCCACTGTAGCAAAAGAGGAAAAGGAAAGCAACCCTTATGCATCCTTTTCAAGAGATCTAAATGTGGAGAAGTTTCATATTCTCCTTGTTTTATAAAGTATACTTCGAGTACGTATGAGCGATTCTCATGGGCAAAAAACCGAGGCACCTTTGCCTTCTTTTACCGTAGCTCCGGAAAATGCTTATTCACCTGCCAAACAGGTGCCTGTCACAAGCGTGCAGTACAATTTGAGCAATAATCCTTCAGGAAATACCGATGAACAGCGTGAAATACACAAAGCAACTACTCCGGGCACATTTTCTACGGTAGCTTATCCAAAAACAACTATTACGAATTTACAACGCATAGGCAGGGAAGTGAAAGCCCCACCTGCGGCTGTACAACTCCAAGAAGCACATGAGAAGATTCGTATTCTAGCGGATATTATTCCTCTTTCGATGGATATTAAAGATTTGACCTACAACGCCTCAGTTGCTTTAAAGCAATCTCTTTCAGATGCAACAAAAAGGCTTTTAGAAATCACTGAAGAAAATGTCACTTTAGCACTTGAAAACGCAACCAATGAACCCAGTGCATCTACATGGGAACTCCTCCAAAAGACAAAAGAAGCTTATGTATTAGCTGTAGAACAAGCTGAACAAGAAGCGGCCACACTCCAAGCTGAGGCAGAAGAAAAAGCCAAAGAGGCACAGGAAAAAGCTGAAGCAGAAACCCAAGAAAAAGAGCGTGTACTTAAAAATCTTTCCGTACTCACGGCAGATATCGCTTCACTCCAAGCACGCCTCATTGCGCTCCAATCAAGCACACTTCCTCCAACAGACCTCACCCCACTGACCACATTAGATGGAGAGGCATACACCCTAGTGAGCGCAATCAGATCCACCCCAAGGCAAGAAGAGTTAGAAAAGCTAGAAAAGCTTATAACAGACTGGCGTAAGGCCGTAACCGAAGCAGAAGCAAAGGTAGTTCTACCAGTCAAACCTCCTGAAGCCTACAAGGAAATAAATACTATATCCCTTGAAGTAGAAGGCGAACTTGAACGTGCACACAAGCTCCTTGATGGACTTTCAGATGCACACAGAAAAAAAGAATTTGAAGAAAAAATAATAGAACTCAAACAAAAGTTTGCTGCTCTCCGCGCTACTCCGACCGTTACGGAATTGGAAGCGTTCAAAAAAATATTCGATCACTTTAAGACTAAAGCGGCGGAAGTAAAAACCTTCGTAGAAAACAATCCAAAGAAAGCATTCACTCAAGAAGATGTTTGGAAAGGTTGGGATCCGCGATTCAAAAACAAAGAAGAAAATAAAAATCTCTATTCTTTATTTGCTGAATACAGAAGCTTTATTCGTGAACCAGAAAAGAGGGGAGAGTTGGATGAATTTGAAGAACTATTAGAAACGAAAAAAAGGATAGGGAAATTCTTGGAAAACGCTTCCACAGCTCAGAAGGCACTCACTGAAGCCAATCGCTTCCGCGAGCTATTGCGTGAAGCCAAAGAGGCCTGGAAGGAGAAGAAGGAAAAGGAGAAAGATGAAAATGGAGCTTCCATTGCTGCTCCAGAACAGAAACGAATGCTTCGTAAGAAATTTGACGCCCTTGTAAAGCAATTGAGCGAGTTGGAAAAAAGTATTGATACGATCTTTAGTGACATAACCGCCGACTACAGAACTGCACTTGTTCGTGAACTTACAAAAGCTCGCGAGGCAAAAACTCCACTCATTCAAAAACGTGATACTGATAGTTTGGCCACTGATGAGGTAAAAGATTTAGAGGAAATGATTACCGGCCTTACCGCGCTTACTGAAAGTGCTTCAAAAAGTTATAAAATAAATACTCGCGACGGGAACATCATCACTCGCATACCAGAAAGCACTTTGGAAGAAAAACTGGCTTCTCACCAACAATCGGTGACAGATGCTAAGCGAAGCAAGGAAGAAAAAGAGGCTCAAACTCAGGAAGAAATGGTATATAGTTTTGAGGATATGTATGAGCGCGATCCAGAAGCGTTCATCAATCTCTATCTCACATCCAAAGAAAATAAAGATGATGATACGATCACCTATTATAAAAATCAAACCTTCCTAAGACATCCACATAAAGAAGCACTTCATTTCTTCTTTGTACAAAAAGGCATCGTCCCTCAAGATCCACCTAAACTTCGACCCACTCAAACAAGTGTCGACAAGTATCGGCTTGTCTATACACCTGGCAAAAAAATAATGGTGCTTACAAAAGAGGAAAAAGAGGCAATTGCACAAGAAAAGCTTGCATCCTACATTCCAAAAGAGGAGCCAATCCCAGAAGGGAAAGAAGTGTTCTACACTACTGTTGAATCTACCAAACCACAAGGAAAAGATATGACAAGCGGGGGAGCGGGGAAGGAAGCTATGGCCAAAACGTATGAAATGGATGGTGAAAAACCTGAAAGCTATATACAGAAAAAACTTAAAAGCGTAAAGGCTCTTCTTGATGCTCGCACGACCCACCTTCCCCAAGTGCCTGCGTGGATGCTCTATGGTGCACCACTTGCACTAGCGCTCATTGGAGGGGGCGGAGCAGCAGTATATGCATATCATCAAAAAGCAGGAGCGCTTAATGCTCAAGCAACTCCAAGCACACCAACAACTACAGCTCCGATACCTGTGGTACAACCTCTACAACCAACACTCGAAGATACAGGCCGACCTGTATGGACAAAAAATGTACTCGAAACAAAAATGGATACGACGCGAAGTGGGCTTTCAGCAGAAACCACGACACGCTATGCGGGGCATTGGCATGAAGATATTAAATCCCCATCGCCTATGGAACTCCTTAAGACCTATGCTCCCGTTTTTTGTGCAAAATGGAACAATCCTGCAGAAGCTTGTAACTGGGCTCTTGATACCATTCTCTCTGACTATGATGCTAATGGTAATTACCTAGGCAACATGCATAATCTTCAAGAGTATCAACGTGCCGAATTAAGCTTCCTTATCAAAACGCTTCAGTCAACTTCTATGGCAACCTCAGGCCAACCGCTTCAGGCTAAAAAACTATCAGATGCGATACTTGAAGTGCGTGGGAAAGTGCTTGAATTTGAAAAGCGTAGCACTACATAATAATCTATGGACTTCACCCAACTCTATAATCAACTCATAGGCGATTTCAAACTTGAGAGCTTCCCTAAGGAAGAACAAGAAGCAATGCTTAATGAAATTGCTAAAACTATTCAAAAGCAATTTCTTTTGGACGTATACGAATTATTGGGGGAGGAGAAATTTGACGCCTTAGAAAAGTCAGCTCAGATGGGGGAGGCGTTTTACGCCACCACGCTGAAACACCTCCTTCCAAATTATGAAGAAGTATTCCAAAACGCTCGGGAAAAAGTAAAAACCTCCTTTCATGAAGGAGCGTAGCGTACATGCTACACTCTAGACCGTGGCAACTATCTCCTTAAACGACGCACAGCGCGAAGCTGTCCTTCATACCGAAGGACCGCTTCTTATTTTGGCAGGCGCAGGTGCTGGAAAAACAAAAACCATCACGGAAAGAATCGTCCATATCATAAAGGAAGGTACGGACCCGAGAGCTATTTTGGCGGTAACATTCACCAACAAAGCCGCAAAAGAAATGCGAGAGCGCATTATTCGTCGTCTTGAAGAGGAACATATCATTGATGCGCCAGAGTCCGGAAGAAATCCATTTCACCACACTCCACTCATCAAAACCTTCCACAGTTTAGGCCTTATGATCCTTTCGGATTTTGGATCACGGATTGGTCTTTCGCGCCACCCGACCATTTTAGATCAAAGTGATTCTCTTTCGATTATAAAAAATGCTGTAGAACAGCTTGGCATTGATCCAAAATTAAACGATCCATCCAAAATACGTGGCATTATTAGCCGAGAAAAAGGCGATTTCGTAAGTGCATCAGAATACAAACAAAAGGTAGCCAGTGCTCAAATGGATATCGTAGCTTCCGTGTGGCGTATCTACGAAGAAGAATTAAAACGCCAAAAGGCAGTAGATTTTGACGATCTCATTGTGTGTGCAGTGCGCCTCCTTGAGGATCATGAAGATATTCGTCTTCACTATCAAGAGCGTTTTCGTTATGTTCATGTCGATGAATACCAGGACACCAATGCTGCCCAGTATGCGTTTGTGCGACTCTTGGTACACCCAAAACGCAACAACATCTGCGTTGTGGGCGATGCCGATCAAAATATCTACAGTTGGCGCGGGGCAAATGTGCGCAACATCATGAATTTCGAAACTGATTTTCCTGGGACTAAAACCGTTCTCTTGGAAGAGAACTATCGCTCGACGGGAAATATCCTCACCTTAGCCAATACTGCAATCAAGAAAAATACAGTTCGTAAGGAAAAAAATCTTTTTACCTCACAAGGTGAAGGGGACAGGATAGACATCATGCCGGCCTGGGATGAACAAGGGGAGGCTGAAATGATCGCCGAAAAATGTAAAGCATTAATTGGTGAAGGTATTCGTGGTGAAGATATTGCTGTACTTTATCGAGCAAACTTTCAGTCGCGCGTCTTGGAAGAAGCATTTATCCACGCCAACGTTACGTACAATCTCCTGGGAACTAAATTTTTTGAACGAAAGGAAATCAAAGACGTCATGAGCTATCTCCGTGCAGCGCTCAATCGTGCAAGCCAGCCAGATCTCAAGCGTGTCTTTGAAACCCCCAAAAAAGGAATAGGAAAAACAACAATAGCGAAGATTTTTGCCAATCAGGAGATCCCAGCCGCGGCAACACTGAAAGTTTCAAAAGTGTACGACTTCCTCGATCGCATTACTGAAATGATGCACACCGAGCCTTTGTCACACATTATGCAGACGATAATCGTTGACTCCGGCATGGAAAAAGAACTTCTTGAAGGTTCTGCTGACGACCGGGACCGTTTGGAAAATGCGCGCGAACTTGTCTCTCTTACCATCCGCTATGATGGCGTACCAGCGCAAGAAGTCATTACGCCGTTCCTGGAAGAAACCGCACTTCAATCAGACCAAGATAATGACACCGAAGAAAAATCAGGGGTACGCTTAATGACCATTCACGCTTCAAAAGGTTTGGAATTTGATCATGTATTCGTTACCGGCCTTGAACAAGATCTCTTTCCTCACAAAAATATTACCAATCGCAAACGCACCAAAGAAGAGGAAGAAGAGGAACGACGGCTTTTCTACGTTGCGGTGACACGAGCTAAGAAACATCTCTATCTTACTCATGCTGAACTTCGCACCATTTTTGGACAAAAACAAATTAATGCGCCGAGTGAATTTTTGGATGACGTCCCTGAAGATATAGCAGAAGTTCACGATCTCTACTACAAACAAGGCGGAGGAACTATCGTCTATATATAGGAGTGTGTTAGAGTGCACACTATGAAGCCAAAGAAACAATTCGGCCAAAACTTTCTCACATCCATTCCTGCACGCAATGCAATCGTGCAAGCGGGAGAGGTGACACCGGGAGATACCGTTCTCGAAATAGGGCCAGGCAAAGGATTCCTTACGCGTGCATTGTTAAACACAAAAGCACACGTAATTGCTGTAGAAAAGGACAGGGATCTCATTCCTATTTTGGAAGAGGAGTTCAAACTCCATAAAAATTTTACTTTGCTTCAAGGGGACGCACTTACCTATGAGCCAGAGATGGTCGACTACAAACTCATCGCCAATATTCCTTATTACATTACGGGAGCAATTTTAGAACATTATCTTACCCACAAAAATCAACCGCGCACTATGGTTGTGCTGGTGCAAAAAGAAGTAGCTGAGCGAGTATGCGCTCGCGATGGAAAGGAGTCTATTCTTTCTCTTTCGGTAAAAGCATATGGGGAACCAAAACTTGTATACCGAGTATCTCGCGGAAGCTTTAATCCTGCGCCCACTGTTGATTCGGCAGTACTTCAAATCAAAGCTATTTCTCGGTCGCATTTCAAAAACCAATATCACGAGGCCCTTTTCTTCAAGGCGGTTAAAGCCGGGTTTGCACACAAACGTAAATTACTTCTTTCCAACCTTACCTCCGCTTTTCCTAACACGCCGATGGCAGAGTATTTTGAAAGTTCTGACATACCAGCAAAGGCGCGAGCAGAAAATGTTACACTTCCGAAATGGATCCAGCTTTCTTCGAAGCTCTCTACGGAGTCGTAACCGTTTTCTGTCTTGGGTTTTTTATTCGTAAAAGTCTTACCACACACCATACACTTAGATGGTGGTTTTTGTTTGGCCTTTCTTTCAATCTCTTCAGTCTTTCCTGGCTTTATACCACGTATCCACTTATATGGTTTCCTGGAGGAGTGCTTCAGTTAGTTGCCCTTTCTTTATTTCTGATAATACTCGCCGTCATAGCCGGAATTGCCTTCTTACCAGTAGGGTACACTTTCGTATTCACGAAACCTTCATGGAAACAAGCCTTTCTTTTTTCTTTTCTCCTTATGATAGGGGAGACTGTGCGCTCTCTACTATTTAGCATACTTCTCTTCGGAAATGGAGGGAAAATAGGGCTTCATTATAATGCAGGAACTATTGGCACTGCCCTTTCCCCAACACCTCTTATCGAATTTGCATACTTAGGTGGTGTTTACATGCTTACTTTTATTCTGGGCTTCCTTCTCTATACCTTTCTTTTTTCCCGCTATCTTACTAGATGGTATATGGGAATAGTCGTAACGGTCGTTGCGCTTTTTATACTTCATACCTCCATTCCTGTGCATCAACCCATCAAAGACATTCGTATAGGGATTATTACTACTAGTATTTCAAATCCAACCGATGATGACTTAGAACATGGATGGCTTGAGAAAAGATACAACGAACTTGATGCAGCAACCATGCGGCTTGCAAGCACCACACCAGATTTCATTACCTATCCGGAAGATGCTGAGTACATTAAACGCTCATCTCCCGAGAAACTCGCACTCCTTGCTGCAACATTTCCTCACACTGTGTTCATTGATGGCTCTACCGAAAAATTTGCAGAAGGATTTTCCAACTTCAGCATTGCTTTTGATCCGACCCACCCCACTCAAGAGTTAGGAAGGGGTAAAGTATTTCTGTTTCCTTTCAACGAATATGTGCCAGCGTTTCTAGAACCCATCGTGCGGCTATTTTTCTCTCCGGGGCAATATTCTATTTACCAGAAAGAGCACACGTACACTCCATTTGCTTCCATGACAACCTTTACTATTGGAGGCTTGCGCATAGGAACACTGCTGTGTTCCGAACTCTCTTCCTTTCAGACAATTTTTAGTTTAGCTGCGCAACATCCAGACATTGTGATAGCCCAATCCAACTTATCGGTATTTCGCAATAATCCATGGTTTGGAGCCCAATATCGTGCGTATGTAAAAATAGCTGCTGCACAAACCCGCACTTTCACCATAAGCGATGCAAACAAAGTAGAAAGTTACGTCATTTCCCCCAAAGGAAACATCCTCTATACCCTCAGAGCTTCTACCACTCAAAGTTATATAGTTAATTTTTCCGCAAGTAGTAGCATTACTTCTCTTGTACACATACCTTAAGGAGAGCTAGCGTATACTACGGCCATGGATACCACCCCTTCAAACAACCACGGAAGTGCTCTTTTTATCTTGGCGGGAGTACTTGCGATTACACTCCTTTTGGGACTTCTGCCTTCAAGGTGGTTTGGTATCAAGCAAACAGGACTTGGGCGCGCACCGCTTGATCTTTCTTCAGAAACAGTTAATGATTTGGCAACCGACACAAACGGAGATGGAACGGTGGACTGGAATGAAATCATCAAGCAAACCTTTGGTGATGAGATCGACACTCAAACAATAAACGAAGGCCAGGTGGATCCTCAAGCTGTACAACAACTTAATGACCCAAATAATCTCACTGCCACTCTTGCTAAGAATTTTTATCTAGCCTCTGCTTATATTGATAAAAACGGAGTTACTGATGATGCAACAAAAAGCACCATTTCCCAAAACCTTTTGCAAGAAGTTGCAAACAAACTTACGTATACCAGTTACGCTATCGGCGATCTTTCCTTGGACAGGAAAGAGACGTCTGCCTCTATTAAACTTTACGGGAATAAGCTTGGTACACTTATGCAAAAAGCAGTCTCGGCTAATTTAGCAACGGATGATTTAAAAGACTATAAATCATATATCGATACTCAGGATTCCTTGGCCTTCAAGCGCCTTCAAGCCAAGAGAGATGCAGCTACTTCCATTGCTTCCGCATTACAAGCTATGTCCGTACCGCTTTCTGCTTCTCCGCTTCACGTTGTATTACTTAACAAGGTAAATGCGTACGCTACGACGCTGGATAACATGCTTCAAGTTGCCAATGATCCTGTACGAGCATCAATTGCTTACAAGCGCTATGTGTCTGACACGTCGGATATGCTCCGTGCAGCAGGGGATTTTTCAACCTATTTCAAAACAAAGCAAACTGTCTTTTCACAAAAAGAGGCTGGGTATATATTCCACTAAGCTATACTAGAAACTATGAAAAAGATATTTATAAGCGGCATACTTCTCGGGGGAATAATTCTTCCCGTTTTTGCCGGCGGAGCTGTGCCTGGAGGAAATGCTTCCGAACTTACCCAAATAGCAAACCACGTTGAGCTCATTCCGACTAACATCTCCTCAGGAATTACTTCTGTAAATGCTCAAATTTTAGGTGCCAAGGCAATCATGGATCCAATTTCCACTTCGCTTATCACCATTCAACAGCTCTCCGCTGCCAAAAGCATGCTCACTCTTGTCACCGGGGGATCACAAGGAAGCTCGCTTATCATTTCCAATCCGCAAAATTACATCGACAAACAAGGACTTGCAGTAGTGAAAATAGGCCTAGGAGCGTTGGCTGCTCAAAAAAACGGAGCATTCACCAACTCTCTCCTTTCCAGTCTTACCAATAACTTCAAATCAGTCAGTTTTACAGCCAAGCTGCAAGCAAACAATACCTCCAACCTTCCTTCCATCATACAGAAAAAAGCATGTGATGATACGACTCTTTCCAATTTAGCCAAAGAAGACGTTACCGCAAATGGAAACGCCTTTGATAACGCTGCGTTCCAAGCTCGCAAGCAATATCTTTATCAGCAGCTCTGTGCCAACAATCCAAGCAATGATCCAAAGACCGCAGCTGCTCTTAATAAACTCAATACTGCTCGTCCGGAAGTAGGGGGCTGGGATACATGGCTTGATATTACTGGAGGAGATAATCCTTATACAAAAACTGTACAAAATACAACCATCTTAGCGCAAGCGGCAAATGCTAAAAAACAAGCTGCTACAGATGACCTCAATCGTGGTCGCGGTACAGTAAGCCAAACAAAATGTCTTGTGCGTGCGCCTACAGATGAAAATGGAGACCCTTACTCAAACCCTGATCTTGCCCCGTGTATTTCAGATGCCGTCATTAACCCTGCAGGACTCGTAGCTGACACGCTTTCCAAAGCTCAATTTGCCGGATTTGATCGCGCAACCTTCCTCCAAGCATCACCCTTCACGGAACTTCTTACCAATCTGGGTACACTTTTCCAAGGAGCGCAAAGCATTTTAAATGCTGGTTCTTCGCAAAACACCTCAACTTCCCAAACCGTGTCCAGTGAAGAAATACAAGATCTTGCCAATGATCCCAACAAAAAAAATGAAACCGCTGAACCAATTCTCTCTATGCTAGACATAAACGAGAATTCGCTTAATGATTTGGAGTCTGCCGACGATGATATACGTTCCATACTTGGCACCTATAGCGACAAAGTTACTGCTACCAAAGCGTGCTATCAGGCAATTGGAGACACATCAGCAAATAGCACGCTTGCAGATCGTGCGACTAAAATAAGTGCCATGGAGCAAAACCTGGAATCGGACTCGGAAGGCATTGCCTCCGGACGTGCCCTCATAGAATCTTCCCGTGAAGAAATAAGTACCGCGCAGTCCTCCCAAAAGATTTCAACAATTTATGATAATTTCTTGAACGAATCCCGTAATCTCCCTAATGCCAATACCACCATCATGCGTAAAACTGCCTACGCAAAGTACAAGGACCAGGTAGAAAGTGATATGGGTTCAAATGGAGATCTTACCAATCTCCAAACCAGGTGTGAATCCATGCGAGCCTCACAAGGATCCTCCAATTCAAGCTCAAATGTAGGGGCGGGGGGATAGTATTACCGGAAACTCTTCCATCAACAGAACTCCGAGATTCCTGCGTGATACACTACGCGCATGAGACGTCTCGGAGTTTTTGTTATATCGCTCCTCATTTTTACAGGGTTTTTCTCCACTACTGGATTAGTTTCTGCACAAAATGCTGATCGTCTGGTAGATAAAGCAAATGCGGGCACCTATGATTATTTTCTCGCACAAACGGCGAGTGTTTTTAGTGCAACCTTTCAGGCATTGGACACTCTTAAAACAGCAACACAAAAACTTCCGGATGGTACAGATAAAACACAAAAACTGGCAGCATTGGATCAAAATGTTCAAACACTTACTTCCCTTCAAAATATTTACTTTCAAGAATTTACGACAGGTCAAAACAATGCCTTACAACCAGCACAAACTCAACTCAATGCTCTTAATAAGACTGTAGGGGCATGGTCTACAGCATTTACAGGAATACCTAGAATTGCTGAACAGCAATCGATTCTTACGGGATCAAACGGAACGGGTGGGGGACTACATGGATTAAATGATCTTATTACTCAGGCAAAGCAAATTCAAAATGGCACCATAACAGCCGGAAGCGATGCGGCATCTTCTCTTAATAATGCAACCGCTATAAGCACCTCGGGAACATCCGCCGCAACCGCAGTAACCCCCGGAACTAAAGATGAATGTGGAATCATAAAAGGAAGCATAACCAACTGTATTGATAGCGGTATTGCTTGGATTATTAAAAACACTCTCCTTCAAATTGCCGGATTTTTGGTGTGGGTGAGTGCCAATATGATGAATTATGCAATTCAGGTCAGTGTTCTTGGATTTAGCAAATGGGCACCTGACAGCCTTTACCCAATCTGGTTGGTGGTGCGACAAATCATCTCGCTTGTGGTAGTGTTTGCCGGTTTGTATCTTGGTTTTATGTACATCATAGGAAAAGAAGAAACATTCACTAAATACGTTGGGTGGCTTGTAATTTTTGCCCTTTTTGTAAACTTTTCCTATCCCGTAACTCGTACCCTTACAGATATCTCGAATGTTATTTCGCTAAATGTATACGCAAGTGCAGTGGGGTCAGAACCGCTTACTACGGATTTTAGTAATGCAGCTACTGCTTTAGGCCAAAACACTCCCGGGGCGCTTATTATGACACGCTTGGGACTCTATGGACTCGTTGGGAGTGCAACTAATGTGAGCACTTCCCAAAGCGGTTTTGTGAACTCACTCAACAGCACTCCAGCAGCGCTTCTTGCTGTAGTTTTTGTCCTCTATGCCGCGTATATATTCTTTAAAGCAACCGCTATTATTGTAGGCCGTGCGGCAGCCTTGGTGTTTATTATCATCGCATCTCCAATTCTTCTTATAGATAGCGTAGTCCCTAAACTTGGTGAAGCAGCAATGAAAGTACGGAAAATATTCTTTGAACAACTCATCGTAGCTCCGGTATTTATGATCATGCTTGCGCTCACTCTCAAATTTATGGAAGTGTTTGGAACTATCTCACAAGTAAGTGGTAATTCTTTTACGGGCGGTGGGGCATCTATACAGACGTTTTTCAATATCACCATGATGCTGGTCATGCTCCACATTATGCTTAAGGTAACCACTTATTTTGCAGGAGAAGTAGGGCAATTTGCCACAAACGCCCTTGGCAAAGTAGGAGGGTTTGGACTTGCAGCAGCAACTGCAGGGACAGGGGTATTGGCTAGAGGAAGCCTTGGGGCAGCAGCAGCCCGTTGGCGTGATAGTGATTGGATGAAAAATGCCCAAGCCTCCCGAATGGGTCGAGGATTATATACATTAAGCAACTCACTTGCTCAAAGCACGTTTGATGCGCGTAATGTGGGTTTGGTAAGTAAAGGATTAGCAACCGCCGGAATTACGGGGGGTATGGGCCTTAGTATGCAAACTGGACTTAAACAAAATTATGATGAACGCTATAAAACTCAAAAAGAAACAACTAGAGCAAAACTTAACTACATAAACTCTGCAGAGAAAAAGAAGGCGGGGGTTGCAGATAGTTATCTTACGCAAACCACGCGCAATCCTACGGAACTCGGCCAAAGAGCGCTTTTCATGAGAAGTGATGCGCAGAAGATTCGCGATGAATTCCAAAAAGATAAAATAAAAGCAAAAGATAAATACGATAAAATTAACGACCAGGATAAAAAACAAGAATATTTTGATTCCTTGCCTAAGGATATACAAGATTATATTAAAAGTAATTCAACCCAATCAGTACCTGGATCTGCATCACCTGCAACATCCACGCCTTCTTCAGTACAAACAAGCTCCCCAAATCTTGATACTTCATCACTTGATGCAGCAGGGCTTGTGCCCAATTCCCCATCTTCCACTTCTACTCCTCCATCAAGCGTAGGAGGAATTAATAAAACTCAGGATGGAAAGTACTCATTTAATGGAACTTCTTATGGAAGCTACAGCGAAGCCCTTGCAGCACAACGAGTTCATAAGCAAAATCAAAACCTTGGGAATACTACTCCGAATCTAAGAAGCCAAAACTCTCCTTCTACCAACCAGACGGGAACTTCTACACAACCTCAAGCGGCTACCATTTAACCTTTATGCATCCTAACTACATTGCTGACAATTTAGATGAACTCTACGGCAGTGCTCCTGCAGAAATACAGGGACTTATTGATGGAGGAGAAGTCAATACAACTACCGCCATTCTAGGAAAAGCCTATACCCTCCAAGTAAGTAAATATTCCGCGCTGTCCGATCTTATTATCTTTCTTCTTATAGGGGCTCTTAAACCACAAGATGCAGTGCAGGGGATCATTGATATGTTAGGTCTTTCGGAAGATGAAGCCCTCAAGCTTGCTGCTGATCTGGATAAAACCATTCTAGAAAAAGCCCGCATACAAATACTAGGCAAAGCACCTACAGAAATGGTAACACTTGAGTTCAAAGGTGAGGGGAGATCTCAAGAGGAGTTACGTAAAGAACTACTCGATACCACAAAGCGTGGACCGTTTGTATCTGAACCTACTCCACCGGCTTCACCTGAAGCAACAGCACCTCAACCTGCTACCCAACCAACCCAACCAAATCTCATACCAGGATCTCGCTCTGCACTGATGGATCAACTTAAAATTTTGGATACTATTCCCAATGATGAAGAAGTGACTGAGCGTTTGAAAAAAATTCAAGAACAAATAGCTTCATCTAAACAAAATGAAGGCGAACTAGATTCAGGTGTTGTTCTCCCTCAAATCACAGAGGAAAATATAAACCCTGTTCCTGTGGATGCTGTATCTCGATCTGCAACTTACGCCAAAGCGCCCACCCACTATAATGTGGATCCGTATCGAGAAGTGGTAGAAGAATAAGACTATTCCTCCCCGCTAGGGGCTGTTATACTGGGCTCATCATGCAATTCAGAGTTCCTCAATTTATCGACGTAGAAGACAAAGTAGTAGGCCCGCTTTCCCTTCGCCAGTTTGGCTACATCCTTGGTGCCGGGGGATTTTCCTTCATTATTTGGACTTTTATTCCTATTAAGATAATCGCAGTAATCCTTATTGTCATAGTCTCCGCACTTTTTCTTTCCTTGGCATTTCTTAAGCTTAACAATAGACCCTTTGCAGATGTGTTAGAAAGCGCGTTTGGCTACTACACCGGCAATAAAATTTATACCTGGAAACAACCTGCCCAAACCCCAACAAGTACAAATACTTCTAGCAATGTCGATAAAGTGGTAGCACAAACCACCAAAGAACTTACTTTAGAAAAAGCAAGCAAAGACAAACTTCATGAACTCGCGCTCGGATTGGATGTTCTTGATAGAACACAGTTACCTCCTGACAATTCCTAGAGATACTATCAACTGTTTCCGATAAAAGATAAGGTTTACTTTGCTATACTGCAAACATGGCAGCAGGAGCAGCTACACAACAGTTTGTACCCATTGATAGAGTTCGCGATGGCATTATTGTCCTAAAAAACGGGGAACTTCGTTCTGTGTTGATTACCTCTTCCTTAAACTTGGCTCTTAAAAGCGAGGATGAACAACAGGCTATCCTTCTTCAGTTTCAAAATCTTCTCAATTCCCTTGATTTCCCCATACAATTCTTCATTCAATCGCGCCGACTCAACATCAAACCCTATATGGAATTGCTTCAGGCTCGCTCGGCTGAAGTAAAGGAGGACTTATTGAAGATTCAAATTCATGAATATATGGGATTCATCAACAAATTTGCTGAAGAAACCAATATCATGACCAAACATTTCTTCATCGTGATTCCGTATTTACCCGCACAAGCAAGCGGAGCAGGGGGAGCTGGCCTACTTTCATTTGGCGGAGGTAAAGCGGGAATGACAGGACAAGACGGTTTCGATGCAGCGCGCATTCAGCTCGAACAGCGCATCGCAACCGTAATCCAGGGATTGCTTCGCTTTGGTATTCGCGCGCAAAAACTAGGCACGGAAGAAGTGGTTGAACTCTTCTACAAACTCTTTAACCCTGGCGAGCAAGATCGTGACGCTCCGCATGTCACTCAAAGCACACAATAATACCTATCACCACTATGGGAATCTTTGATTTTTTAAATAAAAATAAACCTACAAGCCCCGTTAATCCGGTGCTTCCTGACCAGGTATATAAAGTAGCGGAAATGCAATTGAAGGACATTATTGCTCCGTCGGCCCTTGGTATACAGCCAAAATATTTAAATCTCGGTACTAATATTGTCCGTTCCTATTTCGTGGTATCTTATCCTCGTTTTCTTACTGACAATTGGCTTTCACCAATTATTAACTTGGATAAAGTATTTGATGTTGGCATTCATGTTACTCCACTTGATACGGGGGATGTCATGAAGCAATTCCAACGAAAAGTAGCGGAAGTGGAAAGCCAAATCATGACCAGAGAAGAGAAGGGGCTAGTGCGCGACCCGACATTAGATGTTGCCTATCAAGATTTGGAAGATCTCCGTGATGGTCTTACCCAAGCACAAGAGAAGATGTTTGAGGTGGCGCTCTATCTTTCTATCTATGGATCAAGTGAAGCAGAAGTAGACAAGGTGGAAAATGAAATCAAAAATATTCTTGAATCTCGTCTCGTATATGTAAAACCTGCACTTTTCCAGCAAGATACTGGCTTTCTCTCAACAATCCCCCTTGGTCAGGACCAGCTTCTCATCAAGAAAAAACTTAACACTTCGCCCCTTTCTTCATTCTTTCCATTTGTTTCTTTTGACCTTTCATCAGATAGAGGTATTTTGTACGGTCTTAACCGCCATAATGGATCGCTTATTCTCTTTGACCGTTTTTCACTTGAAAACTATAATTCCATCGTCTTTGCAAAATCTGGTTCCGGTAAAAGCTATACTACCAAATTGGAAATCCTGCGTACGCTTATGTTTGATACGGAGGTCATTATCATCGACCCTGAACGCGAGTATGAGTATCTCGCTGAATCCGTAGGGGGTAGATATTTTGATATTTCCCTCACAAGTGAACACCACATCAACCCCTTTGATCTTCCGGCACCGACTGAAGATGAATCTCCATCTGAAGTGCTTCGATCCAATATCGTAAACTTAGTCGGCCTCTTTCGTGTCATGTTGGGAGGACTTACTCCAGAAGAAGATGCCATTATTGATCAGGCAATTACGGAAACCTATGCGCTCAAGGACATTACAGGTGATATAGACTTCACCAAGCTTGAACCGCCCCTTCTTTCGGATTTCGAAACAGTACTTCAGGGAATTGGAGGATCGGATGACTTGCTAGCCCGTCTTTCAAAGTACACCAAAGGTACATGGTCAGGATTCATCAATCAGCCATCGAACGTGGACATTAATAAAAAGCTGGTATGTTTCTCTATTCGCGATATGGAAGACGAGCTCAAGCCAGTGGCTATGTACATTATCACCCACTATATATGGAATGCTGTGCGTAAAAACATCAAGAGACGCTTGCTTGTGGTGGATGAAGCGTGGATTATGATGAAAAATGATGATACCGCTTCCTTCTTATTTGGTCTTGCGAAGCGTGGCCGAAAATATTATTTAGGGCTTGCAACTATCACCCAAGACGTTGGCGACTTTCTTAAAAGCCCATACGGATTACCGATTATTACGAACTCATCCATTCAGCTCCTTCTCAAACAATCGCCTTCATCCATTGATGTGGTGCAAAAAACTTTCAACCTTACCGATGAAGAGAAATTCCTTCTGCTTGAATCAGGTGTGGGTGAGGGAATATTCTTTGCAGGACTCAAGCACGTAGCCATCAAAGTAGTAGCAAGCTATACCGAGGACCAAATCATTACGAGTGATCCTTCACAACTGCTCCAAATTAAAGCCATGAAAGAAGAGAAGGAGCAAGCTCAAACTCTATGAGATCATTCTTGATTACCTGTATGCTACTTTTGGGAGTAGGGTGGGCGCATGCAGCCTCGGTTGTAATTACTATTGATCCCGAAAATCCTGCCCCTAACTCTCAAGTAAAACTTACCTTAGTAAGTTACGATATGGATGTAGATACCTCTCTAGTTATATGGAAGGTAAAAGGTAAAGAAGTGAAGCGTGGACTAGGGGTACGAGACCTTACAGTAACAACAGGGCCGTCTGGGTCCTCATTTCCAGTCGATGCTTCTTTGACCGACAGTAAAGGCAATAGCGTCATTACCTCAATCACCGTAGCCCCACAGTATGTACAGCTACTTTGGGAAGCAGTAGAAAGCTATGTACCAGCATTTTACGAAGGGCGTGCGCTTCCCGCCGAAGGATCAGTGGTGAAAGTAACCGCTCTTCCCGATATAGGGCAAGCACCTGCATCTCTTTCATATGCGTGGTATGTTAACGATGAATATCTTTCCTCAAGCTCAGGGGCAGGGAAACAATCAGCGTTTATTCCTTTAGACACCTTATCTGATTCTACTTCTATTAAAGTGCGAGTACGAAGCGCGCTCGGTGGAGTAGCTGAAAATACCATTTCTCTTTCGCCACATCCAGTTATGCCGCTTGTCTACGGATATGATGATATTTTAGGAACACTCATGGCTCATGCATTTGGTAATCGCATAGAATTAACAAACGCAATCACACTTTCCCTTGAGCCGTATTATCTTTCTACTAAAAGGGGACTCAGCTCTACCGCACAATATACCTGGTCCCTCGACGGATTGCCGGTTACCCCTCAAGAGCAAACAATCTTATCACTTCGACCCAAAGAAAACTCCTACGGAGTACGCAACCTTTCTATCACAACAGAAAACACCAGACGTCTCCTCCAGCAAGCGGAAGCGGATATGCAAATAGTATTTGATACCCGCAAATAATATGGCTACCTCCTATACTTCCCTCGAACCCTCCTTCACCCAATCTCTTGGAATAGCTACTCCTACCTTTGAAGCAGGGAAGAGTACTTCGTTGTTTGCTTCTACAAGCTTTATCTATTCAGTGCTTATTATGGTATCTGTTGTAGCTGCAGGAGTTATGT